>NZ_JAEPBH010000129.1 GCF_016632365.1 Tenebrionibacter intestinalis | reverse complement strand
GAGCCTGTCAGTAATTCTGTGTAACTGCCAATGTATTAAAGGTGATCGCTCAGGCGATCACCGAACTCAATAATAAAACGACTCATTGCCAGCCGCCAGTTCTGGATCGGCATACTCCATTTTTTCGACGCATCCTTGATCGCCAGATAAATAACCTTCCGCACCGAGTCATCTGTCGGGAACACTTTGCGTTTCTTAATCGCGGCACGGATCACGCTATTCAGCGATTCTATCGCGTTCGTGGTGTAGATAGCCTTACGGATATCCGGCGGGTAGCCGAAGAACGTGTTCAGATTTTCCCAGTGCGCACGCCAGCTTTTGCTGATTTGCGGATATTTATCGTCCCATTCGCCCGCGAACGCATCCAGCGCCATCAGCGCCGCCTCTTCGGTCGGGGCCTGATAAACTGCTTTTAGCCCGCTGGTGACGGCTTTGTAGTCCTTCCAGGAGACGTATTTCAGGCTGTTACGTACCATATGGATGATGCACAACTGGATGTGAGTCTGCGGGTAGACGCTGTTTATCGCATCCGGGAAGCCCTTCAGACCATCCACACAGGCAATCAGGATGTCCTGAAGACCCCGGTTTTTCAGCTCCGTCAGCACGCTTAGCCAGAACTTTGCTCCTTCATTTTCGGCCAGCCACATGCCCAGTAACTCTTTCTGGCCTTCAGTATTGATCCCCAGCGCCAGGAAAACAGCTTTGTTTAACACACTGCCATTCTGGCGAACTTTAACAACAATACAGTCCATATAAACAATGGGATACAGAGCATCCAGTTGCCGGTTTTGCCACTCAGTGACCTGCTCTTTTACGGCGTCCGTGACTTTAGATATCAGCGTGGGTGACACATCGGCGTCGTACATCTCTTTGAAGGTGGCGACGATTTCGCGGGTAGTCATGCCTTTGGCGTAGAGGGATAAAATCTGGCTGTCCATCTGCGTAATGCGCGTCTGGTGTTTCTTAATCAGCTGTGGTTCGAAGGTGTTTTCACGGTCACGCGGCGTGTTCAGTTCGATCTCGCCGTCATCGCATAACACCGTTTTTGACGAGTAGCCATTGCGGGTGTTTGAGCCTGTTTTGGGCGCATTTTTCTCATGCCCGAGGTGGTCAGTCAGCTCCGCATTGAGCGCCGTTTCGACGGTAAGCTTCGTCAACATGCGGGAAAAAGCATTGAGATCGGCTTCGGTTTTGAGGCCTTTAGCCAGTTCAGCCGCAAGGGCTTTGAGTTTCTTTTCGTCCATAAATGCCTGTCTCCGTTACAGGAGTGAACATATCAAAAACAGGCAATTACACAATTTTAATTACAGTCTC
>NZ_JAEPBH010000128.1 GCF_016632365.1 Tenebrionibacter intestinalis | reverse complement strand
GTTGATATGGCTGACGCAGATACTAAGCCAGAGTGCCCCACATCCACAACCCGCCGTTACACCGTGGGTTATATCCGGGATTCACGAACGTTTACGCCGTTTCCGTCCATTACACTTAAGGGCAACTGGATGAAAACGCTGGGGTTTGAGACGGGACAGAAGATCGAGGTGCTGGCCGAGCCGGGACAACTGATAGTCCGGCTGGCTGCTGAGAGATAAGGCAGATAAAAAAATACCGGCTTTCGAGCCGGTATTTTGTATTATGGACCTTCCCAATGTAGCTTAGGCTTTAAGTTATCAGGAACTATCTTAAATAACGCCATTATATATTCAATATTTTTATCATAATTTGGTGATATATCAGAACTGCATTTTTCAAAATAATATTTTGCCTGATTATTCAAGAACCATATATCATGCTCCACCATATCACGCTCTAAAATACTTTTAGGTAAATTATGTATTAGCTCTGTCTCAAAGTAACAGGATATATCCCTTGCTTTCACCCAGGCATTTTGCGATTGAATGCTTCTTACATAAGGTAAGACAAGATTAAACATCTGGATGTATATTTCTGATTTTGTCATTTTATCAACCCCCATCAACGCTTAGGCATAGATACTGAACCGGCAGGAGCATTTTTGCTTTGGGTCCAAACACCATTCTTTAATAGCTGTTCGATATATTTCGCATCACCAGTCTGCTTATATATCTCTTGAGCTGCTACCATTCGATGATTTCCTTCCGTTATATAGTAACGCCCTTGACTATCAACATAACCAGCTATTTTACCTTTAGGATCTGAGAATTTGAAATTACCGTCTAACATATCTTTCTTGAGAGTATCGACATAATCGGGATTTCTTAACCCTACCTGTAAACTTTTAATAGTCACAGGATAAGATTGTGAAGTTATCGTAGCTTTTGCTAACTGAATTATGTCTTTACTTATTTTCGGTATGGAAGCTAATGCTGCCTGATTTTCAGGATCAGATATAAACGCCGCAAACTTTATCCACTCAGAGCTGTTAGTATCAATATTAGCCAGATCCTGACCATTCCACTGCTGGACGTAAGCTTTGGCTTCCTCACTGGTCATGACATCGGCACCGATACCACTCAACCAGCCGGGACGATCTGCCATATCATAGCCGCCCTGGGCGATTTCTTTATCAACAACCTGGGCTTCCAGCGGATTATCTTTCAGTTTCTGCTCAGTTTCAGCACTCTGTTTATCGCTGATCTGTTTCCACTTATCGATAACAGCCTGACAGTCACCACCTGATTTCCGGCAATCTGACAACTCTTTATCAAAAGCCAGTGCCTGGGTACTACTCAGATAGTTATTCTCAACTAAAACCCTTTTACCTTAA
>NZ_JAEPBH010000127.1 GCF_016632365.1 Tenebrionibacter intestinalis | reverse complement strand
GTGTCACGGATGATAAGGCTGCCGTTGCTGATGGCCGGTTGCGACAAGACAGAAGATCGAGGTGCTGGCCAAGCCGGGGCAACTGATTGTCCGGCTGGCCGCTGATGGATAAGGCAGGTAAAAAGATCCCGGCCCAGTGGCTGGGATCATTTTATCTGCATGCTGTCTTATCACTTCCTATAATAAAAAAACCATAAAACTATCCCAGTTAAAGGTCCAATCCAAGTTAGCTCTAAACACATATATACATCATCTAATGTAATAGGAAACTTACTATTAACATCCCAAATTATCCATGCTCCCAAAAGTCGACCGAAAAACAACAATACAAATATAGCCAAAGCTAATGACCCACAGAGGTACAAAAGGATAAATAATGATCTCTTATTTTTTTTCATTTTCTGTACCTCCATTTTTCAACTTATCCTGAACCATACCAGATACGCCTGAGTCACTAATATTACCTAAGATAGATGGCAGCGGATCCGGCGATACAGGTTTGGATATTGTCCAAACTCCAGTTGAAACCCATTCATATTGTTTGGATATAGGGTTAAGCATTTTATCAAGTGGCACTTTGATTATGCTGCCAGCAATAGAACCTGCACCAGCGCCAATTGTACTAAGAAGCCCAGCTACAGCTGGATCATCTCCGTTAATTTTTGCTTGATAATAACCCCCAACCGCATTCCATGTTAGGGTTGGATTATAGCCTTTACCCGCAGTAATTGCGCCGACGACTCCGGAACCAATAACATCCGAAAGTTTCACTTCGCCAATTGGACTTGTCTTATATTGAATTGCTGCATTCGCTACCCCGGAAATACCTGCAACCAAGAGCTGCTCTTTAACGCCTGCACTATTAGTAATGATAGCCTTTGCGCCCATTATTGCCACCGGCCAGGAGGTAGGATCCATAACAACAGACATTACCTTGTCACCTGTCGTAATATTATCCTGCAGGAACTTGAGATCTATACCATTGAGATAATTCACAAGCGCTGCTGCATCTGGATCTTTTAACTTCTCATCTATTCTGAACTGAGATGCATGCGCATCATTAGCCACATTCGTGGCACCCTGAATCCATTCCTGCCAGCTCACACAGGCAACACCGCCCTCGGTACAGGCTTCAATCAGTTCCTTGCTGTTCTTGTTACTGATGTCGATATACTTCTCAATTACTTTATTGCAGTCACCGCCCGAAGCCTTACAGTCCTGCATTTCCGTATCAAGCTGCCGGGCCTCTTTTGAACTTAAATAGTTATTATTAATCGCGTTCTGCCCGGCCTGCGCCCCTGATACGGCATCCGCGGTGCTGTCACCCGCAATCCCGCCTGCCAGCCCAGCCGCCAGCGTGCCTAACGCGCTGATGGTCTGCTT
>NZ_JAEPBH010000126.1 GCF_016632365.1 Tenebrionibacter intestinalis | reverse complement strand
CGGAGCCGCTGATACGGGCCTGGTTGCCGGCGGTGATGCTGACGCTTCCTGTTGTGGAGCCAATGGTTGTGGCGCTCTGACTCTGGGTTGTACCGGCTTCGCGCCGGTCGTGGGTGGTTTTGCCGGAGCCGAGGGTAAAACCGATGCCTCCGGTTCCCGACAGCCCGGATTTTTTCGTCTCCTTAAAGCGCCATGATGTGTCGGTATTGGTGGCCGCAGTGAGACTGACATTGTTACCGGCCGCCAGCGCCACGTCACGATCGGCCACCACATCAGAGCCTTTCACGGCCAGGTTATTGCCCGCACTTATGGTGACCCGGTTGCCTGAAAGCAGGGAGCCTTTCTCGCGTGTATAACTGTCCTCACTGATGGTGTGAGTGGATTTTTTGCTGAGGAATCCACGGCGTTTCTTTTTTTCTTCCCTGTAGTGATAATCACTTTCAGTTGCGGTGGTGAGCAGCACGTTCCGGTCTGCCTTCAGGGCGATATCGCCGCCTGCCACCACTTCAGCGGCCTGAGCCGTGACATCCCGCCCGGCGATAAGGGTGGCGTGACCGCCACTGAGTATTTCCGTTCCCTGCTGGCGGACGGTTTCGTGTATTTCTGTTTTGTTCTTCGAACGGTAGCTGTCACCTTCTGATACAGATTCAGCCATCAGGGCGATATCCCGTCCGGCTTTTATCACCGTATTGTTTTCGGAGGCGATAATGGCCGCCTGGCTGTTCATATCCCGCCCGGCGGAGAGCGTCAGATTATCACCAGTGGTAATGACCGTGCGGGAAATTTCGCTGGCGTGCGTTTCCCTTTCGCCCCGGCTGCGCTGCGTTGTGGTTCTGACGGCATTAAGGTTAATATCATTCCCGGCCGTGAGCAGGGCGCTTCCCCCGGCGTCCACGCGTCCTGCCGCAAGGGTCAGGTCACGGTCTGCGGAAAGGGACACAGTTTGTTTTCCTGTGACCTGGCTCTGATTAACCTGAAGGTTATGCCCCGCGCTGACAGCAACCTCGCGTCCTGTGAACTGACTCCCTTGCACTGTCCGGTTATCACTGGTTTCGTGAATATTCACCGTATTACGGGAGCCGCCGCCACTTTTCCCGCTGTAGTACTGTTTTTCATCCGTCAGGTGTGAATCCGTCACCGACAGCAAATTTACATTCCGGTCTGCGTGAACGTTCAGCGTGCTGCCGGCTGAAACACGGGCCGCCTGGCTGTTGAGGTCCTGGCCTGCCGTAAGCTGAATATTCCCCCCGCTGTGAATAACGGACGAAACATGCTGAAGCGTTGTCTGCTTTATATAATTGTCTTTATCCTGGACAAGGCTGTCGCTGGCGGCGGTGACGACTGTGGTCAGATTCAGGTCGCGCCCGGCGTTCAGCACGGTCTG
>NZ_JAEPBH010000125.1 GCF_016632365.1 Tenebrionibacter intestinalis | reverse complement strand
CGCTCGATGGGGCGTGAAGGCGCGGGAGCCTGCACTATAGCGTCGCATTTTGTGCAGGCATGTTTTTCCCGCACCGTGCGGATAACCCGGAAGGCGCTGCGCATCAGCTCCAGCTGTTCGGCTGCATCTTCACCCAGGTATCTCAGCGCACCGCCACAGTCCGGGCAGCATGGCTCCGCAGGTAGCAGCCGTTTTTCGTCACGAGGGAGAGATTCGGGGAACGGTTTGCGGGTGCGGGTCTGACGCAACGCGCGCTGTACTGCCGGGTCATCCACCCGACCGGTCAGCGTATCGCTCTCTTTCTGCAGCCGGTTCAGATCGGCTTCCATTTGTGCGATACGGCGGGAGACTTTTTCGGAACGACTGCCGAAGTTCATCCGGCGTAGTTTATCCAGCTGCGCCTGCAGATGGTCTATTTCACGCTCCCGGTTGCTCAGCTTTTCCTGCAGGGCGTGGATCAGCGCTTCCTGTTCAGCCAGGCGCTGTTTCAGCAGAAGGATGTCGTCAGAAGAGGTGTCGCTCATAAGCCCGTATTTTACCAGGCTTATTCTGCGACAACCAGGATAAAGAGGCCTACAGCATGGTCAGGGAGGTCAGCAGCCGCTTCGGCTGCCGCCAGTCGATGCCTTCCAGGAGCATTGCCAGCTGCGCCGGGGTCAGGAACACTTTGCCATCACGGGCCGAGGGCCAGGCGAAGCGGCCGCGCTCAAGCCGTTTGGTCAGCAGACACAGCCCGTCGCCGGTAGACCAGAGGAGCTTTACCTGACTGCCATTACGCCCGCGGAAGATAAAAACATGACCTGACATCGGATCGTCTTTCAGCGTCGTCTGCACTTTTGCAGCCAGCCCGTTGAAGCCGTTGCGCATGTCGGTGATACCGGCAACCAGCCAGATTTTGGTCCCGGAAGGTAACGGGATCATCGCTTCAGTTCCTGTATCAGCAGAGTCAGGAGCTTTTCGCTGACAGTGCCGTTGAGGCGGAGCGTCCCGTGCCGGAACGTTACCTCACAGCTGATACTGAGGGTTTCCGGGTCCTCTGCGGGCGATTCTGGCTGTACGGCAGCAGCATCGAGAGTCACAGGAAGTAGTTGAGGGCTCTCTGAAGAAGGTAATAGCAGCTTTCCCTCGCGCCATTGTTGGCGCCATTTAAACAACAGATTGGCGTTGATGCCATTTTCGAGCGCCAGTTTTGAGATGGATATCCCGGGTTCGCAGGAGGCAGCAACGAGCTGCTGCTTAAACTCAGTAGAATAATTAGGGCAGCCTTTACGCCTGCCGGGAGTCATATTTTTCTGCATATCTGACACTTTGGTTCCCACTACTTATTTGGTGGACACCACTTTGTCGGATGCTTCAGATTATGACCAGACGGCTTTCGCTGGACGCTTAC
>NZ_JAEPBH010000124.1 GCF_016632365.1 Tenebrionibacter intestinalis | reverse complement strand
GGTGATTTGCTCGCGTATCAGCGTTTGCTCATGGTAGCCGTCGCCCATCCTCTCCACGGCTCTTCCAGTGCTCTGTCCAGAGACGAACCGTACCATGGTCAATACCAAACAGCCGGGCAGTTTTTTTGGCTCCATCATCACTGTTGAGGAAGTGAAGAACAACCTGCCGTTTAAATTCAGTCGTATATTTTTTTCTACCCATTGGAACGCAAAACCCCTACTCGTTGGGTGTCCAACTTTCGGGGTTCACTTCACCTAGCTGGGGGTTTTCTATATACAAAAAAATCCCGGCTCGGTAGCCGGGACTCTTTTAAGAGTTCCAGTTAACAGTAAAATCAGTTAACTGGTTGTTAAGGAACTCTTTTTTCTCAAACCAATAATCAAAAACTTGGGCTTCTTCACTACGTAAAATTAGATAGAAGCCTCCAGTGTCACCTTGGGTATCATCAACGATTTGGATTTCCCATCCTGCATACTCACCGTTAATAACTATTCCCTTTTTCAAAATCATTTTGTTTCCTTAATCCTCATAAGGAACGTGATTGTTCGAGATGTATTTGCCAGTCTCAGGATTTTTCACACCAAAATGAACATGTGGAACACCTGGTGCATGAGCACCACCAATTGAACCTGAGTCGATCCTAAATTCTTTTGTTCCATCTGCACTATGATAAACGCCTGATCCTGGCTTGCCGATCTCTTTATAGCCCGCTCCCAAAAACTTCAATCCAGCAGCTAGTGCTTCATCGGAAGTTAGGGTTGTCGAGCTAGTGAAATTTTTCTTACCTGATAAGGTTTCATTAATAACGCCGTCAATTTTACTGTTAGAGTTTTCTGACAGATACACTACATCTTTTTTAGTGAATGGATCTGCTCCTGGATTAACTAAAATGTTTCCGCCAGTATCCGGTGCACCGTCCACATTACCGGTATTGCTTGCACCCTGTTGCCCTGACTGGTCTGGCGTTGTGAGTGTGGTTCCTTTGCTCTCATCCTGTGCCGGATTAACCAGCTTACCGCCCGTCAGATCCCGGTCCGGTTGAGGGAAGATAGTGATTAAGCCTTTCTGGTCCTGGCCCACCATGTAATCGTAAGCTTCACGCTGCTCAGGTGTCAGTTGCTCTATCAGATCTGCCTTCCCTGTCATCGCAACGTTAAAGACATATTCCTTCTCTGAGGCAGAAAGATTGTCCAGAACAGTGTTTGCCGCCCCAATCCCCAGAAGTGCACCAAGGCCTTTTTCAACTATCGCATCCCGGCATGCCGCAACTTTAGAGCAGGCCTGTGCTCCTGTTCTTGCTACAACAAGAAGGTTATTGTTTTCGAGAGAATTTTTTCCTGCCTGCGCCCCGGCCACTGCATCCGCCGAACTGTCACCGGCAATGCCACCGACCAGCCCGGCCGCCAGT
>NZ_JAEPBH010000123.1 GCF_016632365.1 Tenebrionibacter intestinalis | reverse complement strand
ACTGGCGGCCGGGCTGGTCGGTGGCATTGCCGGTGACAGCACAGCAGATGCAGTGGCGGGGGCGCAGGCAGGAAAAACGTCGCTCGAAAACAACACGTTAAATCTTGGGAAAGGTTTTTCTGATTACGGTCAGGCTCAGACCTCGCTGGGTACGACGCTGATACAAAGTGGAGCATCATCAGAAGATGTTGCAGCCGCACTGGACAAGGCGACAAAAGGCGATTTACCGGATGGCGTGAATATTACGAAAGTGATAGTGGATGGTTATGTCGATGGTGCACTGATTACCGGTGCCTGGTATATCGGGCCAGCGGCGACAGCCGGTAAAGTGGTGAGCGGTGCAATCATTGCAGAAATTGCTAATGGTACTTACCAGTGGTTTGACCTGAGTCAGCCGGGTAATGAGAACAAAAGCTGGGATTATAAGGGAAGTATTTCAGCAGGAGTGACAGGGGCGCTGGCCCCCGGGCGTGGTATCTGGACTAACTTGGCTATTACACAAGGTGGTGCCATATTTACCGATGGGCTTGATAAAGGTTCTTTAACTGGCTCTGGCGCCGGTTGGTTATTTGGTACTACCGTTGGCCTTATCGCTCCACCCGTTTTTGACCCTGTTTTGGGTGCAGGTTCAGCGCCTGTTGGTGATATTATTGGCGCAATTGGTGGCGAGTTTATTAGTAACGCTGTTAAGGATGGAATAAATGAAAAGGAAAAATAACGTTACTATTGGGTTGCTTCTTTTAAGCATCGCTTACATGGTGTTCTGCTGTTTGATTTTTTTCTCTGTAGGTTTAATTATAGTAAAGCTAATTATCAATCAGGCGGTGGGATTAGAACAAAAAGACATTAAGTATGTTTTGGTTGCGAGTGTCATTGCGGGAACAGCAGCAGCCTTTAGGTCATGGTTATTTGCAAAAATAGACGAACGTAAAGCCCGAAAATCGCCGCCATCAAATCCTGAATGATCCCGTCAAGTCCCGGCCATTGTGCCGGGATTTTTTTCGCCTGTGGTCTGCTGCGCTGTTGTCACGGCCGAGCACGGTTTTACCGCTCAACTGCGGGACAGGGTATGTTTTGTTGAACCGCCACGTTGTGGCCGTCCTCCAAAACGCGTGTTGCTATCGGTCAGGGCGCAGCCCCGACACCCCCGATAAAACAAAAACCCCAGCGCACTGGCCGGGACTGGTAAATCAATAAACCGTGTCACTCCGTTCCTGCAAGGCAGATAATCAGTCTTCCTTGCTCAACGGTGACGATAACCGGCTGGCCGTAATCAAATCCCGCCTCCTGTAACCAGTTGCCCTTGAGGTTAAGAACGGGGCTGCGGCTGTAATAGCGGCTCGCGCCAGTGTGCCGGTCAGTGTGATTAATGCTGACGTAACCGACCTTTAACTGTCGCTGTGCTTTAGAA
>NZ_JAEPBH010000122.1 GCF_016632365.1 Tenebrionibacter intestinalis | reverse complement strand
GGCGCGAATGCCGCGAAGGTGGAAGTGACCAATAACAGCCTGAGTAGTAAGCAGATAGATGCCTGGTCGGCTGAAATGAAGTCGTGTCAGGCCAGTGGCGGTGACTGCGGCAGTATCATTAAGAAATATGAAGAACTGAGCACCGCCCAACAGAAACAGCTCATCAGTGACTGTGCGGCGAGTCCGGCTACCTGCCAGCAGAAATATGGTGATGTGCTGGCTGATAGCATGGCTGTGAAGCAGGCGATAGATCGTGCCCTGGGGGAAGATATCCCGGCCAAAATGGCCTATGATCTGACAGCGACCTGGATGCATCAAATCCAGGCAGATGGGGTTATCTCGACCAATAAAGTATCGGAAGCACTTCAGAAAGACTATGGTCTGGATAACGTTCAGGCTGATATTATTGCGGGTGCGGCAGCGGCAGCGTTTGGGGGGTTTAGTAAATATCAGCCGAATAAAGGGGCAGTTGGGAATATGAAAGAATTCCTTACCCAACCGGGGTTTGGTACACAGATAAGTAACAACGCACAAAAAAGCAGTCAAATATATCAAGGGCAAAGTATTTACAAAGCGAATGGTAATATTGGTGATGTAATCAAAAAAGGTGATCAATTCTATCTTGATGGGCAGCATAAAAATCACCTTGAAGTTTTTGACAGTAAAGGAAAGTTCAAGGCGGTATTAAATCTAGATGGAACTGTTAACAAGGCTAAGACTGAAGCTGCTAAAGGAAGGAAAATATAATGAGACAACTAGCTATAAGTAATAAGAAGTTGCGAGGCATTCCACGAAGGCTAAGAGCATTAAAAAAATGGGCTGAAACTTATGATTCTAGATTTCCAGTGATTGCCGATGAAGACTATTCTTATGGTTACTGGAATGACAAAATACCGGTGCATTTTTCGCTAGTTCAGGGAAAACAGACTAATCGTAATATTCAGTCATATTGTGCACAGATGCTGATAGATGCCGCATATGATATTTACCAGTCCAAGCCCGCTGATAAAAAAAATATACGAGTTACTTGCAGTATTGTTTTGCCTGATATGTTTTCGAGCGAGTTGTGCTTGTTTACTTCTGAAGATTATTTTAATATGCACACACAGCCAGGGAATAATATTTTTGGGCAGTTAAGCTTGTTACATGGGCGAAGCTTGGTAAAAGAGTGGGATTTAGTATTGCCTAACGACTTCTCAGAGTTAGGGATTTTAAGAGTCTGTGAAAATGATGAGGGCGAAATTTATTATTCTGAGCACTGGTATATTGGAGAAGTAAGTAAAAAGTAAAGTTTCCATCATAAAAAGATCCCGGCACTAAGTTGGGATCTTTTTGTCAGCCTTATCCTTCCCTCGTCAGCCGGATAACCAGTTGTCCTGGCTTAGCCAGTACCTCAATTGGCAGCCCGTAATGCGTTATCCGCGCTGAAGAGCAGCTTACGGTGAACAGCG
>NZ_JAEPBH010000121.1 GCF_016632365.1 Tenebrionibacter intestinalis | reverse complement strand
CGCTCGCTTCGCTGTGCGAGGTGTCGCGCCCGGCGCTCACCGTGATGTGTCCTTTACCGGCAGACAGCGACAGGTCTTCGGCGGCTGTCAACTGGCTGCCGCGGATGTTCACGCTGCCCTCGCGGCTGGTGACGTAAATATCCGCGCCCTGAATGACCGATGCGTTGCCCGTGGTTCGCGTGCCGCTGCTGTTGCTCTCAGACTGACTCATCCCGCCCGGCAGCAACTGACTGGCGTGTTTGCCCCCGCCTGCGACGGCACGGACAGCGCTCCCGGCGCTCAGCGAATCCGAAAGATTCCAGCCGGTGGATTTGCTGCTGTTGCTGTACTGCTCAGTATCCGTGGACGTGATGATGTTCACATCACGCTTCGCATCCAGTATCACCGCTTCACCGGCGTTTAACCGGCTGCCTGCAATCAGGATAGTGCCGCTGCCGCCGCCCTGTTTGCCGGTGGCGGTCATCTGGATATTGCCTGCCGCCGCAAGCTGGCCTGCGCTGTTAAACTCGCCCCGGTAGTGCGATTCTGAGGTGGATTTGCTGCTGCCTGCAAAGACCGACAGCATCTGCCCCGCTCCGTCCAGCCCCAGCGCGACCCCCTCCGCGCCCAGCGACTTCACCTTATCGACAACGCCGCCGCCGCCGCGCGCAATATCCCGCACGTTGCGCACCGTGTCCTCAAACGGGGCCTTCACGCTCACCATCAGCCCCTTCGATTTGATTTCCTGCTTCACCGACTCGGTGACTGTATCCCGCCCGGGGATAATGACAATATCGCTGCCGGTGATGTCGATATGCCCGCTGGCCCGGGTGGTGTCGCCCTGCGCGCGCGCCGCCACCACGTCCGCGGCGCTGAGCGTTACCCGGTTGCCGGCGCTGAGGATAACGTTGCCGCCGGAAGTACCCATCAGGCTGCGCGCCTCGCTCTGCGTCACCGCCGTGCCCTCACGGGCGCTGCGCACCGACTGCGACCCCACGCTCACCCCCAGGCCGCCGCTGCCCGATATGCCGGATTTTTTCCGGCTAAGCAGGCTGATATCATGCCGGCTCTCCTGCGCTGCACCCGGCTGAGTGACAGGTAAAAAGTTCCCGGCCACTTGAGCCGGGATCTTTAATGGTTAATAAAAATCTGGATCTATCCGACCTTCGGCTTTCAGGATATCAAGGAAGCGGTTATAGGCGATATCATCCCGCTCTAATATGTCATCCAGTAACCTTTCTTCTATTAAAGCCCAATGATATATCCCGTTTATATGCGTGGAAAAGTAATTAAATGTACCATGCAAAGTTGAATCAATAACTTGAACATTTTTTGCGTTATAAGCAAGTAAACCGCCATAGTTTTTAGGCAACCCTAAAAAGAGAGTTTCATTTCCAAGCCAATATATGGCGAACACTTCCAATATGGTTCCATCTTTCTCTTTTATTTTCATTGGATTTGACCCTATATATCCAGACACCTTTTCTCTCT
>NZ_JAEPBH010000120.1 GCF_016632365.1 Tenebrionibacter intestinalis | reverse complement strand
TCGCTTAGGGCTGTGTCCATATTACGTGGGTAGGATCAAACATACCCTGTCCCGCAGTTGGCGGTAAACCGTGTACAGCCGTGGCAGACGACAGGCGAAAAAAAATCCCGGCACGGTGACCGGGAACATCAAAGGTAAAATATCTTTATTACTCAGAATGCCATGCAGATTCAAAAAATCTAATCCAGGTGTGCTTCTATTCTTTTACATAAATACTCATAAAAATTCTTTGCATAATGCAATGAATGACCAGAAGGAATTCTAATGTATATTGGACACTCATCTACAGCATATTGAGAGTAATCAAAATAGAATATTTCCCCAAAATCTGTTTCACTCACCACCAATTCATCTGCATTAGCAGTTCCATTTTTCCTATCAGTTAGGTTTTGATAAACGATATCGCCACCAATGGCATCCTCAAAATTTAGACCATAAATACTGTATATTTCCTCACCTGCAATCTCACCTCCTACATAATGCCTTAAAAAATTTTTATAAGAAGATGTTAAAGGCAAGCCAAGCGCTTCTTCAGCCAGTTTAAACCACTCCTCACTAACCGCATCTTCTGGAGAACCAAAATCAATAACATCACGATGTTTATCTACTAATTTTTCAACATCAGACAACGTGAAATTTTTCATACATTATTCACCATAGTTTTTGGCACGTTGCTGCCAATATTGATTTTTCCATTTATCAAACGCAGCCCTATTTATACCAGATGGAATTGTCTTTGGGTTGATATGAATTACAGCACTATTTTCCTTATGGAAAGATTGAGTCACTTCAGCAATAGGACCATCTTGTTTTTGTGTCATATGATGCAAGTTCACGGACTTACCATCTGTTCCTATTGGTGCTCTGCCAGATGCCATTCTTTCTATATTAGTACCTGTTACTGTTTTCCCTTTTACTTTCCATGATGAAACCTGTTGTGGATCAAAGAGATCGTTTCGCTGATAAACTTTATTTCCGTCAAATTGAATAGGGTCTGATGACCAGTATTTACGTTCCTGACCGAAGTAGTTAACTGATGTAACATCATCACTGGCCTTATTTATCAGCCTCGATGCCTCAGCCAGATCGCCCTTCTTCAGCGCCGTTTCTACGCCCTTAATGGCTTTACCGGCAACGTCACCCGCTCCAGGTATAATACCAATCGCGGCAACCAGGTAATCCAGTGCGCTCTGTGCTTCTGCAACGCTTTTGATATCCCCGACCACTGGCACAAAATCTGCCCCGAACGATGCAGTATTTTTCAGTGCTTCAATACGCTGTTTGTACATCTGCACCGAGCACGCTTCTGCGCTCATTCCGGCACAGTTTTCTTTCATGTAGCGTTCGTTTTCGGCCAGGACATGCTCTTCAGCCTTTTGCTCCGGCGTCTTACCGGCTGCGACGGCTTCACCGATATCACTGAGGGCGTTGTTTTCGAGAACAACTTCGTCCGGCGCGCTATCCCTTACCGCAGCCGT
>NZ_JAEPBH010000012.1 GCF_016632365.1 Tenebrionibacter intestinalis | reverse complement strand
AAAGCGCGCAAATGCTGAACGCGCGCCGCCGTTCCCTGTCCTTAAGCTGTCGACGATTATGCCGTGTCAGCATTAAAAATAAACCGGCAAGGTTTTTTTCAGAAAAAAATAAGGGTTATAGGTTGCAGGCGACGCCACAGAGACAGATGAAGATATAGAATAAAATTTCCTTTAAAATCTGATTATTGCTCTTATCCACTACTCTGAATAGCAATAAGGATTATATTTATACAGTAAATATATTTAGTAAATTTTATATATTACTGATTTTAAGTTGTGCCAGCATAGCAGGCGGTAACAAAAAACCCGTAGGCAGCGTTGTATCCATTCGACAAGTAAGTACTGAGCAAACAGATGTGTAGAAGGGGGTGGCATGAGCGGATTGTCGCTGAAATCGAGCCAGCCATTGAGAAGTGGCAAGAAAACGGCTCCCTGTTGTGGAAGCCGTTATAGTGCCGCAGATCAAGGAATGGTCAACCGATCCTTAACCGATCGGCATTGCGCCTGGCGTTTTTTTTAAGAGCGTGATTACGCCTGGCCTTTGATCTCTTTACGACCGTTATACGGCGCGCGAGAACCCAGCGCTTCTTCGATACGAATCAACTGGTTATACTTAGCAACGCGATCGGAACGGCTCATGGAGCCGGTTTTGATCTGGCCTGCCGCAGTGCCTACTGCCAGATCGGCAATGGTCGCGTCTTCGGTTTCGCCAGAGCGGTGAGAGATAACGGCAGTGTAGCCCGCATCTTTCGCCATTTTGATCGCAGCCAGGGTTTCGGTCAGCGAACCAATCTGGTTGAACTTAATCAGAATGGAGTTAGCAATGCCTTTCTCAATACCCTGCTTGAGGATTTTAGTGTTGGTAACAAACAGATCGTCGCCAACCAACTGGATTTTGTCGCCCAGCACTTTAGTCTGATAAGCGAAGCCATCCCAGTCGGATTCGTCCAGACCGTCTTCGATAGACACGATCGGGTACTGTTTGGTCAGCTCTTCCAGGAAATGGGTGAACTCTTCGGAGGTAAAGGCTTTATTGCCTTCGCCAGCCAGTACATATTTGCCGTCTTTGTAGAATTCAGACGCCGCGCAGTCCATCGCCAGGGTAATATCTTTGCCCAGCTCGTAGCCAGCCGCTTTCACCGCTTCAGCGATTACCGCCAGCGCTTCTGCGTTAGAACCCAGGTTCGGCGCGTAGCCGCCTTCGTCGCCAACAGCGGTATTCATGCCTTTCGCTTTCAGCACTTTCGCCAGATGATGGAATACTTCAGAACCCATGCGGATAGCTTCTTTCACGCTGGAAGCGCCAACCGGCTGGATCATGAACTCCTGGATATCAACGTTGTTGTCAGCGTGCTCGCCGCCGTTGATGATGTTCATCATCGGCACCGGCATTGAATATTTACCCGGGGTGCCGTTCAGCTCAGCGATATGCTCATACAGCGGCATGCCTTTGGAAGCAGCAGCGGCTTTCGCAGCGGCCAGAGATACCGCCAGAATAGCGTTCGCGCCGAAGTTAGATTTGTTCTCAGTACCATCGAGATCGATCATGATCTTATCGATGCCAGCCTGATCTTTAGCATCTTTGCCAACGATCGCCTGAGCAATCGGCCCGTTAACCGCGCCAACGGCCTTGGTTACGCCTTTGCCCAGAAAACGAGATTTGTCGCCATCGCGCAGTTCCAGCGCTTCGCGGGAACCGGTGGAAGCACCTGACGGCGCAGCAGCCATACCAACGAAGCCGCCTTCCAGGTGAACTTCAGCTTCAACAGTCGGGTTACCACGGGAATCGATGATTTCACGACCAATGACTTTTACGATTTTGGACATTAGGTTTTCCTCAAGTCTCTAGTTAAACTAAAACGCTGGACAGACAGTGCAGTCCTTTACATTCTTCCTTCGCCCTGCACCCTGCGCCGCATCAACCTTCATTAGCCGCTGAAAACCGGCTCATCCGGCCTGCTGCAATCTCGCTTAAGCCTCTGCGCCCTATGAGAAGCGCAGGGGCAAAACGGCGCCACACCGGCGTTGTTATGGGCTATTACTTCGCCTGGCGCTTCTGGTATTCGCTGGCGGCTTTTACAAAACCGGTAAACAGCGGGTGCCCGTCGCGCGGGGTGGAAGTAAATTCCGGGTGGAACTGGCAAGCCACGAACCACGGGTGATTCGGCACTTCAACAATTTCGACTAACTGGTCGTCCCCGGAGCGGCCTGCAACGCGCAGACCCGCAGCTTCAATCTGTTTTAACAGCAGGTTATTGACTTCATAACGATGGCGGTGACGCTCGGTAATTGTCGGCTCGCCGTATAGCTGGCGTACCAGGCTTTTATCAGTAAGCTGACACTGCTGCGCGCCAAGGCGCATGGTGCCGCCAAGATCGCTCTTTTCAGAACGCACTTCTACATTGCCGTTCTCGTCACGCCACTCGGTAATGAGCGCAACAACCGGATATTTACAGTCTGGCACAAATTCAGTTGAGTTGGCATCAGCCATGCCCGCCACGTTACGGGCAAAATCAATCAGCGCCACCTGCATACCCAGGCAAATGCCCAGGTAAGGAATATTGTTTTCACGGGCATAGCGCGCAGTGGCGATTTTGCCTTCTACGCCGCGATAGCCAAAACCGCCTGGAATCAGAATGGCGTCAAGCCCTTTGAGCACATCCGTGCCGCGGGTTTCAACATCCTGAGAATCTATCAGACGAATATTCACCGCCTGACGATTTTTTAGCCCGCCGTGCTTGAGCGCTTCAATCACGGATTTATACGCATCCGGCAGCTCAACGTACTTCCCGACCATACCAATGGTCACCTCGCCGGCAGGGTTAGCTTCTTCGTACAGCACCTGCTCCCATTCAGACAGATTGGCTTCGGGGCACGATAAGCTGAATCGTTTACAAATATAATCGTCAAGCCCCTGGGATTTCAACAGGCCCGGGATTTTATAAATAGAATCCACGTCTTTAAGGGAGATAACGGCCTTCTCCGGCACGTTGCAAAACAGCGCGATTTTCGCGCGTTCATTGGCCGGCACGGCGCGATCGGAGCGGCAAATCAGCATGTCCGGCTGAATACCAATAGAGAGAAGCTCTTTTACGGAATGCTGGGTCGGTTTGGTTTTCACTTCGCCAGACGCTGCCATATAGGGCACAAGCGTCAGGTGCATATACAGCGTGTGCTCACGGCCCACTTCCACCGCCATCTGGCGAATCGCTTCAAGGAACGGCAGGGATTCTATATCGCCAACCGTACCGCCGATTTCCACCAGCACGACGTCATAACCTTCACCGCCTTCAATGATGCGTTCTTTAATGGCATTGGTGATATGCGGGATAACCTGAACGGTTGCGCCGAGATAATCGCCGCGGCGCTCTTTGCGCAGGACGTCGGAATAGATACGGCCCGTTGTGAAATTGTTGCGCCGCGTCATACGGGTGCGAATAAAGCGCTCGTAGTGCCCCAGGTCCAGATCGGTTTCCGCGCCGTCTTCGGTCACGAACACTTCGCCATGCTGAATTGGGCTCATTGTGCCCGGATCGATATTGATATACGGATCCAGTTTCATCATGGAAACGTTGAGGCCACGGGCTTCGAGAATGGCTGCGAGAGAGGCTGCGGCAATGCCTTTACCCAGAGAGGATACGACCCCGCCGGTCACAAAAATATAATTCGTTGTCATGCTGAACCTGAGAAGTTAGGTTTAAAGACGATGGAATAACCAGGACGGGAAAGCAGTATACCCGAATAGATCGGGCCTAACAAATCCTTCCTGCTCCATGCGCCTGCGGCGTCTCGCATTACCACGGGCCGAAAAAAGTACCTTTTATGGTGAAAATGTTTTTGACGCAAATCAACTCCGCTGCGTTTGTTTTCAGGCATTCCCCTAAGACTTCCCCCGCGCGAGACCAATAAAGCGCAATAAACGAGCAAACCGGGTAAATATTCCCCACAAAAGCTTAATAACATCAATAAACTGAATTAACTTAAAATATATCAATAGATTAAAGTCACAATCCAGACAATTACCTTACATTTATTCGCCATTATTCGCCCACGGTTTGCCAGGCGCCATTTCCCACAGCTAAAACGCAGCCCTATTTCACGCGTTCCCGCTGTTTTACCTGTTGCCAGGCAGCGTTCATCTGCGCGAGCGTCGCCTGCTCCATTTTTAGCCCCTGTGCTGCAATCAGGCTTTCCACCTCGCGAAACCGGCGCTCAAATTTACGGTTAGCCTTTGCCAGCGCCATTTCCGCCTTTACGCTAAGGTGGCGCGATAAATTGACCGTCGCAAAAAGCAGATCGCCAATTTCCTCTTCAAGCTTTTCACCGTCGATCACCGCCTGACGCGCTTCATGCATCACCTCGTCAAGCTCTTCATGCACTTTCTCCACCACCGGCCCCAAACTATCCCAGTCAAACCCCACGGCCGCTACGCGCTTTTGTATTTTATGGGCGCGCATCAGCGCTGGCATATTTAGCGCAATATCGTCAAGCGCTGAAAACTGAGCTTTCTGCGCGCGTTCCTGGCTTTTGGTATGTTCCCAACGCGCCAGCGCTTCGCCGCTG
The DNA here is from genome assembly GCF_016632365.1 of Tenebrionibacter intestinalis. Lineage (GTDB taxonomy): Bacteria > Pseudomonadota > Gammaproteobacteria > Enterobacterales > Enterobacteriaceae > Tenebrionibacter > Tenebrionibacter intestinalis. The sequence goes on along the minus strand of NZ_JAEPBH010000012.1, from coordinate 87,307 downwards.
TCAACCAGCGCCTGGGCATCGCCAAAGATATGCGGATGGCGTCGTTCCAGCTTATCGCTAATAGCCCGGCAAATATCGCTAAAGTCGAAACGCCCCTCCTCCTGCGCTATCTGCGCATAAAAAACGACCTGAAACAGCAGATCGCCCAGCTCACCGCGAAGGTCGTCAGTATCGCGACGGGCGATAGCATCCAGCACTTCATAGGTCTCTTCAAGGGTATAAGGGGCGATAGTGTCAAATGTCTGAACCTTATCCCAGGGGCAGCCCGTTTCCGGGTCGCGCAGACGTTGCATAATGCCAAGCAGACGTTCAATTTGTTTCATGGTTTTCCTGTTAATAATTTTCCCGCGCGATTCGCTTACAAAGCGCGCAGGCATCAGCCGTGCAGGCGACGCGCGTTAATGATATCCGGCACCTGATTTAATTTGCCCAATACGCGGCCAAGCACCTGGAGGTTATAGATTTCAATATTCATATCAATGGTCGCCAGTTGCTGGCGGGTATCGCTGCGGCTGGTTACGCCCAGAACATTGACCTTTTCATTGGCAAGGATAGTGGTGATATCGCGCAACAGCCCGCTGCGATCGTTGGCGGTTACGCGCACCACCAGCGAATACCCCGCCGAGTAGTTCTCCCCCCAGACCGCATCGACAACCCGCTCTGGCGCGTGCGAACGCAGTTCCGCCAGTTGATCGCAGTCGGCGCGATGAATGGAAATACCGCGCCCCTGGGTGATAAATCCAACAATTTCATCGCCAGGAATCGGCTGGCAACAGCGGGCGATATGATGCATCAGGTTACCCACGCCCTCGACCACCACGCGGCCGCCGTCTTTAGCCCTGGCGCCCTGCGGCGTATACGTTTTCTGCTTTAACTGACGTAGCGCCTGCGCATCCTGCTCTTCCGCGCTCGGCTTATTAAATTGCGATTGCAGGAAGTTAATCATCTGGTTTAGACGGATATCGCCGCCGCCGATGGCTGCCAGCAGTTCTTCGATTTCATTGAAGTTATAGCGCGGCAGCAGGCGCTTCTCCGCCTCCCTGAGGCTAATACCCAAACGCTCCAGTTCATCATCGAGTATCTGCCGCCCGGCAAGGATATTCTTGTCGCGATCCTGTTTGCGAAACCAGGCGTGGATTTTTGAGCGCCCGCGGCTGGTCGTAACATAGCCCAGGTTGGGGTTAAGCCAGTCACGGCTGGGATTGGGCTGCTTTTGCGTGATGATATCGACCTGATCGCCCATTTGCAGTTGGTAAGTAAACGGCACAATACGCCCACCGATTTTCGCGCCGATACAGCGGTGCCCCACGTCGCTATGAATATGGTAGGCAAAGTCCAGCGGCGTGGAGCCTGCCGGCAAATCCACCACATCGCCTTTCGGGGTAAATACATAAACCCGGTCGTCAAAAACCTGGCTGCGCACTTCATCGAGCATTTCGCCGGAGTCCGACATTTCTTCCTGCCAGGCAATCAGCTTGCGCAGCCAGGCAATACGATCTTCATAGCCGGAACGCCCGGGCGTGGCGGCGCCTTCTTTGTATTTCCAGTGCGCGGCCACGCCCAGTTCCGCCTCTTCGTGCATCTGCCTTGTGCGAATCTGGATTTCCACGGTTTTCCCGTTCGGCCCAAGCACTACCGTATGGATAGACTGATAGCCGTTAGGCTTAGGGTTGGCAACGTAGTCGTCAAACTCATCCGGTAAATGACGATAGAGCGTGTGTACGGTGCCCAGCGCCGCATAGCAGTCCTGAAGGCGCTCAGCGACAATACGCACAGCCCGCACGTCAAACAATTCATCAAAAGACAGATGCTTTTTCTGCATCTTGCGCCAGATACTGTAGATATGCTTCGGGCGGCCATAGACTTCGGCCTTCACGCCTTCGGTTTTCATGGCATCGCGTAGCCCGGATACAAACTCGTCAATGTAGCGTTCGCGGTCAATGCGTCGTTCATGCAGCAACTTCGCGATACGCTTATATTCGGCGGGATGGAGATAACGGAAACAGTAATCTTCCAGTTCCCATTTAAGCTGGCCAATGCCGAGGCGGTTAGCCAGCGGAGCATAAATATTCGTACACTCTTTCGCCACCAGCACGCGCTCATCCTCCGGCGCGTCTTTCACTTCACGCAGATGCGCAATGCGCTCGGCCAGCTTGATAACCACGCAGCGGAAGTCGTCAACAATGGCCAACAGCATACGGCGCACGTTATCAACCTGTTCAGAGGAAACGGCGTTATCGGTATGCGTCGCCTTAAGCTGGCGGATAGCATCCATATCGCGCACGCCGTGAATCAGCCTCACCACCGGCTTACCGACAGTATCGAGCAGCACTTCTTCCGTCACTACGCCGCCATCGGCCAGCGGGAAGAGCAGTGCGGCGCGCAGCGTATCGATATCCATACTCAGCGTGGAAAGGATCTCCACCATCTCCACGCCGCGCCACAGCAGCAGATCCGCCTGCGGATGGCCCTTCATTTGCTGCTCGCAATATTGCCAGGTTTCGGCCAGGCGCTCACAAGACTGCGGGTTAACCCCCAGGCTCGCCACCCATTTATCCGCAGCGAACTCGCCAGCTTTATTGAGATGTGCACTTCTTACCGCAACCATTATCCTCTCCTCTCGGCACAGCCTGGCCGCCGCACTGCGCAGCCATTCAACTCGTTAACGCCGTTCAAACAGCGCCATTGATTCCAGATGCCCGGTATGGGGAAACATATCCAACATCGCCAGCCGCGTAAGCGCATAGCCTGCCGCACACAGCGCCGCGCTATCACGCGCCAGCGTACTCGGATTGCAGGACACATAAACCACGCGCGAGGGCGCCAGTTCGCCGATGTGGCGCATCACGCCAGCGGCCCCGGCGCGCGCCGGATCGAGCAACGCCTTGTCCACGCCCTGCGCAGCCCAGGGCTGGCGGGAAACGTCCTGCTCCAGATCTTCATGCCAGAATGTTACGTTATTTAAACCATTATATTCAGCATTATATTTTGCTTTTTCTACCAGCGCAGCCACGCCTTCCACACCAATAGCGCTTGCGGCCTGCCTGGCCAACGGCAGCGTAAAATTCCCCATGCCGCAAAACAGATCGAGCACCCGTTCGCCGGGCGTAATCGCAAGCCACGTCAGCGCCTGCGCCACCATCTGCTGATTCACCTCGTCATTAACCTGGATGAAATCGCGGGGGCTGAACGCTAAGCGTAGCCCCCCCGACTGGTACCAGGGCGTTTCACCGTTGACCTGCTCAAGCTTATCGCTCCCGGCGGCGAGATACAGCGCCACGGCTTCAGAATGCGAAAAGCGTTCCAGCTTTTCTCTGTCTTTTGCACTGAGCGGAGCCGTGTGGCGCAATACCATTAGCGGGCCGTTATCCGCCAGTACCAGTTCCACATGTCCTAACCGGCGCGCGCCCTCAAGCGAAGACAGACAAAAATGCAGCGGCGCAAGCAGCGCTTCAAGGCGGGGCGCCATAACCGGGCACTGGCGAATATCCGCCAAATCCGCCGATCCGGCCTTGCGAAACCCCATTTGCAGCGTTTGCGTGCGTGACAAAAAGTTCAGACTCAACCGCGCCCGACGGCGGTAACCCCAGGGCGCGCCCGCGATTATCTCATCCACGTCATGCTTCATCATGCGTGCCAGCGCCTGCGCTTTACTGCGCTGCTGAAGCGCCACGCTGGCATGCTGCTGCTGGCAACCGCCGCAAACGCCAAAATAGGGGCAGCGCGGCGCGATACGCTCCGGGCTATCGCTAAGGCGGCGTTTCACAACTGCCGTAGCGTAGCTGCGTTTTTCACTCTCCATAACGGCCTCCACGCTTTCGCCTGGCAGCGCGCCGGGCACAAATACCGTTTTCCCTTCATGCCTGGCCACTCCCTGCCCAAAGGGATCAAGGTCGTTAATGTTAAGTGTTATGATCTTACGCGTCGTCACGCGTCGCTTTGCAGAGTAGAATTGCGCCATTGTCTGTTTCTGAATTGCCCTTTTACCGTTTGACTAATTGTCCCATATCGGAACCTCATGACCAACTACAGCCTGCGGGCACGCATGATGATACTGATTCTCGCGCCAACGGTGCTTATCGGCCTGTTGCTCAGTATCTTTTTCGTTGTACACCGTTATCACGATCTCCAACGCCAGCTTGAAGACGCCGGAACCAGTATTATTGAACCTCTGGCGGTCTCCAGTGAATATGGGATGAGTTTTCACAACCGCGAGTCTATTCGTCAACTGGTGAGCGTGCTGCATCGCCGCCACTCGGATATTGTGCGCGGTATTTCGGTTTATGATGAAAATAATCGTCTGTTCGTCACCTCCAATTATCAGCTCGACCATTCTCTGCTACGTCTGCCGGACGGTTCACCTTTGCCGCAGGGGCTGACTGTCACGCACAGCGGCGATTACCTGATATTGCGCACGCCAATCATTTCCGAACGCTACTCGCCGGATGAATCAGAGGTGACAGAGGCCAAACCTGCGGATAATACAATGGGGTATGTGGCGCTGGAGCTGGACTTGCATTCAGTGCGGCTACAGCAGTACAAAGAGATCTTTACCTCCACGCTCCTGGTACTGTTTTGCGTCACGATCGCATTGATTTTCGCCCGGCGCCTCATGCGCGATGTCACCGGGCCTATCCGCAACATGGTCAATACTGTCGATCGCATTCGCCGCGGCCAGCTCGATAGTCGCGTCGAGGGCTTTATGCTCGGCGAACTGGATATGTTGAAAAACGGCATCAACTCAATGGCAATGTCGCTCACCGCCTATCATGAAGAGATGCAGCACAACGTCGATCAGGCTACTTCCGACCTGCGCGAAACGCTGGAGCAGATGGAAATTCAGAACGTTGAACTGGATCTGGCGAAAAAGCGCGCGCAGGAAGCGGCGCGTATAAAATCTGAATTCCTGGCCAATATGTCCCACGAGCTGCGCACGCCGCTCAACGGCGTCATTGGCTTTACGCGCCTGACGCTAAAAACCGACCTGAGCGCCACCCAGCGCGACCACCTCAATACGATTGAACGTTCAGCGAACAACCTGCTGACCATCATCAATGACGTGCTGGATTTCTCCAAACTGGAGGCCGGTAAGCTGATACTGGAAAGCATTCCGTTCCTGTTGCGCACCACGCTTGATGAAACCGTCACGCTGCTCGCCCACTCCGCCCACGATAAGGGGCTTGAACTCACGCTAAATATTAAAAACGACGTGCCGGATAACGTGATTGGCGATCCGCTACGCCTGCAACAAATACTGACTAATCTGGCAGGCAACGCCATTAAATTTACCGAACACGGCAGTATCGACATTATTGTTAACCGGCGCGCCATCAGTAACAACAAGCTGCAAATCGAAGTACAAATCCGTGATACCGGCATCGGCATTCCTGAAAAAGATCAGTCGAGGCTGTTCCAGGCCTTCCGCCAGGCGGACGCCAGTATCTCACGCCGCCACGGCGGCACTGGCCTGGGGCTTGTTATTACCCAGAAACTGATTAATGAAATGGGCGGTGATATCGCCTTCCACAGCCAGCCGGGGAACGGTTCAACGTTCTGGTTCCACATCAACCTCGATTTGAACCCGAACGCCGCGCTGGATATCCACGCTCTCGACGCGCTGGCGGATAAACACATCGGTTACGTTGAGCCTAACGCCGCAGCGGCGCAGGGTACGCTGGATATGCTATCGGGTATGCCGATACGGGTAACCTATAGCGGTTCGCTTAACGCTCTGCCGGACGATCGCTACGACTATATTTTACTGGGCGTACCGGTGGCTTTTCAGGAAGCGTTCGCACTGCCGCAAGCCGTGCTCAAACAAGCCTCGGCTATGACCGACTGTCTGCTGCTGGCGGTGCCGTGCCATGCGCAGGTTAACGCCGAACTGTTCATTCGCAACGGCGCTGCGGCCTGCCTGATAAAACCCGTTACGCAAACCCGCCTGACGCCGCTGCTGCTGGAGCACTGCAGCGAGAGCCATGTCGCCACAAGCGCAGTGAAGCACAGCGATCGATTGCCGATGACGGTAATGGCGGTAGATGATAACCCGGCCAATCTTAAGCTTATCGGCGCGCTGCTTGACGACCAGGTGCAGCACGTCGTGCTATGCGAGAGCGGTACCCAGGCCATTGAGAACGCCCGCCAGATGGCGTTTGATTTGGTCTTAATGGATATCCAGATGCCCGATATGGACGGGATTCGCGCCTGTGAACTGATTCGTCAGTTGCCTCAACATCAGTACACGCCGGTGGTTGCCGTCACCGCGCACGCGATGGCCGGGCAAAAAGAGAAACTGCTCAGCGCCGGAATGAACGACTATCTCGCCAAGCCTATAGCTGAAGAGAAACTCCACGCGCTATTGTTACGCTACGGCCCGAATTCCGGCATGTTACTGCCCATGCCGCTGCCGGAGCCAGCCATACCGCGTACCCATCCTGACGCCACGTTCGACTGGCAGCTTGCGCTGCACCAGGCGGCCAACAAAAGCGATCTGGCGCGGGATATGCTGGCAATGTTGCTGGATTTTCTGCCGGAAGTACGCAATACCGTTGAAGAACAGCTCGCGGGCGAAGCGCCGGAAGGGTTGCTGGAGGTCATCCACAAATTGCATGGCAGTTGCGGGTACAGCGGCGTACCGCGGTTGAAAAAGCTGTGTTATCTGGTTGAGCAGCAAATGCGCAGCAATATTCCACCTGAACAACTGGAACCTGAACTGTTAGAACTGCTCGATGAAATGGACAACGTAACCCGCGAAGCGAGCCAGTTTTTGAAGTAGCGGCGCGCTGAACTGTATTCAGCGTGCGACGAAAGCGCTCTGAAAAGAGAAAACCGGCGTAACGACGCGGTTGTCGGTTATCGCCAGGCGGCATGCTTTAGAAAACGCTCGGGAAATGTAACCGGGGAGCGACACCATGCGCTCCCCCGGTTACAAAGCGAACGGCGCTTGCCGCTAACCCAGCATACGCCCCATTGCCAGCGCGGCTGCAATGTTTCGCGCCGTGCGGCGCACGTTGTCGGCCGCATTATCTAACGCCTGTTCCAGCGTACAAATACTGTCTATAACGCTAAATACGGCATCGATCCCCTGCTCATGCACCACGCCCACATCGGGCGTCAGGCTACCGGCAATAGCGATTGTCGGCTTTTGATAGCGTTTTGCGATGCGCGCCACGCCCACCGGCACCTTACCGTGAATCGACTGACTGTCCAGGCGGCCCTCGCCGGTAATAACCAGATCGGCATCCTCAATTTGCGCTTCGAGCTTCAGCGCCCCGGTAACAATCTCAATACCAGGACGCAGGCGCGCGCCGCAAAACGCATACAGCGCGGCCCCCATCCCCCCTGCCGCGCCGCCGCCGGGTAACGTCAGCACATCTTTACCTAAATCACGGGCGACGATCGCAGCAAAATGGCTCAGCGCATCATCCAGTATTTTCACCATCTCCGGCGTTGCGCCCTTTTGCGGGCCGAAAACCGCCGAAGCGCCCAGCTCGCCGGTTAACGGGCTGGTGACGTCGCAGGCAACGTCAATACGACAGCGCTCAATTCTCTTATCCAGCCCGGTAATGTCCACCTTCGCCAGCCGCGCCAGCGCCGCGCCGCCAGGCGGCAGGCAGGCGCCGTCCGCGTCAAGCAAACGTATGCCCAGCGCCTGTAGCATACCCGCCCCCGCGTCGTTGGTTGCGCTGCCGCCAATGCCGATAATAATATGTTCAACGCCGGCATCCAGCGCATGGCATATCAGTTCGCCAGTGCCCCATGAGGTGGTTATACGCGGATCGCGCTGCGCAGGCGCGAGCAGCTCAAGCCCGCTGGCCGCCGCCATTTCAATAAACGCGCTGCGCCCATCGCCGGACAGTCCATAAAACGCGGGCACCGGCAAACCCAGCGGCCCGGTAACCTCCAGTTCGAGGCGCCGCCCGCGGGTCGCCGTAATCATTGCCTCGACGGTGCCTTCGCCGCCGTCCGCCACGGGTAGTTTTATATATTCCGCCGTCGGAAATATTTCGTAAAACCCCTGCTCGATACAGCAGGCAACTTCAAGCGCGCTCAGGCTTTCTTTATATGAATCCGGCGCGATCACTATTTTCATCGGCGATCCTTATAGTCAACGGACTTCGCTCACCGGGAGCGGGGAAATCTATCTTTACTCCCGGCGCACAACCGGGCATTGTTGCGTATCAACGAACCATGCAGGGGCGTTTATTATCAAAACGCCAGCCCGGGATCAGAAACTGCATTCCCTGAGCATCATCACGCGCGCCAAGGCCGTGTTTACAATACAGCTCGTGCGCCTGCAGCACTCTGTCCATATCCAGTTCAACCCCCAGCCCCGGCGCATCCGGCACTTTTACCTTACCGCCGCGGATTTCAAACGGCTGGCGGGTGAGGCGCTGATTGCCCTCCTGCCAAATCCAGTGGGTATCAATTGCGGTAATATTACCCGGCGCCGCCGCGGCCACGTGTGTGAACATGGCCAGCGAGACGTCAAAGTGGTTGTTGGAGTGCGAGCCCCAGGTCAGACCGAATTCATGACACATCTGCGCGACCCGCACCGATCCCTGCATTGTCCAGAAATGCGGGTCCGCCAGCGGAATATCGACCGACTGTAGCGACAGCGTATGTCCCATCTGCCGCCAGTCGGTGGCTATCATATTCGTTGCCGTCGCAAGACCGGTTGCGCGGCGAAATTCCGCCATGACCTCGCGTCCGGAATAGCCCTGTTCCGCACCGCACGGATCTTCGGCGTAGGCCAGCACGCCGCGCAACTGTTTGCCAATACGGATAGCCTCTTCCAGCGACCAGGCGCCGTTAGGATCGAGCGTAACGCGCGCTTTTGGAAAACAGCCCGCCAGCGCGCTAATCGCTTCAGCTTCCTCCTCGCCCGCCAGCACGCCGCCCTTGAGTTTAAAATCGTTAAAGCCGTACTTCTCATAGGCGGCTTCCGCCAGCCGCACAATACGCTGCGGCGTCATTGCCTCTTCGTGGCGCAGACGATACCAGTCGCATGCCTCATCCGGCTGGCTCTGGTACGGCAGCGTCGTGCGCGTGCGATCGCCAATGTAGAACAGATAGCCCAGCATCTCCACTTCCGTTCGCTGCTGGCCGTCGCCAAGTAGCGAAGCGACATTCACCCCCAGATGCTGCCCAAGCAGATCAAGCATGGCGGCCTCAATGCCGGTTACCACATGGATAGTGGTGCGTAAATCGAAGGTTTGCAGGCCACGCCCTCCGGCATCGCGATCGGCAAAGCGACGACGCACCTCGTTAAGCACATTTTTATACTGGCCCAGCGACTTGCCGACCACCAGCGCAACGGCATCTTCCAGCGTCTGGCGGATTTTTTCTCCGCCGGGAATCTCGCCTACGCCAGTGTGCCCCGCATTGTCTTTAATAATGACAATATTTCGGGTAAAAAACGGCGCATGAGCGCCGCTGAGATTCATCAGCATACTGTCATACCCGGCTACGGGAATAACCTGCATAGCGCTAACAACGGGGGTGGATGTACTCATGGCAAAATCCTTTCTTAATAAATTAGCCGCGGCCAAAGGCCGGGCGCTTGCGATCAAATGTCCAGCCCGGCACCAGATAGCGCATGGCGCTGGCGTCGTTACGCGCGCCGCCGGGTAGTGTGTTATACAGCGCATGGGCCTGCTCTATGCGCGTCCAGTCAGGCTCAATACCAAGCCCTGGCGCATCCGGCACGGCGATTTTGCCGTGGCGAATAGTCAGCGGCGCGCGAGTCAGGCGGCATTCGCCCTCCTGCCAGATCCAGTGAGTGTCAATGGCCGTGGGCGTACCGGGCGCCGCTGCGCCTGCATGGGTAAACATAGCGAGCGAAATGTCAAAATGGTTATTGGAATGGCAGCCCCAGGTTAGCCCCCAGTCGTTGCAAAGCTGCGCCACGCGCACCGCGCCGCTCAGCGTCCAGAAATGCGGGTCCGCCAGCGGGATATCGACCGCGTTGAGCATGACGGCATGCCCCATCTCGCGCCAGTTGGTGGCTATCATATTCGTCGCGACCGGCAGGCCGGTCGCGCGGCGAAATTCCGCCATAACCTCGCGTGCGCTATATCCCTGCTCTGCGCCACACGGATCTTCGGCATAGGCCAGTACCTCTTTCATGCCCTTACACAGCGCAACGGCTTCATCAAGCAGCCAGGCGCCGTTGGGATCGACGGTAATACGCGCTTTCGGAAAATGTTTTTTTAGCGCGCAGGCGGCGCTCAACTCTTGCTCGCCGGCCAGCACGCCGCCCTTGAGTTTGAAATCTTTAAAGCCGTAGCGATCCTGCGCCGCCTGCGCCAGTTCAACGATCGCCTCTACGCTCAGCGCCTCCTGATGACGCAGGCGATACCAGGGATGGGCGCCGCGCACGCCCTCCAGATACGGCAAATCGGTTTTCCTGCGATCGCCTATGTAAAACAGATAACCCAGCACCGTGACCTCATCGCGTTGCTTACCTGGGCCGAGCAGTTCACATACCGGTACATTCAGCGCTTTGCCAAGCAGGTCAAGCAGCGCGGCCTCCAGCGCGGCAACCGCATTAACCCGTAGCTCAAACGTCCACGCGCCTTTGCCGAAGGTGTCAAAATCCGCCGACTGGTTGCCAAGGTGCACCCGCTGCACCAGCTTATTCATACGCGCCACTTCCTGGCCTACAACCTGTGGAACGGCATTCAACAAAGTTTGATAAATCACCTCTCCGCCGGGCGCTTCGCCAAGGCCGGTATTCCCGGCGCTGTCGGTCAGCACGACGATATTGCGGGTAAAGAACGGCGCATGCGCGCCGCCAATATTGAGCAACATGCTGTCGTGCCCCGCGACGGGGATAACGCGCATTTCAGTGATAACCGGGCTTGATTGCGTGCTCATGGGCGCGCTCCTTAGCAAAAGGTTTAAGTTCGATACGTTTGATATCCCCAACCAGCACCAGGTAGCTGAGGATCGCGACAAAGGCGTGGATACCAACGTAGATCAACGCGCCGCTAAAGGAACCGGAAACGCCCACAATATAGCCAATGGCGATTGGCGTAACGATGCCGGAAATATTGCCAAACATATTAAACAGGCCGCCGCTCAGGCCGCTTATCTCTTTCGGCGCTGTATCCGCCATCACCGCCCAGCCGAGCGCCCCAATCCCTTTGCCGAAGAAAGCAAGCGCCATAAAGCCCACCACCATCCATTCGGCCTGGACGTAGTTACAGAACACCATACTGATTGACAGCAGCATCCCGACCACAATAGGCGTTTTACGCGCCACATTGAGCGAGCCGCTGCGACGCATCAGCCAGTCGGAAATAACGCCGCCAAGCACGCCGCCAATAAAGCCGCATACGGCTGGCACCGAGGCAATAAACCCGGCCTTAAGTATCGACATACCGCGCGCCTGCACCAGATAAACCGGAAACCAGGTAATAAAGAAGTAGGTGAGCGCGTTAATGCAGTACTGACCTATATAAATGCCGATCATCATACGCGAGGACAAAAGCTGTTTAATCTGCCCCCATTTCTGTGAAAAGGGCACGCGGGCTTTATCGCTCTTCTGATCCATGTTGACCAGCGCGCCGCCCTGCTCGATATAGTCCAGCTCGGCCTTGTTCACGCCTGGATGGCTTATCGGATCGTGGATCATTTTCAGCCAAAGGAAGCTGATAATAATGCCAAGGCCGCCCATAAAGAAAAACACGTGCGACCAGCCTACCGCATGGGTAAGCCAACCCATAATCGGCGCGAAAATAACGGTTGCGAAATACTGGGCCGAATTAAAGATAGCGACCGCCGTGCCACGCTCCTGCGCCGGAAACCAGGCAGCGACGATTCGGCTGTTGCCGGGAAATGAGGGCGCTTCGGCAAGCCCGACCAGAAAGCGCAGCGTAAACAGCGCCACAATGATGCCAAACCCGTTAAAAATATCGACGAAACCCTGCAGCAGGGTGAACATCGACCAGACAAAGATCGACCAGAAATAGACGCGTTTTGAACCAAAGCGGTCAAGCAACCAGCCGCCGGGAATTTGCCCAATAACGTAAGCCCATGAAAAAGCTGAGAAGACATAACCCATACCGATAGGATCAAGGCCAATATCGCGCGCCATTTCCGATCCGGCAATGGACAGCGTGGCCCTGTCGCCATAATTGAACGAGGTGACGATAAACAGCATCACCACTATCCAGTAGCGGGCATTGGTGCGCTTTTCGACCACGCTCTGCGCCTGGCTAAATGTGTTCATGTTGTACTCCTGAATAATAGCCTGTGGCTACATCCATTCTGAACAGCGCAACTCCCTGGTTAATCAGAATGATATGCAGTGACAATCCGCAGCCGTTGGCTTCTGAATACACATGCTGCGGTGATGAACGGACAGGAGACAGTATAAAAATGGGGCTTCGGAGGCTCACCGTGCAGCGATACAATATTGACGGTCAATGAACACGGAATTTAAGGCATGCGCACAGCCGGATGCGCTATGCTTCACGAAATAGCGAATGTATCCCGCCGGATAGCCTCGCTGGCGGTAATGCCCGACGGCGGGCGTTAGCCCCGCGCCCCATAAAACCGCACACGTTAAAAGCGAGCAGGGATGCAGGCCGGATAAAAAGAAAAGAGGCCCGGTAATGGGCCTCAGATTGTTGACAAAGAAGGAAAAAACGGCGTTTTTCCTTCTTTGTAGTAAGCAGGCGAAAATCAATACATTGATTTTCCTTATTTTTTATTGTATTTCATCCATCCTGACTGCGACAGGATGGGGTTTGTCAGCAGTCTCAGGCCCGGTAATGGGCCTCAATATGGCATGGCTAATTTGCAGTACTATGAATAGTTATTCACAAACGGGCTTTACTGACGGGCATTATGGTTTCAAAGCGCGGGCAATTGCCTTCCCCACGCTTCCACCCACAGGTTCGATACACTTTCAGGTTCGGGCGCTTCACTGGCGTCAATTGTCAGCACTTCGCCAAGGCGGGTAGCCCCCTGCTCGCGCAGCAGCGCATCGAACCGTTTGCCGCCGCCACAGTAGTTTTCGTATGTGCTGTCGCCCAACGCAATCAGACCGTAGCGAAGTTCACAATGGCAGCCCAGCGTTTTTATCGCCTCAAACAGCGGTACAATGCTGTCGGGCAACGCCCCCTGCCCGGTCGTGGAGGTGACAATCAGCGCATAGCCGCTGCGATACAGCGCCCAGTCCTGCGCCCGGGGGTCTTCATACACTTTCGCCTTATGCCCCTGGCGGCTCAGGATAACCTGCGCCTCTTCTGCAACCAGCAGCGCGTTGCCATAAACAGTTCCGACAAAAATGCCCACATCGGCCATAGCCAGTCACCCCTTATACGTAGAAACTTCCTCATCCTGACGGCTGTCAGGCGTATTGGCAACCCTTTCTATATCGGGGAGGATCCCGCGCCAGCCAAACTGCGTGAGCGCCTGCATCCAGACGGCGTCAAGCCCTGCTTCAATACGCAACGGCTCGCCGGTCACCGGATGGGTTAGCTCAAGCTGGCTGGCATGGAGCATCAACCGGTTACAGCCGAAATGCTCCGCTGCCGCGCGATTGTGCCGCAGATCGCCATGTTTGCTGTCGCCAATAACAGGATGGCGTAAATGCGCCATATGGCGGCGTAGCTGATGTTTACGCCCGGTTCGCGGGGCCAGCGCCACCAGGCTGTAGCGCGCGCTGGCGTAGCGCCCTATGGCCACCGGCATTTCGCAGACGGCGACGCCGCGATAGCGCGTGAGCGCAGGCTGAGGCGCTTTATCCGCGCGGCTATATTTATCGCCAATTTTATCCAGTTCCTCACGTAGCGGATAATCAAGCGTCGCATCGCCTTCCAGCCAACCGCGCACAATCGCATGGTAATGCTTCTTGATTTGATGGGATTCAAACTGCTGGGCCAGCCGCCGCCCTACATCGCTTGACAGCCCCATGAGCAGCACCCCGGAGGTAGGGCGATCGAGGCGGTGAACGGTAAATACATGCTGGCCAATCTGATCGCGCACGGTCTGCATGACGACAACTTTTTCATCGCGATCGAGCCAACTGCGGTGCACCAGCCAACCGGAGGGCTTATTTACCGCCACCAGCCACTCATCCTGATAGAGGATCTCAAGCATTATTCATCCCCGAACAGGCTATCGAGCGCAACCAGCGCCGCCAGCAGCGCTTCGCGCTGCGGCCAGTCTGCCTCAAGCGCCATTTCATAATAAGGCGCAACGGCAAACGCATCGGGGAGAGGGTGCCCGCCATCCAGCAATGCATGCATACGCGGCAGCAATACCCATTGCAGCCACTCGTGCGGTTCAAGCGTATCCATGCAAAAGGGTTGGGTGCTGGAAAAAGCATCCTGCGCAGGTGGGGAGAGCTGCCAGCGCTGGCCGTCGCGCAGGATATATTCAATCTGCAAAAGCCGTTCGCGCACGGCGTTGCGGCGTTTCATGAAAACCTCGTCACAAAAATCGAAAGTGCGCCAGAATATCACGCTGGACGCCAGCGCTGAAAAGCTCCCATAAAAAAGTAGGGGCACTGCTTTCACAGTGCCCCTGGTTCGTTTTGCAGCAATCCAGCTACCTTCAGTGCTCCCTGCTCATCCTTGACAACTTTTCCCGCGGTCTTCCTGACCAACACTCCTTCGCTATTGCTTCCTGCCATCATCCTGATGAAAGCGACCGCCATCCTGACGTTCACTGTGGTCCTCATGACCCGCCTTCTGTCCCGTCCGGCTCCCATTCTCCGTCCTGGAGGTGTCCTTTAACGCATTCCTGCGTTATCCTTTCGCTTCGTTCCTGAAGCCTTCCCTGTAGCGCCAACCCCGGCGTGTTCCTGCTTTCTGAAGGGATATCATCCTGATACCGCCTTCTTAATTTCGACTCCCTGTCGATGGATATAGATTCGCCTAAACCGGTTCGGTTTACAACCCTCTTACATTTAGAAAAGCCGTGAGCTTTCGTTCATAAACCTTAAATGCCTTTATAATCCCCTGATAAACATAATATTATTGCAAATAGTGTGGGATTAACCCGACGAATCAAACAGCGATGTCCTACATCTGATGTAAGAGATCTCTCACAAAGTGCAACGCGAAAGACTGTCACGGGGTTTGTGGTTCAAGCTGTGATAAAAATACGCTCAGGGAAGGAGACAGTAAGGTCTGGCGAGAAGTTCCCAGCGTTTCAAGGATAACTTCGCCGGTAACATTCGATAAAGAGATAACCTCCAGTTCGCTGCGCAACGTGCCAATAAACAACGTAGGCGTTAATTTTAAACGGCGCTGAATCAGTAAATGGCCAATCTGGTTTTCCTGAACGCGACGAAAATCATCCGCGCTCCAGGCCTGAAGCAGCGTAAAAGCGTGTTCTCCCAACCGCGCCGTCATATCGCCGGCAAACTGTGTGGTGTAAAAAGCATGCGCCTCATCGCGCACCGCGATATCCAGCGCCTGTTCCACGCCTTTCAGCTTATCCTGCGGCGTAAACGGCTGAGGCTGCCAGAATACATGCCCCTCACCGGTAGCTGTGATGCAGGGGGACGGCACGCCATATAATTCTTCGCTGCACGGCCCCTGGCCATTCGCCTGCAGCCATGCTTTACAGTAGCGCCGGGTAAAATCGGTTAAAGCCTGCGATACGTCGTTCAATTTCTCTCTCCTTGCACGGTAAGCTACACTACGCGGCTGATTGTACCTGCTTTACAAAGGCAAAACATGACCGGATACGATAACCACCAGGCGCTCAGCGCCCTGACGCTCGGTAAAATAACCGAATACCGCGATACTTATGACGCAACCCTGCTTCAGGCTGTGCCGCGTAGCCTCAATCGCGACCCGCTGGGGCTAAAGGCCGACAGCCTGCCGTTTGACGGCAAAGACATCTGGACACTGTATGAACTTTCATGGCTGAACGCGCGCGGGCTGCCGCAGGTGGCCGTCGGACACGTCGAGCTGGACGCCCGCAGCGTAAATCTGATCGAATCCAAAAGCTTTAAGCTTTACCTGAACAGCTTTAACCAGACGCGTTTTGACAACTGGCAACAGGTGCGCAATACGCTTGAGCGCGACCTTAGCGCCTGCGCGCAGGGCGAGGCGCTCGTTACGCTGCGCGCTCTTAACGAGCTGGAAGGTTTGCCGGTAGCGGCATTCGCAGGCCACTGCATTGACGATCAGCCAATCGCTATCGATAGCTACGAATTCAGCGCCGATTATTTGATTGATGCGGCAGGCGGCGAGGTAGTGACAGAAACGCTGGTCAGCCACCTGTTGAAATCTAACTGCCTGATTACACATCAACCAGACTGGGGTTCAGTGCAGATCCGCTACTGCGGCCCGCGAATCGATCGTGAAAAACTGCTGCGCTATCTGGTCTCCTTTCGCCATCATAATGAATTTCACGAACAGTGCGTGGAGCGTATTTTTAACGACATCCAGCGTTTTTGCGCGCCGCAAAGCCTGAGCGTATACGCACGCTACACGCGCCGCGGCGGGCTGGATATTAACCCGTGGCGCAGCAATACCGCGTTCACGCCCGCCACGGGCCGCCTGGCGCGCCAGTAGCCTGCATAATTTATGCCGCCGGGGTGTTAAAGCGAGGCGGCCAGGTCTATTGTAATCACACAGGGCAACGCGCTTATCGCCCATAAGGAGCTTACTTGATTACACATATCAGCCCGCTTGGTTCTATGGATATGCTGTCGCAGTTGGAAGTCGATATGCTTAAACGCACCGCCAGTAGCGATCTTTATCAGCTATTTCGCAACTGTTCGCTGGCAGTGCTTAATTCCGGGAGCCAGACCGATAGCAGCAAGGAACTGCTGTCGCGCTTTGAACATTTCCACATCAACGTGCTGCGCCGCGAGCGCGGCGTTAAGCTTGAGCTTATTAACCCCCCGGAGCAGGCGTTTGTGGACGGTCAGATCATTCGCTCGCTCCAGGCCAATCTGTTCGCCGTGCTGCGCGACATCCTTTTCGTTAACGGGCAAATAGCCTGGGCCGGCCACTTCCAGAAACTGAATCTGGAAAACTCCAGCCATATTACTAACCTGGTGTTCTCAATTTTGCGTAACGCGCGTGCGTTGCACGTGGGTGAGGCCCCTAATATGGTTGTGTGCTGGGGCGGACACGCCATCAACGAAACTGAATATCTCTACGCGCGCCGCGTCGGCACCGAACTGGGGTTGCGTGAATTAAATATCTGCACCGGCTGCGGCCCCGGCGCAATGGAAGCGCCCATGAAAGGCGCTGCGGTAGGCCATGCCCAGCAGCGTTATAGAGAAGGCCGGTTTATCGGCATGACTGAACCTTCCATTATCGCCGCCGAACCCCCAAACCCGCTGGTTAACGAACTGATAATCATGCCGGATATTGAAAAACGCCTCGAAGCTTTCGTGCGCATCGCACACGGCATCATTATCTTCCCAGGCGGTGTGGGTACCGCTGAAGAGCTGCTCTACCTGCTGGGGATATTAATGAATCCGCATAATCACGATCAGGTGCTGCCGCTGATACTCACCGGCCCGCACGAAAGCGCCGATTATTTCCGCGTACTGGATGAGTTTATTGTTAACACGCTCGGCGAGCAGGCGCGCCGACATTACGAAATCATTATTGACGACCCGGCAAAAGTAGCGCAGCGCATGAAGCAGGCAATGCCGCGCGTCAAAGAGAACCGTCGGGAAACCGGAGATGCCTACAGTTTCAACTGGTCAATACGCATCGCCCCGGATTTACAAACGCCCTTCGCCCCAACGCATGAAAATATGGCAAACCTCAACCTCTATCCTGACTGCCCGGCTGAGCAACTGGCCGCCGATTTGCGGCGCGCGTTTTCAGGCATTGTGGCAGGAAATGTTAAAGAGATGGGGATTCAGGCTATTGAAAAACATGGCCCATACAAAATTCACGGCGATCCCAATCTCATGAAACGAATGGACCAACTGCTTCAGGGCTTTGTCGCTCAGCACAGGATGAAACTGCCGGGCAGCGCCTACATACCCTGTTATGAAATTTGCGCCTGATTATTAAGGGAGACTGAAAGCGAATGCCAGTCGGTGAAGCCAGCCGGCTGGCTAATATACCCGCAAAGCGTTAACGCACGCGCAGATTTTTCCTCAGGCTAACAGCCTTAGCCCACACTCTGTTTAACGCATTTACACCCGCGCCCTTACCGGCTGAAATGCCTCCCGCCGTGCCAATAAGTGATAGCGATCACGAATAAATGCTGTTTTTGCAATTTATTTAACAAAACACAAACATTGCCAGAGAAAACAGCTGGCAACAGCGATATTTACCCCCACACTATTGATCAAATCAACCACACAAATTAAAAATAACAGTACAAAACACCACCAATTTATTTACAAAAAGTGAATTAATGTAATTGAGATCGCGATCACTGATAGATTACGCTTGCCAATGTATCTTTGCGCCCCGAAGCCCGTTGCGGGCAAAAATCACAAAAATAACGCTCTGAACAGTATTTCCTTTCGCAGTCACGCAATTTGACATTGTGATTGACTAATTACATGACATATTTCGTTCCCCCAGGAGATCGATTAATGGATACCACCCAAACCGGCACAATTGCTTCTGTCGAGACACGCAGCGCCTGGCGCAGGTCAGATACTATCTGGATGCTCGGCCTTTACGGTACGGCAATTGGCGCAGGCGTGCTGTTCCTGCCAATTAACGCGGGCGTTGGCGGAATGATCCCGTTGTTTATCATGGCGGCGCTGGCCTTCCCGATGACCTTTTTCGCTCACCGTGGTCTGACCCGCTTTGTGCTGTCGGGTAAAAATCCGGGAGAAGATATTACTGAAGTGGTGGAAGAACATTTCGGCACTGGCGCAGGCAAGCTCATCACGCTGCTCTATTTTTTCGCCATCTACCCCATCCTGCTGGTCTACAGCGTGGCTATCACTAATACGGTTGAAAGCTTTCTGACCCATCAGCTTGGTATGCAGGCGCCGCCGCGCGCTATTCTGTCGCTGATTCTTATCGCGGGTATGATGACCATTGTACGCTTTGGCGAGCAAATGATAGTGAAGGCAATGAGCGTGCTGGTATTCCCGTTTGTGGCAGCGCTAATGCTGCTGGCGCTTTACCTGATTCCGCAGTGGAACGGCGCGGCGCTGGAAACGCTCTCATTAAACAGCGGCGCAAACGCGGGCAGCGGCCTGTGGATGACGCTATGGCTGGCGATTCCGGTAATGGTTTTCTCCTTTAACCACTCGCCGATTATCTCCTCTTTTGCCGTCGCCAAACGCGAAGAATACGGCGCAGGCGCCCAGAAGAAGTGTTCTAAAATACTTGCATACGCACACATTATGATGGTGCTGACGGTAATGTTCTTCGTCTTTAGCTGCGTACTGAGCCTGTCCCCGGCGGACCTCGCTGAGGCAAAAGCCCAGAACATTTCTATCCTCTCTTATCTGGCGAACCATTTTAACGCGCCGCTGATCGCCTGGATGGCGCCGATTATCGCTATCGTCGCTATCACAAAATCCTTCCTCGGCCATTATCTGGGCGCGCGCGAAGGCTTCAACGGCATCGTTATCAAGCAGCTTCGCAGCCGTGGTATGAATATCGAAATCAACCGCATGAACCGCATCACCGCCATTTTCATGCTGCTCACGACCTGGCTTGTGGCAACGCTCAACCCAAGCATACTCGGCATGATTGAGACGCTGGGCGGTCCGGTTATCGCAATGATTCTATTCCTGATGCCGATGTACGCCATTCAGAAAGTACCGGCTATGCGTCAATACAGCGGCCACATCAGCAACGCATTTGTTGTGATTATGGGCCTGATTGCCATCTCCGCAATTTTCTACTCTCTGTTGAGCTAACTTTTCAGCGCCGCGCTTCGCGGCGCTCTCCACTGTATTTTCGGGCAAAAGCATCATGATTAGCGTTTTCGATATATTCAAAATTGGTATCGGTCCGTCCAGTTCTCACACCGTCGGGCCAATGAAGGCGGGTAAGCAGTTTGTGGATGACCTTATCGCTAAGGGCCTGATTAATGACGTTACCTGCGTCGTTGTGGACGTGTACGGCTCACTGTCGCTGACCGGACGAGGGCACCATACCGACATCGCCATTATTATGGGCCTTGCCGGCAACCTGCCGGATACAGTAGATATCGACAACATTGCGCACTTTATCCAGGACGTGAATACGCACGGCCGCCTGATGCTGGCAAACGGCAGGCGTGAAGTGGCGTTCCCGATTGACCGGTGTATGAATTTTCATGCCGATAATCTGTCATTGCATGAAAACGGTATGCGCATTACCGCCCTGGCAGGCGATCGGGCCATTTATTCTCAAACCTATTACTCTATCGGCGGCGGTTTCATCGTTGATGAAGCACACTTTGGCGTAATGCAAACTTCGCCGGTTAAGGTTCCCTGGCCCTACACCAGCGCCGCTGATTTACAGCGCCACTGTCGCGAAACGGGCCTGTCCTTATCCGGGCTGATGCTGGAAAATGAGCTGGCGTTGCACACACACGAGGAGCTAAACGCGCATTTCGCCGCCGTATGGGACGTGATGCGCGGCGCAATCGCGCGCGGCACGACAACCGAAGGCGTATTACCCGGTAAACTTCGCGTTCCGCGTCGGGCTGCCGCGCTGCGCCGTATGTTGGTGAGCAGCGATAAAGTCAGCCATGACCCGATGAGCGTCGTGGACTGGATTAATATGTTCGCGCTGGCGGTAAATGAAGAAAACGCCGCCGGGGGACGCGTCGTTACCGCGCCAACCAACGGCGCCTGCGGCATTATTCCGGCGGTGTTGGCCTATTACGATAAATTTATTCGCGAAGTAAACGCCAACTCGCTGGCCCGCTTTTTGTTGGCCGCAGGGGCCATCGGTTCGCTGTATAAGATGAACGCTTCCATATCCGGCGCGGAGGTGGGGTGTCAGGGAGAAGTGGGCGTGGCATGTTCTATGGCCGCCGCAGGCCTGGCCGAACTGCTTGGCGCAAGCCCCGCGCAGGTTTGCATCGCTGCGGAAATCGGCATGGAGCATAACCTGGGGCTAACCTGCGATCCGGTCGCAGGCCAGGTGCAGGTGCCGTGCATTGAACGCAACGCCATCGCAGCGGTGAAAGCCGTTAACGCCGCACGCATGGCGCTGCGCCGTACCAGCGAACCGCGCGTGTGTCTGGATAAAGTTATCGAAACCATGTACGAAACTGGCAAAGATATGAATGCCAAGTACCGCGAGACTTCCCGCGGCGGCCTTGCAATGAAAATTATTGCCTGCGACTAAAATAAAAAGGAGACGTCTGACGGGCGTCTCTTCCGGTTGGCGACAAAGTAGGCAAAAGGATATTTTGATCGCTTTTCGCCCGGCGGACGGAAAACAATCATTTGATCTCTCAGTTTTATTTTCCTGGTTTTCATGCCGAAACTATTCGGCATGGCGTTTACCGACCACACGGGCGATGCCTGTCAGGCATTCTGTGCATAATGCGCATTTCATAAGTTAAAATTGCTTTAATGCTCCTCCTGCTTTCGACACAAAGCCCGCACTCAACGACGGCCTGTAAAATAAAACCCTGGCAGCGGTAAAGCCAAACATTACAGAAAATTCAATTTAACCAAAATTAAACACTCGCGCCACAATCACTCATTATAAACGTTGGTTTTCACTTCCCTTATTATGAACATGTTCGTAGCCGGGCTGTTTTCTGAATACCATACCACTTGCCTTATTAAGGCTGACAGCGCAAAGAAATCTAATTTCTTAAAAAATACAGAATATAATTTTTAATTTTATGCTTATTTATTTATTTTATATGAGCACAGGCAGAAAGCACGATAAATTAAATATCAGAACACACTTCTGTCTGACTGTTTTGTTGTAAAGCGCAGTGCGTAATATGCAGCCTTATAGCATTCTGAGGCAAATGGGGGCCTTTATCCTGCGGGTAGACCAACAGATATTCGCCATCGCGACAGGTGACAGCGCGCCTGTCGATATGATGTTGAACGCTCTGTTTAATTAAGCGCTGTTTATCAGCATCCATATTTTCACCATAAAACAGTACGTTACACCCTTCCACTCTCCCCAGCTCAATATCGTTCTCAGCGTGGGGATAGAACAGCATTCCAAAACACAACATACTTAATAAAATAACGACCCCGACACACAATGCGAAGCAAATACGCAAATAAGGGATCCTGTGCTTAACCTGCGGCGCCTCCGGGCCATCAATAGCGGAAGCAGGCAACCGGGCGAATACCGGCATTGCGCTGCCGTCATCGCTGACCGCGCACACGGAGATATCTTTATGTAGTAAAAAACCCAATTTTGGAATAGTAATAATAACATCATCTTCAATACCAAAATCGCGCAACATTCTTCTGAGTTTACTGACGCAGTGATTCAGATTATTGTTACTCGACACCATTCCGAATTCGTCCCAGACCTTATGAAAAATCTCTTCACGGCGTACGCTTTCTCCCTGATGCAATATCAACAATTCCAGCAGCCGCCGGGCAGGATTTGATATTGTCACCACCTCTTCACAATTATCTACGGTATAAAGCGCGTTCGATTCTGGTTCGAAAATAACCTGGTCGCAAAGAATATATCTCATCAACAATCCCCTGTTATTTCTTTCCAACAAAATGGAACGGCCATAATCATCTATTTGCCGTACCGTGCGCCAGATGTCAGGCTGAAAGATAACAAATAAAACCATGATGGCCCCTACCCACTGGCCGGGCGCACATCAGGTATTTTTCATTACTTACGGAAAGAATTTAAATTTTGCAAATATTACACCATCTACTATCTGTTTGAATATTTTAGTTAAAAATTAATAACAAATAACCTTAAACACTTCCTGTAAGCTAAATTAAAATGAAAATCACAAATCAATACTTATATTAATAAAAATTAAGAAACTAACATCTTAACTCTATCGGCAGGTAACCATATATTCTTCTGCGCAAAGCCTTAACAGGGTACATACAGCATGGACTGCAACATTTTTTTGGTTATTATTTAACCTCAATACCAGGCGCTGTGAAACCATAAATGCAGGAAATTAACCACATAAGTAGTATTTCTGTCCCTGAAGGTATAAAAATGACAAAATACCTTCAGCGTTTAAGGAGGGTAAGAGATGGCGGCACATCTATTAATTGTGGATGCTTTAAATCTGATTCGGCGTATTCACGCTGTGCAGGGTTCGCCATGCAGACAGGGCTGTCTGGGGGCGCTGGAACAATTAATTACGCACAGCCGGCCCACCCATGCGGTGGCCGTCTTCGACGATGCCGCCCGTCACCACGGCTGGCGGCATCAGCGGCTTCCCGACTATAAAGCAGGCCGGGCGCCTGCGCCGCAGACGTTAATACAGGAACTTCCCGCGCTGCGCGAGGCATTTATCAGGCGTGGAGTACAGTGCTGGTCAACGCCGGGAGAAGAAGCGGACGACCTGGCGGCCACGCTGGCGACGCGGGTTGCCGAAGCGGGCGTTGACGTCACGCTGGTTTCTACTGACAAAGGCTATTGCCAGCTCCTTTCTGCGCGCATTCGCCTGCGCGATTATTTTCAAAAACGCTGGCTGGACATGCCCTTTGTGGAAGCGGAATTCGGCGTACAGGCGCAACAGTTGCCCGACTACTGGGGGCTTGCAGGGATCAGCAGCAGCAAAATACCCGGGGTGCCGGGTATTGGCGGCAAAAGCGCCGCGCCGCTCATTCGTCAGTATCAGACGCTGGAAACGCTGTATGAAAACCTGAGCGATATCCCGGCAAAGTGGCGTACAAAACTGGCGCAACAGCGTGAACTGGCCTTTATCAGCCGCGATGTATCGCGGCTACAAACCACACTCAGGCTTAACGGCAATCTTCAGCAACTGCGCCTGGCCTGTTAACGTTCATCGCGCCGCCCGCCCAGCGCAGCCCAGATGCGCCGCACATGCACGGTAACCTCTTCACGATCGTGGTATAGCTGGCGCGCCTGTATCTGCGCGTTAACGCCGTTTGCATCCAGCTTTTCTCTGATCTGCGCCAGATTCTGCGATACCTCTTCGTAGCGCTTTTTCATCGGCAGCTTAAGGTTGAAAATTGTCTCGCGGCACCAGCCGTTAACCAGCCACTGAGCCATAAGCGCGGCCACTTTCGCCGGTTTTTCCACCATATCGCATACCATCCACGAAATATTGTTGCGATCCGGCCGATACCGGAACCCGTCTTCACGCAGCCAGGTGACCTGGCCGGTATCCATCAGGCTTTGCGCCATCGGGCCATTGTCAACGGAATATACCCACATGTTGCGTTTAACAAGCTGATAGGTCCAGCCTCCGGGACAGGCGCCGAGATCCACGGCATACATGCCGTTTGCCAGCCGCTCCTCCCATTCATCCGCCGGGATAAAAACGTGAAACGCCTCTTCCAGCTTAAGCGTAGAGCGGCTTGGCGCATCTGCCGGAAACTTCAGGCGCGCAATGCCCATATAATAAGGCGAGTTATTATTAGTGTACGAATAGCCGGTATAACAACACCCCGGCGCAACAAAGAAAACGTGAATCACCGGCCGCTTTGCCGTTTCATAACGCGTCAAAACGCCAGCCTCACGCAGCGCAGCGCGCAGCGGCACGGTAAATTTTCGGCAAAACTTCATTAACTCTTTGCTTTCGTTAGTGTCCGCGACTTCCACACGCAGCTCGCCGCCTTTTTCCACGACGCCCTGAAGCATCCCCACCACCGACGTAATGCGATCGTGCGCCGGCAAGTCCTTCAGTAATTCCCCGGCCACAAACATCTGACGGGCGAAAATCAGCGTACTAAACGGTAGCGCTCTGGCAAGCTTGTCCGCCTCTTCTGGCTGATAGCACTCAAAAATAACATATCCGCTGTTGTCCTTAACGCGGGCAAAACCAAAAACCCCCTGCTGTGCCGCCTTATCGGTGATTTCCGCCGCACACTCTTTTTCAAATCCCTGGCGGCAGTAAAGGATCACCTTATTATTCATGCACAACACCTTTTCGTTTCAGACGCAACGCGCCAATCAGCATTAAAACCCAGCCTGCGAGGAAACTTACGCCGCCTACCGGCGTAACGTAGGCCCACAGGCGCAAATGGGAAAGCGCCAGACAATACAGACTGCCGCTAAACAGTACCGTGCCCAATGCCAGCAACACGCTGCTCCAGTAAAACCAGATGCTGATACGGCGCTGCATCGCAACGGCCAGCCCAAAAATAGCAAGCGTATGGAAAGCCTGATATTCCAGGCCGGTCTGTATCCACCCCATCTCCATCACGCCCAGCGATTTACTCAGCACGTGCGCGCCAAACGCGCCTAACGCGACAAAAATAAAACCGCTGATAGCGGCAAAAATAAACATAAAACGGCTGGTCATTATGCAATCCTGATTATTGCGCACCTGTTGCGCGCATGGCGTGAATCATTGCTCATAGCGAAAGCGAAATTTTTCTTGTTCACTGGCCGCCTTCGCCAGAATCCATTGCCGGAAAGCAGCTATTTTACCCAGTTCTGCCTGGCTGTCATGACAAACCAGATAAAAAGCGTTTTTGCTTACCAGCACATCGTTAAACGGGCAGACCAGACGCCCGGCCTCAATTTCCGACTGCGCCATAACGTTATTCGCCAGCGCTACGCCCTGCCCGTGGATAGCCGCCTGAAGCACCATCGCGCTGTGGCTAAAGATAGGACCCTGCTGCACATTAATAGCATTAAGCCCCAACTGGCGCGTATAGGCCTGCCAGTCGCGACGCGAAGCATCATGCAACAACGTGTGGCGCGCCAGATCTTCCGGCAGCTTCAGCGCTTTTTCGCCCGTCAGCAGCACAGGCGAACAAACCGGCAGGAGATATTCCGCGTACAGCTTTTCTACCCGCAGCCCCGGCCAGTTGCCACGGCCATAAAAAATCGCCACGTCCACGTCGTCGGTCAATTTTTCTTCTTCACGATCGACAGCCTGAATACGTACGTCGATGCCTGGCCACTCGGCGTTAAAGCTCGACAGCCTCGGCACAAGCCACTGTATCGCAAAACTGGGTAACAGGCTCACGGTAAGCGCCCCTTTGGCGCTGCGCGCCTGGAGCTTACGCGTAGCTTCCGTTAATTGGGAAAAAATCTCTTTGATATCAAGGAAATAACTTTGCCCTTCTTCAGTCAACAGCAGCGAACGGTTGCGGCGGCGAAAAAGCTTAAGCCCCAGGAAATCTTCAAGCGACTTGATCTGGTGGCTGACCGCAGCCTGAGTAACAAAGAGTTCTTCAGCCGCACGGGTAAAACTCAGATGGCGGGCAGCGGCATCAAAAACACGTAACGCATTTAAAGGCGGCAATCGCTTGGACATGGATGTATAGGCTAAACGTTAAGGAAAACAACAAACAGGCAACAATTATCACCTATTAGTTTTTTTTATCCGAGACATTATAAATTGTCCGTTGAGCATACACCAGTAAATACCTATAGTGGCGCCACTTCCTGAGCCGGAACGAAAAGTTTTCTGACCTGTCGGAGCTTTTGGCTTACGGTTGTGATGTTGTGTTGTTGTGTTGTTGTGTTTGCATTGGGTCTGTCATTCAGGCCCGGGCAGTTAACTGCCGTTTTCACTTACTGTACATTTACCCTGTCTGTCCATAGTGATTAATGTAGCACCGCTAAAGCGGTGCTTTTTTTTGCCTGCCTGTCACTCTATTGCAACCATCTCTTTCACATCAGCGCGGTTAATTTGCTGTTTATTGCCGTTGGCATCTTTATACTTAATCATGCCGGTTTCGCTGTCGGTCTTTGGTTTTCCCGCAGAGACAATTGAACGGCCATCGTTAGTATGCATAACATAGTTAGGCCCGGAGCAGGCGGTAAGCGTAAAGGCCATAATACCGGCACCCATCAAAGCAACAATCTTCATCATTTGTCTCCTTGTAGCGTTTAATGTTGATAACATTAGACCTGCTAACAGGCTGAAATATGAACCCGTTGATATTTAGCATAATCCGCTTTTGCGCAATTTCCACTGCGCGGGCAGGGCCTCTGACGTTCTCTTCCCTGAAACGCTTGTACCACGTAAAGAAATGCGTCACGATCCCAATACTGACGCGAGGAAAAACATGACAGCTTTCAACCCCGCCCGCTTTCGCGAGCAGTTTCCGGCGCTGGCCGACGCTGGCGTCTACCTTGACAGCGCCGCCACGGCGCTTAAACCGCTGGCGGTTATCGAAGCCAGCAGGCAGTTTTACTCCCTGAACACAGGCAGCGTACACCGCAGCCAACACGGCGCGGCACAATGGCTGACGGCCCAATACGAAGCCGCCCGCGACGCAGCGGCGCAATGGCTTAACGCCGCAAGCGCGCAGGAAATTGTCTGGACAAAAGGCGCAACCGAGGCCCTTAATATCGTCGCCCAGTGCTGGGCGCGTCCGCGCTTAACCGCAGACGATGAAATTATCGTCAGCGAGGCCGAACACCATGCCAACCTGGTTCCCTGGCTCATGGTGGCGCAGCAAACCGGCGCCCGCGTGGTAAAACTGCCGCTGGGCGGCGACCGGCTGCCGGATATTTCACAGCTACCTGCGCTGCTCAACGCGCGCACGCGCCTGCTGGCGCTGGGGCAAATGTCGAACGTTACCGGCGGCTGCCCCGATATTGCTCGCGCGATACAACTTGCTCACGCAAACGGCACGCTTGTCGTTATCGACGGCGCACAGGGCGCGGTACACTGCGCGCCGGATGTACGCCTGCTTGACATTGATTTTTACGCATTTTCCGGACACAAACTGTATGGCCCTACCGGTATCGGCGCGCTGTACGGCAAGGCCGAACTGCTGGCGGATATGTCTGCCTGGCTTGGGGGCGGTAAAATGATCGAACAGGTTTCATTTGGCGGCTTTACCCTACAGCCGCCGCCGTATCGCTTTGAGGCTGGTACGCCTAACATTGCGGGCGTCATCGGCCTGAGCGCAGCGCTGGCGTGGCTGGCGGAGCAGGATATGACCCAGGCGGAGAATTACAGCCGTGGGCTTGCCACGCTGGCGCAAGACGCGCTGGCAAAACGGCCAGGGTTTCGCAGCTTTCGCTGCCAGAATGCAAGCCTGCTGGCTTTCGACTTTGCCGATATCCATCACGGCGATATGGCAACGCTGCTGGCAAAATCCGGCATCGCCCTGCGCGCAGGGCAGCACTGCGCCCAGCCGCTGCTGGCGGCGCTGGGCGTCAGCGGGACGCTGCGCGCCTCATTTGCCCCCTACAATACACGCGAAGACGTCGAGCGCCTGATTGAGGCCGTTGACCAGGCGCTGGAACTGCTGGGAGATTAAACATGACCAACGCTTTTGCCGCCGCGCACCCCTTTGGCGTGACGCTTACCGCCGACGATCTGCGTCGCGCCTTTGCGCCGCTACAGCAGTGGGAAGAAAAATATCGTCAGCTCATTCTACTTGGCAAACAGCTACCTGCGCTGCCTGATGAGTTCAAAACGCAGGCCAATGAAATTCGCGGCTGCGAGAACCGGGTCTGGCTCGGTCATACGCTTGAGCGCGACGGACGGCTACATTTTTATGGCGACAGCGAAGGCCGTATTGTGCGCGGTCTGCTGGCAGTGCTGTTGACCGCCATAGAGGGAAAAACGCCGCAAATGCTGCAACAAATCGATCCGCTGGCGTTATTTGACGAGCTTGGCCTGAGCGCGGAGCTTAGCGCCTCGCGAAGCCAGGGGCTGGCGGCGCTGGCGCAAAAAGTGCGCGACATCGCCGCAGGTTAACCCCACCTCAGGCGCGCTCACGCGCCGCTTTTGCCATCATTTTTTTCAGCGCATGCGAGACCGCCACAAAGCCGAACGTGGCGGTAACCATCGTCGCGGCCCCGAAGCCGGAAGCACAGTCCATCCTCTTTGGCCCTTCAGCGCTGCTTTTCGCCGCGCAAACGGAGCCATCCGCCTGCGGATAAACCAGCGCTTCGGTAGAAAACACGCAGTCCACGCCCAGCTTACCTTTGCTGTTCTTTACCACGCCAAAATCATTTTTCAGGCGCTCGCGCAGCTTCGCCGCCAGCGGATCCTGAATGGTTTTCGCTAAATCCGCCACCTGGATCTGCCCGGGATCGTTCTGCCCGCCTGCGCCGCCGGTGGTTACCAGCGGGATCTTATTGCGACGGCAAAAAGCGATCAGCGCCGCCTTAGGGCGTAGACTGTCGATTGCGTCAATCACATAGCTAAATCCCTGATTGAGCAGCGAAGCCACATTCTCGACGCTAACAAAATCATCCACAACGGTGACGCGACACTCGGGGTTAATCTCCCGGATACGCTGCGCCATCACCTCGCTTTTCGCCTGGCCCACCGTTTCCCGCAGCGCGTGAATCTGGCGATTCGTATTTGTTATGCAAACATCATCCATATCAATGAGCGTGATAGCGCCGATGCCGGTACGCGCCAGCGCCTCCGCCGCCCAGCTCCCCACGCCGCCAATGCCAATAACGCAGATATGCGCATCGGCAAACAGTTGCAACGCCTCACGACCATACAGGCGCGCCGTACCGCCAAAACGCTGCTGCCAGGCATCGCTCAGAACTACTGCCATAATTTAAAACCTCAAAAAACAGAGCGGGCCGACAGTTCGGCCCGCAGGATAAAACCTGAACGCGGCTTACAGGCGGGTCAAAAGCTGGTTGGCGGCCCCCGGCGCGGCCTTCAACACCCAAACGCGCCCATAGTGATTATACCAGCCAGCGCGGTGCCCGGCTTCAGGGCCGATACCCTGGTAGATATCAAAATGCTGCCCCTTAATCGCCCCACCCACGTCCAGCGCGACCATCACACGCAGCTCATATTCACCGCGAAACTTGCCGTTGCCGTCCAGCAATGGCACTTCCGCCAGCAGCGTCGTGCCCGCAGGCACAATACTGCGATCGGATGCGACCGACGCTCTGTCAATCAACGGCACCGCGCTGGCCCCCTTCACCGGCGAGAACGGTTTCGGCTGAAAGAAGACAAAGGATGGGTTTTGCTCCAGCAGCTCGCGCACTTCCGCCGGGCTGTGGGTTTGCGCCCAGTGGCGAATGGCCTGCAATGACATATCTTCGAGCTTCACTTCACCGCGTTCGACCAGCACCCTGCCAATACTGCGGTAGGCGCGACCATTTTTGCCCGCATAGCTAAAAAAGCTAAGCGGGCGGCCATCGCCAAAATCAATATAGCCGCTGCCCTGCACGTCCATAATAAAATTATCGATAAGCGAGTTGCTATAGGCCAACACATCACTGTCGCTCAGCGCGCCTGCGTATATCTCAGCGCGCGACGGCAGGCGGCCGCGCGTCCGCGGCATGCGATAAATAGGATACTGGAACGCCCCCTGGCGGGTATAACGCGCCTGAACGATCGGCGTATAGTAGCCGGTAAACTGCACGTTGCCGTAGTTATCCGTCCCCTCCATCTGCCAGGCATCCAGCCCAAACCGGCTCAGCATGCGGGTATCGCCGCCAGCGCGCAACCATTCCTGCACTGCGCTGTAGATATTGCTCTGACGGCGATACAACTGCGGTGAAGCATTGCGAATCTCCCTTATCTGGCGAGAATAGTCGCCGCCGTTAATGGGCGCGCCCATCGCGTGCGGCTGATTTACCAGAGAAAAGGGTTCGCTGAATTTTCCGTCGTTATACCGCTGTCCGCGATCGGTCGGTTTTGATGAGCAGGCGGCCAGCATAACCACCACGGCGCCTGCGAGAATGTTATTGCCCCAACGACCTTTCATAATGTTTTTCTGTCCGTATATGTGGCTCGCTCCGGCAAGATAGCAAACGCCAGGGCTGATTGAAACGTACAGAACGGCCGCGATTCTGATTCTGCGTAAAAATCATGCTAATGATGGATAATTCAGCGGTCATTTTCAAAAATACGGACTTATTGTAAAAAAGGGGTTGCATGAAATTTCGCGGAGAGTATAGTGCGCATCCACGGACGCGGGGTGGAGCAGCCTGGTAGCTCGTCGGGCTCATAACCCGAAGGTCGTCGGTTCAAATCCGGCCCCCGCAACCAGTCAGGACGCTGGAAACAGCGCAGATGTGTAAAAAGTTTCTATTATTATGTAGAAAGACGGACGCGGGGTGGAGCAGCCTGGTAGCTCGTCGGGCTCATAATCCGAAGGTCGTCGGTTCAAATCCGGCCCCCGCAACCACAACAAACTAAACGCCCGTTCGGGTGTTTTTTTGTTTCCGGCCCTTCATTAAGCCGCCGCTCAGAAAAAGCCAGGAAAGGGTGACTGAGCAAAAACCGCCCATGCTTTTCCGCCCGTCGCTATAGCCGCCGCCAATGCCGCAGGTTAAGTAAGCGCCCGGAAAATGAACGCAGCCGGGCGGCACGCAAGGCGCATCAACCCAACTACCCGCGCCGCGCCAGCATAGCCTCACTGGAAAAATAGGCCCGTATGCCCTTAAGAATTGATTGCGCCACTTTCTGCTGAAAAGCTGCCGTACGCAGCTTACGCTCCTCATTCACATTGCTGATAAACGCCGTCTCCACCAGGATTGACGGAATATCCGGCGCCTTGAGCACAGCAAACCCGGCCTGCTCGACGCGTGGCTTGTGCAGGCGGTTAATATTTCCCATATAGTTGAGCACCGCCTTGCCAAAAGCCAGGCTATCGTTAATGGTCAGCGATTGCACCATATCGAACATGGTATGATCCAGATAGCGATCGCCGCTTTTCCCCACGCCGCCGATTAAATCGGCGGCATTCTGCGTTTGCGCAAGGTATTTGGCTGCTGTGCTGGTGGCGCCTTTTGTTGAAAGCGCAAACACTGATGAACCGTGCGCAGAGCGGTCGGTAAAGGCGTCGGCATGGATGGAGACGAACAAATCCGCACGCTGTTTGCGCGCTTTCGCCACGCGCACGCTAAGCGGAATAAAAATATCTTCATTGCGCGTCATGTAAGCCTTCATATTCGGCTCCTTATCAATCAGCGCTTTCAGGCGGCGGGCGATTTGCAATACCACATCTTTTTCATGCGTTTTGTATTTACCGATAGCGCCTGGGTCTTCGCCGCCATGCCCGGGATCGAGCATGATAACGATCGGCCTGTCACGCCCGGCCTTCCCCGGCTGCGGCCCCTGGTTACGGGCGACGCTCTGCCTGTCAAGCCTGCCGCTGTTATACTCTTCCAGCAGCGCCATTAGCGGATCTTTTACCTCAGAGGCGTTGACCGGGTAAAGATCCATAACCAGGCGATCCCTAAAGCCCGCCACGGGCGCCAGCGCAAACAGATGCGGCGACACATTCTGGCGCAGCTCAAAGACCAGGCGTACCGTCTGCGGATCAAACTGACCTACGCGCGCTGATTTAATATAAGGGTCGTCCGTCCTTACCAGTTTATCCAGCCCTTTTAACACCGAATTAAGCTGTACGCCTTCGATATCCACCACTACGCGCTCCGGGTTGCTAAGCGCAAACTGCCGGTACTTCAGCTCACGGTTCGACTCCAGCGTCACACGGGTATAGGCCGATGCCGGCCACAGGCGAACGGCAATCACCTGGCCTGCAGCGGCAAATCCCAGCGGGCTAACGCTTAACAGCCATATGGCTCCTGCCCCCTGCAGCAAACGACGGCGGCTGAACAGACTGTCTCCCGACATGCTTCTCCCGAGCAAATAAACAACGAACGATGAAATTTAAAAAATTCTGAATGGAAAACTTTAACGAAACCGGCTGCAACTGTCATCTATAGAAGGGTAAACATTCGCTAACGGGTGAACGTAAATCCGCTTATCACATGAAAAGCCGCAAAAATGACGCTTGCGCTTGCTGCCGGAAAAGAATAAAAATACATAAATTACGAATAAACATGCAGAGAGGACGTGTCATGGTTAAGGAGCGAAAAACTGAACTGGTCGAAGGATTCCGCCATTCCGTGCCTTACATCAACGCTCACCGGGGTAAAACCTTTGTCATTATGTTAGGCGGCGAAGCAATAGAAGATGAAAACTTTGCCAGCATTATCAATGATATTGGCCTACTGCATAGTCTGGGTATACGTCTGGTCGTGGTATATGGCGCACGCCCGCAAATTGACGCCAACCTGGAAGAACACCGTTGCGAACCGGTTTATCATAAACATACCCGCGTTACCGATTCCCGGGCGCTTGAGCTGGTCAAACAGGCCGCCGGCATGCTGCAACTGGAAATTACCGCTCGCCTGTCGATGAGCCTGAGCAACACGCCGCTACAGGGCGCGCATATTAATGTCGTTAGCGGCAACTTTATCATCGCCCAGCCGCTGGGGGTGGACGACGGCGTGGATTACTGCCACAGCGGGCGCATTCGCCGCATTGACGAAGAGGCGATTCATCGCCAGCTCGACAGCGGCGCCATTGTCCTGCTGGGGCCGGTGGCCGTCTCCGTGACCGGAGAAAGCTTTAATCTCACCTCTGAGGAGATAGCCACTCAGTTGGCCGCTAAGCTACGGGCTGAGAAAATGATAGGCTTTTGCTCTTCTCAGGGCGTCACCGACGCCAGCGGCGCTATTATTTCTGAACTGTTCCCTAACGACGCGCAACAGCGGGTCGAAGAGCTGGAAGCCGCTGGCGATTACCACTCCGGCACGGTACGTTTTCTGCGCGGCGCGATCAAGGCCTGCCGCAGCGGCGTACGCCGCTGTCACTTAATTAGCTATCGCGAAGATGGCGCGCTACTGCAGGAACTCTTCTCCCGTGACGGCATTGGAACACAAATCGTCATGGAAAGCGCCGAGCAGATCCGCCGCGCTACGATTAACGACATCGGCGGTATACTTGAATTAATTCGCCCGCTGGAGCAGCAGGGGATCCTGGTACGCCGCTCGCGCGAGCAGTTGGAAATGGAGATCGACAAATTTACGATTATCGAACGCGATAATCTGACTATCGCCTGTGCGGCGCTCTATCCCTTCCCCGAAGAAAAAATCGGCGAAATGGCCTGCGTGGCAGTACACCCCGATTACCGCAGCTCGTCACGCGGCGAAGCGCTGCTTAATCGCATTGCCGCGCATGCAAAGCAACTGGGGCTCACGCGTCTGTTTGTGCTCACCACGCGTAGTATTCACTGGTTCCAGGAGCGCGGCTTTACGCCGGTTGATATTGAACTGCTGCCGGAAAGCAAAAAGCTGATGTACAACTATCAGCGTCGCTCGAAAGTACTGATGGCGGATCTAAGCTGATGTCTGATGCGATAACCCGCGCAGGTTGCCGGTATGCCGCCCCCGGCAAAGAAAAACAACCTAAATCAGACCGCGCCTCCCCTGCGGGAAAGCGCGCTTCGTCTTTTAACATTACGCCCCTGCCCTGCGGTGTGGGCTTATCAGCGTCCTGCAAATTAAAGCATAACAGGATACTGACGAAGGCGGCCTCCCCGTCCCCATGCGCAAATACGCTGTGGGATGAAAAGGAAAAGCCGGGTGAGGCTTATCCCGGCCAAAACGTTACGCCACGCTTTCTCTAAACAGTTCAGGCAACCCGCTGCGCCGCTCGGTCGCACAGACAATCGCCCGCTCCAGCACGCCGGGCTGCGCATACAGCGTCAGCTGCCGCCGCGCGCGCGTAATAGCGGTATACACCAGCTCCCGGGTTAACAGCGGTACAAATTCACGCGGCAACACCAGTGCGGCATGGTCAAATTCAGACCCCTGGGACTTATGCACCGTCATCGCCCATGCCGTCTCATGCGCCGGCATTCTGCTCGGCTGTACGGACTTCAGCGTCCCGTCCGGCAACGCAAACCATACTCTCAGCGCGCTGCCCTGACCGAGCGCAATGCCAATATCGCCGTTAAATAACCCCAGCGCGCTGTCGTTGCGGGCAATCATCACTGGCCGCCCGTGATACCAGCGCGAAACGTTATCAGGCCGTGATATCAGCCGCCGGCGCGCCAGCGCCTGTTCCAGCCGCGCATTCAGGCCGCTCACGCCAAACGCGCCCGCGCGCAGCGCGCAAAGCAGTTGATAATCACCGAAGGCGTCAAGCGCCTGTGCAGGATCGACATCCGTTTTATGCACATACTGTAAATAGTGCTCATAGCCCGCCATCGCGCCCTCGATCATTGCCTCATAATCGGCCGTGCTGGAGAGCAGATGGCTGGCCACGTCGGAAAATTGCCCTGCGCACACGGCCTGCGCCTGGCGTACGTCGCTACGGTTGACCGCCGCCGCCAGTTGGCCGATACCGGAATGACTGCCGAAACGGTAGCTTTTACGCAGCAGACACAGCCCGTCGCGCAGCGCATCCGCGCCGCCCGTATCGCCAGCGGGTACCGTACAGCCTGTCAGACGCGACAACTGCGCCGCACGCGTCACACTGTAGCCGGAACCGATAAACTGACAGATATCGCCCAGCACCGCGCCCGCTTCTACCGAAGCCAACTGATCGCGATCGCCCAGAAAGATAACCCGCGCGCGTTGCGGCAACGCCGCTACCAGACGCGCCATCATCGGTAAATCGACCATTGACGCCTCATCCACAACAAGCACGTCAAGATGCAGCGGATTATCGGCATGATAGCGCAAACGCTGACTACCGGGTTGTACGCCCAGCAAGCGGTGAAGCGTACAGGCCTCTTCCGGCAACAGCGCTTTTTGCTGCGGCGTAAGCGCCAGGCGTTGCAGCGCAGCGCTCAGTGATTCGGTCAGCCGCGCGGCCGCCTTGCCGGTAGGCGCCGCCAACCGGATACGAGGCTGCCGCGCTTCTTCTAACTGCACCAGCGCGGCTAACAGCTTCGCCACTGTGGTCGTTTTACCTGTGCCTGGGCCGCCGGAAATAACCGCAATTCGACGCGTCAGCGCCACGGCAGCCGCCACTTTTTGCCAGTCGGTTTCATCAAGCGGGGCAAATAGCCCGTCAAGCACACAACGAAGTTTCGCTTCATCCTGCATAATGGCGTGGTTGCCATCGCGGAAAAACGCAGCCACCGCCAGCTCATTGCGCCACATACGGTTAAGGTAAAGCCGCTGGCCGACAAGCTTTATCGGCGTGGGCGCTTCGCCTTCGCTGATAGCCGCAGAGGCCAGCAGCGCATCACGCCAGTCCGGCTGAAGACCGGCTTTAGCAAACAGCGCCTGCGCCAGCGCCTTATGGCGATGCGCAAAGCTGTGCTCCGGCTGCAGACGCGACACAGGCAGGCAAACGTGCCCTTCGCCCGCATCACGGCTCAACAGCGCGGCCGCCAACAGCGCGCCGGGCGCATGTTCGCCAACCAGCGTCAGAGCAAAACGCGCATCCAGCGGACGTACCAGTTTTTGTTCCACTGCCTGTTCCAGCAGTTCCGTTATGGTCACGTAATGTCCTCCGTCACGCCAGCAAACAGCGCATCAAACCCAGCCACCAGCTCTGGCGCGGGCCGGGTCGTAAAGATACCCTGCGCTGGCGCCGCCTCGTCTATACCGCGTAAGAAAAGATAAATGACGCCGCCAAAATGGCGCTCATAGTCATAATCAGGGATGCGGTGACGCAGGTAGCGATGCAGCGCCAGGGTATAAAGTTGATACTGCAAATCATAACGATGTTCACACATTGCCTTTGCCATCGCCTGCGGTGTATACGCCTCGCCGTTTTCGCCCAGCCAGTTCGATTTATAATCCAACAGGTAATAGCGCCCTTGCCAGCAAAACACCAGATCAATAAATCCCTTAAGCATGCCGCGCAGGCGCTGAAAATCCAGCGGCGGGCACTGTGCCGAGAGCGGATCGTAGAGATGGGTTAGAGCATCTATCGCCTGAGGTGAAAGCGCGGCGTCAATCGGCAAATAAAATGCCAGCTCCACGAGACGCTCTTTCACCGATAACTGATTAAGCGAAACGCCGTGGGCATTTAGCGGCGCCGCCAGTACCTGGCTTAACCAGGCGCAAAGTACGGGCTGCCAGGCCTCGTCAAAGCCGCCCAGGCGCAATTGTTCGCCCAGCCAGCCGGCATCAATCGGGCGCGTAAAGTCAAGCTGCTCAAACAAGCCGTGAAGAAATGTTCCCGGCGAAGCGCCGCGTGGAAAGGTATGAGGCGTCAGTAAGGGCGTGCAGCTCGTTTGCGCCGCGCCTGCGGCATCTATGTCCAGGCGGGGCAGCAGCGCCTGCGCAACGCTTCCGCTTGCGTAGCGCTGAAGTCCGGTATAGCTTGTCACTCGCCAGTCGTTCTGAAGCGGGCGACGCAGCTTACGCGCGACCGGCGATGGGCTATCGCTGCGTGACGGCTGCCACATTCGGCAATCTGTAGCACCAGGTTCAACAACCTCCAGCGAGATATCGTCGCGACAAAACTGCGCCAGCGCGTCATACAACTGCGCGGCATTCATAGCTTCGCCGCGCTGAAGCAGCCAGCCAATGGCGCTATGGTGCAAATCAGAGGCTCCTTTTTTCGTCCGGCTGCCGCGAAACAGCGGCGCTACGCCAACGCTCACGTGCCAGACCGCGCGGGTTAACGCCACGTAGAGCAAACGTAAATCCTCCGCCAGCCGCTCCTCTTCCGCCAGCGCCAGGCTTTCGGCATCGTTACTGAGATCAAGCAGCGCGTCAAAGGTACGTCTGTCGTGATACAACGCCTGCTTCTGCGGGCGGAAGCTGGCAATAAACGGCAGGCAAACCAGGGAATATTCAAGGCCTTTTGATTTATGGATAGTGACTACCTGTACCAGATGGCGATCGCTCTCAAGCCGCAACTGTTGAACCGCAGCGTTGCTGTCCGGCTCAGCAATATTCTGCGCCAGCCAACGCACCAGCGCATGCTCGCTATCCAGGCCTGCCGCAGCCGCCTGGAGCAGTTCGCTGATATGCAACACATCCGTCAGACGCCGCTCGCCTCCGGGCGACGCCAGCAGGTTTTCCGCAACGCCGCGCCGCGCCATCAGCTCACGAATCATCGGCATGACCCCGCGCTGTCGCCAGCGCTGGCGATAGCCGTCAAACTCCTCCACCAGCGCATCCCAGGCGTCTTCATTCTGGCTGAGCGTATCCAGCGTCCGGGCATCCAGCCCCAGTATACTGGTCGCCATTGCGCAGCGCAGCGCGCTCTCCTGCCCTGGCGCCAGCACCGCCTGAAGCAGCCACAATATTTCACGCGCTTCCTGAGTGGCGAATACGCTGTCGCGATTGGATAAATAAACGGAAGGGATATTAAGCGCAGCCAGCGCTTCACGCACAACGGCGGCCTCGCTGCGGCTGCGCACCAGAACAGTGATATCGCTGGCGCGTACCGGCCGCGCCGTCTCGCCGCGCCAGAGCAACGCCGTTTCGCCCTGGCCGCCCTCCAGCCAGTCTCTTATTTGCGCCGCGCAGCGCTGCGCCATCGCCTGTTGGTAATCGCTTACGCTCACTCCTTCTCCCGCCAGCAGCCAGAACCGCATAGCATGCTGCGCCACCCCATTCACGGTAAAACGCATCTGCGCATTATGCGCGGCTGGGTTAACCGGCAGGAAAGGAATCTGGCGAAACAGAAAAGGGTTTTGCTGATGGGAAAACAGCGCATTAACGCCTGCCACCACGCCCGGCGACGAGCGCCAGTTGGTATCAAGCGTGTAGTGGGCGCTTACCTCAGAGCGCGCCCGCATATAGGTAAATATATCTGCGCCGCGAAACGCATAGATTGCCTGCTTGGGATCGCCAATCAGCAACAGCGCCGAATCCGGCTGCCTTATCCATATTCGGTGGAAAATACGGTACTGCTGCGGATCGGTGTCCTGAAATTCATCGATCATCGCCACCGGAAATCGGCGGCGAATAGCGGCTGCAAGCTGTTCACCGCCCGGCTGGCGCAGCGCCGCATCCAGTCGGCTTAGCATATCGTCAAAACCCAGCTCGCCGCGACGCTGTTTCTCCTTTGCCACGCTCTCGCGTATTTCAACCATCGCACGGGCAATCACCCAATCCCGCAGCGTCAGCGGCCCGGCAAGCAGCGCGTCAATAGCTTCAAATAAGGGGTGGCGCGGCGCTTCGCCTTTTTTGGTTTTTTCAATAAGAAATGACTGACTAAATTTCGCCAGCGCCTCCGGCAACTGGTAGCTTACGGTTTCCTGCTGCGCCCAAACCCCAACTTTCTCCAGCCAAGCGGGCAAATACTTACTGCTAAAGCTGCGCTTATCCACACCGGAGGCGGCAATCAGCGCTTCAAGCTCGCACGCCGCAGCACGCCACTGCGCCTTAAGGCTATCAATGCGCGCCACAATCGCAGCATGACGCTGCTCAAGGGTTTCATCCTGGGCGGGCGGCTGGCGCAGCAGCGGCGCTTCGCCCTGTAGCCAGGCGTTGACATCCTGCAATAGCGCATCAGGCCCTGACCATAATTCACTTACCGCCTGCGCCACGGGGCGCGCCAGCGGATAACAGTGGCGACGCCAGAAATCCGCACAGGCCTGCTGGCGCAGCAGGCTTTCATCTTCCAGTAACCGCTGTTCAAACAACATGCCGGATTCAAACGCATTGAGGCTGAGCATGCGCTGACAGAAGCCGTGAATGGTAAAAATAGCCGCTTCATCCATTTGCCGCTCCGCTAACAGCAGCGCTCGCGCCGCCTGGCGCCGATCGGGAATATCGTCAAGCAGGCGGCTTAACAACGCATCGCTGCTGCGCCCCCGAATACAGGCCACGCGCAGCTCATGAATTCTGGCGCGAATTCGGCCGCGTAGCTCTTCAGTAGCCGCCTCGGTGAAAGTCACCACCAGCAGTTCCTTTACGTCAGGCTGGCGCGGACAGGCCGAATCGCCCCCTAACCCCAACAGCAGGCGCAGGTAAAGCGCGGCAATGGTAAAGGTTTTTCCCGTACCGGCAGATGCTTCTATCAGCCGCTCGCCCGAAAGCGGCAGGCATAGCGGATCGAGAGGCTGGGCGCTGAAATCGACCATTACTTTTCACTTACCAGCGGCAATGTGCGTTGCAGCGCGCTGATATCATTTTCACGCTGCCAGCCCGCCGGGTTGGCGTACAGGGCCTTTCCCCCCTGGCTGCCCGCAATCTGCGACAGTATCGCCATGCCGCTTCGCGTTAATACCGCCTTATGGAAATAGTCCACCAGTTGCGACTGTTTTAACGCCTGGATAGCGGCAATCACCTTTTCCCGGGAGTCAAACGCCAGATTCGCACGGTCGAAATCCTTGCTAAACCGCGCAGCTTCTTCGCCAGACGTCTGCGGCGCCTGCAACATTTCCCCTATAACGCCCTGCTTGATTTGCTCAAATTCCTGCAACGGCATATCACGCAGCCGCTTTTCCGCTGTCGGGAAAAAGGCCTGATAACGCGCCCACAGCGCCGCCGGTTGTTTATCGCTGCTTTGCAACAGGAAAGCGACTCCCCACTGGCGGCCCACGGCCACCGGGAACGTAAACACCGCATACCCCAACTGCTCGCGGGTGCGCAATTGCGTATAAAACCAGGGCTGGATGGTTTGCGCCAGCACCGCGCTCAGCGCCGCGCTGTGAATTTCATCATAGCCGGTCGGCACAAACGCCGCCGCCAGTGCGGAGTCGGTGCTGCTGCCCGCTTTTTCAACCAGGATTCGCCGCGGTTTATTAACCAGGACATCTTTAGCGCGCCACCACGCATCGCCGCGGGTATCAAGCCGCTCGCGGGTTTGCGCCGCCAGTTTACGTACCTGTTGCGCCGTCATATTGCCTACAACCAGGAACTCCGGCTTCGCGCCGCGCCTGAGCATTTCCCGATAGCGCAGCACCTCCTCAAGCGTAATGGAAGCCAACTGCGCGCGGCGATCGGCGCGCTGGAAATAGGGCACCTGCGATAGCATCTGCACGGGCATAATCGCCTGCTCGTAGGCCTTGCCCTTTTCGGCGGCATCAAGCATACGCGTATACCAGGATTTCGCCTGCGCCAGCCACGTCTGCGCCGGGATATAGCTAAAGTAACCGTCAAGCAACTCGCTGAAAAGCTGCGCCAGACGCTGCGTGTAGCCGTTAGCATTCACCATCAGCCCACTACTGGCGCGCGTGGAAAACGCGATGCCGCCCACGGATGCCTGGTAGCTCAGTTCATCCAGCGCGATATCCGCCATGTAATCATTAAGCGCAAACAGAACCTGGTTTCGCGCGCTGTCCATCGCTTTCGGGTTACGCAGCACAACGGTGATATCGGCGCGCGGCTCATCGGCAAAGTGGGCGCTCGGCATGTACAACACGCGCAGTTGCGGCTCATCCACCAGCAGTTGCGGATGCTTAGCGGCTTTCGCGGTTTTAATCAGCGAGAAATCATCCGGAATGTAGGGGTTAAGGGCCGGCAGTTTCAAACGGATGGCGTCGGCCTCGCGACGCCATTTTTCCCGCATTGCGGCAGTGAGCGCCTCTACCTTGTAAGGCGCATCCACAAAATAGGCCGTTTTATTATGCGGCTCGTCCGGACTGATATACCAGATGCGGGCGTTTTGCGGCGTCATCATCGCCAGGCGCGCGTGAATTTCCCGGGGGTTAAAGCGATCGGCTATGTTGACGGAATCCAGCGTATGCGCTATCGGTACGCGCAGCATGTTATCCGCCAGCCATTCAATATAATCCATATTTCGGGTAATAACCGGGTAGCGAAAATCCAGATCCAGCACATTCGCCAGTTCATCAAAGTAGCGTTTATCAATACCTTTTTCGCGCAGCAGGCTGAGATAACTAAAAATGGCGGCAACCACGCGATCGCGCTGCGCCTGGCCTTTGTCTGTCAGCGATACGGAAATAACGAATACGCCGCCGTTACCGGCTACGGCGGGATCTGCGCTGGCGTTGATACTCTCAGCCAGCCCCTGCTTTTGCAGCCAGTCGGAAAGCGTATCAGCGCTGCGGTTGCCAATCAGGTAGCCAATCAGTTCATCGCTTTTGCTGCGAAACTTATCGCTGTTGTTATCAATGCGAAACTCAACGCGCACCATTTTACGTGGAAGCGCCGGCACATAGTGGATAATTTGCCCTTTTTGCGCATCGGTGACGACCGGTACGTTAATTTCCGGCTTCTCAATGTTGAGATTCGGCACCCGCCCCCAGGTTTTCGCAGCAATGCGCGCAAGTTCAGGCAGCGTGCCGTTGCTATAAATAACCGCTTTCATCACATTGGCGGAGTACCACCGGCGGCGAAAATCCAGTAGCGCATCCTGTAGTTTGCTGCCGGGCTTGTCGCTGAGGGTTTCAAGGTTGCCGCCGGCAAAACGCGCTCCCGGGTGCGCCGGGTTGATCGTCTCAGCGCTGACCTGCCCCATGCGCATGCCGTCACGCGCGCGCGCCAGCGTTAATTCCGCATTAATCGCATTGCGCTCGCGCCCGGCATACTCCGCAGCCAGGTTAGGTTCGGCAATGGCATCCGCCAGCCGGTCAACGGCAGGCTCCAGCGCATCGTTTTCCACTTCCAGATAATAGGCAGTACGATAGGGCGCCGTGCTGGCGTTATGGCTACCGCCGTGCTTTTTCAAAAACTCGGCTAACTCATCAGGAGCGGGGTATTTTTTCGACCCCATCAGGGTCATGTGTTCAAGATAATGAGCAAGGCCCGGATGCGCGTCAGGATCCTGTAACGATCCTGCCGGCACGACCAGCGCAGCCAGCGATTTTACCGCCAGCGGATCGGAAACCAGCAACACTTCCATACCGTTATCCAGGCGTATGGCCTGATAGTCACGGGGATCCTGCCGGCTTTTACGAATGGTTTGTTCTACAGGCCGCCAGCCCGTCTCTGCCTGGCTTAACGGCGCCCAGAAAGCAGAAACGACAAAAAGCATTCTCAACCAGGTGCTGCAATTAGGCATTCATAACCCTCACAATGGAACGGCCTTTCATCATTATTTTCGTCTTTTCCCGGCCCGACGCGCACCGTCGGCGCGCCGTGGTCCGGATGCCGCTGAATACGGCGTGCGCATCATAAATTAGCGCGCTAAGGCGCGCGAGGCCGCTGACAACCCTCATCCTGTGCAGACAGGATGGATGAAATACAATAAAAAATCAGGAAAATCAACGCATTGATTTTCATCTGCTTACCATAAAGAAGGAAAAAACCCGTTTTTTCCTTCTTTGTCAACAATCTGACGCGCGATGGTGCCTGAGCATGGGCAGCAGCCAGCGCTGCGCTTCGCGCACAATAGCCTGGTAATAGTCATCATCCAGCGTGCGCCACAGCCTTTGCAGCCAGATATCATTCCCTTCGCCTGCTATGGTCTGGTTGCCTTCCCAGGCCTGCGCCAGCTTCGCACGCGCTTTGCGCTGGGTTTCTTCATCCCAACTGATACTGTCGTTTTGCGCGTCATAGCAGGTTTTCAACCAGGCGCCGCCGCTGTCAGGCAACAGGATAAGCGGTTCGCGCATTCCTTCACGATATCCTTCCACCAGCGCGGTAAGCAGCGCCAGCGCTTCTTCGTGCGCCAGCACCGGGAAGGACCACATGCCTTCCCGTCGCCCCAGCAAGCGGCTGCTCCCCTCCCCGCCGCTCACGCAATAAACCAGATGTTCAAGCCAAAGCTGCAAGCCGTGCGGCATACGTAGCAAAGATGGGCGCCAGCGCAGCAGGCCGTCCGGCTGTACGTCGTGAAGCCAGCCGGTAAGCCGAACATCGCCCACTTGCAGGTTGATTTCCCGGTTTTCTCCCGGCTGGCGCGCTTGCAGCACTTTTCGGGCCAACGCCTGCATTTCATCATGCTGGGCTTCCCACAGGATATCGCCAAAAGCGCCATAGGGCAGCTCACCTGCCGCGCGATAACGCCGGTACAAGGCTTGCGGATCCTGCTGGCGAACCAGCGCGTTCAACAACTGCTGATTCATACGAAAACGCTTGAGCGCATCAAGGCTAAAAGGTTCGGTATCCGCCAGCCCGCTCTCCTGGCGGGCAAAGTTTACCCGCAGCCGCATCTGGAAAAACGCTCTGACGGGGTGACCCCAGAATCGCTGTAACTGCTCAAGTGAAATTTCTTCAAGCGGCTGCGCAACCAGCGGCTGAA
Source organism: Tenebrionibacter intestinalis (assembly GCF_016632365.1). Classification (GTDB taxonomy): domain Bacteria; phylum Pseudomonadota; class Gammaproteobacteria; order Enterobacterales; family Enterobacteriaceae; genus Tenebrionibacter; species Tenebrionibacter intestinalis. The sequence goes on along the minus strand of NZ_JAEPBH010000012.1, from coordinate 43,426 downwards.
TAAACGCAGGCGGCGCGGCGCCCTGCTCGCTGGCGGCCGCAAGCCACTCGCGCGCATAGCTCTGGAATTCGCCATCGCGTATAAAGCAGGCGGCGTCAAAGGGCGTGCGCGGGTGCTCGCAGGTAATATGGCGCGCCACGCATTGCGCGCTTTCATCGCTGTCGCAGGCCTCATCGCCGGGCAGGTAGTGGCTATGGGCGATATAGTTCACTAACTCTTCAACCAGCACTGATGGGAACCGTTCACTGTTATCCTGCACTGACCGGCCAATATAGCTAATCCACAGACGCTGCTGCGCGGAAACGAGCGCTTCAAGAAACAGATAACGATCGTCGTCGCGGCGGCTGCGATCCCCGCGTTCCGGTTTTTCGCTCATCAAATCAAAGCCAGGCGGCGGCAATACGCGCGGATAAACACCGTCGTTCATTCCCAGCAGGCACACAACGCGAAAGGGAATGGATCGCATCGGCATCAGTGTACAAAAGTTTACCGGCCCGGCGAGGAAACGCTGGCTGATACGCTCCTGGTCCAGACGAAAAGCCAGCTCATCGCGCAGCAGCGTAAGGGGAACCTCTTTTTGATAGCAGGCCTCTGTTCCCTGCTTTATCAGCGTCTGCCAGTGCTGTTCGATTAGCGCCAGCGCCGCTTCAGCATCGGGGTCTGGTAAAAAGAACGCGTTTAGCATATCGCGGCACAGCGCCAGCCACTGCGCCAGCGTACGCGGCTGCGCCAGCGCGATACGCCAGCGGTTCAACTGCGCCAGTAAATCCGCCAGATGCCCAACCAGCCCCGCAATCAGCCCGCTGGATTCATCATACGGCAACACCGACTGCCATTCGCCCGCTTCGCTGTCCATCGCATAACCAAGCAGCATGCGCGTCAAACCAAATTGCCAGGTATGCTGGCCGGTGACCGGCAGCCCTATTTCCCGAACATTGTTGTCATCCAGCCCCCAGCGCACGCCGGATTCCTCTACCCACTGGCGTAGAAATTGCAGCCCTTCTTCATCAATATTGAAGCGCGCGGCAAGCGAGGGAACTTCAAGCAGCGCCAGCACATCCTCTGATACAAAACGACTGTCCGGCAGCGAGAGCAGCGTAAGAAAAGCCTGAACAGCCGGGTGCGCCTGACGCGCCCGGCGATCGGAAATAGCAAAAGGCAGCCGCCTGTCACCGTCTGCGCTGCCAAAAACGGCCTGAATAAACGGGCTATAGCTGTCAATATCCGCCACCATGACGATAATATCGCGCGGCGTCAGCGTCGGATCATTTTCCAGCATCGCCAGAAGCTGATCGTGCAGCACTTCCACTTCGCGCTGCGGGCTGTGGCATATGTGAATTGAAATACTGCGATCGCCTGGGTCGAGACGTCGTTTATTGTCGCTGCGTTCGAATGCGTCTTCCGTTAGCCCTGCCACTTCGCTGTCCTGCAACTCCAGCAAATCGCCCTGTAAGCGGTGCAGCATGTTATCGTCAGGCATATCCACAAAGGCATCCACCTCTTGCGCCTGCTCCAGCCCGGATAATAAAAAGCTGTAGTCGCGCCCGAGCTTGCCCCATGAGGCCAGCAACGGGTTGCTCACCTCCTGTACGCCGTCATCGTTAAATAACCCAGCCGCGCCAGCGCTATCTTTGAACAGCGGCTGCGCGCAATCGCTATTATGCTTACGCCGCTGTTTACCTACCAGGCGCGCCAGAAACGCCGGGTCTTTAATATCGCCCCAGTAATAGCGGCAGGGATTGGTGAACAACAGGTGGATCTCAATATGGCGGCCCAGCGCCTGTAACGCATTCAGATAAACCGGCGGCAGCGCCGGGATACCGCAAATGAATATCCGCGACGGCAGGCCCGGCGGGCAGGTTTTGGCCTGCTCAAGAGCATGGATAAACCGGCTGTAGAGATTGGCGCGGTGCCAGCGCGGCTGACCGAGGTTGTCGGTAAGCTCGCTAAGTTTCCGCCATAGCGTAGCCTGCCAGCGCTGAACCTCGCTAAGCCCTTCCACCTCGCCGCCCGCTTCCCAGCGCAGCAGCCACTGCGGGCGATAAATCAGATAATGGTCAAACAAATCTGCAACGCGGCTTGCCAGTTGATATTGCTTACGGCAGTCGCTATCTTCAGCCAGATACAGGCGCAGCGTTTCAAATTCAGGTAGTTCAAGGCAGCCTGGTAGTAAGCTCATTAACTTCCAGGTCATACTGCTTTTGCTAAAGGCGCTCTCTTGCGGAATATCTGGCAATACGCGCACAAACATCTCCCAGATAAAGCGGGAAGGCAGCGGAAAGTGGATATTAGCAGCAATGCCGAAGCGGCGCGCCAGCATCATTTGCAGCCACTGCGACATACCGACGCTCTGTACCAGCACCGTTTCAGGCTCAAAGGGATCGCCCAGCGGCTGGCGTTCCATAATAAACGCCATAATTTCTTCCAGCACATCCAGCCGGTTGGAGTGATACACCCGCAACATAAACTCGCCCTCTTAAACCCTGCAATGTCTGGCGACGTTGAATCATTATTTAACCAGCGCACCCACAGGGATGCGCGGCGTTTTACGTTATATTTGTTTGCCTGATGCGTAAACAGGCATTTTTTGCGCCGCGTTATAACGGGCTAATCCGCAGGCGGATCGCTTAAGTAAGCGTTTAACGGGCAATGCAGACGGTAGAGCTTACCGCTATAGCCCGCCTGCCCGACCAGCGAAACCGTGATGCTGACACATCCCAGGCGCGGTGTCTCGCTTCGCGTAATCTGTTTGTTATCCGACCCTGGCGCCATAACATCGGTTTGCTGTTCAAGCTCCCGCCATAGCCGCAGCGCCTGGCTTTGCGCGCGCAGCCCCAGAGCCAGCGCGCGTTGCCAGTTTGCCAGTCCTGCGCAAACAGTAGCCAGCATCAGCAGCGCCAGCAGCGTTTCCGGGAAGCTGAACCCACGGGCGCCGCCGCTCATGGCGCACATTGCGCAGTATCCGCCAGCGGGCAAAAGTCACTCCACCCGCGCGGGTTAAACATAATCCTCCCGGCCGACAGCGAAGCCCGCCGCCAGAAACGCAGCAGGCCTTCATCGTCCTGCCCTAAAAGCAACAGGCCGCTGTCCAGCGCTCGCACACAGGCCACGCCTCCTCCCTGCGCCGCCAGACACTGCCACGCGGGCTGCGCCTGCCAGCGCTGCGTCAATGCCCACGACAGCGCGCTGTGCGCCTGCGTCGCTGCGCGAATACGCCGTATTTCAATACCGACGCCCTGCATTCTTAATTCATACACCTGTTCCAGCCCGCGCAGCAGCAGAACGCCAAACAGCATCAGCAGCAGCACAGCCGCCATCATAGCGCTACCGTTCTGGCCTCTCACAGGTTAAACCCGCTAACGCTATACGCCTTTTCCACCGGCGCGCTTCCTGGCTGAGGCGCTCTTGCCCGCAGCATCACGGTAATGCGCGGTGCAAAAGGAGGCCGTTCAACGCGCCGCACCTGGAATGTATCAATCCACAGACGCTCAGCGTCACTCATTTTTTCCCAACCGACGCCGGCGCAGTTCACTTTGCCGCTGAAGGTTTCCAGCGCGCCGCCTTTCAGGCGGTACCCCACTTGTTCACTGCCTGCTCCAAAAGCCTTTTCGCGCCACGCAATGACGCAGCGCCCGCCGTCTACCAGCCGCAGTCCTTCAGCACGACACTCGCTGTGACAGTAGCCCGCGCGCTGTAGCGTTTTGCCTATAGTCGCGGCCAGACGCCACAGCGTATCTTCCAGATACTGCTGCTGCGCTTCCTGCAGGGTTATCAGTTGCAGCATCGGCAACAGGCGGCTACCTGCCAGCAGCAGCAAGCTTCCTGTTGCCGTAGCCAGCAGCGCCTCCGGCAGGGTAAAACCTCGCATTACCGGCATCCCGCCTCCCCCGCCCGACACAGGCGAATGCGCCCCCAGGTTGAAATCACCGCCCGCCTACGCCCCGCCTCATTTTCCAGCGTAATATGCCCGTTCCATGCGGTGTTGCGCAGGCCGAAAAATGTCAACCCTGGGGTAAATTCCGCCAGCGTCACGCCCGGCCACGGCGGCATCCAGATACGGCGGCTGGGCGCATGGCATACAGAAGCGGCGGCTGCTTCTGCGCTCAAACACCAGAGTTCGCCGTTACGTATAACGACCAGTACGCGCTCACGGTTGAAGGCGTTAGCCTCGTCACGCTGCTGCTGTAGCCATACCAGCAATGACCGCGCGCTCTGTTCAAGCCGCTGGCGTTGCTGCCACTTTTGCCAGCCGCGCATGCCGCCCATGCTCAGCATTGCCGTCGCCGCCAACACAATCATCAATTCCATGAGGCTATAGCCCCGCTGTTTTCTGCCCATAGCGGCAGTCTGGAGATATTCCCCGCATAATCCAGTCGCAAAAACGGCGTCTACGAGGCAGCGCGCAATAAATCAGCACGCTGTGCAGCAGGTTGCAGTCATTCAGGAAGCCGCAATGAAAAACGGCGCGCTAAGCGCGCCGCGAGACGGCTGACACACCCCAACCTGTCGCAGACAGGATGGATGAAACTCATTAAAAAATAGGGAAAATCAATGCATTGATTTTCGCCTGCTTGCCAAAAAGAAGGAAAAACCCCGTTTTTTCCTTCTTTATCAACAATCTGACGGCGCGCTAAGCGCGCCGCGAGACGGCTGACACACCCCATTCTGTCGCAGACAGGATGGATGAAACTCAATAAAAAATAGGGAAAATCAATGCATTGATTTTCGCCTGATTACCACAAAGAAGGAAAAACCCCGTTTTTTCCTTCTTTATCAACAATCTGACGGCGCGCTAAGCGCACCGCTTGTGAGAAGTGTCAAACCGCCACCGGCGCTTTGATTGCCGGATACGGATCGTAGCCCTCAATATCAAAATCTTCAAAGCGGTAGTCAAACAGCGAAGCCGGCTTGCGTTTAATCACCAATTTCGGCAGCGGGCGCGGCTCGCGCGTAAGCTGCAGGTTCGCTTGCTCAAGGTGATTGCTGTAAAGATGCGTATCGCCGCCAGTCCAGACAAAATCGCCCACCTCAAGCCCGCACTGCTGCGCCAGCATATGCACCAACAACGCATAGCTGGCAATGTTAAACGGCAGGCCCAGGAAGACATCGCAGGAGCGCTGGTAAAGCTGGCAGGAGAGGCGGCCGTCCGCTACGTAAAACTGGAAAAACGCATGGCACGGCGCCAGCGCCATCTGTTCCAGCTCGCCCACATTCCATGCAGAAACAATAATGCGGCGCGAATCCGGATCGGTTTTAAGCTGCTCGACCACTTTTGCAATCTGATCGATGCTTCGTCCGTCAGGCGCCCCCCAGGCGCGCCACTGCTTACCGTAAACCGGGCCAAGGCTGCCGTTCTCATCGGCCCATTCATCCCAGATGGTGACATTGTTTTCACGCAGCCAGGCAATATTGGTGTCGCCCTTAAGAAACCAGAGCAGTTCATAAATAATCGAGCGTAAATGGCAGCGTTTGGTGGTCACCAGCGGGAAGCCTTCACGTAAATCAAAGCGCATCTGATGGCCGAAGAGCGACAGCGTGCCGGTACCGGTACGATCGTTCTTCGGCGTGCCTTCAGCCAATACTTTTGCCATTAAATCCAGGTACTGTTTCATTGCTTCCTCACGAAATCTGCTGCTGCGGGCGGCGGCGATAGGCCCAAATCATCATCGCAATACCGGCCACAATCATCGGCAGGGAGAGGATTTGTCCCATGCTGATGTACTGTACCCAGGCGCCAGTAAACTGCGCGTCCGGCTGGCGGAAAAATTCCACAATAATGCGAAACGCCCCGTAGCCTATCAGGAACAGACCGGATACCGCGCCGGTGGGGCGCGGCTTGCGAATAAACAGGTTCAGGATGATAAACAGCACAATCCCCTCAAGCGCCATTTCATAAAGCTGCGACATATGGCGCGGCAGCGAACCATAGGTATTAAACAGCGCCTGCCATTGCGGATGAGTCTGCAGCAGGCCAAGATCCTCGCTGCGCGAGCCAGGGAAGAGCATCGTAAAGCGAAAGTCCGGATCCACGCGGCCCCACAGTTCTCCGTTAATAAAGTTGCCAAGCCGCCCGGCGCCGAGGCCAAAGGGGATGAGCGGCGCGATAAAGTCCGATACCTGAAAAAAGGTGCGTTTGGTACGGTATGCGAAGATGAACATTACGCAGATAACGCCGATCAGGCCGCCGTGGAACGACATGCCGCCATCCCAGACGCGGAACAGGTAAAGTGGATCGTCCAGAAACAGCGGCAGGTTGTAAAACAGCACATAGCCGATGCGCCCTCCCAGGAAAACGCCGAGAAAACCGGCATAAAGCAGATTTTCAACTTCCGTTTTACTCCAGCCGCTGCCTGGGCGGTTCGCCCGGCGCACGGCCAGCCACATCGCGAAAACAAACCCCACCAGATACATCAATCCGTACCAGTGGAGCGACACCGGGCCTATAGAAAAAATCACCGGATCGAAGTTAGGAAAACGCAGATAGCCACTATTCATCTGTCACCATAATGCTTTGTTATATAACCAGAAAAATTGGCAGGCGTTACGCTGCGCGCCACAAAGACGCGCGCCTGAAGCAGCGGATAATAGCATAAAGCGCTGCAGTAATGCCGATGCGCTGATGTAAAAGAAAGGTAACGAAATTTGCCCAATACGCGGCTTACAGGCCGCCGCGAATAAGCCCGCCCATGCCGCGCCGCTCCATAAACGCCGCGACCTGGTGGCGCACTTCCACGGCCATCTGCATCTCCAGGCTGCGCTGCGCCAGATCCCGGGCTTCAGCGGCGTCGATATGGCGCAGCAGGTATTTCACGCGCGCCACCGAACGGCCATTCATAGAAAGTTGGTGATAGCCCATACCTATCAAAAGCGCAACGCACATAGGATCGCCCGCCATTTCACCACACAGACTAAGCGTAATTCCAAGCGCCTTCGCCGTCGTGGAGATTGTGCTCAGCGCCCGTAAAACGGCGGGATGCAAGCTGTCATACAGCCCTGCCACATGGGTATTGTTACGATCAACCGCCAACAGATACTGCGTCAGGTCATTAGAACCTACCGAGATAAAATCCACCCGTCCCCTGAGCTGGGGAAGCATAAAGATCATGGAAGGCACTTCAATCATTACGCCAATACGCGGCATGGGGATGGCGTATCCCAACCCATCTTCCACTTCCTGTCGCGCCCGATCAATCAGGCGACGCGCCTCATCCACTTCCTCAATGCTGGTTATCATTGGCAGCAAAACGCCAAGGTTATCGGTTGCCACATTAGCGCGCAGCATCGCGCGCACCTGAATCAGGAAGATCTCCGGCTGATCGAGCGTAATGCGGATACCGCGCCAGCCCAGGCAGGGGTTCTCTTCACTGATAGGCATATAGGGAAGCTGTTTATCCGCCCCGACATCCAGCGTACGTAGCGTTACCGGCTTGTCATGGAATATTTGCAGCATCCCCTGATACTGAGCAACCTGCTCTTCTTCCGATGGAAAACCGCTTTGCAGCATAAACGGTATTTCGGTGCGATACAGACCAATGCCGTCGATATAAACGCCCAGCTTTTGTTCATGCTCGGGGCTGAGGCCTGCGTTAAGCATCACCTGTATCCGCTCGCCGCTTTTAAGCCGCGCAGGTTGAGCGGCTTCGCCTTCGGCAAGCTTACTCAGCGCGTCTTCTTCGTTAATCAGCCGGCGATATTCCGCCAGCAGCACCGGTTCAGGATCGATAAGCACTTCGCCGCGGTAACCATCCACGACCAGCATTCTGCCCTGCAATAGCGCAGGCTGAATATCGGCGCCCATTACCGTAGGCACGCCCATCGCACGCACCATAATGGCCGCGTGTGAGTTAGCGGCCCCGTCGCGCACGACCACGCCCGCCAGCCTGTCGGCAGGCAGCTCCGCAAGCGTCGCTGCGGAGAGTTCGTCAGCCACCAGCACAAAACGCGAAGGCCAGACGCTGGGGCCTGGAAGCGTTATATCAAGATGGAACAACAGGCGCTGGCCCAGCATGCGCAAGTCCCCCGCGCGCTCTTTCATATATCCGTCGCTAAGCGCGGCAAACTGGGCTGCAAATTTCTCGATAACCTGTTTTACCGCCCACTCAGCGACGTAGCCTTTATCCACCTCCATATACAGCTCGCGACGCAGGCGGGCATCGGCCAGCAGGTGGGAGTAAAGGTCAAAAATAGCGGCCGTTTCTTTTTGCGCGCCGGCGGCAAAGCGATTGCTAAAGCGCCGAAACTCCGCCGACGCCTCTTCAAGCGCCGTCGTCAGGCGCTCGCGTTCCTGCGCCGGATTAAGCGCCGATGCCTCGGTAACCTGCTCCAGTAGCGGCAATGTGGCGTCCACCCAGCCTTCGGCCACCGCCACGCCAGGCGAGGCCGCCAGCGCGCGAATACGCGACTGGCGATATTGACCAAACAGCGCCGTCAGGCGGGACTGGGAGAGAATGGCCGCCATTTGCGTCGCCAGCGTGACGAGAAACGATTCTTCGCCTTCGTCGAACTGGCGCAGCTCGCGCTGCTGTACGACCAGCACGCCAAGCAACTGGCGGCGCTGAATAATCGGCACCCCAAGGAAGGAGCGAAATTTATCTTCTTTAACGACGGGGATGTACTTGAAACTGGGATGCTTATGCGCATCGGCAAGGTTAATCGGCTCGGCCAGGCGGCCGACCAGGCCGACCAGACCTTCGTCAAAGGCCAGCGCTACCGTGCGATTACGCGGTTTTTTCAAACCGCGGGTCGCCATCAGGTAGTAGCAGCGGCGCTCATGGTCTGCGAGGTATACCGAACAGACTTCGGTGTCCATCGCCTGGCAGATATCATCGACAAGAATACGCAGCGCCTCGTTCAGACGCGGCGCGCTGGCGACTTTTTCGACAATTTCACGCAGCACAGTGAGCATAGACGTGTGGCTTAACCTCGTTTTCTCCGCCAGCCGGAGGACGTATTGCGCACCGGGGTATTCTCCTGGAGCGGCATAACGGTGCCGACAAACTCTTTCATCACCCGGCGATAAACGTCGCGTTTAAACGAAACAACCTGGCGTACCGGATACCAGAAGCTGACCCAGCGCCAGCCGTCGAATTCCGGCGTACCGCTGGTGTGCAGATTAATATCGCTGTCGCTGCCGGTCAGTTGTAAAAGAAACCATTTCTGTTTTTGGCCAATACAAACCGGCTTTGTGTCCCAACGCACCAAACGTTTCGGTAATTTGTAGCGCAGCCAGTTTCGGGTCGAAGCCAGCAGGCGGACATCCTTACGATGCAGCCCTACCTCTTCAAACAATTCCCGATACATCGCCTGTTCCGCAGATTCGCCCGGATTGATGCCTCCCTGGGGAAACTGCCAGGAGTGTTGACCAAAACGCCTGGCCCACATGACCTGGCCCTGCCGGTTACAAATAACGATACCAACGTTTGGGCGGTAGCCATCATCGTCGATCACGGGACTACCTCAAAAAAAACTGAATAAGCACGATTGTTTCACACTCGCGTAAGCCGGTAAACCACTCTCTTGACGGGACGCGACCGGTATAACGTTTGAATAATTCACAAATCTGAAGGTAGTTATAAACAATCAACACCCTTTCAGCGCGCTTTTATTCACTTTTTCTGTGGATATCACTGTGAAGAACCAACGGATGAGCGCGGGAAAACTTTATATTTACGCCTTCAGGCAAAATAACAAAGAGAGAATAATGTATTTATATTTAACAGGATAGTGTAATTTTGCCCCGCTCTTATCCCGAGTTTGTGACGCTGTTCACGTTCCTCTCCCGACCACTGATGAAATATCGAACAGCGCCGTTTTTATCCACAAATTATGCCAATAAGTTAGACGCAAATTGCCGTAAAACGGCAAAATACCCCTGCGTCAAGGCTGTAAATGGAAACAGTGGTAAGGATTTTTCCCGGTTATCCCATTTTTCTGTGGATAACCTGGTGTAAGATCCTGTTCATTGTCGGTGACAAGAAATGGAAAACCGGCTTTACCGTAGCGCCGTGCTGACAGCAGGCTGACAAAAATCCATATAAATCATGTTATTGTAAATATCGCCTTTACCGGAGTACACTTCACCTCCGTGCGGTAATATTTTCGCTCAATTTTTAACCACTCCGTCGACCTCATGGAAACTCTACAACCCTTGCGTCACCCGCCTCGCAGCGAAGAAGAACTAATGCGCCAGGCCAGCCGACTGGCGGGCTACAGCCTTAGCGAACTGGCTACGCTGGCGGGTTTGCCCATTCCGGGCGATTTAAAGCGTGATAAAGGCTGGATTGGCGTGCTGCTTGAACTGTGGCTGGGCGCCAGCGCCGGCAGCAAACCAGAGCAGGATTTCGCCGCTATCGGCGTTGAACTGAAAACCATTCCTGTCGACAAGCTTGGCCGCCCGCTGGAAACCACGTTTGTGTGCGTCGCGCCGCTTACGGGCAATACGGGGGTAGTCTGGGAGACCAGCCATGTGCGCCATAAGCTGCATCGGGTGCTGTGGGTGCCGGTTGAGGGCGAACGCCGTATCCCCCTGGGCGAGCGCCGTGTCGGAACGCCGCTGCTGTGGAGCCCGTCGGCGCAGGAAGAAGAACAACTGCGTCGCGACTGGGAAGAATTGATGGATCTCATCGTGCTGGGCCGGGTTGAAAAAATTACCGCCCGTCACGGAGAAGTGCTCCAGCTACGCCCCAAAGCCGCCAACAGCCGCGCATTAACGGAAGCCGTAGGCGCGCACGGCGAGGCAATCCTGACGCTGCCGCGAGGTTTTTATCTGAAAAAACCGTTCACTGCGGCCCTTCTTGCGCGGCACTTTCTGCTATAGCCGCCGTTTATGCTCCGCAACGCGTGGCGTATACTGTAGTTGACCGTCCTCTGCCGGGCGGATTTTTATTTTCTTATTTCACAGGATGACAAATGTTGCTCGCATGGATAACAGACCCCAACGCCTGGCTGGCGCTCGGCACGCTGACGCTGCTCGAAATCGTGCTTGGGATCGATAATATTATTTTTCTCTCCCTGGTCGTCGCCAAACTGCCAAAGCATCAGCAGAATAAAGCGCGCCGCCTGGGTCTTACAGCGGCCATGATGATGCGTCTGGCGCTGCTGGCATCCATTGCCTGGATAAGTCACCTGACTGCGCCATTATTCCAGTTATTTGGCCACACCGTCTCAGCACGCGGCCTGATACTGCTGTGCGGCGGCCTGTTTCTTATCTGGAAATCCAGTAAAGAAATTCACGAAACGATTGAAGGCGGCGGCGAAGAAACCAAAACCAGTGTCCACTCCTTTTGGGGCGCGATTGTGCAAATCATGGTGCTGGATATCATCTTTAGCCTGGATTCCGTCATTACCGCCGTCGGCCTCTCCGATCATCTTATTATTATGATGGCCGCCGTAGTCATTGCGGTTGGCGTAATGATGTTTGCCGCGCGCCCTATCGGCGAATTTGTGGACAGACATCCGTCTGTGAAAATGCTGGCGCTCGCTTTTCTTATTCTGGTGGGCTTCACGCTAATGCTGGAAAGCTTCGATATCGACGTGCCAAAAGGCTATATTTACTTCGCAATGTTCTTTTCCATGCTGGTTGAAGTGCTTAATCTCGTGCGTAATAAAAAGAACCCGCTTTGAACTACAGCCCCCTGCCGCAGGGGGTCATTTATGACAAAAATCAGGCCATTTTAAGATTTTCATACTTTTTTTCTCCATAAAGCCAGGCTATTACTAGACTTATCGAAAGGATAAACCGGGCGAGGATCAAAATAATGAAAAAATGGGCTGTTGCCATTTCTGCCGTAGGCATTGTATTCGCAGTCTCCGGCTGTACCAGCGATTACGTTATGGCGACCAAAGACGGCAGAATGATTCTGACAGAAGGCAAACCTGAAATAGACGATGATACCGGGTTGGTTAAATATCGGGACATTCAGGGCAACGAGATGCAAATCAACCGCAATGACGTATCACAAATCATTGAGCGCTAAAGAATAAGCAAGGTCAGTTTACTGCTGACCTTTTTTATAAGTTGCTACGCTTCCCCCTTTCCCTTTTCTGCGCCCTCTGCCATTGTTAAGGCTCTTTGCGTCGGGGCTCCTGCTCCGCCGCCGTTGCACAAGAATGAGAAAAGGAAACCGGCAATGCATTATCACCGCATCCCTCACAGCTCGCTGGAAATCAGCGCACTCGGTCTTGGCACAATGACCTTTGGTGAGCAAAACAGTGAAGCCGATGCTCATACACAGCTCGATTATGCCGTAAGCCAGGGTATCAATTTAATAGACGTCGCGGAAATGTATCCTGTCCCGCCGCGTCCGCAAACGCAGGGCCTGACGGAAACTTATGTCGGCAACTGGCTTAACAAACGCGGCAGCCGTGAAAAACTTATCATCGCCTCCAAAGTGAGCGGCCCCACGCGCAACGGCGATAGCGGCATTCGCCCAAACCAGATACTGGATCGCAAAAATATCCGCGAAGCGCTTGATGCCAGTCTGAAACGTCTGCAAACCGATTATCTCGATCTTTATCAGGTACACTGGCCGCAGCGCACGACCAACTGCTTTGGCAAACTCGGTTATAGCTGGAACGACGATCCGCTGCCGGTCACGCTGCTGGAAACCCTTGAGGCGCTCACCGAATGCCAGCGAGCGGGTAAAATTCGCTATATCGGCGTTTCGAATGAAACCGCCTGGGGCGTCATGCGCTATCTGGCGCTGGCTGAAAAACACAATCTTCCGCGCATCGTCACTATCCAGAACCCCTACAGTCTGCTTAACCGCAGCTTTGAAGTGGGCCTTTCGGAAATCAGCCAGCGCGAAGGCGTTGAGCTGCTGGCCTATTCCTGCCTGGCTTTTGGCGTGCTAACTGGAAAATACCTTAACGGCGAAAAGCCCGCCGGCGCGCGCAACACGTTATTTAGCCGCTTTACGCGCTACAGCGGCGAGCAGTCGGAGAAAGCCGTAGCCGCTTATGTGGATGTGGCAAAACGCCACGGGCTTGACCCGGCGCAGATGGCGCTGGCCTTCGTGCGCCAGCAAAAATTCGTTGCCAGCACGCTGCTTGGCGCCACCACGCTTGCGCAGTTGAAAACGAATGTGGAAAGCCTGCGCCTGACGCTTAGCGAAGCAGCGCTGGCCGAACTGGAAGCCGTTCACCGAACGTATACCTATCCGGCGCCGTAAACTGTTTTGTCGGCCACATTTGCGGCCGACGCTACAACTTACCGGCAACGACGCTTCCAGTACCACAGCGCGGCAATCGCCAGCGCGAATAATGCGCCAAACCCTACGCCGATACCCACCGCCGGAGCGCCGGCTTTCACCGCCAGCGAATAAAGCCCGAGCATCAGCAGCATGGCCGCATTCTCGCCCAGATTCTGCACCGCAATAGCATTACCCGCCCCGACCGTTTTTTTACCGCGATCCTGCAGCAGCGCATTGAGCGGCACCACAAAAAAGCCGCCGAGCATACCCGTTAGCGCCAGCAGCAGGTAAGAGGGAAGCTGCGCATTTTGCACGGCCAAAAACCCTACCGCCACGCCAATCAACACGCCAGCGGGCATACAGCGCGCGACGGTTTTCAGCGTAACCAGCTTCGCCGCCGCGCCGGCGCCGACTACGATACCAACCGCCACCGAGGCGTTAAGATAGGTCGGGGTGGCGTTGTCGGTAATGCCCAGCGCCGCCGGCACCCACAAAACCAGCAGGAAGCGCAGCGTCACGCCCGCGCCCCAGAACAGGCTGGTGCCAAGCAGCGAAAAGCGCGTTTCGCCATCGCGCCACAGCGTAGCGCAGGCAGCGAAAAAACCGCGCGCCATCGCAGCCGGATGCCAGGTATGGCCCGGGCGCGCCGCCGCAAGCCGCGGGATGAGCAAATTCGCGGCAACGGCAATGGCATAGGCCAGCACGCATACGCCCAGCGCCGCCGTCAGGCTCCAGTCAGCCAGCACGCCTCCCGCCATTGACCCCAGCAGGATAGCGGCGATAGTCGACGATTCCATCAGGCCATTGGCTTTCACCAGCCTGTCGCCGGTGGTCAGTTCGCCGAGAATACCGTACTTGGCGGGCGAATAAGCCGCCGCGCCAATCCCGACCAGCATATAGCCAATAAAGGGGTTGAAGCCAAAACAAATCGCGCCGGCGCCAAACAGTTTCAGGGCATTGGCGCCCATCATGACCCGCCCCTTGGCAAAACTGTCGGCCACCTGGCCGACAAAAGGCGCAAACAGGATGTACGCCGCTACAAACGCCATTTGCAGCACAGGCTGGCTCCAGTCCGGGTAGAAACGCGCCTTGAGCACTGCCAGCGTGACAAACAGTAGCGCGTTATCGCCAAAGGCTGAGAAAAACTGCGCGGCGATAACCGCCATCATTCCCCGGGAATAGAGCGTCTGGCCGCTGGCCGATGCGGAAGTGTCAGCCATGAATATTCTCCGCATCGTCCAGCATAGTTTTCAGGGCAACAAAATCCGGCTTGCCGCTGCCAAGCAGCGGCAGTTGCTTAAGCACGCGGATATCACGCGGCACCGCCAGCTCCGGTACGCCGGCGCTGCGCGCCTGTTGCAGCAGGCGTTCACGCGTCAGTTGCGCATCCGTGGTGAACAGCACCAGCGCCTCACCCTTGCTGGCGTCGGTTTTAATCACGGTAGCGTGAAGTTTTTCAGGCGAAACCGCCAGCGCCACCTGCTCAACCGTTTCCAGCGACACCATCTCTCCGGCAATTTTCGCAAACCGTTTAGCGCGCCCCTGGATAACGCAGTAGCCCTGTTCGTCAAAGGTCACGATATCGCCGGTATCGTACCAGCCCTTTTCCTTCTCGCCGCGCGCATTTTCAGCCTCTGGCGCTTCCAGCACGCCGGGGTTTTCCACGCGCAGATAACCTTTCATGATGTTTGGCCCGCGCAACTGCAGGCGCCCGCCGTCTTCAATGCCGGGCACGGCCATCAGGCGCGCGTCCATCGCGGGTAAAATACGTCCCACAGTGCCCGACTTTGCCGCCATTGGCACATTGATGGAGACTACCGGCGCGCACTCGGTGACGCCATAGCCTTCCAGAACACGCAGACCAAATTTTTCCTGCCAGAGACGGCGCGTGTTTTCCTGTAATTTTTCGGCCCCGGCCACCACATAACGCACGCGGTAGAAGTCGTAAGGATGGGCGAAACGCGCATAGTGGCCCAGGAAGGTTGAGGTGGCGAAAATGACGGTACAGTTACGATCGTAAGTCAGCTCCGGCACTACGCGATAGTGCAGCGGGCTTGGGTAGAGAAAGACCTGCGCGCCTGTCAGCAGCGGCGTAAACAGCCCCACCGTCAAGCCAAAAGAGTGAAATAGCGGCAGCGCCGACATAAACTTGTCATCAGCCGTAAAATCGGCCACGGCGCGTATCTGCTCAACGTTCGCCAGCAGGCTCTTATGGCTGTGCACCACGCCCTTTGGACTGCCCTCCGAGCCTGATGTAAACAGCACCATCGCCGCATCCTCAGGCGCCTGCTTAACCTGCGCCAGCTTAGGCGCAAACGCGTGCGAAAAAATCCACAGTTTATCGGCAAGCGTCGCCTCGCCTTTAAGATCTTCAAGAAACACCCAGCGCACGCCGGTAAGCTGTTCCGGCAGATGCCACAGTTTGCCCTTGTCCATAAACTGACGCGAGGTAAACACAGTCTGGATTTGCGCTGCGGTAATCGCCGCGTTCAGCCCCTTAACGCCAGCGGTATAGTTCATCATAGCCGGAATACGCCCGCGACAGACGGCGCCAAAAATAACCGCAGCGCTGATGGCGGCATTGGGCAGCATCAGGCCTATCGTTTCCCGCCGTTTGCTGTATTTTTCCAGAATGCGGGCAACAAACAGGGTTTTCATCAGCAGCTTGCGGTAGCTGTCCGGCGTGAAATTAATATCCTCAATACAGCGTTTACTTTCGCCGTAACGATATTGCGCGGCAAGCAGCGCATCAAACAGCGTATGACGTGGGCGCACCGCCATTTGCGCTTCCATCATAATCTGATGCAGCGTTTCACCGGCCAGACGGCGGCGCGCTCTGGCGCTCGGCGCGACCGGCATGGGTATACTGGTCGGCGGCAGAATATGCAGGGTAATGCGCGGAAATAACCGCTGGCGCACACGCCCTTTCAGGCGGCTGAAGTAAGTCAGCTCCGCGCCGTCAATACGCACCGGCACGACGGTTGCCTGTGATTTCGCCGCCACAAAGCCTGCTCCGTCATAAATTTTCATCAGCGAGCCGCTTACTGAGATGCGCCCTTCCGGGAAGATAACTACCGGCCTGCCCTGTTCCAACAGCCGAACCAGGTGCTTAACCGACATCGGTTTGCTCGGATCAAGCGGCACAAAATCAATCAGCGGCTTTAGCCAGCGCATAAACCAGCGATTGCTGATAGAGCTGTAAACGGCAAACACCGGGCGTACCGGTAAAAACAGCGCCAGCAGCACGCCGTCAATAAACGAAACGTGGTTGGGCGTAATAAGCACGCGCTGCTGCCTGAGCGCTGCAATATCGCCGGTTAACCGAACCCGAAACAGTACCTGACAGAGGTAACGAAAAAAGCGTAATAACATCTCAACTCCCTTTGTGGAAAAGGCAAAACCCAGGATTGCGGCCACTGCTGTGTGCCGTGCGCATCGCTACGCAGTAGCGGCGCGGCCTGCCGGTCAAGGGCGAACGGCAAAAGCCTGGTTGATATCAGACAGGCCAGCTTACATGAGTTAAGGGAGGAGCGGAAACAGGCGGCCGGAAGAAGCGCAAAAAAAACCTGCGCATCCGCGCAGGCTGGTGAAATCGCTGCGTTCGGCATAACGCCAACGCCACCTATCAATACCTCTGGGAGAGCAAATGTAGCGTGTGGCCTTATCGTTCGCCATCCCTGAATCGCAACAGCCCTTCGCAAAATGTAAGCAAAAATTTGCGCTGAAGCCTTTGAAAGTTAGCCAGTTATTAACTTAGCGCGCCGTGCGGCATTAAAGGCCCGGCAACCCGGCCCAACAGCGCACCAACCGGCCCTTTTAAAAATAGTTACACGTTAAGACAGGCATGGAGTGACGCCAGCATAGCGGGAAAGCCATAGCCGACAGCTTACAAAGAGAGTCATTTCCCGTTTTCGCCTTCGTTGTGAACAAGCTCAATAGGTGTAACACAGTTATTTACAGCCTCGCCCTGTTAAGGCGGTTAAAGATGAGGCTGGCGCGCAATGGCCGGGAGCCTGCATGATATCGGCCAAACTTCCGCCGGCTGCGCCCGAAGGTTAAGGCAGGAGGGTAACGTTTTCACTCACTGCGCTCCTTTCTGCGGCATCTCCTGAAACATAGCGGTTCTCTTCTTGAACCAGCGGCAGTTTTTCGTAAAACTGACGCAATGTAAACGCTTACCCTACCCGAGGTAATAAATGGCGACGATTAAAGATGTTGCACAGCTCGCTGGCGTATCTGTCGCCACCGTGTCCCGCGTTATCAACCACTCTCCCAAGGCCAGCGAAGCTTCGCGCCTGGCCGTCAGCCAGGCGATGGAGCAACTTAACTATCATCCCAACGCCAACGCCCGCGCGCTGGCGCAGCAAAATACGCAAACCATCGGTCTGGTGGTGGGCGATGTATCCGATCCCTTTTTCGGCGCAATGGCAAAAGCGCTGGATCAGGTCGCCTGGCGCACCGGCAATTTTCTGCTTATCGGCAACGGCTATCACAATGAAGAAAAAGAGCGCCAGGCCATTGAGCAGATGATCCGCCACCGCTGCGCGGCTCTGGTGGTCCATGCCAAAATGATCCCCGACGACATGCTGGCCAGGCTGATGGAGCAAATCCCCGGCATGGTGCTGATCAACCGCTGCCTGCCCGGTTTCGAACACCGCTGCGTGGCGCTGGATGACCGCCTCGGCGGTTGGCTCGCTACCCGGCATTTGATTCAAATGGGCCATACGCGTATTGGTTTTCTCTGCTCGAACCACCCGATTTCGGATGCAGAAGATCGCCTGCGCGGCTACTACGATGCGCTACAGGAGCATAAGCTGCCGCGCGACGAACGGCTGGTCGCCTTTGGCGAACCGGATGAAAGCGGCGGCGAACAGGCCATGACTGAGCTGATAGGACGCGGCAATGCGTTCACCGCCGTGGCATGCTACAACGATTCGATGGCGGCAGGCGCAATGGGCGTACTCAACGATAACGGCATCGAGGTGCCGAAAAAACTCTCCCTGATTGGCTTTGACGACGTTCTGGTATCGCGCTACGTGCGCCCACGCCTGACAACAGTGCGCTATCCAGTGATGACAATGGCCACGCAGGCCGCCGAACTGGCGCTGGCATTAGCGCAAAACAGAGCGCCGCCGACGGCGACGCATCTTTTTACGCCAACGCTTGTGCGTCGCCAGTCCGTTGCCGCGCCGGCGCAGGAAAATAACGCCGCGTCAGGCAGCTAGCCTACAGGCTTTCCAGCGCCAGAAGCTCTTCAATGGTCTGGCGGCGGCGAATAAGGCGCGTTTCGTCACCGTCAAGCAGCACTTCCGCAAGCAGCGGTCGGCTGTTGTAATTAGATGACATTGACGCGCCGTAAGCGCCGGTATCATGAATTATCAGATAATCGCCAACGCGCACCTCAGGCAGCATGCGCGTTTCTACCGTACCGCCCTCAAGCTGCGTAAATACATCGCCCGATTCGCAAAGCGGCCCGGCAACCACACACTCTCGCTGTGCCGTATCCAGCTTTCGCCCGTCTGCCGCCAGCGCTGAGATATGATGGTAGCTTCCGTACATCGCCGGGCGCATCAGATCATTAAACCCGGCGTCAACCAGCACAAAATGGCGCGCGCCCATATCTTTCACGCTGCGCACCTGCGCTATCAGCACTCCTGCCTGGGCCGTCAGAAAGCGCCCCGGCTCAATTTCCAGCGTCACAGGGTGGCCCAGGTGGCGAGCAATTTTCTCGCGCGCTGCGTTCCATAAGCCGTAATAGTGTTCGGTATTGACCGACTCATCGCCGGCGCGATAAGGGACAGACAGACCGCCCCCGGCTGAAATCGCCTGCAAATCCTGACCAAACTGCATAATCAGATTCACCATTGCGCCGCATACCTGTTCAAGGTGCCCGTAATCCACGCCGGAACCGATATGCATATGGATGCCGGTAAGCTTCAGGCCGTATCGCTGGATAGCCGCAAGCGCCAGCGGCATATCGCCATGCCAGATACCGTGCTTGCTGTTCTCTCCCCCGGTATTCGTCTTCTGGCTATGACCGTGCCCAAAGCCTGGGTTCACGCGCAACCATACGGCGTGTCCGGGCGATGCCGCCCCCAGTTGCTCCAGCATATCCACCGATCCGGCGTTAACCGCAATGCCCAGTTCGCTAACGCGGGCAAGCGTTGGCGCATCAATCAAATCAGCGGTAAAAACGATATCCTGCGCCCGATAGCCTGCCGCCAGGGCACGCTCAATTTCCCCCAGCGATACCGAGTCCACCTTTACGCCTTCCTCACGCATCAGGCGCAGAATATGGGTATTGGAGCAGGCTTTCTGCGCAAAGCGAATAACATCAAACTGGCGCAGGCGCGCAATCTGGCGGCGTATAATTTGCGCATCGTACACCCACAGCGGGCAGCCAAAGCGGGCCGGCAGCGCCATTAACCTGGCCGCGTTTAGCGCGGTATCAGCAGCGTTAAGCGAATGTGGCATAGCAATCTCCCTGTATATGATAACGCTATTTAGCCACAGCAAAGGGGGCGATAAAAAATATCGTTTTCTCGGAAGGCTATGCAAAAATGATATAGCTTAAGGCGTAAACGGCCCTTTTATATAAATCCGCAGCCCGCTGACGCAAATGGCCTGCTCATCAGCCTGCCGTAGCGGCGCGTTGTCAAACCAGGTATGCCCCTTCAATGGAGAAAACCGTGCCCGCGATTCATCTGCGCCATATTGAGATTTTTCATGCGGTAATGACCGCCGGCAGCCTTACGCAAGCCGCCGCCCTGCTGCGCACATCGCAGCCAACGGTCAGCCGCGAGCTGGCGCGCTTTGAAAAAATTATCGGACTCAGGTTGTTTGAGCGCGCGCGCGGGCGCCTTCATCCCACCGTACAGGGGCTGCGCCTGTTTGAGGAGGTGCAGCGCTCATGGTACGGACTGGATCGCATCCTTGATGCTGCGCAAAACCTGCGCGAATTTCGCCAGGGCGAACTGTCTGTCGCCTGTCTGCCGGTATTTTCCCAGTCTTTTCTACCGCGCCTGACGCAACCTTTTCTGGCACGCTACCCGGAAGTCAGCCTGAATATCGTGCCGCAGGAGTCCCCCCTGCTGGAAGAGTGGCTCTGCGCCCAGCGCCACGACCTGGGGCTGACAGAAACGCCTTCCACCCCCGCAGGCACCGAGCGCATCGCACTGCTGGCGCTCAACGAAGTCTGCGTGCTGCCCGCCGATCACCGCCTGGCGGCACGGGCAGAGCTGACGCCGCAGGATTTTTGCGGTGAAAATTATATCAGCCTGTCCCGCACTGACAGCTACCGCCAGTTGCTGGACTCACTGTTTCAGGAGCACGGGGTACGTCGCCGTATGGCGGTTGAAACCCACAGCGCCGCCTCAGTGTGCGCTATGGTGCGCGCAGGCGTCGGGATTTCAGTGGTCAATCCGCTCACCGCGCTGGACTACGCGGCAAGCGGCATAGTGGTGCGGCGCTTTAGCGTTTCAGTGCCGTTCACCATTAGCCTTATTCGCCCGCTGCATCGCCCGGCATCGGCGCTGACTGACGCTTTTTGCGCTCATTTGAGCGCAGGCGCTGCGTATTACAGCAATGCGCTGGCGTCGCTGACGGCAAGCCGCCCAGGCTAACCCCATATAATACGCACAGCGCAGCGGTATCCGGCATGCCGTGCGGGAACGCCGCTCGCCATACAGCCGCAGCCTGCGTTCCACAAACGCGCGCCTTTTCCCGTCCGCCGTTCCCCGTCAGGGTTTATACGTACGCCTCCAGCACATCGTAACGGTAGCGCGCTTTCCGTTTTTGCGAGGCCGCTGCATTCCACCGCCGTTACCGGCGCTGCGCGGCATCGCTTTTTATATTCGTAATGCAGTTGCGCAGGGAATGCTTAAGCCCGGCTTCACGCCTGGCGCTTTACAGGCGCCCGGCAACAGTCAGGCGCTGTTTTTTGCATCACCCCAGCGCCGTCATCTCCTGATAAAGCGCGGACGGTATCGTCACCCCTTCAGCTTCGCTGCGCGCTCGCGCGCGGTGGCGGCGTTCGCCGGGAATGCGCGCGCCCTGAGCTGCCATAGCGCTAAACATCGCCTCGCCTCTGGCCAGATGAACATCTGCGTCATCGCCCAAAAAGCGCCGGGGGTCCATAGCGATAATCAGTTCGCCGCCGTAAGGCAGCCCGCCGGCGCCGGCGTCAAAATCCAGCGACTCCTGGCTTGTCATATCACCAATCAGCGGGCCGGCAATCAGTTCCACCATCGCCGCCAGCGCCGATCCCTTATGGCCGCCGAACGGCAGCATGGCCCCTGCCAGAATCTGCGCCGGATCGGTCGTTTCCCGCCCTTCGCTGTCCAGCCCCCAGCCAGGCGGCGCCGGTTTCCCGGCGCGTCGGCGCAACTCTATTTCGCCACGCGCCGCCGCGCTTGTCGCCATATCGAAAATAAACGGCGCTTTGCCCGCTCTCGGCCAGCCGAAGGCCAGCGGATTGGTGCCAAACAGCGGCGTGGCGCCGCCAGCCGGCGCCACCCAGGCATGGCTTGGGGTACAGGCCAACGCCACCAGCCCCTGCTCCGTCAGCGGTTCGATATCGGCCCACAATGCGGAAAAGTGCACGCAGCGATTAATCGCCAGCGCGGCGATACCGCACTGGCGCGTCTTCGCCGCCAGCAAGGGCAGCGCTTTTTCCCACGCCAGCAGCGAGAAAGCCCCGGCGGCATCCGCTTTAACCAACGCTGGCGCCGTGTCCTGCACGGTTGGCAGCGCATCGGGCGAAACCTTGCCCGCACGCAGCGTCCGTACGCAGCCCGGGATACGGTACAGGCCGTGGGAAGCGCAGCCGTCGCGCTCGCCGTTTACGGTATTACGGGCCACCGCCGCGGCGTGCGCTTCGCTAAAACCATTGCGACGCAGCACCCCAAACGCCAGATCGTAGGCGGCATCAAGGGTCAGGGTTATCTGTTCCATCTTGCTCCTTTATTACTCTTCTTCGTCCTCGCCAAAGCTGGCGCAGGGCAGGCAGGAATGTACGCCCCAATAGTAAATAGCCAGCGACATCGCTGCCACGACAATCGTATCCCAGGGGTGTCCCAGCACGCCGATGCCGCCAAAGCTGCCCAGCCAGGAGGCCAGCATAATCAGCGCGTAAAAAGCGATAAGCCACAGCGACGACCTCACTTGCTGGCGCAGGCTGACGGCCTCAGTCGGCACCCGCTTACGGCACAGCACATAGATAACGAACATCAGGATCTGCAATCCCAGCAGCCAACAGAGCGTGGCCCACCCCGACCAGTAAACAATCAGCGCCGAAATCATAAACGACAGCGGCCCGATAATCGCAAAACCGCGCACCCGAAACGGCCGCGCCAGCGCCGGCGCGTTACGACGCAGCCCGCCGGCCGTCACCGGCGCTATCGCATAGCTCAGCACCAGCGCCGCCGACACCACGCTGATAAGCCGCTCCCAGGAGGGAAACGGCAACGTCCAGAATACCGACAGCCCAAAAGTCAACCACAGCGCCGGGCGGGGAATGCCGGACTGGCCGTCGATACGGGTAAAAATTTTATAAAAGGTCCCCGTCTTCGCCCAGCCGTAAACGACCCGCGGCGTGGCGTTCATATAAATATTGCCGGTACCTCCCGGAGACACCACGGCGTCGCACACCACCATAAAGGCCAGCCAGCCCAGCCCCAGCGTCATGGCGATATCACGATACGGCAGCGAAAACTGGCGGCTGATATCCCCCCAGCCGCCGTTTAACAGCTCGCCGGGTATGCTGCCAATAAAGGCCAGTTGCAGCAGCACATAGATGATAGTGGAGAGCACGACCGAGAGGATCAGCGCTACCGGAATGGTGCGCTGGGGCCGCTGCGCCTCGCTTGCCACTGAGATAATCGGCGTCAGCCCCAGGTAGGCGAAAATAATGCCGCCAGCGCTAATCGCCGCCTCCACCCCCGCCGCCCCGAACGGCGCAACGCCTTGCGCCGTGAGGTTTTCCGGCCGGAAAAAGGCAAACAGCGTCACCACCACCGCCAGCGGCACCAGAAACTTCAGCACGCTAATGATATTGTTAGAACGGGCGAAGGTTTTCACGCTGTAGTAGTTCAGGGCAAAGAACACGCACAGCAAAATAAACTGCACGCTCCACCCCAGCAGCGTGGGGTCGCCAGAGCCTGGCTTGCTTAGCGAAGGAAACCAGGCCGCGGCATACTGCCGCGCGGCCACAATTTCTATGGATATCAGGCTGGAGAAGGCGATAAGCGTAATAAAACCCAGCAAATAGCCCATCAGCGCGCCATGCGAAAAAACCGGATAGCGGATAATGCCGCCCGCTCGCGGCAGCGCCGCCCCCAGTTCGCAATAAACAATTCCCAACAGCAGCACGGCGAAACCGCCAATCAGCCAGGAGGCGATGCCGGCCGGGCCGGCAATGCTCGCTACGTGGCTGGCGGCAAACAGCCAGCCGGATCCGAAGATAGCTCCGAGGCCGATAAAGGTCAGATCGGTAAGCGTTAGCTGTTTTTTAAATTTCCCGGGCGATGCGGCAGGCGCAACGCGGGTATCGGTTGTGTGAAGGGTCATAAGGGTTCCGCCTTTTGGTTAAGGCTGCACAGGACTGCGCGTCAGCGTGCCGTTAACCCGCCGCAGCAGATTGAGGGGATTACTGTCCTGCAACGCAGGCGGCAGCAGCGCCGCCGGCGCGTTTTGCAAACAAACCGGGCGCAGGAAGCGATCGATAGCCAGCGTGCCCACCGATGAGGTACGCACATCGGAGGTTGCAGGCCAGGGGCCGCCGTGTACGATGGCGTCGCAAACTTCCACCCCGGTGGGATAACCGTTAAACAACAGCCGACCGGCCCTGTCGCCGAGCAGCGGCAACAGCCGACGCGCCAGCGGCGTATCAGCCTCGTCAGCATGCAGCGTAGCCGTAAGCTGCCCCTGTAGCGCGGCAAGCAGGGCGAGCAGATGTTGTTCATCATCGGCTTCCAGCACCAGCGCCGACGGACCGAACAGTTCTTCATGCAGCAGTTCATCCTTTGCCAGCCAGGCCTCGGGCGCGGCCCGCCATAGCCGGGCGCTGGCCTGCTCTGGCGCGCAGCGCCCCTGCGCCAGCGGCGTCAGGCCGGTATGCGCCTCGCGCCGGGCCACGCCCTGTTGATAGCCCGCAAGCGCCGCCGGGTTCAGCATGGTCTGAGGCGCGCTCTGGCTAACCGCCTCGCACAGTCGGCTCAGAAAATCCGACGTTGTAGGGCTGCGTATCGCCACAATCAGCCCCGGTTTTGTACAAAACTGCCCGCAACCCAGCGTAAAGGAGGCCACCAGATCCTGAACTATCTGCGCGCCGCGCGCGGCCAGCGCGTGCGGCAGTATCACCAGCGGGTTCACCGCAGACATTTCAGCAAAGACAGGAATGGGCTGCGTCCGCTGTTGCGCAAGCTTAATCAGCGCGCTGCCGCCGCGCAGCGAGCCGGTAAACCCCACAGCCTGAATGGCGGGATGCTGCACCAGGCGCGCGCCGATATGCCCACCAAAAATCAGATTAAAGACGCCCGGCGGCATACCGGTACGCGCCGCCGCCTGCACGATTGCGCCTGCGGTTAGCTCTGCGGTCGCCATATGCCCTTCATGAGCTTTAAACACGACCGGGCAACCAGCCGCCAGCGCTGCGGCGGTATCGCCGCCGGCGGTAGAAAACGCCAGCGGAAAATTGCTGGCGCCAAAGACCGCGACAGGCCCCAGCGCAACCCGATACTGACGCAAATCCGGGCGCGGCAGCGGCGTTCTGTCGGCAAGCGCCGTATCGATACGCGGTATGAAGGCGTCACCGCGTTGCAACATGTCGGCAAAAAGGCGCATCTGCCCGCTGGTGCGCGCCCGCTCCCCTTTTAGCCGCGCCAGCGGCAGGGCCGTCTCCTGGTGCGCAATATCAAAAAAATCGTCCCCCAGGGCGTCCAGCTCATCGGCTATCGCCGCCAGAAACAGGGCGCGTGCCTGCGGCGAGGTTTGCCCGTAGTCAGCGAAGGCCGCCTGCGCGGCGCAGGCGGCGGCATCCGCCTCGCTCGGGGTTGCGGCATAAAAGCGCCAGCCTGTGGGCTTGCCGTCCACTGCCCGCAGGCTAAGTAGCGACGCTTCGCCGCTGCCGGTACGCTCCGCGCCGATAAACTGCTGTCCGGTCAGGTTAAGCATGGTCACCTCCTCTTACAGACCGACATCCGGCAACGCCGGGCGGCTGTCCAGCGCCTGGCGAACGATTTGCTCCACGTGACGACGATCGTCGCCCTCCAGCGCCAGGCGCGGCGGACGGGTAATTTCACTGCCGCGCCCCAGCAGCGCCTCGCACAGTTTGATGCACTGCACCAGATCCGGACGCGCGTCGAGGTGTAGCAGCGGCATAAACCAGCGATACAACGCCATCGCTTCCTCAAAGCGTTGCTGCTTCGCCAGCCGGAATAGCGTTTCGCCTTCACGCGGAAAGGCGTTGGACATCCCGGATATCCAGCCCTGGGCCCCCATCGCGACGCTCTCAACCACAACGTCATCCAGCCCGGCAAACAGCACGAAGCGATCGCCTACCGCATTGCGTAAGTCGGTAAAGCGGCGGGTATCGCCGGAGGAGTCTTTAAAACAGACAATGTTGTCGCAGTCGGCCAGGGTCGCCAGGATAGCAGGCGTAACGTCGTTTTTATAAATTGGCGGGTTGTTGTAAACCATAATGGGCAGATCGACGGACTGCGCCACGCGGCGAAAGTGGGCCGCCGTCTCGTGCGGTTTTGACGAATAGACCAGCGCCGGCATCACCATCACGCCATCGACGCCTACCCGCTGCGCCTCACGCGCCATTCGCTGGGCAAAAGCAGTGGTGAATTCCGCCACGCCAGCAATAACCGGTATCTTTCCCCCGGCGGCGTCTTTCGCCGCTTCAATAATTTGTATTTTTTCTTCGGTGCTCAGGGAGGTGTTTTCTCCTACGCTGCCGCACACCACCAGGCCGGAAACGCCATCCTGCGCCAGGTTCTTCATCACCGCGTGAGTGGCATCCAAATCCAGGCTGTAATCGCTGCGAAACTGGGTCGTAACCGCCGGAAAGACTCCGCTCCAGCTAATCGCGTAGTGGCTCATGGTCCGTCTCCTTGTCATCATTTTGTTAATAATTGGTGAATATTTATTTAATTCACGTAACAGATTGACGACTCCGGACCTGAACCGCTTGACAGTTTTCCTTCTGTAGCGCGTCGAAATTGGCACAGCGCATTAGGTTGAACAGAGGGCCACACGGCCCTGCGCCTTGCCAGCGGAGTTTTCGCTCAGCGCCAGCATCATGAGGATTAAGGGACACAGCCTAACATTGCACGCTCATTTCGCCTCCCAGCGTCAGCCGGAAATCACGGGGGGTAGAGCCTGTCATGGCCTTAAACTGGCGGCTAAAAGCGCTGTGGTCGGTATAGCCGCACTGCAGGGCGATATCGGTAATCGGCATATCGCCGGCCAGCAATTCGGTGGCTTTTTCCAGGCGTACTTTGTGAATCATCTGGCGCGGCGTCAGGTGGAAGATGCGTTTGCAGTAACGCTCGATTTGCGCCACCGACAGACCGCTTAGCGCGGTGAGTTCTTCCATAGCGATGGGTCGTTCGTAGTGAGTGCGGATGTACTCATCAATGGCCGCTAACTGCTGCCAGGCCGGGTGGCAGGCGCTGGCCTCCTGCAAATCATGCGAGATCCCCGCCATACCAATGACCTGTCCGCTGGCGTTGCACAGGGCCAGTTTCTGGGTCAGACACCAGCCGGTACGACGCCCGCTGTAGAAATGCAGTTCCAGCCGATCGCGCAGCGTAGCCCCCTCGTTCAGCACCCTTAAATCCTGTTCGGTATAGCCCTGCCCCAGGCGGCGCGGAAAAACATCCGCCGAGGTCTTGCCCAGCAGCGGCGCCATGCTGCTCAATCCGCAGCGCCGGGCCAGAGTCAGATTCGCCAGCAGATAACGCGCGTGACGATCCTTAACAAAAAACACCACGCCGGGTATGGCGTTAAGCAGGGGAGCAATCAGCGCCAGCGCATTGAGCAGCACATAAATATTCTCAGGGCGCTGGCGCGCAAGCCCTTCACAAAACCGGCTCAGCTCTGCCGGGGAAATCTCATCACTTACTGCCGGGGACGACATCACGCAATTCATAGCGGCTCCTTCTGATCGGTTTCGCATAATTATTAACCTAAAATTAACAAATCAAGCGACAGAAGAGAGAAATGCGATCGCGGCGAAAATTTAGCGCGCCGCCGCTCGTTTTCGCCCTACAAGGATGATGGGGTAAAAAAAAGACATAATTTATTAATAAATAAAAAATTAATTAACTACGCACAGAAAATACAACGCTCACTGTGCCAGTTTCACTACTGTGCGCTATGAAAACCCTCAAGCGCAGGCGTCGTTTTCTCGCCCAGCATAAAGAAACATATTTATAACAATTGAGGCATTAACTGATGAATCGCCCTCCTGCCTTTTTGCGTATTATCGATTCACATACCGGCGGCGAACCCACCCGGTTGATTGTGGAAGGTTTTCCCGATCTGGGGCCGGGAACGATGGCTCAATTGCGCGAGCGCTTCGCCGAACGCTTCGATCACCTGCGCCAGGCCGCTGTCCTGGAACCACGCGGCAGCGATGTACTGGTCGGCGCGCTGCTCTGTCGCCCGGCAAACCCAGCCGCCACGGCAGGCGTCATTTTTTTTAATAACAGCGGCTTTCTGGGAATGTGCGGACACGGCACCATCGGCCTTATCGCCTCGCTGGCCTGGCTTGGACGAATTGAAGCCGGGCAGCACCTCATTGAAACCCCTGTTGGCGACGTTCGCGCCACGCTCAACGAAGATGGCAGCGTTTCAGTAGAAAATGTCCCTGCCTGGCGCTGGCGCCGGGGAGTGCGGGTCGCGACCCGCTACGGCGACATCAGCGGCGATATTGCATGGGGCGGTAACTGGTTTTTCCTGGTCAACGATCATCCGTTACGTATTGATACCGCCAGCCTGACGGCGTTGACCGATTTCGCCATCGCCATACGCCAGGGCCTGGAACAGGCCCGGATCCGCGGCGCGGATGGCGGCATTATCGACCATATCGAACTGTTCGGCCCCGATGCCCGCGCCGACAGCCGAAGCTTTGTACTTTGCCCGGGACTTGCCTGGGATCGCTCCCCCTGCGGTACCGGCACCAGCGCCAAACTGGCCTGTCTGGCAGAGGACGGCCTGCTCGCGCCAGGCCAGGTCTGGCGCCAGACCAGCGTGATCGGCAGCGAATTTAGCGCAAGCTACCGCCGCCATGACAGGCAGATTATCCCCACCATCCACGGTTCGGCCTGGGTCTGCGCCGATACGCGGCTGCTGTTTGACGAGCGCGATCCCTTCCGCTGGGGCATCGCGCTATGAGCGCCACGGACGTTATCGTCGTCGGCGCGGGTATTGTGGGCGCCGCCTGCGCATGGCGTCTGACCCAGCGCGGGCTACGCGTGACGCTGGTGGATGACGGACGCGCCGGTGCCACTGCCGCAGGCATGGGCCATCTGGTGTGCATGGATGACAATCCCGCCGAACTGGCGTTAACGGCCTGGTCGCTGGCGCTGTGGCGCGATATCGTTCCCCGGCTTTCACGGCGCTGCGCCTGGCGCGGCTGCGGCACCCTGTGGCTGGCGCAAACGCCCGACGAAATGGAAGAAGCGCAGCGCAAACGACAGCGGCTGGCGCAATATCAGGTGCAGAGCGAACTGCTTTGCGCCACGGCTCTCGCCGCGCAGGAACCTGCGCTGCGCGACGGGCTGGCAGGCGGGCTGCGGGTGCAGGGAGACGGTATCATCTATGCGCCAAACGCGGCGCGCTGGTTTATCGAGCAGGCAGGCTCGCGTCTGACGCACATCACCGGCAAAGCCGTTGCGCTGGAAGAGCCCTGGCTTCAGTTGCAGGACGGCCGGCGGCTGCGAGCGAGCGCCATTGTGCTCGCCTGCGCCAGCGGGGCCAACGCGCTGCTGGAAGAACAGTGGTTGCGCGTCAAGAAGGGCCAGCTTGCCATCACCGACCGCTATGCGCCGCGCCTTACCCACCAGTTGGTGGAGCTAAGCTACGGCGCCAGCGCCCATGCAACGCAGGGTAAATCCGTGGCTTTTAATCTTCAGCCGCGCCCAACCGGGCAGTTGTTAATCGGCTCCTCCCGGGAATATGACAATCACGATCCGCAGATCGATCTCGCTTTGCTGGCCGCCATGCTGCGCCGCGCCTGCGCGTTCCTGCCTGAACTTGGGGAGCTTAATCTAATCCGCTGCTGGAGCGGCTTTCGTAGCGCATCGCCGGACGGCCAGCCGCTGCTGGGGCCGCACCCGCGGCGCCCCGGCGTCTGGCTGGCGCTGGGCCATGAAGGGCTGGGGGTCACCACGGCAACGGGCACGGCCTGGCTGCTGACCGACCAGATAACGGGAACGGCAAGCGATATTGACGCCGCGCCCTGGCTGGCCTCGCGGCTAAACAAAGAGGAGTTAAACGCATGACGCAGACCATTAGTCTAACCATTGACGGCGTTGCCGTTATGGTCGCCAGCGGCACCAGCGTTGCTGCGGCGCTGGCTCGCTGCTCGCTTCCAGCGGCCCGGCTTTCCGTTAGCGGCAAACCGCGCCTGCCGTTCTGCGGCATGGGCATCTGCCAGGAGTGCCGCATTCTCATTGATGGAAAACGGCGGCTGGCCTGCCAAACACTGTGCCGCGCCGGTATGCAGGTAGAGCATGACGCGCAACTAAGGAGCGGCAAACATGGCTGAATTACACTGCGATATTGCTATCCTTGGCGCAGGCCCGGCGGGACTGGCAGCGGCGCTAAGCGCCGCCGCCTGCGGCAAACGGGTGATAATTCTTGACGACAACCCTGTTCCCGGCGGGCAA
This sequence comes from Tenebrionibacter intestinalis, assembly GCF_016632365.1. Classification (GTDB taxonomy): domain Bacteria; phylum Pseudomonadota; class Gammaproteobacteria; order Enterobacterales; family Enterobacteriaceae; genus Tenebrionibacter; species Tenebrionibacter intestinalis. The sequence continues at coordinate 13,338 of NZ_JAEPBH010000012.1, read as the reverse complement.
ATCTGGCGCGACGGGCCGGGTGCCGGGCTGGCGCAGGCGGCCCGTAAACTGCGTGCTGATGTCGCCAATAACCCGAATATCAGCATCCTGAGCGGCGCCCGGCTTATCGCGCGCGCGCAGCCTCGCGCCCTGCTGTACGAGCGTGAACATGACTGCGGCCTCCTCTACTGGCGGCGGCTCATTCTGTGCTGCGGCGCCCGGGAGCTTCAGCTCCCCTTCCCGGGCTGGACGCTGCCTGGCGTCACCGGCGCAGGCGGGCTTCAGGCGTTGCTTAAGCAGAGGCTGTGCCTGGCCAAAGAGCGGGTAGTGATTGCCGGCAGCGGCCCACTGTTGCTGGCGGTAGCCGCCAGCGTGCGACAGGCCGGCGGCCAGGTTGCCGCTATCGTCGAGCAGGCGCCGCTGCACGCAATGCTGCGCTTTAGCGCCGGACTGTGGCGCTGGCCGGAAAAAGTCAGGCAACTGGCGGGGCTTGTAGACCGCCGCTGGCGCCCCGCAAGCCAGGTCAGCGCAGCGCTGGGCGACAGCCGACTGACGGCGGTACGCATTCGTCATGCAGGGCGTGAGCGGGAACTGGCCTGCGACCGGCTGGCAACGGGCTACGGCCTGATTCCTAATATCGAACCGGCCCTGCTCTTCGGCTGCCCGCTGGCAGGCGTCGCTATCGCCGTGGATAGCTATCAGCAAACCGGCGTTGCGGATATCTTCGCCGCAGGCGAGTGTACCGGCGTGGGCGGCAGCGAGTTAGCGCTGGCGGAAGGCGCCATCGCCGGTTACGCCGCCGCCAATGACGGCGCCCGGGCGCGAAATCTTTTTCCCCGGCGCGAGCGCTGGCGCCGCTTCGCAAAGGCGCTGGAAAACGCCTTTGCTCTTTCGCCGCAGCTTGGCGATATCTGTACGCCGGAGAGTTTACTGTGCCGCTGCGAAGACGTGGCGACAGAGGACGTCGCCGGCGCCGCAAACTGGCGTTGCGCTAAAACAACGCATCGCTGCGGTATGGGCGCCTGCCAGGGGCGTATCTGCGGCGCGGCGGCGCGCTGGCTTTGGGGCTGGCCGCTGCCCGCGCCCCGCGAACCGCTATCGCCTGCGCGCATCGAAACGCTGGCGCATATGTCGCCATCGGGCAGCCCGGAATAAGGCGTTACGGAACGACGGCCCCTGCGTCCCGGCCAGAAAAGCGCCCTGCCAGCGTTGGCCGGGCGCGCCGGAAGTAGCCGCGTTGCGCTTAACACGACCGCCCCTGGCGCGCCACGTCGGCGGTAGCGCTTTAAACCTTACGCCGCCCCGCCGCGCAGCGGCGCCTCGCGCAGCAGCCATGAGAGAACAAAAGCCAGTACAATAACCCCCGCCGCCATTGTGAACGCCGCATGTATCGCCGCGCCAAAAGCCTGGAGATAATCATTGCGAATAGCCTGCGGCAGGTGGTGTACCGCTACCGGGTTCAACTCTCGCGGCAACGGCGTGCCTTCGGGCAGCAGCCGCAACAGATTTGATTGCAGGATATGGGTAAACACCGCGCCGAACAGCGCCACGCCAATAGAACCGCCCACCGAGCGAAACAGCGTAACGCCCGACGTCGCCACGCCAATAAGCCCCGGCGACACGCTGTTTTGTACCGCCAACACCAGCACCTGCATTACCATTCCAAGGCCCATCCCCAGCAGGCAGGTAAAAAGATAGAGATGCCAGGTCGGAGAATGGGTCGTAATGGTAGTCAACAACGTCATTCCTGCAAAGGCCAGCAGCGTTCCGGCAATCGGGAAAAAACGATAGCGCCCGGTACGGCTAATCATGCGCCCGCTCGCAGCCGAGGTCGCCAGCAGCCCGCCCATGAGCGGCAGTAGCTGTAACCCGGCCTCGGTAGGCGTGGCGTTTTTAACGACCTGCAAATAAAGCGGCAGAAAAGTGACGGAGCCAAACAGCGACATACCGATGATAAAACCGATCAAACTACACAGCAGAAAACTGCGGTCGCGAAAGAGCGAGAGCGGGATAATCGGTTCGCTGGCGATACGCTCTTCATAAATAAATCCGCCCACGCCCACGAGCGCGAACGCCAGAATGCACCACAACTGCGGGTTTGACCATGCCAGCACCGTGCCGCCCTGGCTGGTAAATAAAATAATGCACAAAAGCGTCAGGCTGAGATAAAACGCGCCGAGATAGTCAATTTGGTGGCGTTTGCGCCTGTTGCTGGCGCTAAATACCATGCCGATAACCAGTAACGCCAGTATCCCCAAAGGCAGGTTAATATAAAAAATCCAGCGCCAGGAGGCGTGCTGAACAATAAAACCGCCAATAAGCGGCCCAAGTACCGTCGCCAGCCCAAATACCCCGCCAAACAGCCCCTGATAGCGACCGCGGCTGGCAGGAGGCACCACGTCGGCTATCGCCGCCATACTGACGACCAGCAGCCCGCCGCCGCCTAATCCCTGAAGGGCGCGCATCAGCACCAGTTGCGTCATATTCTGCGCCAGCCCGCACAGCGCTGAACCTGCCAGAAATAGCCCAATAGCGGTTTGCAGCACTATCTTGCGGCCAAACAAATCGCCAAATTTGCCATACAGCGGCACCACAATGGTTGACGCAAGGATATAGGCCGTAACCACCCAGGAGAGTTTATCCAGCCCGCCAAGTTCCCCCACGATGGTAGGCAGCGCCGTTGACACAATAGTCTGATCAAGCGCAGACAGTAGCATGACCAGCATCAGCGCGCTAAAAAGCAGGCGAACAGACGGTTGCCCGGCCTGCGTTTCCCCCCCGGCAGGCGCCGTAAATTTTGCACCCATAAATCGCTCGTAATTAATTAACTGGTTAATTAATATTGATAAGGTCACTGAAAAGCGTCAACGGAGCTGCGAATGAAAACGGCACAGAAAGCTAAACCGGCCAAAATTGCGGACAAATCTCAGGGCCGCAGGCCGGGCCGTCCGCGCAACGCCCCGGGGGCTGATAGCCGCGAACGTCTGCTTGATGCCGCCCTTACTCTGTTTGCCCGACACGGGGTTGCGCAAACATCGCTGAACGCCATCGCCCGTGAAGCTGGCCTCACGCCGGCCATGCTGCACTATTACTTCAATTCGCGCGAACAACTGCTGGACGTTATCGCCGCGCAACGTTTTCTACCGCTGCGCGCAGCCATCAGCGATATCTTTGCCACGCATGCCGACGCGCCGGAAACCGCCATTACGCTCATGACCCGCCAGCTCGCCCAGGCCGCAACGCAGCATCCGTGGTTCGCGCCGCTGTGGCTGCAGGAGTTAACCGGCGAAAGCGCCATTTTGCGCCAACATTTGCATCACCGCTTTGGTAACCGGGAAAGCAGCCTGGCGCTCGCTACGCTCAAAAGCTGGCAACAGCGCGGGCTTATCCATGCAGCGCTCTCCCCTGCGCTGTTATTAACCTCGTTAATGAGCCTGATTCTGGTGCCCTTTGCAGTGCTTAAGCAGCGCCAGTTTGAAGGCAACGGCATAAACGTGGATGCCGATACCATCGTACAACATGCGCTAACGCTGCTGCGCCGGGGCGTTCTCACGCCGCCTGCGCGCGTGCGCGAGACGTAGACGGCTGCGGTTTGCGCTCTTTTTTTAAAGACGATGAACGATATTGAAAGTTTTATCCAGGCCGTACCGGTGTAAAAGAAAGCGGCATATCGGGCGCCGGGGCACCGCCTTTACGCAATGAGCGCGCGGTGAAAACGCGCCTCAGATTGATGACAAAGAAAACAAAAGCGTGGTTTTATCCTTTTTGCGACGATCGAACAAAAAGTAATCAGTTAATTTTCTGACTTTTCGCACCGTTATCGTATGGAGCGGCGCTTATCAATAACCTCAGGCGCGTTAAACGCGCCTCAGTTTGTTGACAAAGAAGAGAAAACGGGGTTTTTCCTTCTTTGTGGTAAGCAGGCGAAAATCAATGCATTGATTTCCCCTATTTTTTATTGTGTTTCATCCATCCTGTCTGCGACAGGATGGGGTTTGTCAGCGGTCTCGCCTCTTTTTTGCAAACGCTACGCCTGCGCGGGCTCGTCTTTCGCCTGGCAAATCTCCAGCAAAAGCGAGCGAATCCACCGCCGCGCGGCATCGCGGTGAGTGCGCTCATGCCAGGCGATGCTTTTCATAAATCCCGGTATCGGCACCGGCGTCTCCATTACGGCAAGCTGCGCGCACCCCGTAACCAGCCGACGCGGCGCCACGGCTAACATATCCGATGCCAGCAGCACCTCCGTTAAAGCCAGCGGGCTGTTTACCGTCATGCCGACCCGTCGTCTGCCCCCTACCGTCGCCAGCGCCTGCGCCATTAAGCCTGTAAAACTGACGCAGTCAGAAACCAGCACATGATCCAGCGAGCAAAACTGTTCCAGTGAAATACTCCCCATTCTCGCCGCAGGGTGGTTTGCGCGCATAACGCACACATATTGTTCCACGAACAGTACACGGCCGTGCAACTCTTCGGGGATGTTCTGGGGCATTGCCACCACAAGGTCAATATCGCCATGCTCCAGTTGACGCAACAGCCGGTGAGATTCCACCGGCACGACGGTTACACTGATACCCGGCGCGTGCGACCTGAGCGCCGCCATCAGCGGCACAATGACCGCCTTTAACGCGTAATCCGATGCCGCTACGGTAAAATTCAGCCGCGCCAGGCTCGGATCGAAACTTGCCGGATGCAACAGTAACTTTACTTCTGAAAGGATCTGTTTCACCGGCGCGGCCAACTGCTGCGCGCGCAGCGTAGGCACTATGCCGCGCTGCGCGCGTACAAACAGCGGATCGTTAAAATATTCACGCAGCCTGGCCAGCATGCCGCTTACCGCAGGTTGCGTCAGCGACAGCCGCTGCGCTGCGCGCGTGACGCTGCCTTCATCAATAAGAGCATCCAGCGCCTTCAGGAGGTTGAGGTCAAGCTTTCTGAAATCATTGCTCATTGTGGCTCCGCCAGAAGGTATAAACAACGTTAATAAATACCCGTCCCTGCTTCGGCGGCTGCCTGTAGCGCAACAGCCGCGCCCCACGCCTCCTGCGCCGGGATTAAAACGCGACATTCACCACCTGAGTAGGCCGCAGGCCTGCCCTGCCCGGCCAGCGCTCTGGCGGTATAGTGATATGCACGCAGCCGTCCGTCGGCCTGGAGAAAGATAAAGCAGCGCCTGGCCCACTCGCGCTGCCGCTTACGCCCCAGCGGCCATTGTTCGTACTCTTGTAACGTGCATGACTCATTCGCTCAGCGCCGCTTGCCATGTCGCGCGCCGGGCGCTGAGGCAGGTTAACGCCCCGTAAACAGGGCTCGGCAGGTTAAGCGCCATCGCAGCAATAAAACGGTGTCCTGCACCGTACCGCTCACGGCAAATGACGCGACGTTGCCAGGCGCCATTAACGTATGACACTGGTCAGCTAAACGCTGAACGTCATTACAGGCAGCTACGCCTGCAACGATGAAGCGAAAAACACGAATGCGCGCGCATAAACGTCAGGCCATAAACGTTTATCCATAAAACGGCCTTAACCGGAGCGCGTCGCAGGCAAGCAAAGAACCGCCAAAGCGGCAACCACGCGCATTTTTCATAAATTTAGCTTAAGTATTAAAAATTACAACAAACGCCGGAAAAACGCCCTCCGACGGTTATTTATTTTTATTCTGTTTTTATCACGCTAAATTCCGCCAACGACACGTTGTGTGATTTTCATAAAAACCGCCATAATTTGGTGTAAAAAATTACATAAACAATGAAAAACAACAGAAAAAACCACATTACGGTATTTATTTAAAACCTGACCCCACTACGCTTCCGCCTGTTTTGGGCGCATCATATAGTTGCAGCCCATACGTATGCTTGTTTTATTACCCCCGACCAATTCAAACAGGTGCTTGCCTTGTCGCAAATATGCGCCCAAAAACAGTAACATTACTAATGAAAAAATAAATTTATAATACATGAAACGGCGCAGGCGGCGAGCCTTCGTTGCGAACACCCGGCAGGCGCGCGGCAGGGCCACTTATTAACCCAAAAGCGGTGGATAAAGTAGAAGCGCACGTTAAGGACGCGCTGCAACGCGGCCGCCGCCTGGTGTGCGGCGGCGAACGCCCACGCGCCCGGCGCCTCGTTTTACCCGCCCACGGTTATCGCCGACGCGACGCATAAAATGCGGCTTGCCAGTGAAGAAACCTTCGGCCCGCTGGCTGCCTGTTTCCGTTGCAGCCAGGAGCAGGAGGCCATTGAACACGCTAACGCCACGTCGTTCTGGATCTCTACACCTGCGATTTAACGCGCCGCGTCACGCAGCGGCACGGTGGGCGTGAATGCGGGGGATTATCTCCATCGAGGCGACGTCTTTCGGCGGCGTGAAAGAGCCCGGCCCCGGGCGAGAAAGCGCCGCAAGCGTCCCCCAAAACGAAGTACGTCAACCCGGGCGGCCTGCGCTAAGCATCGTGGTGCTACAGGATCCGTTGTCTGGCGGCCCCTGTTAGTCCTGGCGCCGCTTTTGGCGGCTGCGCGCCCGTATACACTCAACCGCCTGTCGCTGAATGTTCTTTCCTCTCCAGCCCGCTATCTGTTCACGCGCATACAGGATACGGGCGGAACAAAACGCCTCGCCGCTTCTGTTACCACTTTGTCATGCCCCTACGCCTTGTCTTTTTATGTTTGCAGGCCCCCGGTACGCCAGCGCCTGGCGAATACGTAGACAGCGTTTTATTTGAAGGCAGTCACATTTATTTAAGATTGAATAAAATATTCCTTCATATTTTTATTTTAATAATAGATTATTCCATCGCGAATTACACTAATAGCTCGTCCCCAAAAAGAGAATGATGATAGTGAAAACAAAAACTTACCTTATCTCTGCGCTGGCTATTCTGGCCTGTGGCGCAACGCAAGCCGCTGAAATCTATCGTGGAAAAGACGGTTCTACCGTCGATCTGTACGGCCGCCTGGGTTTCAACGTTTCAGATAAAAAAACCGGCGATACCCAGGGCGATTTTGACGGCCGCCTCGGCTTTAGCAGCCGCCAGGTGGTTAACGACACAGTATCCGTGATTGGCCTTGCGCAGTATCAGGTCAACTCCGCTGAATACGCCAATAACGTTGAAGGGGATAACGACAGCCTGACCGCACGCTATGTCTGGGCAGGTCTGGATATGTCCCAGTACGGGAAACTGACCGGCGGGCGCGTCTCTTCCGGCCTGATTATGTTTACGGATATTGGCGACGTATTCGCAAGCTCCGATGTTTCAACCGGCCGCCAGGCGCGCTACATCGACCCGACCGCCGTGCAGGTTTTCCGTCAGGACGGCACCGTGCAGTACCAGAACAGCTTCGGCAATCTGGATTTTTCTACCGCTTATATCATCGGCAATAATACTTCCGACCTGGATTATGGCTACAATGCAGCGCTGCGCTATACGCTGGATATGGGGGATGCGGGCAGGCTGGCGCCGGTTGTGGCGTTCCAGAAAACCCGCGCCGACCAGGGTGAAAAGAGCCGCGCTAACGGCGCAGATACCTTTACCTATGGCGGTGTGGGTACGCGCTACTACCTTGGCCCGCTGATGCTTGGCTACCTCTATTCGCAGGATACCGTAACCTATGTTAACGGCCGGGCGGACAGCAAAGACAAAAACCACGAGTTCACCGCTGTCTATGACATCAACAGCGACTGGACGGTGCGTGCAGGCTACCGCTACCTCAGCAATAAGGGCGGCGATAAGCTTATGCTGCGTGACACCACATTTGAAGTGCAGTACAAGCTCACCCCGCGCAGCTCAATTTACACTGCGTATATTCTGCGTAACGGCCACGACGGTTATAACGCCGTTACCGGCAGTAATGTCTCGTTTGGCGGTAGTTCAGCCTCGCAAAGCTTCTACCACGCAGGGCTGCGTTACGAATTTTAAACTTGCCGTGAAGCCGGAACGGGCGCGCCGTTCCGGTTCATAAAAGGAGAATCCGATGATAAGAACGATGCTTATGCTGGCGCTGTTGACCTTAACCGGCGTCGCGCAGGCCGCAACAATCAAAACCAGCGAGAACGTTAACGTTTTAGCCGCCCGCGATGCGAAGATGAACGCCCTGGCCAAATCGATAACGGTTAACGCAGGCGAACAGGCGCTGATTGTGCGTTTTGAAGCGTCCGCCAATCCGGGTTCTTCTAACGAAAGCCTGGGGCGCGTGACCTCTGAGGCCTGGCTTTTAACATTTAGCACGCCCCAAAACGGCGCATTTACATTATCCACTGATACGCCCCGAACCGCGCAGGAAGCGCGCAGGGCCGCTGAGCAACCTCGCTTTACGCTTAAAGACGCCCAGGGAGATAGCGTTGCTCTGAACGCGAAGAAAGTGAACATTGCCCAAAGCTCATTAATGACAGACTACAGCCAGTATCTGCCAGGAGGCGCTGTAGCACGCCCGTCGACCGCGTCAACACAGGAAGGCAAGGCCACATTAAGCCAGGCACAGCGTGAATTTTTAAAACTTAACGCCGCCGATCGCAAAGCCTTTTTGCGCTGGGCGCTGGAACTTTAACTTTTGCCTTTTATAGCAACAAACAGCGAGACAGTACCGTAATGAAAATCGATTTATCTTCCCTGACCACCGAAGGGCGCAATATTCAGAGCGAAAACATCGACATGCTTTCTACCGAAGAAATGTTGCGCGTGATTAATAGTGAAGACCAAAAAGTCGCGCTGGCGGTTGAAAAAGTGATTCCGGCCATCACGCGCGCCGTTGACGCCATCGTGGCGGCCTTTGGGAAAGGCGGGCGTCTTATCTATTGCGGCGCGGGCACCTCCGGACGTCTGGGGATTCTGGACGCCAGCGAATGCCCGCCGACCTACGGCACGCCGCATGAGCAGGTGGTAGGGTTAATCGCAGGCGGACATAAGGCCATCCTCCAGGCGGTAGAAAACGCCGAAGATAGCGTGGCGTTTGGCGTTGACGATCTGAAAAATATCCAGTTCAACGCCCGTGATGTGCTGGTAGGCATTGCCGCCAGCGGGCGCACGCCTTATGTGACCGGCGCGCTCAATTATGCCAAAAGCCTGGGGGCAACCACGGTGGCGCTGACCTGCAACGAAGGCAGCGAAATGACGCAAATTGCCGATATTTCGATTGTTCCGGTAGTAGGCGCGGAAGTGGTGACCGGTTCTTCGCGCATGAAAGCCGGTACGGCGCAAAAGCTGGTGCTGAATATGCTCACGACCGGCGCGATGATCCGCACCGGCAAAGTTTACGGCAACCTGATGGTGGACGTGGAAGCGACCAACATGAAGCTGGTTCAACGTCAAATCAACATAGTTATGCAGGCAACGGACTGCGATCAACAGATGGCCAAACAGGCGCTGGACGCATGCGGCGGCCACTGTAAAACCGCAATCGTTATGGTGCTGGCAAATCTCAATGCAGAACAGGCAAAACAGCTTTTAAACGATAACGGCGGATTCATTCGCCAGGCACTGGCAAATGCGAGGAGCTAGCAATGGCCAAAATTACCGAACAACTTATTACTGCTATCCTGGAACGGGTAGGTAATAAATCGAATATACAGGTGTGCGGCCACTGTATGACCCGCCTGCGCCTGACGCTTAGAGACGATGGGCTTATCCAGCAGGATGCATTAAAGGCGCTGCCGGGCGTGCTGGGCGTTATCAACAGCGACGATCAGCTTCAGATAATCCTCGGCCCGGGCAAGGCCCAGACGGCTGCCGAGATGATGAACCACAGGCTGGCAAACGGCGCGAATGCCGAACCGCAGGCCGTCGCATCCATCGCCAGCGACACAAAACAGAAAATGAAGGCGAAGCAAACCAGCGCGGTTCATCAGTTCCTCGCAAAGTTCGCCACCATCTTCACGCCGCTGATTCCAGGCTTTATCGCCGCCGGGATGCTGCTGGGCTTCGCTACGTTAATCGAGCAAAGCCTGCTGGCGAACGCCGCTGAGAAAAATGCCACGATTGTGCATATCGTGGGTTATATGAAAATTTTTGGCAAAGGCCTGTTCACGTTCCTGCCCATATTGATTGGCTATAACGCCCAAAAAGCGTTTGGCGGTTCGGGAGTAAACGGCGCAATTATCGCCGCCCTGTTTCTGCTGGGCTACAACCCGCAAGCGACAACCGGCTACTTCTCCGGTATTGATAACTTCTTCGGGATGGATATCGATCCGCGCGGTAACATTATCGGCGTGCTGATCGCCTCAATGCTGGGCGCCTGGATCGAGCGCCAGTTGCGTAAGATTATCCCCGATAACCTGGACATGATTCTGACGTCTATGCTGGCGTTGCTTATCACCGGCGCGCTGACGTTTACGCTTATCATGCCTTTTGGCGGCGAGCTGTTTAAGGGGATGTCCTGGCTGTTTTTACACCTCAACGGCAACCCGTTTGGCTGCGCCGTTCTCGCCGGCCTGTTCCTGATAGCGGTTGTGTTTGGCGTCCACCAGGGGTTTATCCCGGTCTATTTTGCGCTGATGGATGTGCAGGGCTTCAACTCCCTGTTCCCGATTCTGGCGATGGCGGGCGGCGGTCAGGTGGGCGCGGCGCTGGCGCTTTACTTGCGCTCGGCGCGCGGTTCCATCACCCGTAATCAGGTGAAAGGGGCTATTATTCCGGGGCTGTTGGGCGTGGGCGAGCCGCTGATTTACGCCGTTACGCTGCCGCGCGTTAAGCCATTCGTTACCGCCTGCATCGGCGGCGCATGCGGCGGTTTCTTCATTGGGCTGGTGGCGTGGTTCGGGCTGCCGGTCGGCCTGAACACCGTCTTTGGTCCCTCAGGCCTGGTTTCGCTGCCGCTGATGACTTCAGGCGAAGGGATTTACGCCGGCATGGCCGTTTATGCAGCGGGCGTGCTGATCTCTTACCTCTCCGGCTTTATTGTGACCTGGTTTTTCGGCCATAAAAACGTTGATTTAAGCTAAAATAAGGGCAGGCGGTAGCGCATTATTCCCCCGCCGCCTGCCCGCCTTTTACCGGTTTACCGGTTCCGACGACGCTTTCCTTGCCCCCTTCCACTCCCTTGCGTTAATCACTTCGTTTGATGGTGAACGGCACTTCCTGCGTGGTGAACGTATGCGCCTTCCGGCTGCTGACCCGCGCCATTTTACGCCCCCGACAGCGTATGCCCGCCATGCGAAACCAGGTTACCCTGCGCTTTAAGGCCCTCCAGAAAACGGAATCGCCAGCGCACTTCCGAAGCAGGAAAAAATGAGTCCGGGCCTGGCCATTTCGTCCGCGTCATACCTGATTTGCATACTAAGGCGTACCCCCGTAACCGATTGGCAAACATCGCGTTTAAGTCAAATTGCAATTCGGTTATACGTTCACCACGGAGGAAGATCCCTATATAACGATCGTCTGGACGCCGGATAACACAGGTGAGAATAATTCGTGGAATACCGGCAACCAAAACCCGGTAAGGATACCGAACCCGGTAGTTGTTGATCCGCTGGCGGAAGATACCAGTATTGAAGCAACAACCACTCCGGCGCCGGCAGAGAAGAAATTTGCGGATTATATTCTTATTCTGCCGTTGCCGAATATTCCTCCGATATATATATACCTGAGCAAGCCACCTGTTAAGTTTTTGGAAGTTGATTTATATAGTAATCTCGAAGGGCGCTCACGGGAAGGTAAATATCATGCCGATCATATACCGTCAAAGGCAGCAGTAAAAGAATATTACCGAAACTTAGATCCATTATTAGACAAAGATGATATTAATGATTTGGCAAATGAGGTCGCAGCAATTACTGTTCCAATAGATGTTCATCGAAAAATCAGCGAAACTTATGGGCGTAGGAATAGTGAGGCTCAGATTAAATTAGATGCATCTAATTTGCGGGCAGCAGTAGATAGAAACCTTGATGCAATAAAATCAGCATTGAAAGAGCATGGCGCTACAGAAGCACAAATAGAAGCTGCAAGAGTTAAAATGCATAAAATTAATTCATCAATGGGATTGTATAAATGACAATAAATATTGAGGCATTAATCCGTTGCTTAGGTCAGACGTATCACGAAATGCTTGAGCAGAACATTATATCGTATAAAACGAAACCTTCTGGCGAATATGGAGATCCTGATCTCAACCTTGATATGGTCAAAGAGGGAGTATTTCTTTCTTTCAAAAGAGACGGAATGATACTTCAGGAAATAACGTTACGAATTCAGCGGGATGGCATAAAAGGGTGGATTTTCCCTAATGATTTACCTACGCCACTCAAGACAGAAATGCCACGACAATGGGTGCATGATACCTTCGGGAAACCAGATAAAGCAGCTCCTCCACGCAAGGTAGCAAACAAAACCTTTGGATGGACTGAACGTTATGCCATAGAGGATTTTCATATGCCTATAGCAATGCAAGTCAGTTACGATCTGGAAGAAATGGTAAAAAAAATAACTTTCCTCCCAACTTCAGCCCTTCGTTGGTAGATTTCCCCATTCTTCCCAAAGCAGCACTACATATCGGTAGTGCTGCTTCATTCCTTATCCTTTCGAACATTCAGCCAAAGCACACCGACTGTGGAGAACCGACTCTTAGCATTGCAATTTATTGATATGTAAGCGTAAAGTGATTGCCGTATTAACGGCTATTTAGTGGTGTGATCTACGTTCCATAGCAGAAGTTCTGCCACTTTGTTCAATGTCCATTCCAGCAGCACGCTCAGGATATATCAGAGGTAGGCTTTCGGATCGAGGCCATTGAGCCTGCACGTTCCAATTAGGCCATACAGCATGGTTCCACGCTCGCCACCATGATCGCTGCCGAAGAAGATGTCATTTTCCTTGCCAGGGCAGACCGCTCGTCGCACGCACTCAGAGGAAGAAGCGCGTATCACCATCATTTGGACGTCTGACAGTGCCGGTATAACTGTTTCGTCAAATACAGGTAACCAAAACCCGGTAAGGATACCGAACCCGGTTGTTATTGATCCACTGGCGGAAGATACCAGTATTGAAGCAACAACCACCCCGGCGCCGGAAGTGAAGAATCTTGATGGATGGCTGGCTCACTATAATAATGAGCGAACCTNTAATACAGCTAATACAGCTAATACAGCTAATACAGCTAATACAGCTAATACAGCTAATACAGCTAATACAGCTAATACAGCTAATACAGCTAATACAGCTAATACAGCTAATACAGCTAATACAGCTAATACAGCTAATACAGCTAATACAGCTAATACAGCTAATACAGCTAATACAGCTAATACAGCTAATACAGCTAATACAGCTAATACAGCTAATACACAATACGGGACGCAGACCGCTGAGCAATAAACGCCAACAGTTTTTCACGAGACTGTAATTAAAATTGTGTAATTGCCTGTTTTTGAT
>NZ_JAEPBH010000119.1 GCF_016632365.1 Tenebrionibacter intestinalis | reverse complement strand
CGGGCATAACGCCCTTTAAGCGGAGGCCGTAAGGCCGACCTGCCTTATTGCTGTTTGCTGTTTGCTGAGTATGAGCACATGGCCCGGACGCCGCCAGGGATGGCGGCCGCTCCCGCTGCCTGGCGCGGTGGCGCAAGCCATAATGCAGATTAGACGCATACGAGCGCGTGACATGGCCCGGAAGGAGCGGCCCGGACGGCCGCGAGAGTGCGGCTAATCTCCCGCATTATGGTGAATGGCCGGACAGCGGCCGCACCGCACAGGCAGATGCCACAGCAGCCGCGCCGCTGCGCGGCCATTTACCCCGCGTGGCACGGCATTACAGCAGGCAGATCGCGCCAGGGAAGGCGCGCTCTGCCGAACCTCCTTCCCGACAGGTTCACAGACGCCGCCCGCTAACCCTGCGGCCTGTCCGCTGATACCGGCGGCCAGCAACGTGCAGTGTGGATCAACGTCACTATCCATACCGTCTCTCTTTCCTCATCCAGCTCATAGATAAGCCTGTAGTGCTCATGGGGAACAAGCTCTCGTGTGCCGTTTATCTGTCCCCCCACGCCCATCTGCGGATGCTCTGCCAGCCGTGATGCCGACTCACTGAACCGCTCATCCAGTTCAACCGCTGCCTGCGGGTTTCTTTCCACCAGGTATTCCCAGATGGCTGTACGGTCCTGTAGTGCTTCTGCGGTCCAGAGTACCTTCACTTCTTACCTGCCTGTTTTGCCCGGCGTTCCCTGAACAGCTTTTCTACGTCTTCATTATCCACACCTTCACCTGCCCGGATGGATTGCCGTCCTTTCTCCACTTTCCGGGCAAGATACTCATCGTAAGCGCGGCTGGCGTCCTGACGCTGGATGTATTCGCGCATCAGTTCACGCATCACCTGTGAGGCCGGACGGTGACTGGCTTTCGCCGCTGCGATGAAGCCTTCCCGCAGGGAGCTTTCCAGCTTCATTGTGAACACTGCTTCTTTCGACATTATGCTTTCCTCACTTCCACTTAAGTACTTACAGAGTATATACCTTATCATTACTTTTCCTCTATCCCGTTAAATGTGTCATCTGAACGCTGCTCTGCCGGATGGGTTGAACTGTGTACCGCCTGCAACGCCCGGATGCTCACATGCGTGTAGATTTGCGTGCTTTCCACGCTGCGGTGCCCCAGCATCGCCTGTATCCAGCGCAGGTCCGCGCCGTTCTCCAGCATCTGCGTCGCCATCGCGTGACGGAACAGGTGGCAGCTTCCTTTCTCTATGCCGCACGCTCTCAGGTACTGCACCACCACCTGCGTAATGCCGTTCACCGTCAGGCCTGCCACGCCATCCATTGCCAGGAACAGCGCCTTACAGTCCGGGTTGACCAGCACCTCCGGGCGCACGTGATGCAGCCAGCGGTTCACCCACCACAGCGCACGCTCACCCACCGGCACTATCCTGTCCTGCTTTCCCTTGCCCTGGATGATGGTCAGTATCTTCCTGCCTGCATCCACGCTGCACAC
>NZ_JAEPBH010000118.1 GCF_016632365.1 Tenebrionibacter intestinalis | reverse complement strand
CTCTGCGGGAAGCCTGCTCAACGTACACGGCAGCGAACTGATTGCCGGTAAGAATATGGCGCTCGCCGGCAGCGACGTGAACATCACCGCAGCCGAAAACAGCCACACCAGGCAGACAGTGACTGAGCAGAAGAGCAGCGGCCTGACGCTGGCGCTCTCCGGCATGGCGGGCAGCGCGCTGAACGGGGCCGTTGCCAGCGCGAAGGCGGCGAAGCATGAAAACAGCGGGCGCGTGGCGGCCCTGCAGGGCACAAAGGCGGTGCTTGCGGGCGTGCAGGCAAGCCAGGCGGTGCGGATGAATGAGTTACAGGGCGGTGCGAAGGGCAAGAACAACGCCACGGGTATCAGTCTGAGCTACGGCAGCCAGTCCTCACGTTCGGAAACGAATCAGAAAATGCATTACCACCAGGGCAGCACGCTTACGGCAGGTAACAGCCTCAGCGTGGCGGCGACCGGTGGGGACATCAATATCCGGGGCAGTGAACTGCAGGCCGGTAAGGATGTGCTGCTGGCTGCGAAGCGTGACGTGAACCTGGTGTCCTCCACCGACACCCGCGAGACCACGGGCAGCAACAGGAGCAGCGGAGGCTCAGTGGGCGTGGGCATTGGCGCAGGCCAGGGCAAGGCGGGTATCAGCATATCTGCAAGTGTGAATAGCAGCAAAGGTAGCGAAAGCGGTAACGGCGTCACCCATAATGAAACGCAGGTTACGGCGGGGAATAATGTCACCCTTATCAGCGGGCGCGACACGCTGCTGCAGGGGGCGCAGGTCGCGGGCGAAGCCATTAAGGCGGATGTGGGTCGTAACCTGACGCTCAGGAGCGAGCAGGACTCAGACCGCTACGATATGAAGCAGAGCAACGTCAGCGCGGGCGGCAGCTTCGCCTTTGGCTCCATGACCGGCTCAGGGAGTGTGAGTGTGTCGAAAGACAGGATGCACAGTCATTACGACTCGGTACAGGAGCAGACCGGGCTGTTTGCGGGCGGGGGAGGATTTGACGTGAAGGTGGGCGGGCACACGCAGCTTGACGGAGCGGTGGTAGCCTCCACGGCCACGGCAGACAAAAACCGGCTCGACACGGGCACGCTGGGCTGGAGTAATATAAAGAACAAAGCGGAGTATGAAGTCTCACACCAGGGTGTTGGTATCAGCACGGGCGATAGCGTGGGCGGCCAGTTCATGGGGAACATGGCGAACACGCTGCTTGTGGGCATGAACGGCCACGACGAGGCGAGTTCCACCACGCAGGCGGCGGTGAGCAAAGGCAGTATCATCATCCGTGACGGGGAGAAACAGCAGCAGGATGTGGGGGCGCTGAGCCGCGATGCCGAACACGCCAGTCAGTCACTGTCGCCGATATTTGATAAGGAGAAGGAGCAGCAGCGGATCAAGGAAGCGCAGCTTATTGGGGAAATCGGCAGCCAGGTGAGCGATATCCTGCGCACGGAAGGGCAGATAGCGGCCACCAAAGCGGCCACAGATAAAATGGCCACGGCCAGC
>NZ_JAEPBH010000117.1 GCF_016632365.1 Tenebrionibacter intestinalis | reverse complement strand
AACCGAATCCACCGAGGCCGCCGCACCCGACTGGGCTCCGTTCGTTCCGGCAATAACGCCACCGACGGCGGCACCGCTTACCGCTGCGGCCCACTGAACAATTGCGCCTTTCTCACTTTCACCGAGTGAGGTGTGGCTGCCCAGGTAATCCATCACCATTTTGCCGAAGGCTTCGCTACTGAGGCCTGCCACGCCGCCCGCCAGGGCATTTCCGCCGCCCAGGCTTGCCTGAAGCGCACCAATAACGCCGTGAATCGCGGCTTTCTCTGCGCTATATTCACCCCAGCCCATTGCAGCGCCAACATCGCCCGCTGCCTGGTTCGCCATTTGCCCGAACAGGCCAGCCAGCTCCTGCTGCTCCTGAACTTTTTCTTTATCGAAGATTTTGTCGATATGGCCGTTGGCGTTATCCGTATCGCGACTCAGGCTCGCAACATCCTGCTGCTGATTTTCCTTGTCACGAACAGTGATCGTGCCGTCTGCAATCGCTGAATGGGTCGTACCCGACGCATCATCATGTGCCCCGATGCCGATAATCGGGATTGCACCACCGCCGCTTCCGTTCTTGTCGCCTGCGTACCCGCCGATGATGCCTTTTGAATCTGAGCTGTATTCGGCGCTGTTGTTGATATCACGCCAGCCGAGCGTGCCCGTATCCAGCGCGTTTTTATCTGCCGTCGCCGTACTGGCGATAACGGCACCATCCAGCTGCGTGTGCCTGCCAACGGTGATATCAAAACCTTTATCGCCTGCAAACAGACCGCTCTGCTCGCCGACGCTCGCGTACTCACTTTTGGTTTTACTGTTGCTGATACTGAGTGAAGCGGAACCCGACATGCTGCCGAACGTGAAGCTGGCCCCGCCGCTGACATTCTTCTGCCAGCTGGTGTAGTCATCGGTATCCTGAAGACTGCTTACCAGCAGGTCGCGGCCCACATCAGCCGTGATTTTGTCGCCCAGCGCCTGCGCACCGGCAATGACCGTGTCGCGTCCACTGCTCATGCTCAGTTCATCACGGGCGTTAACGCGGGTATTTACGTACTCAGTTGTTTTGCCGTCATCGCCGCCTTTAGACTGATAGCCGCTCGCCTGAACGCCAATCCCGGTTTCCTTACCGACTGAGACATGCACACCCGCAGCCCATCCACTGCTGTTGTTTGCGCTTTTTTGCTCACGATTGTTAGAGGCTGCATCAAGCAACAGGTCGTTCTGTGCCACCAGGGTCACGTTATTCCCCGTGATACCGCTGCCTGTAATATGCAAATCGCCGCTGGTGCCGCTTTGGCCGGTAGCAACCATGTTCACGTTGCCTCCCGCCGTCAGGGTACTGCCGCGGACTTCATTCTGTTTCAGTTCAGAGGTCGACGTGCTTTTACTGGAGCCGATATTCAGTTCCACGCGAACGGCATTCATGTCTCCTCCGGCAGCACCGCCCGCCACAGAAGCCGCACCCGAGCCAGCAACCCACATATCCTGCGCGGCTTTTACGCCATACAGCGCCTTCAG
>NZ_JAEPBH010000116.1 GCF_016632365.1 Tenebrionibacter intestinalis | reverse complement strand
CTGAGGTGATGAAGGTCAACGTGCAGGTACTGGACGAGAACACCGGCGCGTTCCACGTGGACAGCTTCGACATGTACCACGCAAAGCAGCGCCAGGCGTATGTAAGCACGGCGGCGTCAGAGCTTGCCTGTGAAGTCACAGTGATAAAGCGCGAGTGCGGCCGCGTGTTGCTGGCGCTGGAACAGAAACAGGACGAACAGCGCCAGGCGGCAGACGAGGAACAGGCCGGGACCGTGGTCCCGGTGTCCGGGAAGGACGAACAGGCGGCGCTTGAGTTGCTCAAATCTCCGGACCTGGCAGAGCGTATCGTGGCTGACCTGGCGGCCTGCGGCGTGGTGGGTGAAAGCAGCAATCTGCTGACCGGGTATCTGGCGGCCACCTCGCGCAAGCTGGACAGGCCGCTGGCCGTGCTTATCCAGTCCTCGTCTGCGGCGGGCAAGTCCAGCTTAATGGATGCGGTGCTGGGGCTGATACCGGAGGAAGAGCGGGTGCAGTACAGCGCCATGACCGGGCAGAGCCTGTATTACCTGGGCGAAACCTCGCTGCAACACAAAATCCTCGCCATCGCGGAGGAAGAAGGCGTGCGCCAGGCGGCGTATGCGCTCAAGCTGTTGCAGAGCGACGGGGAACTTAAAATCGCCTCAACCGGCAAGGATGAGCAGAGCGGCGAACTGGTCACAAGGGAATACAACGTGCAGGGGCCGGTGATGCTGATGTTAACCACCACGGCCAGCGACGTGGACGAAGAGCTGCTCAACCGCTGCCTGGTGCTGACGGTGAACGAGAGCCGCGAGCAGACGCAGGCCATACACGCGCAGCAGCGCCGGGCGCAGACGCTGGAAGGGCTGCTGGCATCGAGTGAAAAGCAGTACCTGACCACGTTACACCAGAACGCGCAGCGGCTGCTGCGGCCGCTGAAGGTGGTCAACCCGTTCGCGGAGCAGCTTACCTTCCTCTCCGACAAAACGCGCACCCGGCGCGACCACATGAAATACCTGACGTTAATCCAGGCGGTGGCGCTGCTGCATCAGTACCAGCGGGAGGTGAAGAAAACCACGCATCGCGGCCAGACTATCGAGTATATCGAGGTCCGGAAAAGCGACATCCGGCTTGCCAATCAACTGGCGCATGAAGTGCTGGGCCGGACGCTGGACGAAATGCCGCCGCAGAGCCGCAAGCTGCTCATCCTGCTGTACGGCTGGGTTCAGGACACGGCACGGCAGCAGGCCGTGAAGCCGGACGAGCTGCACTTCACGCGGCGTAACGTGCGCAGAGCGCTGGGCTGGGGAGATACCCAACTGAAAATCCATCTTGGCAGGCTGGTTGAACTGGAATATCTGCTGCTGCACCGGCGTGGACTGACCCATGAATATCAGTTGCTGTGGGATGGCGGCAGCGGTGAGGAAAGCCACCTGTGTGGTCTGCTGAACGTGGATGATAACGAGGGCGGTGCGTTCCGGTCGGGGCCGGAAGATAAGCGGGCGGGTATCAGTCGGGGTATGGTCGGTAGTCAGTCGGACAGCCATAATACCCTCTCAGCCCATGTGGCACAGGGCCAGGAGGAAAAT
>NZ_JAEPBH010000115.1 GCF_016632365.1 Tenebrionibacter intestinalis | reverse complement strand
GGTAAAAGTGTAGCGGTATTAGGCGCAGCTATTTAGCTGTGAAGGCGCTTGCTCAATATATACACCTACGTTTTTCCGTGGCGCTATGAATATGTAGGCAGAAACAGAAGGTGTATAAGCCAATAACCGCTACACAAGGGAGGAATGCGCGAATTAAAAGTAAAAGAGGGCGAAAATATTTCCCCCTCTTTATGATTAATAGCCAAAAATAAAAAAGTCACCCCCTATTTTATGGTATATTACAACCTCCACCTGCCACCGCTTAATTCCTCACATAAATTTAGTTATTATTTAAAAGCGAATTCAAATTCAGAGAGCGCTTCAACCTCGCCGGGTAAGATTTTATCGGTTACTGAAATCAGCCCGCAGGTGAATACCAGTGCATTTTCACCCTGTTGCAATGGATACTCATAACGCTCTCCCGGAATCACCCTGTTTCCAAAAATATCCTCAATAATTATTCCGACAGAAGAATTGTTGGTGGCAAAACCAATATGATTGATTAATAGTTCTCCGTTAAAAACCACGGAGACTGTCTGAGCGCTGAAGTTATTTATACGCAACATAAACAACGCACGACCAGCAATGCTACCAACAGACGGAAACAGCCTTTCACTTGTAGCGCCTATATCAACATATAAGGATTCATTTTCAGACTGGACGGCCTCAACACCACGATACTTGAGAATATCCAACTCTGGTAGAGAAATTGTTGCTTCAATAACCAGGGCGCGAAAGTTAATTTTACCAGACATACACCTTCCTTATTAAAGTAGTATTGCGCAGGGATACGCAAACTTTGCTTCAACAAATAGCCCCGTCTTAAACGGGGCTTATTCACCACACTTTCCTTTATTCACTGACTACATTTTAAATACCACTACACAATTAATAACGCCTGGTGGCATTATTAAACAGAATATAAGTTTTATCACAAGCAGCATAATTCAGGCAGCAAAGTCAATATAAATAAAAATCATTCAGCGCCTGTATTCTCCGGCAGCAACGGAAGAATGCCGGAATAATAAATTACCGCAATAATCGGATGGCGTATTAGGTTATTAGCTGGCTTCGCTGCAAAATTATTACCGACAGGCGTATATTCATCGTTTACATTCCACCACAGCCGCTACTGGTAAACCCCGGACGATTACGCTGTTAGCGCCGCCATCCCATAGCCAGGCCAGGCATTTCACAAAGCGTGAATAAACCCAGCGAATACAAAGGCGTTAAGCGTTGATTCCGGGTAAGGTAACGGGCAAAAGCACATGCTAACCGCCCCCCTTCGGACATAAAAAAACCCGCCGGAGGCGAGTTCTGTTTTACACAACCTGATACAATCGTAACAACTTCAACTTAATCCCATAACAGCATGACTGCGGACACATTTCAAGGAAAACTCATTCTTTATTTAAATTTAAGCGTATTCTTTTTCCCAACCGTCACGCTACAGAGTCACCAGAGCAAACATGACATGCTGCGCCACTACTTCCCCCTCTGCGCAGGCTGGTAATATTGCTTTACCCTGCTCTGGTGCTGAGGAATCCCCAGTAATGGGCGGGTAAAAAAGGACG
>NZ_JAEPBH010000114.1 GCF_016632365.1 Tenebrionibacter intestinalis | reverse complement strand
GTGGGATCGCTACAGGGAATACAGCTGGAGCCGCGACGGGTGCCGGTGCCGGGAAGAATGCGGTTAACAACAACCTGCTGGGCGGTACGGAAGAAAGCCAGACTAAATATGTCCAGGAGCACGGTAAGGATGTGCTGTCTTGTGCAGATGCTCCTTCTTCAGCCAGTTGTCAGCGCGGCGAGGCGGTAAACAAAGCGATAGCCGTAGCGCTGGGTGCAGGTGCTACAGGTGGTGTAATTGCTGCAGCCACGCCGGAACTGATTGCGGCCGCCCAGGCAGCGGTAAGTGCGTGCGGGGCTAATCCAGTATTATGCGCTAATGAGGTGAGCATCTGGGTGGCAGAGATGGCCGCTGGCGATGCATTACCAGCAGGTCTGACGGTCGCGACAGTTGGCAAAATGTCGTCCAGTGAACTGTCAGAACTGAAAGCACTAATGACTGTTGAGAAGCAGACCGGGCAGAAGGTGAGTACCGAAACTCTAGAGCAATTAACCCATAGTTCTGGTGGTAAAGGAAACTGGAATAAAGAGCTAAATAACCCCAAGCCAAACTCTGTTTATCCGGTTGATGGTGATAAGATTTACAAAACAGATAATCTAGCGAGACCAAGTCAGGTGGAAGCGACTCTGAGCCCTAACGTGAAGGATCGTAATGGCTATCAACAATGTAAAGCAGGAAAGTGTGGCTTTGAAGGAGATGAAGGCGGCCATTTAATTGCAAGTATATTCAATGGGCCGGGAGAAAAACTTAACCTTGTTCCGATGGATGGAAATCTGAATAAGGGAGCTTGGAAGCAGATGGAAAATACTTGGGCGAAAGCGTTAGGTGAAGGAAAAGCGGTTAAGGTTAACATTCAACCATCGTATATCGGTGATAGTGTCAGACCTGATAAATTTAAAGTCGTGTATTCGATTGACGGTGGTCGACCGATTGAAAAAGTATTTAACAATGCACCTGGAGGGAAATAATGCGTTCTGATCAAGATATATATAATGATATTGGTTCAGTATTGCTATCGATCACTCCTGACGATGCGGTAAAAATCATTATGTGTGCAGCGTTAGAGCCAGAAAGCGACTGTGGTGAGTTTACTTATGATTATGTTGATAGGCAAGGTAACCAACATTGGATCACTGAAACAGCGGATGCCAGTGAAAGACTTTTAGATCTTTTGATTGAACTAAGGAATTTCTTTGTTGATAACTTTAAATCACAAGAAAAACCATTCTGGCATAGCTGTGAAGTAACGGTAAATGTTGAAACCCTCAAGATAAATATCGACTTTAAGTACGATGACTAACAGACTACACTTCCGCTCATAGTTGGCGGGATTTTTTTCCTGCATTTTTTAGAAACAGACAGACAAGATGTGTTTTTGGAGTACCGCCACCTGCGCCGGTGCTCCAAAAGACGACATGGTCAGGGCCGCGCCCCGACACCCGATCCCATTAGAAAATTTAATGCAATATAGTGCACTTCAGTGCAACTTTATGAAATTAATGCGGGCTAAATCCGTAGTTAGTACAAATTAGTGATTTTTAATGCGTGGATTTGACCCTATATGCGACCAGCAACCGTGGCGATACGGTTAACCTGACC
>NZ_JAEPBH010000113.1 GCF_016632365.1 Tenebrionibacter intestinalis | reverse complement strand
GTTGATATGGCTGACGCAGATACTAAGCCAGAGTGCCCCGCATCCACAACCCGTCGTTACACCGTGGGTTATATCCGGGATTCGCGAACGTTTACACCGTTTCCGTCCATCACCCTTAAGGGCAACTGGATGAAAATGCTGGGGTTTGTGACAGGACAGAAGATAGAAGTGCTGGCCGAGCCGGGACAACTTATTGTCCGGCTGGCCGCTGAGGGATAAGACAGATAAAAAGATCCCGGCTCAGTGGCCGGGATTGATGTCAGTCATCGTACTGAAAGCTTATATTTATCTTTTCTGCTGGTATATCAATTATGATTTCACAAGCCGTCCAGGCAGGCCTTCCATTAGTCATATTATTTTGAATATAAAAATCCCGCATTTTCACCAACAAAAGGCGAAGATCATGACTCGCTAGCTTATCTGGTACGAACCAATCATCTTTCCCTTCCTGATCGACATAATCATATTCATATTCGCACGACTCTCCATCCAGAGGTAATTTTGCCCGAGCGATGATCTTATGTGCATCAGATGGGCCAGCATCAATCAGTAACTGACCAATCCTGTTATGAAAATCATCTAATTCGTTCATTTTGTTCCTCCTGGGGAGTTGCTTATATCTCTAATAACTGGACGACCACCATCAATGGAGTAAGTGACACTAAAGCTATCCGGCCGCTTGCTATCACCAATATAAACAGGCTCGATCTTCACATCTACTGATTTACCTTCTTTAAGTGCATTCGCCCACGTATTTTCCATCTGTTTCCATGCACCTTTATTGAGGTTTCCATCCATAGGAACCAAATTGAGCTTTTCACCGGGACCATTGAAAATACTGGCAATTAAATGACCACCTTCATCTCCGGTATCACCACACTTACCGGCTTTGCATTGTTGGTAGGTATTTCTGTCACTTTTAGATGCGGTTAATGTGCCTGATGCTGAACTTGTTCTACCTTGGACATCGGTTTCAAATACCTTATTCCCATCAACCTGATAAACAGTGTTAGGCTCTGGCTTATTCAGGGCTTTATTCCAGGCGCCTTTCTTGCCTGAGTCAACAATGACAATCTGCTTACCTGCCGTTGATGAACCACTCTTACCCAGTCCCCCGGTAACGGCCCCGAGAACAGCGCCAGCCAAGATCTCAGCCTGCTGTTTATCCATACCCCAGCGGGCCTGAATTCCCTGAGCAAATTCGGTGCTGGTAACAACACCTTCGGCCTCCATCTGCTGAG
The DNA here is from genome assembly GCF_016632365.1 of Tenebrionibacter intestinalis. Classification (GTDB taxonomy): domain Bacteria; phylum Pseudomonadota; class Gammaproteobacteria; order Enterobacterales; family Enterobacteriaceae; genus Tenebrionibacter; species Tenebrionibacter intestinalis. The sequence goes on along the minus strand of NZ_JAEPBH010000113.1, from coordinate 391 downwards.
CCAGCAACGAAGACATATCGTTCTCCATCTGGGATGGCACATCCGCACCCAAGACACGATCTATTGCCTCGCGGACCAACATTCCATTAGCAGGAATATCTCCGTATTTTTCCTTACAAGCGCCGGGGTTTGTGGCACAGACCGCAATCATTTCCTGCTGCTGCTTGAGACTGAGATCTTCCATCTCTTTGATGATCTGTTTGCAGTCGCCGCGAGCTTCACACCCTTTCGCTCTCGCCGCAAAATCATCTATTTGTTCAGCATAAAGGTAATTATTGTCAGTTGAATTCTTTCCTGCCTGCGCCCCGGCCACTGCTTCTGCCGTGCTGTCACCAGCAATACCACCGGCTAACCCAGCCGCCAGCGTGCCTAACGCGCTGATGGTCTGCTT
>NZ_JAEPBH010000112.1 GCF_016632365.1 Tenebrionibacter intestinalis | reverse complement strand
CTGGCAAAAGTGTAGCAGTATTCGGCGCAGCTATTTAGTGATATTGTTGTTTCAAACATTCAACAAATAGCTGGTGATGATAATAAATGGTTAGAGCAGCTAGATGCCGATTTCTTTGATTTGATTATTGTTGATGAAGCCCATCATAATAAAGCAAATACATGGGTTAAGGTTAAGGAAAAATTCCCAAGCGCTAAGGTAGTAAACTACAGCGCTACGCCCATGAGGAGTGATGGTCAGTTGATGAGCGGTGAGGTTATATATAGCTTTCCTGTTGTTGAAGCAATTAGGGAGGGGTATATAAAAAGGCTTCATGCAAAAATGATTAGTCCATCAAAGTTAGCCTATATTAATAGCGATGGTACTGAGATAACCTTAGCAAGTCCTGATGAAATTAAGCGTTTAGGTGAAGAAGAAGCATCTTTCAGACGTGGTGTTCTCATGTCTGATGAGACTCTTAGTACGTTGGTTGATCTTTCTATCAAGGAGCTAAATAGACTGCGTCAAGAGTCTGGAGAGAAACGGTTAAAAATAATTGCATCTGCTATTAATTATGGGCATTGCATCCAGATAAAAGAAGCATTCCTTGCCAGAAATTTACGTGCTGATTACGTACACTCTAATGAAGATGGCTCGGTTAATGATAGAGTTTTCTCTAAACTAGAAAATCATGAATTGGATGTAATAATTCAATCCAAAATGCTTGGTGAAGGTTTCGACCATAAATTCTTATCTGTGGCTATGGTCGGTAGTATTTTTACTAATTTAAGCCCATTTGTTCAGTTTGTTGGTAGAGTCATGCGTGTCGTAAAACAGAATGCCCCTGGAGATTTGGTTAATAGAGGCGTGGTTGTTTTTCATGTTGGTGCAAATATTGCCAATAGATGGAGTGACTTTAGGAATTTCAGCCAGGCTGACCAAGATTTCTTCGCTGACTTGCTACCAGAAGTTGAAGATGTAGCTTTTGGTTCTGATGGAACAAGTGACAGCGATCCTGATGAAACGGGAGGATACAACAGGCTTATTCCTGTAGAGATTACTAGCACTGATGGTGTAATAGCTTCCGAGTTAGATCCTATCGGGGATTTCCAGGAACTCAAAAATGAACTTGCGGCTTTAGGTATGACAACGAATGAAGCCATAGAGATTTTACGCAAATCTAGGTTGAGTAAGCAGGACCAGAGAAGAGCAGGAAGACAAGCGATTAACGATCTTGTTAATCATCATGCGGGATTACTCATTAATCAGCTTGGATTTAAGACAAAAGGTAGGAATTTCAATAAGTCTCAAGATAATTATGCTTGGGCTGTAAGAGAACTCCATAATCGTGTTAATGAGTACATAGGTTGTAATAGCGGTGATAGAGAAAATTTAAGTTTAGAACAGGTTGAAGAAGCTAAATCAGCAATTTCCAATTTAGCTGAAGACATAAGGCAGGAATGGTCTAATGGCTAAATTCAAGTCTCTTATTGTTGGTGCTAAGTTTGAGGTTGCTTCTAGAAAAACTGCCTGTAAACACGACAAAAAGCACGTAATTACCAAAGGTGAATTTAGGTTGAGTGTAAAGAACTCAACGCAAGGTGAATCTTACTATTGTATTTCTTGTGCTAAATAGCTGCGCCGAATACTGCTACACTTTTGCCAG
>NZ_JAEPBH010000111.1 GCF_016632365.1 Tenebrionibacter intestinalis | reverse complement strand
TTTTTCACCCGCCCATTACTGGGGATTCCTCAGCGCTCGCGCGGGGAACACTTAACCGAAGTTAAGGAATTAAACTAATGAGACGGTTTATCCCCGCTCGCGCGGGGAACACTTGGCGGTTGCAGCCGCCATTAAGAGGACAACCGGTTTATCCCCGCTCGCGCGGGGAACACGGTTGGGCTTATTGACCACCCTAGCATTGCTGGCGGTTTATCCCCGCTCGCGCGGGGAACACAGCAGCCTTCGCACTGTTGAGCTGATCTGATACGGTTTATCCCCGCTCGCGCGGGGAACACTCTCTGTCTTTAGCAAGCTGGCTGCCTTTAACCGGTTTATCCCCGCTCGCGCGGGGAACACGAAATAATTCTGAGATATTGAAAAAAAAAGCACGGTTTATCCCCGCTCGCGCGGGGAACACCGGCGATTTCTGTAACGCTGGGCGATGTATTCCGGTTTATCCCCGCTCGCGCGGGGAACACAAACACCTTCTCGATGAAGAGTTGATGGTGGGCGGTTTATCCCCGCTCGCGCGGGGAACACCGGCGATTTCTGTAACGCTGGGCGATGTATTCCGGTTTATCCCCGCTCGCGCGGGGAACACTTGAGCCGCTCACGCTCTGACTGAAACCACGCCGGTTTATCCCCGCTCGCGCGGGGAACACCGAAGCTCCTTCTCCTCCTCCACGCCTCGATCCGGTTTATCCCCGCTCGCGCGGGGAACACGACAGTTTACTAAAGGACAGGTCAAATCTGGTCGGTTTATCCCCGCTCGCGCGGGGAACACTTACTGCCCGCAGCGCGGATTTTCGTGAAGAGCGGTTTATCCCCGCTCGCGCGGGGAACACACAAGATTGGCCGCACCGCCAACAAGCACAACCGGTTTATCCCCGCTCGCGCGGGGAACACATCTGCCGCCGCTGCTAATTCACGAATCAGTTCGGTTTATCCCCGCTCGCGCGGGGAACACCCAGACGCAGATAACCCCGCACGGTAAAGATGCGGTTTATCCCCGCTCGCGCGGGGAACACTCGGTAAAAAACCGGATATCGGCGCGCGCGTACGGTTTATCCCCGCTCGCGCGGGGAACACAGGTTTATACCGCTGAAGATATGGAAAACTGGCGGTTTATCCCCGCTCGCGCGGGGAACACAGATATTTTCAGGTTTCATCGGTTGAAATCTCCGGTTTATCCCCGCTCGCGCGGGGAACACAGGACATCAGTATTCTCGATTTCAACAGGCTCCGGTTTATCCCCGCTCGCGCGGGGAACACAATGTATTTCGTGCCGTTGCTGTCCACCTGGACGGTTTATCCCCGCTCGCGCGGGGAACACCTGCCACTGTTCGCGGCAACCCTGTCTATTCCCGGTTTATCCCCGCTCGCGCGGGGAACACTCCGGGTAACACATCCGTATAAGTAAATTCTCCGGTTTATCCCCGCTCGCGCGGGGAACACCACGGATTTACCATCGAGGCTATCCTGATAGGCGGTTTATCCCCGCTCGCGCGGGGAACACTGAAAATTTACTTACTCCTTGGCATGGATTGCCGGTTTATCCCCGCTCGCGCGGGGAACACTTAACTGGCATGTTTTTATTGTCGCTTGTCCACGGTTTATCCCCGCTCGCGCGGGGAACACAAACACAAA
>NZ_JAEPBH010000110.1 GCF_016632365.1 Tenebrionibacter intestinalis | reverse complement strand
TTAAGGTAAAAGGGTTTTAGTTGAGAATAACTATCTGAGCAGCAAGCAGATAAATGCCTGGTCGGCTGAAATGAAGTCCTGTCAGGCCAGTGGCGGTGACTGCGGCAGCATCATCAAGAAGTATGAAGAGTTGAGTACGGCCCAGCAAAAGCAACTTATCAGCGATTGCACGGCCAGCCCTGCAACCTGCCAGCAAAAATACGGCGATGTACTGACTGACAGTCTGGCAGTGAAGCAGGCAATAGATCGTGCTCTGGGTGAAGATATCCCGATCAAGATGGTCTACGATCTGACGGCGACTTTTGCGCAGCAAATGCAGGCCGAAGGCGTTGTTGCAACTAGTAAAGTCTCGGAAGCACTCCAGAAAGAATATGGTCTGGATGAAGTTCAGGCGGGAATAGTTGCGGGGGCAGCAGCATCAGCGTTTGGGGGGATTAGTAAGGCTGGGAAAGGTAGTGCAATCCCAGTTCCAGAGCCGGTTAAAGCCAGTAACGGACTGGTTTATCAGTCAAACTCAAAACATACTCTTGGCGGCTTAGGTAATAGGCCAAATGCAGGAATTGAACCTAAAAATTCACTTTCGCTTTTTGAAAATTCAATATCTCTGACTGTAAAAGGTAAGGAGAGTAAGGCTAGATATACTATGGATAGTAATGGGGATATACATCGGTTTTCTCCTGATAATACGGGTGGTTTCCACTGGTCTGGTAGTACAGCAGATCCAAAAAATAAGCTTGAATTACCAAATGATATTAGAGCTGCCTTGAGAAAACAGGAAGGATGGAAAATAAAATGATTATTGGAAATGCTTTAGAGATAGGAATTCAGTTAGAGTATATTCTTGAACTGAGTTCTCCCAGTGGTCTTTTTAACCTCATTATAGATGATGAGCTGATTCCGGGAAAAGGAACAGTTACAGATCTTTATGTAGTCATATCATCATTAAAAGATAGCATAAACAGTCAGTTAAGTGATGGCNAAGGAACAGTTACAGATCTTTATGTAGTCATATCATCATTAAAAGATAGCATAAACAGTCAGTTAAGTGATGGCGTTTGTGATATTGGTAGTATTCCATTAGCTGATTTGGATTTTTCAGATGGTTCGCCAGAAAATGTAATTTGGTTAGATGCTTGTGAGTTATCGGATTATGGATGTGTATTTTGGTTAGCTTTTGATGGTGATTTCGAACGTTTTTTTTATTCGACTGACTTTGAAAAAACTATCCAAGAAAAAAGGTATCCAAGAGGGACTATTGAAAAATTAATTAATAGCCTACCCGATCCTAATTTACTGAGAATAAATAAAATAAATGATCAGATATTAATAACTGACATACTTTCTTAGACTGCCATGAAAAAGATCCCGGCCTCAGTACCGGGATCTTTTTACCTGCCTTATCCCTCAGCGGCCAGCCGGACAATCAGTTGCCCCGGCTCGGCCAGCACCTCAATCTTCTGCCCTGTCACAAAACCCAGCCTTTTCATCCAGTTACCCTTAAGCGTAATGGACGGAAACGGCGTAAACGTTCGTGAGTTCCGGATATAACCGACTGTATATCTGCGGGTTGTGGATGTGGGGCTATCTGACTTAGTATCTGCGTTAGCCATAATTAACTCCTGATCAGTTAGTTGTGGTCAGCGGGTTATTGGTGTTGCATCACCTTCAG
>NZ_JAEPBH010000011.1 GCF_016632365.1 Tenebrionibacter intestinalis | reverse complement strand
AGCGGATTTGAGCGTTGCGAAGCAGCGGCCCGAAGCGTTACTTAAACTGCCAGAATCGTTAGCCGCCCCGGTAAGCGCCGCGCCGCTGTGGAAAACAGACTGCACTGTTCCTGCGCTACTCCTTCCTGCACGCTAAATTCAACAACGGATACGGTTTCCCTCGATCGTCGATTTCGGTACGACCCGTCACTTTAAACCCCATTTTCTTGTAAAATCCGACCGCCTGCTCGTTCTGCTCATTCACATTAGTCGTCAACTCTGGCGCCTGTGAAAGCGCATGTTCTACCAATATCCGGCCCACGCCACGGCCACGTCTATCAGCATCTACAAACAGCGCGTCCATATGCTGCCCACTCAATATCATAAATCCAACTGGCTCGTCATGCGCATTTACCGCAACCCATAACGGTGCCTCGGGCAAAAAAGAGCGGACCAGAGGCTCAAGCTCAGCCCGGTACTCTGCTGATAAAAAATGGTGCGTGGCATCGACGGAACGGCACCAGATCGCAATCAGTTGCTCGCCCTCATCGTGCCGGGGGCGGCGAATGCTTATAACCATATTCACTCCTTAAGTTGGTCTTTATATTCTAACGTAGCGTGCTTTGTGAAACTTTCTCACCTTCTACTTGCGGACTCGACATTTTCCGCGTTGCGGGTTATCTTCGGCTGTCTGGATGTCTAAACGTTTAAACGTATGTAGGGAGGTTACAAGGTTATGCCGATCAGGGTGCCCGATGAATTGCCAGCCGTAAATTTTCTGCGCCAGGAGAACGTTTTTGTTATGACGTCCTCCCGCGCCAGCAATCAGGAAATTCGTCCGTTAAAAGTGCTGATCCTCAACCTGATGCCAAAGAAAATCGAAACCGAAAATCAGTTTCTGCGGCTCTTATCCAACTCCCCGCTACAGGTCGATATCCAGCTTCTGCGCATCGACAACCGTGAATCGCGCAATACGCCGCAAGAGCACCTGAACAACTTTTATTGCAATTTTGAAGATATTCAGCACCAGAATTTCGATGGCCTGATTGTTACCGGCGCTCCGCTGGGGCTGGTTGAATTTAACGATGTGGCCTACTGGCCGCAGATTCGCTGTGTGCTGGATTGGGCGCGCGAACATGTCACGTCCACGCTGTTTGTCTGCTGGGCAGTGCAGGCGGCGCTAAATATTCTCTATGATATCCCCAAGCAGACTCGTAAGGATAAGCTTACGGGGGTTTACGAACATTTTCTGACCTATCCTCACGCATTGCTGACCCGCGGCTTTGATGACAGGTTTCTCGCGCCGCATTCTCGTTATGCGGACTTTCCCGCAGCGCTAATCCGGGACTATACCGATCTTGATATCCTGGCGGAATCAGAAGATAGAGATGCCTATCTGTTTGCCAGCAAGGACAAGCGTATTGCGTTTGTCACCGGCCATCCGGAGTATGACGCCGGGACGCTGGCGAGCGAATACTTTCGCGACGTAAAGGCTGGCATCGACCCGCAGGTGCCTTACAACTATTTCCCGAATAACGATCCGACGCAGCGGCCGCGCGCCACCTGGCGCAGCCACGGTAACCTGCTGTTTACTAACTGGCTGAATTACTACGTCTATCAGATAACGCCCTTCGATCTGCGTCATATGAACCCTACGCTGGATTAACCGTTTCAGTTTCACGATTCAGGCACCTTCGGGTGCTTTTTTTATTTCTGAAAACCGCTTCTCTCTGAAAGAAATATTTATTTCTATTTAATTCAAAGGGTTGAATTTATTTTTCTTAAAAAATGGAAATTGTTTTTGATTTTATAAAATGACGAATTAGTCTTAACTAAGCTGAACGAAAACTGCACAAAATTCACTTTCGTTCGCGACAGGAAGATCCCGAAGGCTAATTCAAGAGGAGCGCTCCCATGTCCCAGCAGGCCACCACCACCGCAGAACTGGCGTTCAGCCAGCCCTTTGGCGAGCAGGAGAAGCAGATCCTGACGCCGGACGCCGTTGATTTTCTGACTGAGATGGTTGTTCGTTTTACCCCACAGCGCAACAAGTTGCTTGCTGCACGCCTTCAACAGCAGCAGGATATCGACAACGGAAAACTGCCCGATTTTATTTCGGAAACGGCTTCCATTCGTGAAAGCGAATGGACTATTCGCGGTATCCCGGACGATTTAATGGACCGGCGTGTCGAAATTACCGGGCCGGTAGAACGTAAAATGGTGATCAATGCTCTGAATGCCAATGTGAAGGTGTTCATGGCTGACTTTGAGGATTCGTTGGCGCCAGGCTGGCAGAAAGTCATCGATGGGCAAATCAATCTGCGCGATGCCGTCAGAGGCACCATAAGCTATACCAACGAGTCGGGAAAAATTTATCAGCCTGGGCCGAACCCGGCCGTGCTGGTTTGTCGCGTGCGCGGTCTGCATTTGCCAGAAAAGCACGTGACGTGGCGCAACGAAGCTATTCCCGGCAGTTTGTTTGATTTTGCGCTCTACTTTTTCCACAACTACCAGAAATTGCTTGCTAAAGGCAGCGGCCCTTACTTTTATCTGCCGAAAACCCAGGCCTGGCAGGAAGCGGTGTGGTGGCGCGAGGTGTTTAGTTATACCGAAGACCGCTTTCGCCTGCCGCGCGGCACCATAAAAGCCACGCTGCTTATCGAAACGCTGCCCGCTGTGTTTCAAATGGATGAGATCCTCTATGCGCTGCGCGATCACATTGTGGGCCTGAACTGTGGGCGATGGGATTATATTTTCAGCTATATCAAAACGCTGAAGAATTACCCGGATCGTGTGCTCCCGGACAGGCAGGTGGTCACTATGGATAAGCCTTTCCTTAGCGCCTATTCGCGTCTGCTCATCCGGACCTGCCATCGTCGCGGCGCGTTTGCTATGGGCGGTATGGCGGCGTTTATCCCCAGTAAAGACAGTGAGCGCAACGCTCAGGTACTCAATAACGTGCGTGCTGATAAGGAATTTGAAGCGCAAAACGGCCACGACGGCACCTGGATTGCGCATCCTGGCCTGGCTGATACTGCTATGGCGGTATTTAGTGAAGCGCTGGGCGAACGTAAAAACCAGCTTGACGTCACTCGCGACGACGATGCGCCCATTACTGCTGAACAGCTTTTGCAGCCTTGCGATGGCGAACGTACTGAAGCGGGCATGCGCGCCAATATTCGCGTAGCGGTGCAGTATATCGAAGCCTGGATCTCGGGCAATGGCTGCGTACCCATTTACGGCCTGATGGAAGATGCCGCAACGGCGGAAATTTCCCGTACTTCCATCTGGCAGTGGATACACCATGAAAAGCGCCTCAGCGACGGTAGGCCGGTCACCAGCGCGCTGTTTCGACAATGGCTGGCGGAAGAAATGCAGGTCATTCGGGAAGAGCTGGGCGAGCCTCGCTTCAGGCATGGTCGGTTTGACGATGCCGCGCGACTGATGGAACACATCACCACGTCGGATGAATTGATCGATTTTCTGACGTTGCCCGGTTATCGCTTGCTGGCGTAGTTTCCCGGGCCATTTGGCGTCCGGCCGCGCGCAAAACGTTCATACACCGCAAGAGCATACCTGCTATTGCGCGTGGGTCTGTGACCAAACTGTCTTTAATAATATCGCCTGGAATGCCAGGAGAATAATAGGGAGCATCTGCACATGAAAACCCGTACCCAACAAATTGAAGCATTACAAAAAGAGTGGACACAGCCACGCTGGGAGGGCATACGCCGTCCATACAGCGCTGAAGATGTGGTAAAACTGCGAGGTTCGGTAAACCCGGAATGCACGCTGGCGCAGCGGGGCGCGGCCAGACTGTGGCGGCTTCTACACGGTGAGTCGAAAAAAGGATATATCAACAGCCTTGGGGCGCTTACTGGCGGCCAGGCCCTGCAGCAGGCGAAGGCCGGCATTGAAGCTATTTATCTGTCTGGTTGGCAGGTAGCGGCTGACGCTAACCTTGCCGCCAGCATGTACCCTGACCAGTCGCTCTACCCGGTGAACTCGGTGCCGTCGGTTGTGGAGCGCATCAATAATACTTTTCGCCGGGCGGATCAGATCCAGTGGGCCGCAGGCGTGGAGCCAGGTTCTCCGCGTTTCGTGGACTATTTTCTGCCGATCGTGGCTGATGCCGAAGCGGGATTTGGCGGCGTGCTTAACGCCTTTGAGTTGATGAAATCAATGATTGAAGCGGGGGCGGCGGCGGTACATTTTGAAGACCAACTGGCCTCAGTGAAAAAATGCGGGCATATGGGAGGCAAGGTACTGGTGCCGACTCAGGAAGCCATACAGAAGCTGATAGCAGCGCGTCTGGCTGCCGATGTGGCAGGCGTACCAACGCTGCTGATTGCCCGTACCGATGCGGATGCAGCAGATCTCATTACTTCCGACTGTGACAGCTACGACAGCGAATTCATCACCGGTGAGCGTACCGGCGAAGGGTTTTTCCGCACGCGAGCGGGCGTAGAGCAGGCCATCAGCCGTGGTCTGGCCTACGCGCCCTACGCCGATTTGGTCTGGTGTGAAACTTCCACCCCCGATCTTGACCAGGCACGACGTTTTGCCGAGGCCATCCACGCCCGCTACCCCGGTAAGCTGTTGGCCTACAACTGTTCACCATCGTTTAACTGGAAGAAAAACCTCGATGACCGCGCCATTGCAACTTTCCAGGATGCGCTGTCTGAGATGGGATACAAATTCCAGTTTATTACTTTAGCCGGCATTCACAGCATGTGGTTCAACATGTTCGACCTGGCGCATGCCTATGCGCAGGGTGAGGGAATGCGACACTATGTTGAGAAAGTCCAGCAGCCGGAGTTTGCCGCCGGCAAAGCGGGATACACCTTTGCGTCGCATCAGCAGGAGGTGGGCACCGGCTATTTCGATAATGTGACAACCATTATTCAGGGCGGCGCGTCATCCGTCACGGCGCTAACCGGCTCAACGGAGGAATCGCAGTTCTGATAGCCATCGCTTTTTTCACAAGAGGTAAACAGAACGCGGTCATCGGGCGCCCCGCTTTGGGGCGCAATGTCCCGCCTTTTGTGCCCCAACGCGAGGCGGGGCTGATATAACAGGAAAGTTGGCACAGGGGGCGTACCATGTCGCGTGGGCTGGAGCTGTTGATTGCGCAAACTATATTACAGGGCTTTGATGCCCAGTATGGTCGTTTTCTTGAGGTGACTGCCGGCGCGCAGCAGCGCTTTGAGCAGGCGGACTGGCACGCTGTTCAGCAGGCGATGAAGGCGCGTATTCATCTTTATGATCACCACGTTGGCCTGGTGGCAGAACAGCTACGCTGTATTACCGAAGGTAAAAAAATGCATGCCGGTTTTTTGCTGCGGATAAAGGCGCATTACACGGCCCTGCTGTCGGATTATCCCCGCTTCGAGATTGCGGAAAGTTTTTTCAACTCCGTCTATTGCCGCCTGTTCGATCACCGCGCGCTGATGCCCGAGCGGCTGTATATCCACAGTTCACAGCCCGCGCAACGGCGTTTGTCGCATCCACGTCCGCTCAGTAAAGCGCGTCGGCCGACGGGAGGCTGGACGCAGCTACTGGCCGAAACGCTTACTGATTTGCCGCTGCGTCTGCCCTGGCAGGATCTGGCGCGTGATGTCGATTATATCCTTGGGCACCTGCGCGAAACCTTCGGTGACGATATTTTACGCTGTGCCTGGCTACAGGTGGCCAACGAACTGTTTTACCGCAATAAAGCGGCATGGCTGGTGGCGAAAATCAATCTGCCTCAGGGAACGCTGCCGTTTTTGTTGCCCATTCATCGCAGTGACGGCGGCGAATTGTTTATTGATACCTGCCTTACGTCCTACGCTGATGCGAGTATCGTATTTGGCTTTGCCCGCTCTTACTTCATGGTTTACGCGCCGTTGCCCGCCGCACTGGTGGAGTGGCTGCGTGAAATTTTACCGGGTAAATCCACCGCCGAACTTTACAGCGCTATTGGTTGCCAGAAGCATGCTAAAACAGAAAGTTATCGTGAATATCTGCATTACATCGCCACTACCGACGAGCAGTTTATCGAGGCGCCCGGTATCCGCGGCATGGTGATGCTGGTTTTTACGTTGCCCGGTTTCGATCGGGTATTTAAGGTGATTAAGGATCGCTTTGCGCCGCAAAAGGAAGTAAGCGCTGAACGCGTGCGTGAGTGCTATCAACTGGTAAAAGAGCACGACCGCGTTGGGCGCATGGCGGATACCCAGGCGTTTGAAAACTTCGTACTGGAAAAACGCCAGATTAGCCCGGCGCTGTTGGCGCTGTTGCGTGAAGAAGTGCCGGAAAAAATCACCGATCTTGGCGAGCGTATCGTGCTGCGCCATTTGTATATTGAACGGCGTATGGTGCCGCTCAATATCTGGCTGGAGAGCGTGGATGGCCAACTGCTGCGCGATGCGGTGGAGGAGTACGGTAACGCCATTCGACAGCTTGCTGCCGCCAATATTTTTCCCGGCGATATGCTGTTTAAAAATTTTGGCGTAACGCGCCACGGGCGGGTGGTGTTCTACGATTATGACGAAATCTGCTACATGACCGAAGTGAATTTCCGCGATATTCCGCCGCCGCGCTACCCCGAAGATGAGCTGGCGAGCGAGCCGTGGTACAGCGTTTCGCCTGGTGATGTGTTCCCGCAGGAATTCCGCCACTGGCTATGCGCCGATCCGCGCATCGGGCCATTGTTTGAGGAGATGCACGCCGATCTGCTGCGAGCCGATTACTGGCGCGCGCTACAGACCCGAATAAAAGATGGTCATGTGGAGGATGTTTATGCCTACCGCAGTCACCAGCGCTTTAGCGTGCGCTACGGCAGGTCTTTGCCCGTTGGGCAGGTATAAAAATAGCGGACGACGTAGAAAAATACGGGTGCAGCGAAGCACAAAGAGTCAACCCTTACCATCATGCCGCCAAAATCTTTTATCCCCCGGTCGCGCTTAATGGCCGACATACGCAGCCCGCCTGCGAACCCCCGGCAGCGCGCCAAATATGCGGAATGCCAGATAGCGGCGTAGACGGCTTTTATTCCAGTCACCGGCAGCCGCGATGGGGCGGGCTTCTACATTGATGCGGGCATGTCGGCCCAAAACCCCAGCCTGGCGGCGACTGCTGTGTTGAGCGCAACAGGTCGTGGCCTGTAAGGAGTGGGGAGTAAATTTCCAGCGGGATTCGTTACTCGTCAGCCGGCGGCATACGCTTATCAGCAGTGCGTGGCCGCAGCCTGGTCAAGCGTAATGTCATAACCGACGCAGCCGCAGCGTATCGGATATGCGGTCGGGAAGTTCGTTATAACCCGCGCCGGCAGGCTGCGCAGGCCGCTTTCAACAGCGGCCATGCGTCCGGCAGATTGCGGATTAACCGGCCCCGGACGCCCGCTGCGGCGGTCCATATCGTGAATTCATTTTTTATTTTGTAGATGCGGGCATGCTATACCGTTATCAGGAAAAATTAACGCGTTCCGCCGTAGGCAAGCGTGACATCTTTTGCCGCTTTGATTGCCAGCGCGCCCAGCTCGGTGACGCGATCGTCGGTAATGCGGGAAACCGGGCCGGAAATAGAAATTGCGGCAAACGGTTCGCGGTGCTCGTTAAAAATGCAGGCGGCAATGCAGCGCAGGCCGAGCGCGTGTTCTTCGTCGTCAAACGCATAGCCGCGGCGGCGAGTTTGCAGCAGATCCTCTTTCAGGTGCAGCGGCGAAATCAGCGTGGCGTGGGTATAGGCGTGCAGCCCCTTGCGGTGCAGCAGGTCGGTAACCTGGGGTTCTGCAAGCTGTGATAAAAACGCTTTACCGGCGCCGGAGGCGTGCATCGGCAGCTTGCCGCCGATGGGGGCCGACATACGCATCAACTGGGTGCACTGCACCTGATCGATAATAATCGCCTGATGATCGCTTTGATCGAGCACGGCCAGGTTGACCGTTTCGCCGGATTCTTCCATGAGTTTGCGCAGCACCGGATGCACAATGGCCAGCAAATTGCGGCTTTGCAGGAAACTGCTGCCAACCACAAACGCATGCGCGCCAATCGACCAGTGCCCCAACTCACCCACCTGGCGTACAAAACCTAGTTGCTGCATGGTGGTTAACAGGCGATGCGTGGTGGAATTGGGTAGCCCGGCCTGCTGTGCGAGCTCCGTTAGCGCCACGCTGCTATGAGATTCTGCAATCCATTCCAGTAATTTCAGACCGCGGGTAAGGGATTGTACCTGCCCGGTTGCGGGAGCCGGAGGGGTGGCGGTATTGCGGGGTTTCTTTCCTCGTTTGCCAGGAACGGCGGCAGCCATAATGGATTCCTTTTTCTGTATCGTGGAAATAATTTTCGTTTTATTTGGCGATATTGCAACCGTGGAACAACTCATCGGAGCAGTGTTGTGAACATCTCTCATGTTACGTTTGTGTATCTTTGCGGCGTTAACGGTTTATGACAGTATGGGCCGCTGGCCTTTTGGCCTTGTCTAACATCGTCGGGAGTGAGCGTGAGCAGCAAAGTAGAGCAACTGCATCAGCAATTAAAAGACCGCATTCTGGTGCTGGATGGCGGCATGGGCACGATGATCCAGAGCTATCGTCTGGAAGAAGATGACTTCCGGGGCGGGCGCTTTGCCGACTGGCCCTGCGATCTTAAGGGTAATAACGACCTGCTGGCGCTAAGTCGCCCTGATATTATTGCCGCAATCCATTACGCCTACTTCGAAGCTGGCGCGGATATCATTGAAACCAATACCTTTAACGCGACGACGATTGCGATGGCGGATTACCGCATGGAATCGCTGTCGGCAGAGATTAATTTTGAAGCGGCTAAGCTGGCGCGTTCCTGCGCCGATGAATGGACGGCGCGCACGCCGGAAAAACCGCGCTATGTTGCGGGCGTGCTTGGGCCAACAAACCGCACGGCCTCCATTTCGCCTGACGTCAACGATCCGGCGTTTCGCAATATTACTTTTGACCAGCTTGTCGCAGCTTACCGCGAATCCACTCGCGCGCTGGTGGAAGGCGGTGTGGATCTTCTCCTGATTGAAACGGTGTTCGACACTCTTAATGCCAAAGCGGCGATCTTTGCGGTAAAAAGCGAATTTGACGCGCTGGGCGTTGAACTGCCGATAATGATTTCCGGCACGATTACCGATGCTTCAGGGCGCACCCTCTCAGGCCAGACTACAGAAGCATTTTACAACTCGCTGCGCCATGCTGATGCGCTCTCCTTTGGTCTTAACTGCGCGCTGGGGCCGGATGAGCTGCGTCAGTACGTAGCGGAGATGTCGCGTATCGCGCAATGCTACGTTAGCGCGCACCCAAATGCCGGGCTGCCTAACGCTTTTGGGGAGTACGATCTGGAGGCCGAGGCTATGGCCGCGCAGATTCGCGAGTGGGCCGAAGCCGGATTTCTGAATATCGTCGGCGGCTGCTGCGGCACTACGCCGGAGCATATCGCTGCAATGAGTAAAGCGGTGGAAGGCCTTGCGCCTCGCCGCCTGCCGGATATACCGGCAGCCTGCCGTCTGGCAGGCCTTGAACCGCTTAATATCGGCGCCGACAGCCTGTTTGTTAACGTAGGCGAACGCACCAATGTTACCGGCTCTGCAAAATTCAAGCGCTTGATTAAAGAAGAAAAATATGCCGAAGCGCTGGACGTGGCGCGCCAGCAGGTGGAAAACGGCGCGCAGATAATCGACATCAATATGGATGAAGGCATGCTCGATGCCGAAGCGGCAATGGTGCGCTTTCTCAATCTGATTGCCGGTGAGCCGGATATCGCCCGCGTGCCTGTCATGATTGACTCTTCTAAATGGGACGTTATCGAAAAAGGCCTGAAATGTATTCAGGGTAAAGGCGTGGTCAATTCTGTCTCCATGAAAGAAGGCGTTGAGGCCTTTATCGCGCACGCCAGGCGCGTACGCCGCTATGGCGCGGCGATGGTGGTGATGGCTTTTGACGAAGACGGTCAGGCCGATACCCGCGCCCGTAAAATCGAGATCTGCCGCCGGGCTTACCGCATTCTGACCCAGGAGGTGGGGTTCCCGCCGGAAGATATCATTTTTGACCCGAATATTTTTGCCATCGCAACCGGTATCGATGAACACAACAATTATGCGGTGGACTTTATCGGCGCCTGCGAGGACATCAAACGCGAGCTGCCGTACGCGCTGATTTCCGGCGGCGTGTCGAATGTGTCGTTCTCTTTTCGCGGCAATGACCCGGTGCGTGAAGCTATTCACGCGGTTTTTCTCTACTACGCCATACGCAATGGCATGGATATGGGGATAGTTAACGCCGGGCAGTTGGCTATCTACGATGATTTACCCGCTGAGCTGCGCGATGCGGTAGAGGACGTCATTCTTAATCGCCGCGATGACGGCACCGAGCGCTTGCTGGCGCTGGCGGAAAAATATCGCGGCAGCAAATCTGATGAGGCCGCCTGCGCTCAGCAGGCCGAATGGCGCAGTTGGGAAGTCAAAAAACGCCTTGAATACTCGCTGGTGAAGGGCATTACAGAGTTTATTGCGCAGGATACGGAAGAGGCGCGCCAGCAGGCGACACGCCCGATTGAGGTGATAGAAGGGCCGCTGATGGACGGCATGAACGTGGTAGGCGACTTGTTTGGCGAGGGGAAAATGTTTTTGCCGCAGGTCGTGAAGTCCGCGCGCGTAATGAAGCAGGCGGTGGCGTATCTGGAGCCGTTTATTGAAGCCAGCAAGGCGCAGGGCCAGAGCAATGGCAAAATTGTGCTGGCGACGGTAAAAGGGGACGTGCACGATATCGGCAAAAATATCGTTGGCGTAGTATTGCAGTGTAATAACTACGAGATTATCGATCTGGGCGTAATGGTGCCGTGCGATGCCATTCTGAAGGCGGCAAAAGAGCATAATGCTGACATTATTGGGCTGTCTGGCCTGATAACGCCATCGCTGGATGAAATGGTCAATGTAGCAAAAGAGATGGAACGTCAGGGCTTTACCCTACCGCTGTTGATTGGCGGCGCGACCACTTCTAAGGCGCATACGGCCGTAAAAATCGAACAGAACTACAGCGGCCCAACGGTATATGTGCAAAACGCTTCGCGTACGGTAGGCGTGGTCTCGTCGCTGCTGTCTGAGACGCAGCGGGATGATTTCGTGGCCCGTACACGGCGTGAGTACGTTGTGGCGCGTGAGCAGCACGGACGCAAAAAACCGCGTACGCCGCCGGTGACCTTGCAGGCCGCGCGGGCAAACGGTATGGCCTTTGACTGGAGCCGCTATACTCCCCCGGCGGCGCATCGCCTCGGTGTCGAAGCGGTCTGCGCCAGTATCGAAACGCTGCGTAACTATATCGACTGGACACCGTTTTTTATGACCTGGTCGTTGGCAGGTAAATATCCGCGCATCTTAACTGATGAGGTGGTGGGTGAAGAGGCGCAGCGCCTGTTTGATGACGCCAACGCCATGCTTGACAGGCTCAACGCGCAAAAGTTGCTCACGCCGCGCGGCGTAGTGGGGCTTTTTGCGGCTAACAGCGTAGGGGATGATATTGAAATCTACCGCGACGAAACCCGAACTCACGTATTGGCGGTGAGCCGTCACCTGCGCCAGCAAACGGAAAAAGCGGGTTTTGCTAATTATTGTCTGGCGGATTTTGTGGCGCCGAAGCGCAGCGGCAAGGCCGATTACCTTGGCGCGTTCGCCGTGACCGGCGGGCTGGAGGAAGATGCGCTGGCGCAGGCGTTTGACGCGCAGCACGATGATTACAACAAAATTATGGTTAAAGCCGTTGCCGATCGCCTGGCGGAAGCCTTTGCGGAATATCTCCATGAACGGGTGCGCAAGGCGCTGTGGGGCTATGCGCCTGATGAAAACCTCAGTAATGAGGAGCTGATCCGTGAAAATTATCAGGGCATCCGCCCGGCGCCGGGTTACCCGGCCTGCCCGGATCACACCGAGAAAGCCGCTATCTGGCAACTGCTGGATGTGGAAAAACACACAGGTATGAGGCTGACGGAATCCTTTGCGATGTGGCCGGGGGCGTCAGTGTCGGGCTGGTATTTCAGCCATCCCGACAGTAAATACTTTGCCGTGGCGCAGATTCAGCGCGATCAGGTTCAGGAGTATGCGCAGCGTAAAGGTATGAGCCTTTCCGAGGTTGAACGCTGGTTGGCGCCGAACCTGGGTTATGATGCCGATTAGCGCGCCGCCGCTATTGCACTTTTTCTGTCATTCCAGGACGCCGGGATAGCGACCTGAGATTGATGACAAAGCGGTCAAAAAGGGTTTTTTGTCCGCTTTCAGATTGTTGACAAAGAAGGAAAAAACGGGATTTTTCCTTCTTTGTAGTAAGCAGGTGAAAATCAATGCTTTGATTTTCCTCGTCTTTTATTGTATTTCATCCATCCTGACAGCGACAGGATGAGGTTGGTCCGCTTTGTGACTATTCGCCTGATTTTGCTTTTTTATTTTTCAGACATTCCGGGCTGAAAGTATTCGGCCCGACGTTTGTCAGCCGCTTCAGGTCGCCTGTGTGGCGTTCTGCCGCTTTTTGTCGCGTAACGTCTTATACTTATCTTCAGTATTTTGCGTCGGATCCTTCTGCTCCTGCCTGTTACGCCGCTGTGGGCAAACCTGCCCAGGTTGTCGTTATTCCCGGAAAAGCGATAAGGGGAACCTGCGTTAATACATTTGCTTCTGCTTTTTGCCGTTGTACTGTTGATATGGGGTACGCATATTGTGCGTACCGGCGTCATGCGTGTTTTTGGTGCGCGTCTGCGCACCGTTCTTAGTCATAGCGTGAAAAAAAGACTGTGCCGGCACTGGCGTTACGGCGCTGGTTCAGAGCAGCAATGCCACGAGGATGCTGATGGCGTCGTTCGCTGCTCAGGGCCTGGCGGCGCTCACGCCCGCGCTGACGGCGCGAATCCTGAGCTTTGATTTATCGTGGTTGTCGCCGCTGTTGATTTTTATCGGCGTTATCTTTCTCCTGGAACACAAACAGAGCCGCGCGCCGCCTGCGCCGCAGTAAGCTGCTTTGCCTGCTAAACCGGCGTTTTGCCCGCGCCCATAGCGCCTTAATTCGCTATTTTTCGCCGCCGCTTACGGTATTCTGGAGCAGCCAGACAATGATAACGCGCGCGACGAATATCAGGCGATACCCCGTCGTTAGTTATCCGGGCATAAATCCTGCTCGTCCGGCTTGCCGAATTCGCAATACGCTGGTGCGCAGCGCGCTCACCGTCAGGCCTGAATTCAAAGGGGGATAATGCACGATAGCGCCGGGTCAGACATGTTCAGTGAACAGGCATGCCCGGCCGCGTTTGTCGGTTTACCGAATGGCGGGTCAGGTACTTGGTGAACTTATATCAGCGTGTGTCGTGTTCTTTCTTATCGGTTTGCCGGACCAGTAGCCTGCCAGTAGCGAGCCGGACAGGTTATGCCAGACGGAGAATAATGCGCCGGGGAGGGCGGCGAGCGGGGAAAAATAGATTTTGCCAAGCGCGGCGGCAAGCCCGGAGTTTTGCATGCCGACTTCAATAGCCAGCGTGCGGCAGGTAGATTCGTCAAAGCCGAAAAGCCTTCCACCCCAGTAGCCGCTGATAAGGCCGATACCGTTGTGTAATATCACCGCGATAAACACCACCGATCCGACGGAAGCGATGCGATCTGCGCTGCCTGCGACCACGGCGCTGATGATAGCGAGAATGCAGGCCATCGAAAAAGCGGGTAAAAAAGGCTCAACCGCTTTTACCGCGCGTGGGAAAAGGTGGTGTATGGTGAGCCCCAGCCCAATAGGAATGACCACAATTTTCAGGATGCTCATCAGCATACTCAGCACCTCTACCTGAATATGCGCATCAACATACAGCCGCGTCAGCAATGGTGTGGCAAAAACGCCCACCAGCGTGGAAACGGCTGAAATAGTCACAGACAGCGCCACGTCGCCTTTTGCCAGATAAATCATGACATTGGAGGCTGTGCCACTGGCAACGCTGCCGACCAGTACCATGCCCGCCGCTAAGTCAGACGGCATGTTAAACATGCGCGCTAATACCCAGGCGGTAAGCGGCATAATCAGATAGTGCAGAAAAGTACAGGCCGCGACCGGCGCAGGGCGTGAGAGCACCCGCTTAAAATCGTTGATATTAAGGTGGACGCCCATACCAAACATAACCAGCATCAGTAGCGTACTGACGTGGGGGGCTACAGATATAAACGCAGGCGGCATAAACCAGGCCAGCGCAGAAAGCAGCAGTGCCCAGAGCGGAAATAGCCGGGTCAGAATTGTGAGCATAGCGAGATTCCTTGCGAAAAAGGGGGCTGTTGTGATGTCAAAAAAGCCGGAGTTTCCCCAGCCTTAACAAGCACAGTACAGGTTTTTTTTTCGCCAGAAAACGCCTTATTTTCCAGCAGACTGGGCCAGGGTGACCTGGAAGCCGCCTTCAGGCCGGTTGCGCCACTGAATATCAAATTCATGCAGCCGCGCAATGCGCTTGACAATGGAAAGCCCAAGCCCGCTGCCGTTCTCGACTGCGCCAGGCGGGCGGAAAAAGCGCTCGCCAAGGCGGGTTAAGTGGCTGGGCATCACGCCTGGCCCATTATCCGTGACGCTCAGCCCGCTGTGGCGTAGCGTAATTTGCACTTCTCCATCGTTCTGGGTATAGCGCAGCGCGTTGTTTACCAGATTAGAGAGCAGCATCTTCAGCAATAGCCGGTTGCCCTGCACAATCTGCGGCGGCGACTCGATAATTGTTTCCAGCGCGATATTTTTATGCTGCGCCACCGGTAATGATTCTTCAGTCACTTCGGCAGCAAGCTGGCGCCAGTCGATGTGCTCAAGGTCATTCATCAGTGATGCGGTACCGTCAAGGCGGGACAACGCCAGCAGTTGATCCACCAGCCGTGAAGTCCGATCGATGCCGACAATCAAATTATTTAGCGCCCGGTTGCGTGACGCTTTATCCTCTTCGGCCAACAGCGCGACCTCGCTTTGAATACGCAATGCAGTTAGCGGGCTGCGTAGCTCGTGAGCGGCGTCTGCGGTGAACTGGCGTTCGTGTTCCAGCGCGCCGCTAATGCGTACAAACAGCGCATTCAGGGCCGTAACCAGCGGACGCGCTTCTTTGGGGACGCTGGTTTCTTCCAGCGGTGTGGCATCTTCCGGGCTGCGCTGGCCCAGTGTGGCCGCTGTGCGACGCAGCGACATTAGTTCACGGCGCACAATCCATGCCGTCAGCGCCATC
Source organism: Tenebrionibacter intestinalis (assembly GCF_016632365.1). Classification (GTDB taxonomy): domain Bacteria; phylum Pseudomonadota; class Gammaproteobacteria; order Enterobacterales; family Enterobacteriaceae; genus Tenebrionibacter; species Tenebrionibacter intestinalis. The sequence continues at coordinate 78,924 of NZ_JAEPBH010000011.1, read as the reverse complement.
ATCAGGGGCAGGCCGATAAACCACGGCCAGAGCTGCCCCAGTACGATGTCCTGAACCAGATCGTCACGGTAGTCGCGCTCCTGGCCTACGGCGATGGTATAGCGTTTGTCCGGCGTGGTGATGTAGAGAATACGCCACTCTTCGTCGTCGTCGCCTTCGAGCCTTTTATTGAGGAAACCGCTGTGGGTGCTGTAGCCGAATTCGTTGCCGTGGTCGCTGTCGCTAAGCAATAGCTCGCCACGATGATTAAATATGGCAAAGCCCAGCGCGTCGTCGTCGAGGTTGCCTTTATCGCCATGCTTAATCAGGCTACGGGTTTTGGGCAGCTCGCGTGCAGGCACATTATCGACGGTCAGCTCGCTGAGGCTTGCCGAAGCGAGGCGCTTGGCGAACAGCAATTGTTGGGTATCAAAGATTTCGTCAATGGCGTTACGGGTTTGCAACCAGCCCAGGGCGCTGGCCGTGCCCCAGATTAACATGGCGATAAGCAGGATATAAATCAGCAGGCGGCTGCTCAGACTGAGGTTATTCATTCTCGCTTCCCAGGTAATAGCCCAACCCACGCTCGGTACGGATAAAGTCGCTGCCCAGTTTGCGGCGCAGGTGGTGAATATGCACCTCCACCGCATTGCTACCGACATCCTGATCCCAGCTATACAATTTTTCTTCGAGCATCTGGCGCGACATGACGCGATTCTTGTTCATCAGAAACAGCGTCAGCAGCGCCTGTTCGCGTACGGTGAGGATAACGGGGCTGCCGTGGCAGGTGGTCACGCGGGTGTGGGGGTCGAATGTGACGTGGCGATGCTGAAGGCATGGCTCGCTGTGGGCGTGGCTGCGGCGAATCAGGGCATTAAGGCGTGCGACCAGTTCCGCGAGCGCGAAGGGCTTGCCCATGTAATCGTCAGCGCCGGCGTTCAGCCCCTCCAGCCGCTGATGGAGCGCGTCGCGCGCGGTAAGGATTAAAACCGGCACATCCAGGTGCTGGCGCCGCCACCATGACAGGATATCCATGCCATCGATGCCGGGCAGCCCTAAATCCAGCACCACGGCATCGAATGGCGCTCTGAGCAGCGCCTGCTTACCCTGTTCACCATCATAAAACCAGTCAACGCAGAAGCCGCATTGCTCCAGGCCAGATTTAATGCCGTCACCGATAAGGCGATCGTCTTCCAGTACCAGAATCCTCATTCCATAAACCTCTGTACGCGGGCCGTGATAGCGCCGTTTTCCCCGGTAAGTTACCTGTGCGCCGCCCGGGGAGCGATGTGTGTGCGGAAATGCCGGTTTTTAGCCAGCGCATAACGCTACGGCTAAGTCCATGAAGACGTAACGTAACTGCTTATTGGCCTTGTGTTCAATACGTACGTGGGGCTGGCGGGCGAATTTTCGCGAGGGCGCCGGCGTTTCCTGCAAACGATATTAAACGATTGCAGGCTTAACGGAGGCTTAAGGGAAACCAGCCGGGCGCGTTGCCCGGCTGTGGACATTATTCGAAAAGATTGCCGTGCAGCTTGCGCACAACGTGTTCGGCCTCGGTACCTGGCACCAAAAAGCAGAGGTTATGGCTGGATGCGCCGTAGCAAATCATGCGGATATTAAAGGATTCAAGTACGCCAAACACTTCTTTGCCTACGCCGCAGGCGCGGCTCAGGGCGTTGCCGATGAGCGCTATCAGCGCCAGATTTTCTTCTACTTCAACCCGGCACAGTGAAGACAATTCAGTCAGCAAGGCCGTGGTGAGCAGCGTGTCGCCGGTGGAAGTGGAGCCGGTGGTATCAAGCGTCAGCGCCACGCTTACTTCTGAGGTGGTTATCAGATCAACAGAGATATTGTGACGTGCAAGAATGCTGAATACTTCGGCCAGAAAACCGCGTGAGTGCAGCATATTGAGGCTATGGAGCGTCAGCAATGTTTGACGGCGGCGCAGCGCCAGCGCGCGAAACAACGGCGGCTGTTCGGTGCGGTTGCAAACCAACGTCCCGCCCGCTTCTGGCGCTTTGCTGGAGCCGACAAATACCGGAATTTCGCTGCGCACTGCGGGGAGCAGCGTGGCAGGATGCAGCACTTTCGCGCCGAAGGTGGCCATTTCCGCCGCCTCCTCAAAGGCGATTTTATCAATGCGGCGCGCAGCGGGAACAATGCGTGGATCGGTAGTATAAATACCGGGGACATCCGTCCAGATATCCACGCGGCTGGCGTGCAGCGCCTCGCCCAACAGCGCGGCGGTATAATCGCTGCCGCCGCGGCCGAGCGTGGTGGTACGGCCCTTTGCTTCACTGCCGATAAAGCCCTGGGTTATTACCATCGACTCCGCCAGGCGCGGGCATAGCTGCTGTTGCGCCAGCTCCGCCAGCGCGGCGACGTCAGGTTCGGCTTTACCAAAACGGTCGCTGGTGCGCATGATTTTACGCACATCAAACCACTGTGCTTCAACGCCGCGCTCGCGCAATATTTCAACAAACAGCAGCGTGGACATCATTTCGCCGTGGCTAACCAGTTCGTCCGTTAGCGCAGGCGATGTGGCGAGCGAGGCGGCTTCGGCAAGCGTGGTGATGTTTTCAAGCAGGCGATCTATCTCTTCACGGATAACCTCCGGGCGGGCCAGGCGATCGATAATGTCGTACTGAATTTTGCGGATAGCGTCGAGATTGACGAAACGACCGGGCGCTTCCTGCCCTTCAGAGAGTGCGACCAGCAGATTGGTAATGCCGGCTGAGGCGGAGAGCACCACCAGTCTGGCATGACTTTCGTTTAGCGCAACGTCGGCGCTGCGGGACATAGCGTCAAAATCGGCAACGCTGGTGCCGCCAAATTTGGCGACGACAATAGGGGATACAACCTGTGTCATGAAAAACCTCGTGTCAGGGGGCCATCGGGGTGGCGATAATATGTACCCTGGTACAAGAGAAGAGCGATAAACGGGCAGACGTAGAGATGTGGCGTGCCAGACTACGGTTTACCCAGAAGCTCTCCACCTTGCGAAACGACCTTCCCGTGGTCGCTTTGGGTGACAACCCAGGGGATTCAGCCCCTGTAGTCGGCCATCCACGCTGCCGCGCGTGAATAACCTCGGCGTCGCACCCCCTCCTGTGCCTTCTTCGGATCGGCTCCTCTGACACACTACCTGGGCGACGCGCCTCTTCTGGCTTACGCCAGTTGGCGTAAGTAACGGTTTAGATTTAACCTGTTACGTCATAGCTGTCAATGGCTTGTTGCACAGGTATCACTGACATAAGGGCGAGGAGCGCGAAGCGAAGGCGTATCGCTCTGGCAGATGCGTTTTTCGAAACAGATACGGGTATGGCTGCCACGTTTGTAAGCGCGGCGCGTAGAGGCTGACTTAGCATACCGGCTGCGCGGTAGCGTGGGCCTGGACCAGGGCTGCAGGCGTTGTTGAAATCTGCGCGATAATCACAGGATTCAGGCATTAAAATCATCACAATTGCGTGGCGCAGGCGCTACAATTGACCCCCGTCACAATTCTCAAATCAAAAGAGTATTGCCATGAAAAACATCAATCCGACGCAAACCGCTGCCTGGCAGGACCTGGCATCCCACTATGCCGCTTTGAAAGACGTCACGCTCAGCGAACTTTTTGCAAATGACGCTGACCGCTTTAGCAAATTCTCCGCGACTTTCGATGATCTGATACTGGTGGATTATTCCAAAAACCGCATCACGTCAGAAACGTTGGCAAAGCTGCTGGCGTTGGCAAAAGAGACCTGTCTGGCGGAAGCTATCAAGTCCATGTTCTCTGGCGAGAAAATCAACCGTACCGAAGATCGTGCGGTGCTGCATGTTGCGCTGCGCAACCGCAGCAACACGCCAATTAAGGTTGACGGCAAAGACGTGATGCCGGAAGTCAACGCGGTACTGGATAAGATGAAAGCTTTTTCCGAGGCGATCATCAGCGGTGAATGGAAAGGCTATACCGGTAAACCGATAACAGATGTGGTGAACATTGGTATTGGCGGCTCGGATCTTGGACCATTTATGGTCACTGAGGCGCTGCGCCCGTATAAAAACCATCTGGACATGCACTTTGTGTCCAACGTTGACGGCACCCATATTGCGGAAGTGCTCAAACAGGTTAACCCGGAAACCACGTTATTCCTGGTTGCCTCTAAAACCTTCACTACCCAGGAAACCATGACCAATGCCCATAGCGCGCGCGACTGGTTTTTGAAAACCGCCGGTGACGAAAAGCACGTGGCGAAGCACTTTGCCGCATTGTCCACCAATGCCAAAGCGGTAGGCGATTTCGGTATTGATACTGCCAATATGTTTGAGTTCTGGGACTGGGTAGGGGGGCGTTATTCCCTTTGGTCGGCAATTGGTCTGTCTATAATTCTCTCTGTCGGCTTTGATAACTTTGTTCAGCTTTTGTCCGGCGCGCACGCGATGGATAAGCACTTCTCCAGTACGCCGCTTGAGCACAACCTGCCGGTGTTGCTGGCGTTGATTGGTATCTGGTACAACAATTTCTTCGGTGCGCAAACGGAGGCGATTCTGCCCTATGACCAGTATATGCATCGCTTTGCAGCCTACTTCCAGCAGGGCAATATGGAGTCCAACGGTAAGTACGTCGATCGCGACGGTAAACCGGTAACTTACCAGACCGGCCCTATTATCTGGGGTGAGCCGGGCACTAACGGCCAGCATGCGTTTTATCAGTTGATTCACCAGGGCACCAAACTGGTGCCGTGCGACTTTATCGCGCCAGCGATTAGCCATAACCCGCTGTCGGATCATCATCCGAAGCTGCTGTCTAATTTCTTTGCCCAGACAGAGGCTCTGGCGTTTGGTAAAACCCGTGAGGAGGTGGAACAGGAGTTTCGCGATGGGGGGAAAGATCCGGCGCAACTGGAAAATGTGGTGCCGTTTAAAGTGTTCGAAGGCAATCGCCCCACTAACTCTATCCTGCTGCGTGAAATCACGCCGTTCAGTCTGGGGGCGCTAATTGCGCTCTATGAACATAAAATATTCACCCAGGGCGCTATACTGAATATCTTCACCTTTGATCAGTGGGGCGTGGAGCTGGGTAAACAACTGGCGAATCGCATCCTGCCGGAACTGGGCGATAACAAAGTTATTACCAGCCACGACAGTTCCACCAATGGCTTAATTAATCGCTATAAAGCATGGCGCGCCTGACGTCTTGCTAAAGTAATATGCCGGCGCAACGTCGGCATATTTATTATCAGAATATTCTACTTATTCGCTACGGCTGAAAATAAATTTACGCCTGTATGGCTCACGCCGTACCCGTAATAACTAACCTGGCGGATAGAGACGAGGCGCGCGCCGATCGTCGTTCTGTTACATAACTTAGCGCTATTCCCCGCCCGGCGACATTGGTTCAAACCCTTTAACAGCGGCGAAAGTGTGGATAGGGTCACTATCTGATTATGTAATGTTTATTACTTAAGGCAAGCGATGGCGCCCATCAAAAAATGACGGGCGTCAGCGCCTGCTCACGTGATAAGCAGCGGCAGCCTTTATGCCGGAAAAAATTTTCGTTACGTGGTGGTGAAAGTATCTGTTAGCCGTTTGTACCGGAAAAACGGGCGGTGAAAGTTATTTGTGACATTGATCACGTTTTAAGTTATAAACAGGAACAGTAGCGACTTTAAGAGGCGTTGTTACCATGCTCCCTACCGTTCATAAATGTGCAGATTTGATAGCCAGAGTGCTACAGGCCGTACTTAACGTCGGGTTACTGAGCCTTGCCGTGATTCTGATGGTTTTCCTCGGGCGCGAGACGTTTCATCTGGCGCATGTGCTGTTTATCCAGTCCGAACAGGTGACTAAATATCAGCTTGTGGAAGGGTTGCTGGTCTGGTTTCTTTATTTCGAGTTTATTGCGCTCATTGTGAAATATTTCCAGTCCGGCTATCACTTTCCGCTGCGTTATTTCGTCTATATCGGCATTACCGCTATTGTTCGTCTGATCATTATCGATCACGATTCAGCCGGCGACGTGTTGCTGCATGCCGGCGCGATTTTGCTGCTGGTGATTACCCTTTGGCTGTGCAATAGCGCGCGCCTCAGACGGGAGTAAGCGAGAGGGGGTTACACCGGAAGCTTTTTCAACGTTAACCTGGGCGACCGTTTATATAACACGGCTCTGTGCCAGTAAAAATAAAATGCATGTGCTGCGCGGCTGCGGCGCACTGTTTTCGTACAAAAGAACTGTTGCGCTATTGTTGCTGTTTTGATCGCCATTTTGCGCATTCCTGCCCCTTCTCCCGCTTTTCTGCGTTACAATGCCTGCGGTTTCAGCTTCGGAGAAGGCCGCATGTTTCACCCTGTGTTCACACAGTTGTACGCAATCCGTTACTTTCAGGAAATACCCGACGTGAACGCCGCGCTGCGCGGTTGGTTGACGCTGGAAGACTCCATGACTCAGCGTTTTGAAAGTCACTGCAAACGGATAAGCGTAGCGATTGCGCAGGAAGGCTTTGTGGACGCAGACCTCCTGTCGGCGCAGGAAGCGGCGCTGCTGCCTGCAGAAGAACGCTACTGGCTGCGTGAGATACTGCTGTGCGGCGATGGGGAACCCTGGCTTGCCGGACGTACGCTGGTGCCGCAATCCACGCTTAGTGGTCCGGAACTGGCGCTGCAAAAACTTGGAACAACGCCGCTTGGACGCTATCTTTTTACTTCATCTACCCTGACGCGCGATTTTATTGAAGTCGGGCGCAGCGCCGGGTTGTGGGGGCGTCGTTCGCGCCTTCGGCTTGCGGGCAAGCCGCTATTATTAACCGAACTTTTCCTGGCTGCATCGCCGCTGTATCAAGAGGATGAATAATGGAGTGGAGTCTGAAGCAGGATAAGCTGCTGGCGTATCATCGGCTCATGCGTACGGATAAACCGATAGGCGCGCTGCTGTTATTATGGCCGACGCTGTGGGCGCTGTGGCTGGCAACGCCCGGTGTGCCGCCGCTGGCTATTTTATGCGTTTTTGTGGCGGGCGTGTGGCTGATGCGTGCTGCGGGCTGTGTCGTGAACGATTATGCCGATCGTAAAATTGACGGTCACGTTAAGCGCACCGCTAACCGGCCGCTGCCTGGCGGGATGGTAACGGAGCGTGAGGCGCTGGGGCTGTTTGCCGTACTGGTCGTTCTCTCTTTTCTGCTGGTTCTGACCCTGAATACCATGACCATCGCGCTATCGGCGGTGGGGCTGTTGCTGGCCTGGATATACCCCTTCACAAAACGCTATACCCATTTCCCGCAGGTAGTGCTGGGGGCCGCTTTCGGCTGGGCCATCCCGATGGCGTTTGCGGCGGTTAGCGAATCGCTGCCGCTGTCGTGCTGGCTGATGTTTCTGGCGAATATTCTGTGGGCTGTGGCCTACGATACGCAGTATGCAATGGTTGATCGCGATGATGACCTGAAAATCGGGGTAAAATCGACAGCGATCCTGTTTGGACGTTACGACACGCTGATAGTCGGTATGATGCAGGCCGGTGTCATCGCGCTGATGGTCGCCATTGGCCGGCTCAATAGCCTTGGCGTTGCATGGTATGGCGCAATTGCGTTGGCGGCGGGGCTGTTTGTCTTTCAGCAAAAGCTTATCGCCGGACGTGAACGTGACGCCTGTTTTCGTGCGTTCATGAATAACAACTATGTGGGATTGCTTCTGTTTCTTGGGCTGGCGTTGAGCATATTGCCTTTTTGACGGCGTAATGACGATAAAAAACGCCTGGCGGATATCCGGTAGGCGTTTTTTTATGGTGAAACGCGGCGTTACTGATTTTCCGGCGTTTCCGGCGCCGGCGTCTCCAGTACGGTACCGTTCAGCGCGCTGGCGCTTTCTATTGTCAGGCGCACATCTGAGGTCATCAGTTCAGACAACAGTTGGTAAACCTTGAGCGTCTGCCCGACGTCCGCATCGCCGCTATCGCTGATATAGCCTTTATCACGCAGCGTTTGCACCAGCGTGGCGAATACGGCTTTATCAAAGAATTCCGGCGCGTTAATGCCGTGCAGCATAGACAGACGCTGGGCGACAGTTCGGCTCTCTTTTTCCAGTGCGCCGCGGTTGATTGCCGGGTTGGCGCTCAACAGCCAGAAGGTGATGGCGTAGCGCTGGATGGTTTCACGCGCGCCTGCGGCCAGCAACTGTAGCGTGCGCGAATGCACCGGGTTCACCTGTGCGGTATCACCGTTAATAACCACCAACCCCTGCCGCTGCAGTTCGGCCAACAGCGCATCCACTTGCTCGCCCAGCGCGTCGTCGCTCCAGTGCAGGAATAGCTCAGCCTTCAGCATAGGATAGAGCACCATCGCCTGGTTTAACAGCGCCTGGCGAGTAATGTAACGACGCTGAACAATCATCAGCGCCAGCAGCGACGGCAGCACCAGCATATGCATGATATTGTTGCGATAGTAGGTCATCAGCACTGCCTGTTCGCGCGGCAGAATAATGATATCGCCAATGGCATCTTTTTCTACTTCGAACTTATTCATTTGCAAAGCGTGGTCGATGAGCGCGCTGGCGCTGACGTCCGGGACTGTGGCATAGGGCGAATAGGGTACGTTGCGCAACAGTTCCAGGTAGCACTCAAGCTGCTGCGTGAGCTGCTCGCGCGTGAGCGAACGCTGGCGCGACGCGAGCAGGGCGGTACAGCACAGGTTCATGGCATTGGCGGCGCCGGCGTTATTGATGTGTACCATTAGCTTGCCGGCGATTTGGTTGACCGTTGGGGTCAGCCATGCCGGACGCACGGCTTCGATGGGATCGATGTCCTCACGCCACTGCGGCACATGGTGGTTCAGCCAGTTGTTGAGTGGGATCGGTTCGCCAAAGTTCACGTAGCCCTGGCCGAGATTGCGCAGCTTACTGAGGCCGCGCAGCATCTGCAGCAGGCTCTCTTTCTCTTTGGTGGCGCCGCGTAGCTCTTTGGCGTAGGTACCTACCTCCATAACGTGTTCATAGCCGATGTATATCGGCACCAGCGTAATAGGGCGCGTACCGCCGCGCAGCATGGCCTGAAGCGTCATCGACAGCGTGCCGGTTTTGGGGTCAAGCAGGCGGCCTGTGCGCGAACGTCCGCCTTCCACAAAATATTCCACCGAATAGCCGCGGCTGAATAGCTCGCCCAAATATTCACGAAAAACAGTGGAATAAAGTTTATTGCCGCGGAAAGTGCGGCGAATAAAAAATGCGCCGAGGCGGCGAAAAGCGGGGCCTGCGGGCCAGAAATTAAGGTTGATGCCTGCAGCGATGTGCGGCGGCACCAGGCCCTGATGGTAAAGTACGTAGGAAAGCAACATATAGTCCATGTGGCTGCGGTGGCACGGCACATAGACCAGTTCGTGTCCTTCGTGAGCCAACTGGCGCACGCGCTCGGCGTTATGTACGTTAAGCCCCTGATAGAGGCGGTTCCATGTGAATCCCAGCACGCGGTCGGTAATGCGAATGGCTTCATAGGAGAAATTGGCCGCAATTTCTTCCATCAGCGCAATGGCGTTCTGCTGAGCTTTTTCGTGAGAAATCTTTTTAGCGCGCGCTTCGTCTTCTACCGCGCGGGCGATAGCTCTGGAAGCCAGCAGCTTGTTAAACAGATCCTGGCGTGCGGGCAGGCGCGGGCCGACGGCGGCAAGACGCAGGCGCGAGAAGTGCATACGCGCCACGCGCAGCAACTTCTGGGCAATGCTCTTGTCGGTGCCGTGTTCGGTGGCCATCCGGCGTAGTGAAACCGGCGGTGAAAAACGCACGAAGCTGTCGCGCCCCAGCCAGATAACGGCAAAGAATTTTTGAATACCGTTAAGCATACGCAGCGGCGGGTTCGCCTCGCCTTTCTCACGTCCCGGTGCGCGGCCGAACATCACGGAAACCGGCACCATTTGCACGTCCAGTTGCGGGTTGTTGCGATGTAGATCCAGATAGTCGTGGAACAGCTTTATCGAACCTTCTTTCGGCGTGTAATAAGTAAACACGCGCGGGCCGCTGTGGGCGAATACATAGCGCGGCAGTTCGGTGCCATCGATATCCAGCGGCTCCAGCGGGTCCGGCAGTTCATGAGCCAGACAGCGGTTACGCAGCGTGAGCAAATCCGCCTTCGAATTATAAGGCAGAACGTACATAATAGGGCGTGAGGTATCCAGGCCCAGTTCGGCGCAGGGATCGGCCGGAATGGACTTGCTTTTGACCAACACGCTTAAGGGTAAGTTAAGCAACTTGTATAAAAATCGGGACCAGCCTGACATAAATGATGTAAAGCCTCTGGTTAATCATCCAAATACGCTGCAAGAATATCAGATGCAGCGCGGAATTTCTGCGGCGCCACTATAATCGAAGCGCTCTGGCATTGACGCTTATTTTTTAAAAAGGTTTCCTTTCATGGCCAATAATAACACTGGGTTCACCCGAATCATCAAAGCCGCAGGCTACTCCTGGAAGGGTTTTAAAGCCGCCTGGCGTAACGAAGCCGCCTTTCGCCAGGAGGGGATCGCCGCTGTTATCGCTATAGCCATCGCTTGCTGGCTGAACGTAGATGGCGTTACGCGTGTGTTATTGATTGGTTCCGTGGTGCTGGTCATGGTGGTGGAAATGCTTAACAGCGCCATTGAAGCGGCGATCGATCGCATCGGCAGCGACTTTCATGCGCTCTCCGGACGCGCCAAGGATATGGGGTCCGCCGCCGTATTGCTGGCGATTATGCTGGCCGTTTTCGTCTGGGTCGCGCTGCTCTGGCAGCATTACGGCTAATATGAACGCCAGGCCGTGCGGGTCTGTTGGAAGGGGGGATTTTCCTCCCGCTGCCGGCTTTTCATTGTCCCCATTCTCACTTGCTTTTGCGTACCGGGCCGCTAAGTAAGCAGTGTATTGTCTTTTTTTGATTCACTAATCATTTTATGCTGTATATACTCACAGCATGATTTTTTATACACCCAGGGGGCGTAATGAAAGCGTTAACAGCCAGGCAGCAGGAGGTGTTTGACCTCATCCGGGATCATATTAGCCAGACGGGCATGCCTCCAACGCGCGCGGAAATTGCGCAGCGTCTGGGCTTTCGTTCGCCGAACGCCGCCGAAGAGCACCTCAAGGCGCTGGCGCGTAAAGGCGCGATTGCGATTGTCTCCGGGGCATCGCGCGGTATTCGCTTATTGCAGGATGAGGAAGCGGGGCTACCGCTTGTCGGGCGCGTGGCCGCAGGCGAGCCGCTGTTGGCGCAGCAGCATATCGAAGGCCATTATCAGGTTGATCCATCCTTATTCAAGCCGAGCGCGGATTTTCTGCTGCGCGTCAGCGGTATGTCGATGCGCGATATCGGAATACTTGATGGCGATCTGTTAGCGGTGCACAAAACGCAGGAAGCGCGTAATGGCCAGGTTATCGTGGCGCGTATAGAAGATGAAGTAACCGTTAAGCGTCTTAAAAAGCAAGGCAATACCGTTTTTCTGCTGCCGGAAAACAGTGAGTTCGATCCTATTGAAGTCAATTTGCGCGATCAAAACTTTACCATAGAAGGGCTTGCCGTGGGCGTAATACGCAACGGCGAATGGCTGTAGGCAGCAAATAGTTTCTTAAGTTTTTCACGGCGCGTATTGGCGCGCCGTTACTTTTATGATGCGATTATGGTTTTAACCTGGCATGGATTAGGCCAATGTCCCTACTAACGAAAACGGATGGCGCGCTGTGGCGGCTGGCGCTGCCCATGATTTTTTCCAATATCACCGTTCCGCTGCTTGGCCTTGTGGATACCGCCGTAATTGGCCACCTGGATTCGCCGGTTTACCTCGGCGGCGTGGCGGTTGGCGCCACCGTTACCAGCTTCTTGTTTATGCTTTTGCTGTTTTTGCGTATGAGCACAACTGGCCTGACGGCGCAGGCATATGGCGCAAACGATCCGTTAGCGCTCGCCCGGGCGCTGGTTCAGCCGTTAATGCTGGCATTGGGCGCCGGGTTGCTGATTGTCCTGCTGCGTGCGCCGCTTATCGAGCTGGCTTTACATATCGTCGGCGGTAGTGAGCAGGTGCTCTACCAGGCGCGGCGCTTCCTTGATATTCGCTGGCTAAGCGCGCCGGCTTCGCTGGCGAACCTTGTTTTACTGGGCTGGTTGCTTGGCGTTCAGTATGCCCGGGCGCCGGTTATCCTGCTGGTGGTTGGCAACCTGCTTAATATTGTGCTCGATCTCTGGCTGGTGATGGGGCTGCATATGAACGTGCAGGGCGCAGCGTTAGCGACCGTTGTGGCTGAATACGGTACCCTGGCAATGGGCCTGGTTATGGCGCGGCGAGTGCTGCGGCTACGTGGGATCGGCGCGGGGCTGCTCAGGCAGGCGATACGCGGTAACCTTCGTCGTTTGTTGGCGCTTAACCGCGACATTATGCTGCGTTCTTTGCTGCTGCAAATCTGTTTTGCCTCCGTCACTGTTTTCGGCGCACGCCTTGGCAGCGAAATCGTTGCCGTTAATGCCGTGTTAATGACGTTGCTTACTTTTACTGCCTATGCGCTGGATGGCTTCGCTTACGCCGTTGAGGCGCATTCAGGGCAGGCTTTTGGCGCGCGCAACGGCGATAAACTGCTGGAAGTATGGCGCGCTGCCTGCCGTCAGGCGGGGATTGTCGCGGTTTGTTTTGCTGCGGTGTATGCCGTTGCCGGGCAGCACATTGTCGCTCTATTGACTTCTTTGCCTGAATTGCGCGCGCTGGCGTATCGCTATCTGCCCTGGCAGACGGTTTTACCCGTGGTCGGGGTGTGGTGTTATCTGCTGGACGGCATGTTTATTGGCGCTACGCGTGGCGCGGAAATGCGCAACAGTATGGCCATTGCGGCGCTGGGTTTTGGGGTAACGCTGTACACGCTGCCGTGGCTTGGCAACCACGGTCTGTGGCTGGCGCTGGCGGTATTTCTGGCGCTGCGCGGCCTGTCTCTCGGTTGGCTCTGGCGACGGCACTGGCGCAACGGTACCTGGATACCCGCGCAATAGCCCTGGTTAAGCCTTGCTTTCTTATTCACAGCGCTTGCTGAATAGCGTAGCGAAAATGGCGGATTTATACCGCCTGAATAGTTAAATATTCTGAAAAGGTTCGCTTTTTGAGATCCTTGTCTAAAATTAATTCCAGCAGCAACGTTAGTGAATGCCTCATGGGAGGCAACTGACAGCAACGCCGAACTGATTAAGGAGCCTTGTTATGAACAAAGACGAAATGGGCGGTAACTGGAAGCAGTTTAAAGGATCGGTTAAAGAAAAATGGGGCAAGCTAACCGATGATGATATGTCTGTCATTGAAGGTAAGCGTGACCAGTTGGTCGGCAAAATCCAGGAGCGATATGGGTATCAGAAAGATCAGGCGGAAAAGGAAGTCGCTGACTGGGAAACCCGAAATGACTATCGCTGGTAACCCTCGCCACACCTCAAATGTGTAGGCCTTTAGGCCAGACACCGGGTACAGGGATGTACCGAATCCGCTTAACGTCCGCGCTTTTTGACTGCAAAACTATGGTCGTGGCTACAGGCCTCCCGGCTGTTGCAGGCTTCTATTTCCGCACACGCGCTGCACAGGCCATGCGCTTCAACAACGTTATGATGAAGTGCAAACCCGTTTTTTGCCGCCAGGACATGCATCATCTCTTCCATGCCTTCAGTTGTTTCCTCTTTTACCGATCCACAGCGGTCGCAGATAAACATTGCGGAAGTATGTGTCGCTTCATCAAAATGGTGACATAAAACATAGCTGTTAGTGGATTCCACTTTGTGAACGAACCCCTGCTCGAGCAGGAAATCCAGCGCGCGATAAACGGTTGGCGGCTTGGCTTGTGGTTCGCTGGCTTTCAGCAGATCCAGTAAATCATAGGCGCTGATGGCGCCGTCCTGAAGCGACATCAGGCGCAGCACTTCAAGACGCTGCGGCGTGAGACGCACGTTGCGTTGCGCGCACAATTTTTCAGCCCGCGTTAACACGCTATCTGTACTCGTCATGTTCATCAGCATCTCCGAGAGTAAACGCCTATTTTAACACGAGCGGGGTCAAACGCCGATTGCAATGATGTTAACGACTTTACCGGCGCTCTGGGATTTTCACCGTTTAACCGTGTACATATCGATCTTAGCGGTATTGTTGGGGAAGATGAAACCAGGGGCGCGTAACTGAGTATGACGCTCTGACGGCTGAGGGGCGCTGTGCTATAGTAGCGCCTCTTTATCATCCAACCGTAATAACGCCATTATGCTGTCAGAAACCTCCGCTAACGCTTACCCCGCTTATCGTTTTTCCGTAGCCCCCATGCTCGACTGGACCGATCGCCATTGCCGCTATTTTTTGCGTAAGCTGTCGCGCCATGCGCTACTGTATACCGAAATGGTGACAACCGGGGCAATTATTCACGGTAAAGGGGATTACCTGGCGTACAGCGAAGAGGAGCATCCAGTGGCGCTGCAGCTTGGCGGCAGCGATCCGGCGGCGCTGGCGCGTTGCGCCAGATTGGCCGAGGCGCGCGGCTATGATGAGATCAACCTTAACGTTGGCTGCCCTTCCGATCGCGTACAGAATGGCCGCTTCGGCGCCTGCCTGATGGGGGAGGCGAAGTTAGTTGCAGACTGCGTTAAAGCGATGCGCGATGCGGTTTCCATTCCGGTTACCGTCAAAACCCGAATCGGTATTGATAATCAGGATAGCTATGAATTCCTGTGCGATTTTGTAGGCCTGGTGGCGAATGACGGGGGCTGCGAAATGTTTATCATTCATGCGCGTAAGGCCTGGCTGTCAGGCCTTAGCCCGAAAGAGAACAGGGAAATTCCGCCGCTTGACTATCCCCGCGTTTATCAGCTTAAACGTGATTTTCCGCACCTCGCGCTATCGCTTAACGGCGGCATTAAATCACTGAATGAGGCGCAGGCGCATCTTCAATATCTCGATGGCGTGATGGTAGGTCGTGAAGTTTATCAAAACCCGGGAATGTTGGCGGGCGTGGACCGGACGATATTTGGCGATGGCGTTACCGACCCCGATCCTGTCGCCGTGGTGCGATCAATGTACCCCTACATAGAAAATGAACTCAGCAAAGGGACTTATCTCGGCCATATTACGCGTCACATGCTGGGTTTGTTTCAGGGCATTGCGGGGGCACGCCAGTGGCGTCGCTACCTGAGTGAGAATGCGCATAAAGCCGCAGCGGATATTGCTGTGGTTGAACGGGCGTTGCAATTGGTCGCGCAACGCCGTTAGTTTCACTATTTTCTGGTCAAATTCACTATTTCTCTGGCGCAGGCGTCGGGGGTTTACGCTGATATATCGATAAATTATGCTTGGCACAATATTTGCATGGGTTGTGTATGTTCAATAAGGAGCAAAACCATGCTGGAACTGATTTTTGTGCTGGGGTTCTTTTTTATCTTGCTACTGACCGGCGTTTCGGTGCTCGGTGTGCTTGCTGCGCTGTTTGTCGCCACGCTGTTGATGTTTGCCGGCGGCGTACTTGCTCTCATGATTAAGCTTCTGCCGTGGCTGCTACTGGCCGTTGCTGCGGTGTGGATTATTCGCGCTGTCAAAAAGAAAAACAATGCCTGTACCCGTTATGGGGTGGAGCGTGAGCGCTATCGCCGTCGGGATTATCGTCGCTACAGCCGCGGCCGTTACTGAGTTGCAGACATCTGCGCGATAGATCACAGACTGGCGTATTTCTCAGGCAGCGACATGTTAATTGTTGGGTGGATCTGTCACTATGACGCAGCTATTTACAGAATGCGTCGTACTGTACCCTACATACAGTTGCGAACTAAAAATGGGCTTCCCTCGGGAAGCCCGAATTTTTTCTGCAAACGGGCGATGAACGCCTTTAGGTTTTCAGGGAATAAGCAGGCTTGAACCGCTGGTTGCCCGGCTTTCCAGCGTTTCATGGGCGCGGGCGGCCTCATGCAGCGGAAATTTTTGGCTCTGCGGTACGTCAACTTTAATCACGCCGCTGGCAATAAGGGAAAAGAGCTCGTTACTGGCTTCCTCCAGCTCTTCTTTATTTGTCACGTAGCCAAAAAGAGAAGGGCGCGTGACGTACAGCGAGCCTTTCTGGTTCAGTATTCCGAGATTAACGCCAGTGACCGGGCCTGAGGCATTGCCGAAACTCACCATCAGCCCTCGCCGTTGCAGGCTGTCGAGCGATGCTTCCCAGGTAGCTTTACCAACGGAGTCGTAAACCACCGCCACTTTTTCGCCCCCGGTCAGCTCGCTTACGCGTTCGGCGATATTCTCCTGGCGATAGTTAATGGTCTGCCATGCCCCGGCACGCTTTGCTTTCTCTGCTTTTTCTGGCGAGCCGACGGTGCCGATAAGCTGCGCCCCCAGCGCTTTTGCCCACTGGCAGGCAATAAGCCCCACGCCGCCTGCCGCCGCGTGGAAAAGAAATATCTCACCGGGCTTAATTTCGTAGGTTTTACGCAGCAGGTAAAATACGGTCAACCCTTTCAGGAAGGAGGCCGCAGCCTGTTCAAATGAGATAGCGTTCGGCAGGCGCGCCACTTTATCGGCCATTACGTTATGCACCGTGCTGTAAGCGCCCGGGCTTGCCTGTGCGTAAACCACACGGTCGCCGGGCTTGAGATGCGTGACGAGGCTGCCGGCCTTAATGACGATGCCCGCAGCTTCGGTACCGATGCCGCATGGCATGACGGGCGACGGATATAGCCCGCTACGTACGTAGGTATCAATATAATTAATACCAATAGCTTTGTTTTCAATCTGCACTTCATCTGCTGCGGGATCGGTTGGAGTGAATTCCACCGCTTTGAGGACATCCGGCCCGCCGTGTTGGCTGAATTCGATGCGCGTCGCCATGTGAACTCCTTTTGTCGTTGAGCCGTGAGAAGGTATACTTCCCCGTCTCTCTAAATGAATTTGGCACTCCATTCACTATGGCAGGAAATAAACCCTTCAACAAACCTTCTGAGCCACGCGACCAACAGGTTGCCGCGCTGAAAATGCCGCCCTATTCGCTGGAAGCGGAGCAGTCGGTGTTGGGCGGTTTAATGCTGGATAACGAGCGCTGGGACGACGTGGCAGAGCGCGTGGTGGCGGACGATTTTTACACCCGGCAGCACCGCCTGATTTTCACCGAAATGCACAGACTACAGGAGAGCGGACGCCCTGTTGATGTAATTACGCTCTCCGAATCGCTGGAACGCCTGGGCGAGCTGGAAAGCGTCGGCGGCTTCGCTTATCTGGCCGAGCTGTCAAAAAATACGCCCAGCGCGGCAAACATCAGCGCCTATGCGGATATTGTGCGTGAACGCGCCGTGGTGCG
This sequence comes from Tenebrionibacter intestinalis, assembly GCF_016632365.1. Taxonomy (GTDB): domain Bacteria; phylum Pseudomonadota; class Gammaproteobacteria; order Enterobacterales; family Enterobacteriaceae; genus Tenebrionibacter; species Tenebrionibacter intestinalis. The sequence goes on along the minus strand of NZ_JAEPBH010000011.1, from coordinate 61,671 downwards.
CGAAATGATAGCGGTGGCGAACGAAATAGCCGACGCCGGTTTCGATCCCCAGGGCCGCAGTAGCGAAGATCTGCTGGATCTGGCTGAGTCACGCGTTTTTCAGATAGCAGAAAACCGCGCGAATAAAGACGAAGGACCAAAGAGCATCGATCAGGTCCTCGAAGCCACCGTTTCACGTATTGAAACCCTGTATCAGCAGCCGCACGACGGCGTAACCGGCGTTGATACAGGCTACCAGGATTTGAATAAGAAAACCGCAGGCCTTCAACGCTCAGATTTAATTATCGTGGCGGCGCGCCCGTCGATGGGGAAGACAACCTTTGCGATGAACCTGTGTGAAAACGCCGCGATGCTTCAGGATAAGCCGGTATTGATCTTCTCACTGGAAATGCCTGCGGAGCAGATTATGATGCGTATGCTGGCGTCGCTGTCGCGCGTGGATCAGACCCGCATTCGTACCGGGCAGTTGGACGATGAAGACTGGGCGCGCATCTCAGGCACTATGGGCATATTGCTTGAAAAGCGCAATATGTATATCGACGATTCCTCCGGCCTGACGCCAACCGAGGTACGCTCCCGCGCCCGCCGTATTTACCGTGAGCATGGCGGCCTTAGTCTGATTATGGTCGACTACCTGCAGCTTATGCGCGTACCGTCGCTGTCGGATAACCGCACCCTTGAAATAGCTGAAATTTCACGCTCGCTAAAGGCGCTGGCAAAAGAGCTACAGGTGCCGGTGGTGGCGCTGTCGCAGCTAAACCGCTCGCTGGAGCAGCGCGCCGATAAGCGCCCGGTCAACTCCGATTTGCGTGAATCCGGCTCCATTGAACAGGACGCCGACCTCATTATGTTTATCTATCGCGATGAGGTATATCACGAGAACAGCGATTTGAAAGGTATTGCCGAAATTATACTTGGCAAGCAGCGTAACGGGCCAATAGGCACTGTACGTCTGACCTTTAACGGCCAGTGGTCGCGGTTTGATAACTACGCTGGTCCGCAGTACGACGATGAATAAGTGAGCCGAGACTCGCTGGCATGATGGGCGCCTTCAGGAGGGCGATGCTTTTTGCCCATTGGCGGCTTGCCGGTTTTGCAAACACTACAATGCGTCCAATCAGAACAAGGAACCCACATGCAAGCGGCCACTGTTGTTATTAATCGCCGCGCTCTGCGACATAACCTGCAGCGCCTGCGCCAGCTCGCTCCGACCAGCCGTATTGTTGCTGTCGTCAAAGCCAACGCCTACGGCCACGGGCTGTTGGAAACGGCCCGCACTCTCGACAGCGCCGACGTTTTCGGCGTGGCGCGTCTTGAAGAGGCTTTACGCCTGCGCGCCGGAGGTATTACGCAGCCCATCCTGCTGTTAGAAGGGGTTTTTAACGCAGACGACCTGCCGGTGCTTGCGCAAGAAAATTTCCAGACTGTTGTGCACAGCCCGGAACAACTGGCCGCGCTGGAAGCGGCGAAACTGCGTGCGCCTGCTACCGTCTGGATGAAGCTGGATACCGGTATGCACCGCCTGGGCGTGCGTCCTCAGGAGGCGGATGCCTTTTATGCGCGCCTGTCATGCTGTAAGAATGTGCGCCAGCCGGTCAATATCATCAGCCATTTCGCCCGCGCCGACGAGCTGGCTGTTGACGCGACGCCGCAGCAGCTTGACGTTTTTAATCGCTTTTGCGCCGGTAAGCCCGGCGAGCGTTCCATTGCCGCCTCCGCTGGCCTTCTGTTCTGGCCGGATTCACACCTTGAGCAGGTGCGCCCTGGCATCATCCTTTATGGCGTATCGCCGCTTGAGGATAGCCCCTGGGGGACCGAACTGGGGTTCCAGCCTGCGATGTCGCTTACTTCATCATTGATTGCCGTGCGTGCGCACAAGGCGGGGGAACCGGTAGGCTACGGCGGTAGCTGGATAAGCGAACGCGATACCCGGCTGGGCGTAGTGGCGATAGGCTATGGCGATGGTTATCCACGCTGCGCGCCATCCGGTACGCCGGTGCGGGTCAATGGCCGTGAAGTGCCCATAGTCGGGCGTGTCTCAATGGATATGATTTGTGTCGATCTGGGGCCGCAGGCGCAGGAAAAAGCAGGCGATACAGTGATGTTGTGGGGAGACGGTTTACCCGTTGAGCGCATTGCGCAGGCGACTAAAGTTAGCGCTTACGAACTTATTACCCGCCTGACCGCAAGGGTGGCGATGCAGTATCTTGACTAACCCTGAGGCGTTGGCGCAGGCGCATACTGTGCTAACGTTTCGTTAACGCTTCCTCTCGATCTCCTGCCGTATCCGGTTTATTGTGGTTGCTTATAATCTATTTGCACCAGGAGAAAACCGGCGTGTTTGAGAATGTCGACGCCTATGCGGGCGACCCTATCCTCTCCCTTATGGAGCGCTATAAGGAAGACCCGCGAGCGGGCAAAGTTAACCTCAGTATTGGGCTTTATTATAATGAAGACGGCATTATACCCCAGCTTCGCGCCGTAGCAGCCGCTAAAGCGCGTATTAGCACGCAGCCGCCTGACGCCTGCGTTTACCTGCCGATGGAAGGTATGAACAGCTATCGCCACGCTATCGCGCCGCTGCTTTTTGGCACAGCGCATCCGGCGCTGCGTGAAGGGCGTATTGCGACCATTCAGACGCTTGGCGGCTCCGGCGCGCTGAAGGTCGGCGCAGATTTCCTCAAGCGCTACTTTCCCGATTCAAAAGTTTGGGTGAGCGACCCGACATGGGAAAATCATATTGCAATATTTGCCGGGGCTGGGTTTGAAGTAGGCACTTACCCCTGGTTTGATGAGGAAACAAAAGGCGTACGCCTTTGCGCTCTGCTCGACACGCTTAACGCGCTGACGCCGCGTAGTATCGTACTGCTGCATCCGTGCTGCCACAATCCGACCGGTTCCGATCTGAGCGAGGCCGAATGGGACGAGGTGATTCACGTGCTGAAATCACGCGATCTTATTCCGTTTATGGATATTGCCTATCAGGGCTTCGGGGCAGGAATGGAGGCTGACGCTTATGCAATTCGCGCCGCAGCCGACGCCGGGCTACCGGTATTCGTCAGCAATTCGTTTTCAAAGATTTTCTCGTTGTACGGTGAGCGCGCAGGCGGCCTGTCGGTAGTTTGCGAAAATGTCAGCGCCGCTACGCGAGTGCTGGGGCAGCTTAAAGCCGCGGTTCGCCGTAACTACTCAAGCCCGCCGAATTACGGCGCGCAGTTGGTTTCTACCGTGCTTAATGACGATGCGCTGCGTGCGGACTGGCTGGCGGAAGTGGAAGAAATGCGCCTGCGAATCCTGGCCATGCGTAAAACGCTGGTAGAGGTGCTCAGCCGTGAAATACCGGGCCGGGATTTCAGCTATTTTCTGCATCAGCGAGGCATGTTCACATATACCGGCCTCAGCCCAGCCCAGGTCGATCGACTGCGCGATGAGTTTGGCGTATACCTCATTGCCAGCGGCCGTATGTGCGTGGCAGGGTTGAATACGCATAATGTGGACTACGTCGCCAGGTCTTTCGCTGCTGTGATGTAAGTATTCACTTATGTAAAAGGCCCCCGCTTTCTTATACATAAAAAGCGGGGGCTTTTATTTCTTATCGTCTGGACACGAAATCATTGAAATGACATTAAGGCGACAAGCCCGGAGATCCCCGTAAGCTTACCCAGACCACAGATCGGGGTATGCCGGCACAGCCAACAAAGTGGCGGTACGAAGGGACAGTATGGATAAGAAATTTCTTTGCCCCGGGTTTACCTTTTTCCGGCTTGCTGCACACTTAAACATATTGTGATGGATACGGAGTGAGATTATGTGGTTACAGCAGACCCTGTTTCTGAGCGCAAAGCCGCGCGGTTTTCACCTCATTACTGATGAGGTGCTGGCGCAGATTCGTGAATTAACCAGCATCCGGGTTGGCCTGCTGCATTTACTGCTCCAGCATACCTCTGCCTCTCTCACGCTTAACGAAAACTGTGATCCGAGCGTACGCCTGGATATGGAACGCCATTTTTTACGCAGCGTGCCGGACAGCGCGTCGTATGAGCATGATTATGAAGGTGGCGACGACATGCCCGCGCATATTAAATCGTCCCTGTTGGGCGCGTCGCTGACGTTGCCCGTAAAGCATGGGCAGCCCGAACTGGGGCGCTGGCAGGGGATCTGGCTGGGGGAGCATCGTATCTACGGCGGTTCGCGAAAAATTGTTGCAACGTTGCAGGGGGAATAACAATGACTAATTCAGAGCTGCTACCGTACTGTATGAGTAAACCTGGCGCGGAGCAGAGCGTCCACAGCGACTGGAAGGCAACACAAATTAAAGTGGCGGGCGTGCTGTTTGCTATGGCGCACGAAGTAAATGGACGCCCGGCGGTATCGCTGAAAACCAGTCCGGAGCTGGCGGAACTGCTGCGCGAAGAACATCTGGATGTAAAGCCCAGCGCCCACCTTAATAAAGCCCACTGGAGCACGCTGTTTCTTGATGGCACGCTGGCGGATTCGCGCATCTACTATCTGGTGGATGCCTCGTATCAGCTGGCGCTGGAGCTGGCGCCGGAACCGGCGCGCAGACAGCTTCTGGGCTCGTAAAAGTCTGAGAACCGTTGTTTACGCGCCAGCGCAGGGCCAGACCGCAGAGGCGCAAAGGGAACCGGGCCTTTCCATCCTGCATACCGGCGTTTTTTAACGTGGGTAAATGATTAGCCTTCTGCCGCTTTTGAGCGGCAGTGAGGCAACTACCTTACTTTTGTTTCAGCATGGGTTTGAGGAACCTTGCCGTATGCGAAGTTTTGCACTCTGCGACCGTTTCCGGCGTGCCGGAAACGAGGATTTCGCCGCCGCCGCTGCCGCCTTCCGGCCCCAGGTCAACTATCCAGTCTGCGGTTTTAATCACATCCAGGTTATGTTCAATGACCACAATGGTATTGCCCTGGTCGCGTAACTGATGCAGTACATCCAGCAACTGCTGGATGTCAGCAAAGTGCAGGCCGGTTGTTGGTTCGTCAAGAATATAGAGCGTCTGCCCGGTGCCGCGCTTTGACAGCTCGCGCGCCAGCTTCACGCGCTGGGCCTCACCGCCGGATAGCGTGGTCGCCGATTGCCCCAGGCGAATATAGGACAATCCCACATCCATCAGCGTCTGGAGTTTGCGCGCCAGCGCAGGCACGGCGTCAAAGAATTCGCGTGCTTCTTCAATCGTCATGTCCAGTACTTCGTGTATATTTTTACCCTTGTACTTGATCTCCAGCGTTTCGCGGTTGTAGCGCTTGCCTTTGCACTGGTCGCAGGCTACGTAAACGTCAGGCAGGAAGTGCATCTCTACTTTGATAACGCCGTCGCCCTGGCAAGCCTCACAGCGACCGCCGCGCACGTTAAAGCTGAAGCGGCCCGGCGTATAGCCGCGCGAGCGCGATTCCGGTACGCCAGCGAACAGCTCGCGTACCGGGGTAAATACGCCAGTATAAGTGGCCGGGTTGGAGCGAGGCGTGCGGCCAATGGGGCTTTGGTCGATATCGATGACCTTATCGAAATTTTCCAGCCCCTGAATATCGCGGTAGGGCGCCGGTTCGTTGCTGGTCGCGCCGTTAAGCTGACGCTGAGCGATGGGAAACAGCGTATCATTAATCAGCGTGGACTTGCCGGAACCGGAGACGCCGGTAATGCAGGTAAACAGCCCAACCGGCAGCGTCAGCGTGACGTTTTTCAGGTTATTGCCCCGTGCGCCGCTGAGTCTGAGCGTTTTTGACGGATCGGCCTGCACGCGCTTCTCAGGCACAGCGATCTGGCGTTTGCCGCTCATATACTGACCGGTAAGCGATTCCGGCACCGCCATAATCGCTTTCAGCGGGCCTTCAGCCACTACCTGACCGCCGTGCACGCCTGCGCCGGGGCCAATATCAATCACATGGTCGGCGGCGCGAATAGCATCTTCGTCATGTTCAACCACAATGACGGTATTGCCCAGGTCGCGCAGATGGATCAGCGTGCCGAGCAGGCGTTCGTTGTCACGCTGGTGCAGGCCGATAGACGGCTCGTCGAGTACATACATAACGCCGACCAGACCTGCGCCAATCTGGCTGGCCAGGCGGATACGCTGCGCTTCGCCGCCGGACAGCGTTTCCGCTGAACGCGACAAAGTAAGGTAGTTCAGCCCTACGTTGACCAGGAATTTGAGACGATCGCCGATCTCCTTTAACACTTTTTCAGCAATTTTGGCACGCTGGCCGGATAGCTTCATCGTGTTGAAGAAATCCATCGCATGGCCAATGCTCATGTCAGAAATCGTCGGCAATGAAGTGTTTTCAACGAAGACATGTCGCGCTTCACGCTTAAGACGAGTGCCCTCGCAACTGATGCAGGGGCGATTACTGATGTATTTTGACAGTTCCTCACGCACCGCGTTGGATTCCGTTTCCTTATAACGGCGCGCCATGTTGTGGAGCACCCCCTCAAAAGGGTGCCGACGCACGGAGGTATCTCCGCGATCGTTAACGTATTTAAACTCAATCGTTTCTTTGCCGGAACCGTTGAATATTGCGTCGCGCACTTTATCGCTCAGCTTGTTCCAGGGCGCCTCTACGTCAAACCCGTAGTGATCGGCAAGCGAGCGCAGCATCTGAAAATAATAAAAGTTGCGGCGATCCCAGCCGCGAATAGCGCCGCCTGCCAACGACAGCTCGCCGTTTTGCACCACGCGATCCGGATCGAAATACTGCTGTACGCCGAGGCCGTCGCAGGTGGGGCAGGCGCCGGCGGGGTTGTTGAACGAGAACAGACGCGGTTCCAGTTCACGCATGCTATAGCCGCAGATGGGGCAGGCAAAGTTGGCGGAGAACAGCAGTTCTTCCGCTTTAGGATCGTCCATATCCGCCACGATGGCGGAGCCGCCGGAAAGTTCCAGTGCGGTTTCAAAGGATTCAGCCAGGCGCGTGGCGAGATCGGCGCGCACTTTAAAGCGATCGATAACGACCTCAATAGTGTGTTTCTTTTGCAATTCCAGCTTCGGCGGATCGGAGAGATCGCATACTTCGCCGTCGATACGGGCGCGGATATAGCCCTGGCTTGCCAGGTTCTCCAGCGTTTTGGCGTGTTCGCCCTTACGCTCTTTAATCACGGGCGCCAGTAGCATCAGGCGTTTGCCTTCTGGTTGGCTTAGCGCGTTATCCACCATCTGGCTGACCGTCTGAGCCGCCAGCGTAACGTCATGGTCCGGGCAGCGCGGTTCGCCGACGCGGGCGAAAAGCAGTCGCAGGTAATCGTGAATTTCCGTAATCGTGCCTACGGTGGAGCGTGGGTTGTGCGATGTTGATTTTTGCTCAATAGAAATGGCGGGCGACAGGCCTTCGATGTGATCGACATCCGGTTTTTCCATTAGCGACAAAAACTGGCGCGCGTAGGCAGACAGCGACTCAACGTAGCGACGCTGCCCTTCGGCATACAGCGTATCAAACGCCAGCGATGATTTACCGGAACCGGACAGACCGGTGATAACGATAAGTTTGTCGCGCGGAATGACGAGGTTAATATTCTTGAGATTATGGGTGCGTACGCCCCTGACTTCGATCTTATCCATTCACCTTTCCCGGAAGATAGCGCCGCGCCAGGACGATAACCTGCGGCCAGAAACGGCTAATTATGACACAATTAAACCTGAATGAATATCCAGTGTTCTTCGCAATGTTGCATCAGGTGTGGTAGATTTCCGGAAGTCAGGCCGCAGGTACACTCTCTGGGGCTGGCGTGATAGAATCACGCGTTTTACACTATTTAAAACCATCTCAGGAGACACGAACATGGCCAGCAGAGGCGTAAACAAGGTGATTCTCATCGGGAACCTGGGGCAGGATCCGGAACTACGCTATTTGCCGAGCGGTGGCGCGGTGGCCAACCTGACGCTGGCTACCTCTGAATCCTGGCGCGATAAACAGACTGGCGAGATGAAAGAGCAGACCGAATGGCACCGCGTTGTGATGTTCGGCAAGCTGGCGGAAGTGGCTGGCGAATATCTGCGTAAGGGATCGCAGGTCTATATCGAAGGCCAGTTGCGTACCCGTAAATGGACCGATCAGAGCGGACAGGAACGTTATACGACCGAAATCAACGTTCCGCAAATTGGCGGCGTAATGCAGATGTTGGGCGGCCGCCAGCAGGGCGCAGGCGGCGGGCAGCAGCAGGGAAGCTGGGGCCAGCCGCAGCAACCACAGCAGCCGCAACAGCCGCAGGGCGGCGGCCAGCAGTTTAGCGGAGGCGCGCAGTCTCGCCCGCAGCAGCAAAATGCGCCGGCGGCGCCTTCTAACGAACCGCCGATGGATTTTGACGACGATATCCCGTTCTGATGCGCGGTTAAAGCAATACGCGCCGTTTGGCAAAAACGCCCTGGATACGGGTAATGCTCGTTGCTCAGGGCTAAGAGGGCGTTTCGTTCCTCCTGCGTTAGCGAAAACGGGGCCTTTTCATTGTTAAACGGGTAAGAGACGCTTGCGCGTCTCTTCAGATTGTTGACAAAGAAGGAAAAAACGATTTTTTTCTTTGTTTGCGGTAAGCAGGTGAAAGTCAATCCTTTGATTTTCCTTGTTTTTTATTGTGTTTCATCCATCCTGTCTGCGACAGGGCCGCAGTCTCAAGAGACGTTTGCGCGTCTCTTACCTGTCCTGGCGGCTTGCCAGGAAAGCGCCGCTATTTTGGCAAGCCTGTAGATGGCAAAGAGGGCGCAGTCGTGTTTATGCTCTTTTGGCATTTCCTGCCGATGACAAAAAAACAATGCGTTGAATTTCCCGCTCTTTCTGGCTGAGGCCGTTCGGCACAGCGTCTGTCAACCGTCTTGCGCCTTTTAGGCGGTGCGTTCCTCTCCTGGTTTTCAGCCTGCGGTTGTTTGATGCTGCATTCATGCAGCGCTTTACGTCGGGCCGCCACTCTCTGCGACGTGGTTTTGTCTTTCAACCTCCGGATCGCTGATTTCAGCAGGGCGTTGTTTACACCCACACAGGCGAAAGAAAATCTGAGACTTAACAACGGCATGGGCGTTGCTGACGTCCTTTTTACGTATGGGTAGGTACATTGTTCATACCTGCGGTCGGGCAACCCCTTTCGTATGATAGCGGCGCTTTTTATAGCAGGTTAAAGTCAACGCTTCCTGATGCGCCAGTAACAGGCGCCTTTATTGCGTTAATGCCGCTTTAAACCTGCTTTTGACAAAAGCGGCAGGCAGGGAATGTGTGTCTGTTTAGCCAGCCGGGAGCAGGAAAAAAATGGCGTTAATGGCATGGACCGCTTTTATAACTTTTTGCACGCCCTTGCTCCGGCTGTTGGCTGCACCCATCGTAAGAATGGTTGACGCACTTTGTGCCTCGAATTTTTGTGCGTATCCGTCCAGTGCGCTTTTTATTTTTCTGTCACTGTATTAATTACAATTAAGAAATAGCTTATTTATGAAATGAGATGGGTGTGTAGGCTTTGTTTTGATGGTCAACAGGAAGTGATGCTAAAAAAGTATACTGCTTTTTCTCATCACAAACCCGCCGTTGTGTGAATTGCAATCTAAAAATAGAACTATTTACAGGCGGCGGCAGGGGATCTCTGGTGGGCAATTTTGTAAAAAGAAGCTTATTGTGCATGATTATGTTGGTTTATTGTTGCTTTCATGTTTTGTTGCGTTTTGTGATGTCAGCAGGCAATAAGCGCGCTATTAAAAATGTACCGGCGCATGGATAACGGCATCGCCGCCTTATTCATTATCATTTATTGCGAAAACGTAACGGACATGCAAGAAAACACATATTGCCAGAAAAAATTTTCTGTACATAAAATATTCTTTTTCGTTATACCACGTAAGTCAACGATACACTTGAATGCATTCTACGGAACGCGATGCTGCCTTATGGTGAGTTTGGCGCGGGACTGGCGCAGCTTATACGCGCGTTCAGTAGACGGTACGCTAGCCCATGTCGCATGGTGCTAAACGGGGCATGTCGTGGATGCCCTGTATCCGGGCAGGTTAAATATGTGCTCTGTGCCGATATACACCACGCCGCTAGACTGACAATATCGTTTTTCATTACAACAGACCGGGTGTTGTAAATGTCACAGAATAAAAACCTTGTCTAAAATAGTGTTTTTATTCGGATGAATACCGCCCTAATATTACCGCGCGGAATTATCTTAAGCGCGCGTCCGGTTAGTAAATGCTAATGGTAGACAGAAAACATCAAAAAAACGTTACGGAACTATTAAATATGGCTTTGTATCAACTTTTATGGAGTTGAGAATTATTCTTTATAACAAGAAATTTGTTTCATGTTAGGCTATATATCAATGAGATAACACCTGCGGCGAATAAATTAAATACAATTCAATTGTCTTTTAAATAAAGTCTGATAAGCTGCTCACAGATTTTTGTTGTTGACGTATATTTACACAAACAAAATTATAGCGTCTGGTTAACAACCTCCGACAGTAAATAGCCGTATGGCTGGCTTGTAATGGCGCTTATCGCATATGGGGCATTGTAGTGTAAGGAAGAACATCTCTGGCGATGTGTTATCCACGTAACCGGGGACGATAACCCCAATACATTCTCTTTTCAGGACAAGAAAAGCTTTTCAGGCTTAAACAGGTATGCCGCTAACGTGAAGTAGCATACCTGTCGGCTTACGTTGAAACGCTTTTCGTCAACAGGCATGGATGCGGCCGTTTTATTTTTTGTTAGCTTGCCGGATGCCTGAAGCGTTCGGTTGGCCTCATCGAGCTGTAACGTACCCCGGGTGCGTCATCAGCCCGTGCTACCGTGGAGTTTGAGCTTTGAATGCGGTTGAGTCTGAACAGATGATCAGTGAAAGTCGCTTATCCCGACTTGATTCGAAAGTATTTGTCATTGCCATTACGCTGACTGGCTTTTTGCTGGTCATGGCTATCATGGGCTACTTTTCTTACCAGCGACAGCTATCTATAGCCAGAGCGGCAGGGAATGAGCTGTCTCGGCTAATCGAAAGCGATTTACAACATAACGAAAACTTTTCCGATGCCGTTTCTATGCTGTACATGCGGTTGAAGCGCGGCGAATCCGGAAGCGTCCACGTTCGCCAGGAATTTGATCGCGATAGCGGCATCTATGGCATAAACCTGTATGCCGATAAGCCGAATAACGCGCTGGAGGGCACCCTACAGTCCGTCACGCCGCTGACAGAAGATGCGCTGTTGATCGCAGAATCTATTGATATGGCTTTGAAAATTGAGAATAAAGACTCCCGTTACAGCAAAATGGAACGGCGATACTTTTTCTCCGGTGATAACCATTTTATCTATATTACGAATAAAATGCCGCTGTCGCGCTTCGTTTTTCAGCACAACAACGGTAAAAGCCACAGCATGTTTACGACGCCTCAGTCCGGCGTTTGGCTGAGTCAGAAACTGCGCGCAGCGCCTGTAACCCGTAATAATGCGGTAACGCATGTTTATATCGACTCTATCTCTAACGCGCCGGTCATCACAGTTCGCCATCCAGTGTGGTCTCGTACCAAAGGAGGGGTGGTGCTGGGCTGGTTGTGCTTTGATTATCAACAAAGCGAGCTACAGGAGATAGTCCGTAGCCTGGGGGTCAGCGCGCAAAATAACTTCCTGAACGTTTATCTGCTGGATAAGCAAACGAATACTGAATTTCGTATTGCTGGTAAAAGCAGTGACGGGAAGGAGACACAGGTGTCGATAAACGACCGCTACGACGTCATTGTTACTATCAATACACTGCGCTATTACGTCACTCAAAAAGGGCGTAACGACCTGATGGTGCTGTTACTGGTCGCACTGTGCTTTTTAGCCGCCTATATGATTTGCTGCAATATCATCCGCGCAGCGCGTGAACGCGCCCAGCGTGACCCGTTGACGGGCCTGTATAATCGAAGCTGGTTGCATAAGCTTGATCAACGCAAAACAAAAGATAATATGACCGTCGTGATGATCGATTGTAATAATTTTAAAGCGATTAACGATACTCACGGCCATGCGGTTGGCGACAGTCTCCTTAAGCATATCGGGCAGTTGCTAAGAGCGCGCCTTAACAGCAACTCGGATTATGCGGTGCGGATGGGCGGCGATGAATTTTTGCTGGTATTTGAAGGCAGCAACGTTTCCCAGGTCAGAGCATGTATGAAACGAATTGAATCTGATATTGCCATGTCCAGCGCTAAAATCCCGCTTACCGTGAGCTATGGCGTAACGGAAGTGGCGCGCGGTATGTCAATCTATACTGCGATAGCCCTGGCCGATACCCTGATGCATAACGCGAAAAAAGACGCCAAAAACCCCGACGCATAATTGCCCGCAGAAGGCAGAAGACAGCCCGCCGCCTGAAACTTCAGGCGGCGGGCTTTTTACGCCACGCTTCGCCCTACATTTGCTACGTAGATGTGCCTGAATGTTTAACCGCCGTCAACGGCGTGTGTTAGGCTATTTACACATTTCTCAGCAAGGAGTCGCGATGAAAGTGTCTAAGCGGGGCAGGGGGTTGCGCAGGTGAAGAAAAAGACATTATTTACGCTGCTTCTGATCCTTATTGTTATCTCTCTGGCCGTACTTTTTCGGGCGCAAAATCAGGATTTGCTCTTGCAGGGGGAAGTGGATGCGCCGGAAGTCATCGTGACGTCCAAAGCGAAAGGACGCGTGGTGGAACGGTTGGTGGAGCGCGGTGACGATGTGCATGCGGGTCAGTTGCTGATGAAGCTTGAAGCGCCGGAGCTTATCGCGCAGCTTCAGGCAGCTCAGGCGAGCCGCGATCGGGCTAAAGCGCAGCTTGATCTTTCTATGAACGGCACCCGCGAAGAAAGCATTCGCAACCTCAAAGCAACGCTGGCGCAGGCGCAGGCGGATTATCGTAATGCGCAGGATACTTACGCGCGTAATCAGCACGTGGCCGCTAAGGGCTATATTTCCGCTCAGGAACTGGAGCAGTCGCGCAGCACGCGCGACGCCGCACGGGAGAAAGTGCTGGCCGCCAAAGCTAACCTGGACGAAGGCATTAACGGCGATCGCGTCGAACAGCGCCAGGTTTACGCCGCGCAACTGCGTCAGGCAGAACAGCAGTTAGTGGAAATTAAAGTTCAGGCCGACGATCTGTACGTCCGTTCGCCGGTGGATGGCGAAGTTGGTCCTGTGGCGGCGGAAGTCGGCGAACTGCTCGGCGCTTCCAGCCCGCTGCTGACGCTGGTGCGCCAGCAGCAGTCTTATTTTGTCTTTAATCTGCGTGAAGATATTCTGGCCCGCGTTCGCAAGGGCGATAAAGTGCGCCTGCGCGTGCCTGCGCTTAACAATAGGCTTATTGAAGCCGAGGTGCATTATATCGCCCCGTTGGGCGATTATGCGACTAAACGAGCCACGCGTGCGACAGGCGACTTTGATTTAAAAACCTTTGAAGTTCGACTTTGGCCGACGCAGCCGGTAGAAGGGCTGCGCCAGGGGATGAGCGTGTTATGGCAATGGAAGGTTTAAGAACCGGCTGGCGCTGCTTCAGTCTTGCCTTTCGCCGGGAAGTTCACACTGCGTTTCGTAAACCCATCATCCACTGGCTTGGCTGGTGCTTTCCTTTATTGCTGTTTGGAATTATCGGCAGCAATTTTTCGGAAGGCACGCTGCTGGAACTGCCGGTTGCGGTTGTGGATAACGACAACAGCCCGCTTTCTCACCAACTGGTGCGCAAGCTCGATGCTGGCTCTCATGCTCAACTTTTTGCTGCAACGGGCGGGCTTGCCGAAGCGAAAGAGCGCCTGAGCAGCGCTCAAATCTACGGCATCGTTTATATCCCGCTGGATTTTGCAGCCGATGCGCTGGCCGGCCGTCAGCCGCAGGTCACTTTTTATTATAACGCGCTGTTTTACGGAGCCGGATTGTATTCCACTCAGGATTTCAGCGCGCTTATGGCGGAACTTAATAGTAGCTATCGTTCAATTGTTGCCGCGCGGACAGGTAAAACGGTGCCCGCGCTGGCGCTGGCGACACTATCTTACGACAGTCTGTTTAACGCCAGCGGTAGCTACGTTTATTACCAGCAGTTTGCGGCTACGATACACCTGCTACAGCTTTTTGTCGTCACGTGCATGATTTATGTGCTGGCGCGTAGCAAACCGCTCATCTATTCAAGTTCATTTAGTCTGTCGCTGTTGGGGAAAATTGCGCCCTATACGCTGTGCTACACCGTACTGCTGATGGTCGAGCTGGCGTTGCTGGTATGGATTTTTGACGCGCGAGTCGTGGGTAATCCCATTTACATGCTGCTGGTAGGGTTCTTTTATGTCATGGCGGCGCAAAGTATTGGGTTATTACTGTTTACCTTTACCGGCAGCGCAATTACCGCTTATACGTTGATGGGGATTCTGGTGGGGATCGCGCTGACCTTCTCCGGCACGGTATTCCCGACGCTTTCCATGCCGCCAGTGGCGCAACTGATTTCCAATATTGAGCCGCTAACGCATGCGCTGTCCGCCATGTTTGATATTTTCCTGCGTCAGGTCCCCGGTAAGCCGGTTATCAGCGTTTGCGCCATATTGCTGATGTATCCGCTGGCGGCCGCGTTGCTGGTGCGCAAGCGCTTACCTGCACGCTTGCGCAAGCAGGAGGTTGTGGCGTGAAGCGTTACTGGGACACCTTTACGCAGGTGCTGATGGGAATGCTGGAGCGGCCGATGTGGATGCTGCTGCTGGTATCGCTGTGTATTATGAGCACCGTTTACGCGCACCGTACCGTATGGGATTTGCCGGTCGCGGTGATTGACCAGGATCACAGTCCGGCCAGCCGCCTGCTTATCCGCAACCTTGACGCTACCGCCAGGATTAAAATGCACAGCTACGATAATCTGGACGCGGCGTTGCATGATTTAGGCTGGCGGCGTTTGTTTGCCGTGCTCATTGTACCGACCGATCTGGAAAAGAAGCTGCTGAGCGGCAAACGGGTGACGATTCCGGTTTACGGCGACGCCACCAACCGGCTGGCGAACGGCCAGATTCAGCAGGACGTGCTGGCGGCATACCAGGATATGCTTAAACGCTACAATATGTCGCTTATGTTGCGAAACGGCTTTAGCGAGCGTCAGGCTGAGGTGGTTCTTACGCCCGTTGTCAGCCAGGCGGTGGAAGTGTTTAACCCCGGCATCAGCTTTGCAGCCATTGTGTTTCCGGGCCTGCTGGTCATGTTGCTGCAACACTCGCTGACGATCGCCAGCGTGCGCGTTAGCCTTATGCTGCGCGCGCAGGGGAAACCGCCGCTGCCGGTATACCTGGGCGGCCTGACGGCGCTGTTGCCCGTCTGGCTGTTTCTCTCTATCGTGCTTTTCGTGCTCTGGCCGTGGGTGCTGGGCTATCGGCAAACGGCGTCGATACTGGAAATACTGCTGTTAACCTTTCCGTTTTTGCTGGCGGTGTTGGGGATGGGGAAGCTGCTAACCGAATGCCTGCGCAGCGTTGAGATGATTTATCTGACGCTGTCGTTTATTACGATGCCGGTATTTTACCTGTCAGGAACGATTTGGCCGCTCCAGGCGATGCCGGGTTGGGTACATGCGATATCGGCGTTTTTGCCGTCCACCTGGGCGACGAAAGCGATAGCTGGCGTGAATCAAATGGGGCTGTCCTGGCACTCCGCGCTATACGATATTCTGAATCTGCTTTTTCTGGGGGCATTTTATGCGGCGCTGGGCGTTGGCGTAGGGTTGCTGCGGGACAGCGGACGCCTGCGCACGTTGCTCAAACGTAAATAACGCGCCGCCGGGGATTTGAAGGTCAATGTTGTAAAAAACCACGTTAGAGGGATGGTTCATTGTTTATGTTTAATGAACGAAGCTCTTCTTTGAGAATATCCCCGGATAACAAAAAACCGGAAGATTTGATCGCTGATGCCGCTATGCCCACAGTTGAATTCACGGGGGCAGCCGTAATAGTGGACCGGGAATCTCTAAATCGATCTCGCTTGTTGCAAATGCTTAGCCTGTTCGGTCTGTTCAGGCGCCCTGGAACCTGGCGTTTATTTCGGTATCCGCCTGCGGATGATTACAGGAAAGTCAGTCGTTGAGCCGTGCGGAACTTACAATGAAAATTGACTGTTATTGACGCGGTTCAGAATTGCGATAGCGCTATGACGTGTAGGTAAATTTTGCTGGCGTTAAACACCCTATAAAAAGCAATACAAACGCAAGCGTGATGCGGTATCTACGGATGTCAGCGTCAGCGTGAGAGCCGGGTGGGTAAAGGCAGCGATAGACATCCGCTTTGAGGTTTTAAATTTTCCGCGTAAAACGGCAGCATATTTAATGTCTTGTTGGTATTTTTTTGTAAAAAACAATTAATTAAATAATAAAAGTGTTTATTTACACGATTGGCCCTCAAACTGCCGCCCTGCTCGGGCGGCGTGCATATCAGTTCATCATTACCGGCCACTCCGGCGGCGTATGACTCATCACTTCTGTCATTACATCTTTCACATTGGCCCAGAGCAGGGCGAAATCAATACTTAGCCCCAGCAGGCCGGTCGCGAACCAGCAGGCGGCGGCGATACCCAGGCCGCTTGAGATCACGGCCAGAAAAGGAAAATCGGATTTACGGAACTGAATATTCAGCGTGCTGGCAAGAAACATAAGTACAGCGCTGATTAACTGCCAGCGCATCAGAACAACGCCAGTGGTAAGTGTAGCCATGAAACCTAATCCTCAAAGCAAACGTATTACGCAGCACGGCACGGGCGCAAACTGTGTAAAGTTGAAAAGCCGCAGGAATAAGCCGTGTGAAATGTAAATTTACGTCCAGTTGCACTGAACATGTGAACTATATCACATTTGTTGATTAATTCATCAGCGCGTTGCGGTTTTTTTTCACCGTTTGTAAAGCCATTAAGGGGAGAAGCCGGCAAGGCCCACGCGGGGTGGGCGGGCCTTTTGCGCAGCATCAGGGCGTGCTGGCGAGGTCAGGCGTGCTGACGGTAGTTGGTTGGCGTTTGATCAAACTCGCGGCGGAATACCCGGGAAAATGTCTGCTGTGAAACGTAGCCAAAGTCCATTGCAATATCAAAGATGGGGCGCTGCGTGGTGCGAAGCTCTCTTGCGGCCATTGCCAGGCGGCGCTGGCGAATGTAGTCGCCCAGCGTTTGATGCTTCACTGAGCGGAACATCCGCTGTAGATACCACTTGGAATACCCGGCTTTTTGCGCCACGACGTCAATATTGAGCGGCTGATCGATATGCTCATCAATCCATTGCGTCAGAGTGTCAATAATCTCTTGATGTGCCATGGTTATCCTCTCTGATTTTAATTCGAAGTTCTGGCTGAGCTGAAGTATAATTCCTCAACCTAACTTGAGGTAAAGCTTATTTTGGAAAAGAAATCATCGCGGTTAAAAGCGCTGCTTTCACCGGGCGAGGTTGCAAAGCGCAGTGGTGTGGCGGTATCGGCTTTACATTTCTATGAAAGCAAAGGGCTTATCAAGAGCCGCCGTAACGCCGGTAATCAGCGACAGTACACGCGTGACGTGCTGCGTTATGTCGCTATTATCAAAATAGCCCAGCGTATTGGCATTCCGCTGGCCACCATCAAAGAAGCGTTCAGCGTGCTGCCTGAGGGGCACTCGCTGAGCGCGAAAGCGTGGAAGCAGTTATCGCTGCGCTGGCGTGAAGAGCTGGATAGACGCATCAACACCCTGACGGCCCTGCGTGATGAGCTTGACGGCTGTATTGGTTGTGGCTGCCTTTCACGCAGCGATTGCCCGTTGCGCAACCCTAACGATCGGTTGGGTGAACAGGGAACCGGCGCAAGGTTGCTGGGGGAGCCGGAAGAGCCCTGAGCGTATTGTTCGCCAGAAGCGCCAGGCGTTTCTATAGTTGATACACAGAAACTGCCGGGAGATGCCAGTGCTAACCGTCCACCATTTAGATCATTCTCGCTCCAGCCGTATTCTCTGGATGCTGGAAGAACTGCACGTGCCTTACCGGATAGTGCGCTACACGCGCCAGAAAAGCCTGCTGGCGCCGGCTTCCCTTAAGCGCGTTCATCCACTGGGCAAAGCGCCTGTGCTGGAAGATAACGGCCAGGTTATGGCTGAATCGGGAGCAATCCTGGAATATCTTCAGGAAACATATGACGTTGACGGGCGGCTGCGCCCCGCTGCCGGGGACGAACGCCAGGCGTGCCGCTTCTGGTTGCATTATGCCGAAGGCTCGCTCATGCCGCCGCTGTTAATTGCGCTGGCGCTCACACGGCTTGGTCGCGCGCCGGCGCCGTGGCTGCTGCGCCCCGTTGGCCGGGCCCTGGGCGCGGGCGTGCGGCGCGGCTGGCTCAATGGGCAACTGAAGACGCACGCTATGTTTATCAATAACCATCTGTCGACGAACCCGTACTTTGCCGGTTGCGATTTCAGTATTGCCGATATTCAGATGAGCTATACCATCGCCGCGTTGCTGGCGCGCGGTGGGCATAATGAACTGGCGCACGTTCGGGGCTGGTGGCGGCGTATACAACTGCGTCCAGCCTGCCAGCGCGCAATACAGCAGGGCGGGCCGTTTGATATCCCTGTCCAGGCCTGAAAACGCTCACTATTGTTAACTCTTTGCGCAGCAGCGGTAACGATTGCGCAGCGGGTGTTGATAAAATATACGGACAGGCGTTTTTTAACCCCGGATCGATAAAGTTATGTTGAAAACCCCCCGGAGAAGGCCGGATAATCGTTTGCCTTAAATTAACGGTCGCGCTGTACATACAGAGTTAAACGTTTGCGTTACTGTTTTTTAATGCGTAAACGAAAACAGCGGCCACGGCGAATTTCCGCCATAAACGACAACCTGTCCAAAATTTTCAGGGGATTACTCACTATGTCTACTTCTTCTCAGCACGCAGGCGGCAAGCTTGACGCCTGGTTCAAAATTTCTGCGCGCGGCAGCTCCGTGCGTAAAGAAGTGCTGGCCGGGGTGACAACCTTTCTGGCGATGGTGTATTCCGTTATCGTGGTGCCGGGCATGCTTGGCAAAGCAGGTTTCCCGCCCGCTGCGGTTTTCGTCGCGACCTGCCTGGTAGCTGGCCTTGGCTCAATTGTTATGGGGCTGTGGGCGAATCTGCCGCTGGCGATAGGCTGCGCTATCTCATTAACGGCTTTTACGGCTTTCAGCCTGGTGCTGGGTCAGCATATCAGCGTGCCGGTAGCGCTGGGCGCGGTGTTCCTGATGGGCGTGCTATTTACGGTTATCTCCGCTACCGGCATTCGTAGCTGGATTTTGCGCAATCTGCCGATGGGCGTGGCGCAGGGTACGGGTATCGGCATCGGTTTGTTTCTGCTGATTATCGCCGCTAACGGCGTGGGCCTTGTGGTGAAAAACCCTCTCGATGGCCTGCCGGTAACGCTGGGCCGCTTCACCAGTTTCCCGGTGCTAATGTCGCTGTTGGGCCTGGCGGCCATTATTGGTCTGGAAAAACGTAAAGTGCCCGGCGGCATACTGTTGACTATTATCGGCATCTCGATTATTGGCCTGATTTACGATCCGGGCGTGCATTTCAGCGGTTTTTTTGCTATGCCGTCTCTGAACGATGAACACGGCAATTCGTTGATCGGCAGCCTTGATATTATGGGGGCGCTGAACCCGGTTGTGTTGCCGAGCGTGCTGGCGTTGGTTATGACCGCGATATTTGACGCGACCGGCACTATCCGCGCTGTAGCAAGTCAGGCAAATTTACTGAATAAAGACGGGCAGATTATTGACGGCGGTAAAGCGCTGACTACCGACTCTATGAGCAGCATTTTTTCAAGCCTGGTGGGCGCTTCTCCTGCGGCGGTCTATATCGAATCAGCGGCAGGAACCGCAGCGGGCGGCAAAACCGGCCTTACTGCTATTGTGGTGGGGGGGCTGTTCTTATTGCTTCTGTTTCTTTCGCCGCTATCTTATCTGGTTCCGGCCTACGCGACCGCGCCGGCGCTCATGTATGTCGGCCTGTTGATGCTGAGCAATGTAGCGAAAATTAACTTCGACGATTTTGTGGATGCAATGTCAGGGCTGATTACCGCCGTATTTATTGTGTTTACCTGCAATATCGTCACCGGCATTATGATCGGCTTTGCTGTACTGGTAGTCGGGCGTGTCATGGCCGGCGAATGGCGCAAACTTAACGTGGGGACGGTTATTATTGCTGTCGCGCTGGTTGCGTTTTACGCAGGCGGCTGGGCCATCTGACCATGCGGGCGGGCCGTAAGGCCCGCCTGAACCCTCTTCCCCTTTTCGTGCCTTTTAATTCTGTTTCTGTTTCTTTTCGTTCAAAAAAGTTGTTCTATAGTGGCGTGGTCTTCATTGTTTAGTAGAAAAACGTGACAAGGACAGCATGGAAATCTTTTTTACCATTTTGATTTTGACCTTAATGGTCTCTCTTTCAGGGGTTATTACCCGAATTCTGCCCTTCCAGATCCCGCTACCGCTAATGCAAATCGCTATCGGGGCGCTGTTGGCGTGGCCGACGTTTGGTTTACATGTAGATTTTGATCCGGAACTGTTTCTGGTGTTATTTATCCCGCCGCTGCTTTTTGCCGATGGCTGGAAGACGCCGACGCATGAGTTTATTCAACACGGGCGCGAGATTATTGGCCTGGCGCTGGCGCTGGTGATTATTACCGTTGTGGGCATTGGCTTTTTGATTTACTGGATGGTGCCCGGCATTCCGCTCATTCCAGCCTTTGCGCTGGCCGCAGTGCTGTCGCCGACTGATGCGGTGGCGCTCTCCGGTATTGTCGGTGAAGGCCGTATACCGAAAAGAATCATGGGCATTCTTCAGGGCGAAGCGCTGATGAACGACGCCTCCGGTCTGGTATCGTTGAAATTTGCCGTAGCCGTGGCGATGGGGACGATGATTTTTACCGTCGGCGGCGCTTCGGTGGAGTTCATGAAAGTGGCTATCGGCGGGCTGCTGGCAGGCTTTGCCGTGAGCTGGCTTTATGGCCGGTCGCTAAGGTTGATGAGCCGCTGGAGCGGCGATGAGCCTGCAACCCAGATTGTGCTGCTGTTTCTGCTGCCGTTTGCGTCATACCTGATTGCGGAACATATCGGCGTATCCGGTATCCTGGCTGCGGTGGCGGCGGGGATGACGATTACGCGTTCCGGCGTGATGCGTACCGCGCCGCTGGCAATGCGCCTGCGAGCCAATAGCGTGTGGGCGATGCTGGAGTTTGTTTTTAACGGCATGGTGTTCCTGATGCTGGGTCTGCAACTGCCGGGCATCCTGGAAACCTCGCTGGTGGCCGCCGAGGCAGATCCGAATGTTGAAACCTGGATGCTGTTTTTAGATATCGTGCTGATTTATTTTGCGCTGATGCTGGTGCGCTTCCTTTGGTTATGGGGCATGAAGAGTTTCAGCAAGCGCCTTTTGAAGAAGAAGCCAATGGAATTTGGCGCCTGGAGCATGCGTGAAGTGCTTATCGCCACTTTTGCTGGCGTGCGTGGCGCGATTACGCTTGCCGGCGTGCTCTCCATTCCTCTGCTGTTGCCGAGCGGCGAGGTCTTCCCGGCGCGTTACGAACTGGTATTCCTTGCGGCAGGCGTCATTTTGTTCTCATTGTTTGTCGGCGTTATCATGCTGCCGATTCTGCTGCGCCATCTTGACGTGGCGGATAAAACGCAATCGCATAGAGAAGAGCGTATGGCGAAGTCGGTCATGGCTGAAGTGGCGATTGTCGCTATCCAAAAAATGGAAGAAAGGCTGGCGAGCGATACAGAAGAAAATATTGATAACGAGCTGCTTAAAGAAGTGAGTTCGCGTGTTATCGGTAATCTGCGTCGCCGGGCAGACGGGCGTAACGATGTGGAAAACACGGAGCAGGAAGAGAGCCTGGAACGCCGCTTCCGTCTGACGGCGCTACGCTCTGAACGCGCGGAGCTTTATCATCTGCGCGCGACGCAGAAAATCAGTAATGAGACGTTGACTAAAATGCTCTACGATCTCGATTTGATGGAAGCATTACTGATCGAAAAAGAATAAGCGCTATGCTTTGAGTAAAATGGCCGGCTGAAGACCGTAATGCCGGCCGCTTAAGGTTAGCTGGGCGCAGTAGCGCAAAGTCGTTATTGCGTCGCGCTGCGCTCACCTCCCGGCCATTCGCCTGCGTCCGGCCCGCTTCCTGTCCCGTTTCGCCTCTGCCCTTGTCTCCGCCTGCGTTAGCGGACATCCCCCATCGCGCCGTAAGCCTGTACACGTTAAAAGCAGGCAATGAGGCTGAGCAAATAAAAGGAACGAGGCCCCCGATATATCATGGTATTTTTGCATTAACAGGCGTCATTATTCACAAACAGGCTTAACTGACCGGCATTGCGGCTGAATGGTATAGGTAAATACAGATAGCGGATACGCCGTGCCGTTTTACGCTTTTTGGCGCTTACCGGTAGTTTATGCGCCCCAGTACTGCTTGCAGCATTCAATCCACGCGCGGGCGCTGTTAGAGAGATAATTTTCCTCACGCCATATCATCCCCATCTGCCACTGTAGCGGGCTGTTTAGCGGCAGCCACATTAGCGTTTTTTCATCCAGCCGCTGGCAGACAGGTTCTGGCAGAACCGCGATGCCGACGCCGGTCTGCACCATTGCCGCCAGAAAATCCCACTGGCCGCTGCGCACCGCAATGCGTGGAGTGACATTACAGGCCTCAAACAGGTGCATTAGCTGGCGGTTGAGCGCAAAGTCTTCGTTGTGAATAACCAGCGGGTATTCGCCCAGTTCGACAGGGTCTATGCGCTGGCGGCTAAGCCACGGTTCGCTGCGCGGCGTCAGTACGCATAGCGGGTGGCTGAACAGTTGCTGTGTGGCAAGCCTTGGCTCATCTTCCACTGGCAGCGCGGTCATCGCCAGATCCAGCTCGCCGTTCATCACCGCCTGCTGTGCCGCCAGGCCGCCAGATTCGGCGATTTTCAGCTCCACGCCGGGATACTGTTGATGATAGGCGCTAATGGGCCTGGCCACCATCATACCCACCATAGGCGGAATACCGAGCCGCAGGATGCCCTTATTGAGATGGTTAATATCAATAAGCTCGGCTTTTAACTGCCTGAACTCGTCGAGAATGGTTATCCCGTGTTCGTAAACCGCGCGGCCTGTATCGGTCAACAGCAGCCTGCGCCCTTCACGAATCAGAAGCGTACTGCCCAGCTCATCTTCCAGATTGCGCAGCATCTTGCTAATCGTGGGCTGGGTAACAAACATTTTCTCCGCCGCGCGGGTAAAGCTCTGCTGGTGCACGACTTCGACAAAATAGCGCAACGTGCGGATATCCATAGCCATTCCTGATTTCTGTTGTTGCATTGATTTTAATGCATTTTTATTTTATCGCGGTATCCGGGCGCGCTATTTGCTGAAAAATACGTATCGGATACCGGCTGTTTGGTGCAAAAACGACGGCAAGCAAGCCAAAAGGCGTAACCGCTCCGGCCCGCCTACGGCGCTAATACAGATAAAAACACTACCGCGCTGATTCAGCGCGGCAGGCTTACACAGGAAGTCAATTCAACGGCGCGCTAGTGCGCGTTTCCCTGCTCTATACCTAAACCCGTTTGCGAGCGGATAAACTGGGCGCGGAACAGATCGCGTTCGCGCGCGCCTTCTGCGCTGTTGTCGGTCGTCGAAAATAGCCAGATGCCGACAAAGGCGACCAGAATTGAAAACAGCGCCGGATATTCATAAGGGAATATTGGCGTAGCGTGGCCGAGGATTTGCACCCAAATCGTTGGGCCGAGGATCATCAACACTACCGCCGTCAACAGCCCCAGCCAGCCGCCAATCATTGCGCCGCGGGTGGTTAGCTTCGACCAGTACATCGACAGCAGAATAATCGGGAAATTACAGCTTGCGGCAATTGAGAACGCCAGCCCGACCATAAAGGCGATATTCTGGTTCTCAAACGCAATCCCCAGCACAATTGCTACCACGCCCAGCACCAGTACGGTTAGCTTCGACACCCGCAGTTCCTGGCGATCGGTAGCGCCCTTGCGAAAGACATTCGCGTAGAGATCGTGCGATACCGCCGAGGCGCCCGCCAGCGTCAGACCGGCGACCACGGCCAGGATCGTGGCGAAGGCCACCGCAGAAATAAAGCCCAGGAACATATTGCCGCCTACGGCGTTAGCCAAATGTACGGCGGCCATGTTATTACCGCCGATTAGCGCGCCCGCCGCATCCTTAAACGCTGGATTTGCGCCTACCAGCATAATGGCGCCAAAACCGATGATAAAGGTCAGAATATAGAAATAACCCATAAAACCGGTGGCATAGAACACACTTTTGCGCGCCTCGCGGGCGTCGCTCACGGTGAAAAAACGCATCAGGATATGCGGCAGGCCTGCGGTGCCGAACATTAGCCCCAGGCCTAGCGACAGCGCGGAAATAGGATCTTTCACCAGCCCGCCGGGGCGCATAATCGCCTCGCCGTTCGGGTGTGCGGCCATTGCCTCGGAGAACAGATTATTAAAACTAAAACCAACGTGGCGCATTACCATGAAAGCCATAAAGCTGGCGCCGAAAAGCAGCAGCACCGCTTTGATAATTTGCACCCAGGTGGTAGCGAGCATGCCGCCAAAAAGTACATACATCACCATCAGCACGCCGACCAGCACCACGGCAATGTGGTAATTCAGACCAAAAAGTAGCTGAATCAGTTTGCCTGCGCCCACCATCTGGGCGATGAGGTAGAGCGCGACCACAACCAGCGAGCCGCAGGCGGAAAGCACGCGAATCGGCCCTTGCTTCAGGCGGTACGAGGCGACATCGGCAAAAGTGTAACGCCCAAGATTGCGCAGCCGTTCGGCAATCAGAAACAGAATAATCGGCCAGCCGACCAGGAAACCAAGCGAATAGATAAGGCCGTCGTAGCCGGAGGTATAGACCAGCGCTGAGATACCCAGAAAGGAGGCCGCTGACATAAAATCACCGGCAATCGCTAACCCGTTTTGCAGACCGGTAATATTGCCGCCTGCGGTGTAGTAATCGCTGCGTGAGCGGGTGCGCTGCGAGGCCCACCATGTAATGCCAAGCGTCATTGCCACAAACACCACAAACATAATAATGGCCTGCCAGTTGGTCGGCTGGCGCTGCACCGAGCCGGTAATGGCATCGGCCGCCATTAGCGTGCCGGGCGCGGTCAGCAGTATAAATACAAGGAGGCGTTTCATGGCGTTTTTACCTCCTCAAGCACAACTTTCGTCAGGCGATCGAACTGGCCGTTGGCGCGCCAGACGTAAAGCCCGGTTAGCAGGAAAGAGATAACGATAACGCCTATGCCGATAGGGATGCCGCGCGTGACGCTGGTGTGGGCATGAAGCGGCGCGCCAAGCCAGGCAGGCGCAAAGGCGATAAGTAAAATAAAGCCAACGTAAATTACCAGCATAATCAGAGATAATACCGCGGCGAAACGCTGACGTTTTTCCACCAGCTCGGTGAAATGCGCACTTCCTGCTATTCGCTGACAAGTGAGGTCATTCATCACAGAGTCTCCAGAGGTCATTATTGTGTTGAGCGTACGGGAGGGATGGCCACTGTGCGCTCGTCGCCCCTTTTGCCGGGGCGAGCCGGTTTATTGACTGGCGCGTTGACGCGCCATACAGATTCTTCCTTGCGACGAACGGGCGGCGGGCTTTCACCTGCCGTTGCGGCTGCACGAATCAGGACGGTAGGGTAATGCCCTGTTTTTCTTCGAGCAGTTTTTCCACCACGCCGGGATCGGCGAGGGTAGAGGTATCGCCCAGGTTGCTGGTATCGCCGGCGGCGATTTTGCGCAAAATGCGGCGCATTATCTTACCTGAGCGGGTTTTCGGCAGCGAATCAGTCCAGTGCAGCACATCCGGCGTCGCCAGCGGGCCAATCTCTTTACGCACCCAGTTGCGGACTTCGGCATACAGATTCGGCGTGGGCTCTTCGCCGTGGTTGAGCGTTACGTAGGCGTAAATCGCCTGCCCTTTAATGTTGTGTGGGATCCCCACTACCGCCGCCTCTGCGATTTTTGGGTGCGACACCAGCGCGGATTCTATTTCAGCGGTGCCGAGGCGGTGGCCGGAAACGTTAAGCACATCGTCCACGCGCCCGGTTATCCAGTAGTAACCCTCTTCATCACGGCGCGCGCCGTCGCCGCTAAAGTAACAGTTTTTGAAGGTAGAAAAGTAGGTCTGCTCAAAGCGTTCATGGTCGCCAAACAGCGTGCGCGCCTGGCCGGGCCAGGCGTCAATGATAACCAGGTTGCCTTCGGCTGCGCCTTCCTGCGGGCGGCCTTCATTATCCACCAGAGCGGGCTGCACGCCGAAGAATGGCCGCGTGGCGGACCCCGCTTTCAGTTCGGTGGCGCCCGGCATTGGCGTAATCATGAAGCCGCCGGTTTCGGTCTGCCACCAGGTATCCATGACCGGACACTTCTCGTTGCCAATTTTTTTCCAGAACCATTCCCAGGCTTCGGGATTGATGGGTTCGCCGACGGAGCCGAGGATACGCAGCGATGCGCGACTGGTGCCTTCAATGGCTTTGTCGCCTTCGGCCATGAGCGCGCGAATGGCGGTAGGGGCGGTGTAGAGAATATTGACCTTGTGTTTATCCACGACCTGCGCCATACGGTTTGGCTGCGGCCAGTTCGGTACGCCTTCGAACATGAGCGTTGTGGCGCCGCAGGCCAGCGGCCCGTAAAGCAGGTAGCTGTGGCCGGTCACCCAGCCTACATCGGCAGTGCACCAGTAGATATCGCCCGGATGGTAGTCGAACACATATTTAAACGTTGTGGCCGCATAGACCAGATAACCGCCGGTCGTATGCAACACGCCTTTGGGTTTGCCGGTGGAGCCGGAGGTGTAGAGAATAAACAACGGATCTTCGGCGTTCATTTCCACTGGCTGATGTGCGCTATCGGCATTTTCCGTCAGGTCGTGCCACCACAGATCGCGTCCTTCCTGCCAGTCAATCTGGCCTGCGGTGCGTTTGAGCGTGATGACATGGTTAACCGTAGTGATATTCGGGTTTTTTAGCGCGTCATCAACGTTTTTCTTAAGAGGAATGCTGCGCCCGGCGCGCACGCCTTCGTCGGCGGTAATTACCAGGCGAGCGCTGGAATCTATGATGCGGCCTGCTACCGCTTCTGGTGAAAAGCCGCCAAAAATAACAGAATGGATAGCGCCAATACGTGCGCAGGCCAGCATCGCTACCGCCGCTTCCGGCACCATAGGCATGTAAATTGCGACCACATCGCCTTTGCGGATACCCAAATCCAGCAGCACGTTGGCAAAGCGGCAGACGTCCTGATGTAGCTGGCGGTAGGTGATGGTTTTGCTCTGGCTGGCGTCGTCGCCTTCCCAAATGATCGCAGCCTGGTCGCCGCGCGCGCTCAGGTGGCGGTCAAGACAGTTGGCGGCAAGATTTAGCGTACCGTCTTCATACCATTTGATGGAAACGTTGCCTGGTGCGAATGAGGTGTTTTTTACCGTCGTATACGGCCTGATCCAGTCGAGAATTTTCCCCTCTTCGCCCCAGAATGTATCCGGGTCGCTGATGGACTGTTGATACTTCGCACTGTATTGCTCAGGGGTAATCAGACAATGTTCTGCAATATTGGCAGGAATGGGATGTTTATGTATTTGGCTCATGGCTTTTTTTCTCCTGTGGAATGTTAATATTATGTCAAATAAAGGTTAACCAAACGCATGGCGAGCATTTTGTTTACTATTTGCGCGATAGATCACGCATTAAAGTTTGTATAAAAAATAAGCAAACGATTCGTCGGAGAGAAAAAGTTTTGAGGCGTAATTATTTAAAAACATGAAGTATAAATTCATTTTTTAACAGTGGGTTACGTGGAGGGAACTGCAAAAAATATCGATAACAGAATTAATTCTGTGAATGACTTCAATTTTCAAGGGTTGCGCTCGGTGCGGTGCAAATGATACTGATCAGGGCGTAAAAATAATCCATAACATCACCCGACGTTTGCTTTACCCTTCCAGTTCGCGGCATTCTCGTAGACAGGGTTGAGAGTGTCGCCTGAATTCAGGATACAGAAATAGTATGAAGAAACAAAAGATTAGCCTTGCATGGCAAATTTTGCTGGCGCTTGTGTTAGGCATCCTTCTTGGAAGCTATCTCCATTATCAGCCGGATACCCGCAGTTGGCTGGTAGAAAACCTGCTGTCGCCGGCTGGTGATATTTTTATTCACCTCATTAAAATGATTGTGGTGCCCATTGTCATTTCAACGCTGGTGGTGGGGATCGCTGGCGTGGGCGATGCCAAACAGTTGGGCCGTATTGGCGCTAAGACCATTATCTATTTTGAAGTTATCACGACTGTCGCCATTATTCTTGGCATTACGCTTGCGAATGTCTTTCAGCCAGGCAGCGGTATTGATATGTCGCAGCTTGCGCAGGTGGATATTTCTAAATACCAGCACACTACTGAAGAAGTGGCGAGCCACGCCCACGGCCTGATGGGGACGATTTTGTCGCTGGTGCCGACAAACGTTTTCGCCTCAATGGCGAAAGGCGATATGCTGCCGATTATCTTCTTCTCGGTGCTGTTTGGGCTGGGGCTTTCGTCGCTGCCGTCCACGCACCGCGAGCCGCTGGTTACCGTGTTTCGCAGCATTTCGGAAACCATGTTTAAAGTGACGCACATGGTGATGCGTTATGCGCCGATTGGGGTGTTCGCGCTGATTTCCGTGACCGTTGCGAACTTTGGTTTCGCTTCGCTGTGGCCGCTCGCCAAACTGGTTATCCTGGTATATGTGGCCGTGCTGTTCTTTGCGCTGGTGGTGCTGGGTGTCGTGGCGCGCGCGTGTAAACTGAGCATCTGGACGTTAATCCGTATTCTGAAAGATGAACTGATCCTGGCCTATTCCACCGCCAGCTCAGAGAGCGTCCTGCCGCGTATTATTGAGAAAATGGAAGCCTACGGCGCGCCGTCGTCTATTACCAGTTTCGTGGTTCCGACCGGCTACTCGTTCAACCTTGATGGTTCTACTTTGTATCAAAGCATCGCGGCTATTTTTATCGCCCAGCTTTACGGCATTGAACTGTCGCTTGGTCAGGAAATTATACTGGTACTGACGCTGATGGTGACCTCCAAGGGCATCGCGGGCGTACCCGGCGTATCGTTTGTTGTGCTGCTGGCGACGCTTGGCAGCGTCGGCATTCCACTGGAAGGCCTGGCGTTTATTGCAGGCGTTGACCGTATTCTCGATATGGCGCGTACCGCGCTCAATGTGGTGGGGAATGCGCTGGCTGTACTGGTTATCGCCAAGTGGGAAAGGCAGTTTGACACCAAAAAAGCGCGTGAATACGAGCGGGAAATGCTCGGCAAATTCGATAAAACCGCGCAGGACTGAGTAGATTTAACGTCGGAATTTATTGCCCCTCAGCCGTAAGGCCGAGGGGTTTTTTATTTTTATCCCGCCGCGCTGGCGCGCAGGCGCTCTTTAAGTTGCTCGTAGGTGTGAATAACATACTGCTCTGCCGCCTGTTGGTCGGCAATAGGTTCCACGCGCACGGCGCTGTACTTGTACTCCGGCGTTTTAGTAATCGGGCTGAGGTTTTCATTAACCAGCTCATTACAGGCCCCAATCCACCACTGATAAGTCATGTACACCGCGCCTTTATTCGGGCGATCGCTGACCTGCGCGCGCGTAATTACCCGACCCTTGCGTGAGGTTATCCACACCAGCGCTTCATCTTCGATGCCAAGGCGTGCGGCGTCCTCAGTGTTAATTTGCGCATAGCCGGGTTCGTCGGCAAGCGCCGCCAGCGCCGCGCAGTTGCCGGTCATCGAGCGGCAGGAGTAGTGGCCTACTTCGCGCACGGTGGAGAGCACCATCGGGTACTCCTCGCTGAGCTTATCCTGCGGCGCCACCCAGTCGCAGGTGAAAAACTGCCCCAGGCCGTTGGCGCGATCGAACCGCTCGGCATAAAGCCACTGTGTGCCCTGGTCCGCTGGCGATTCATCGCGGCACGGCCACTGGATATAGCCCATTTCGCCAATCTTTTCGTAAGTGGCGCCGAAGAAATTCGGGCAGAGGCGCCGCATTTCATCCCAGATCTCCTGCGTGCAGGCATAGTTCATCGGATAACCCATACGCGTGGCGATTTCACTGATTATCTGCCAGTCAGTTTTTAGCTCCCATTGCGGCTCGATGGCCTTGTAGAAACGCTGGAACCCGCGATCGGCGGCGGTGTACACCCCTTCATGTTCGCCCCAACTGGTGGAAGGCAGCACGACATCCGCTACGGCTGCGGTTTTAGTCATAAAGATATCCTGCACCACCAGCAGCTCAAGGCCGTCCATCGCTTCGCGAACGGATGACAGCTCTGCGTCCGTCTGCATGGGATCTTCCCCCATAATGTAAGCCGCCCGTACTTCTCCGTGGGCCACGCGGTGCGGCAGCTCGCTGATACGATAGCCCGGTTTTTCCGGTAATTGCGCCACGCCCCAGGCTTTTGCGAACTTCTCGCGATGCGCCGCTACCGTCACAGATTGATAGCCCGGGTAGGTATCCGGCAGCGCGCCCATATCACACGCGCCCTGCACATTATTCTGACCGCGTACCGGGTTAACGCCCGTGTTCGGTTTTCCGATGTGTCCGGTCAGTAGCGCCAGGCTGGTCAGCGCCCGCACGGTTTCCACACCCTGATAGAACTGGGTTACGCCCATACCCCACAGAATAGTCGCGGTTTTTGCCGTTGCGTATAAGCGCGCAGCCCTGCGGATATCCGCTGCCGCCACGCCGGTAATCGCTTCAACGGACTGAGGCGTGTAGCCTTCGACAATTTTGCAGTATTCGTCGAAACCTTCGGTACGCCCGGCGATAAAGGCGCGGTTGGCGAGTCCTTCGTGAATAATCACGTGGGCGAAGGCGTTCAGCAGCGCGATATTAGAACCGTTATTAAGCTGGATATGTATATCGGCGATACGCGCGGTTTCAATGCGTCGCGGGTCGCAGACAATAATCGTTGCCCCTTTTTGTTTTGCGCGGATAACGCGATTGGCGACAATCGGGTGTGAATCCGCCGGGTTATAGCCAAAAATCAGCAGTAAATCGGTGTCCTCAATTTCGACGACCGAATTACTCATTGCGCCATTGCCGACCGACTGGTGCAGACCTGCAACCGAGGGGCCGTGTCAGACGCGAGCGCAGCAGTCGACGTTATTGGTGCCCACAACGGCGCGGGCGAATTTCTGCATCAGGTAGTTGGTTTCGTTGCCCGGGCCGCGCGATGAGCCGGTCGTCATGATGGCATCCGGGCCGTACTGCGTTTTTATTGCCGTCAGCTTTTGCGCGACATAATCGAGCGCTTCGTCCCAGCTTACGGATTCCAGTTTGCCGCCGCGGCTGCGGCGAATCATGGGGCTTTTCAGGCGCGGCGTCAGGATTTGCGTATCATTGAGAAAATCCCAGCCGTAATGGCCTTTTAAACACAGGGTACCTTGATTATTTTTACCCTGTGCGGCCTGCGCGCCTACAACGCGGTTATCTTCGACCAGTAGGTTTAGCTTGCAGCCAGAGGCGCAGTAGGGACAGACGGTGATGACCTTTTTCATGGTGCATTGCTCCGTGCTTGTTGCTGTTATGGTTAAATTTATGCAGTTTTTATGCCATGCAATCAAGGCCTGCCTCAGGCATTATGTTGGGGAAAAGATAAATATTCAGGCTGGCGCACAGCGCAAGGAGCAAACATGGGGACGTTTTTAACGCCGAATCCGCTCAGTATCGCAGGCGTATGCAACGCCCGCGATTTAGGCGGCTATCGGGTACAGGGTGGGCATATCATTCCCGGCAGGCTCATACGCGGCGCGGATCTCAGCGCGCTGACGCCGCAAGGGCAGTGCCAACTGGCGCAGTATCCGGTCAGAAAAGTAATAGACCTGCGTACGGATAGCGAATGCAACGCACATCCTGACCGTCGCCCGGAAGGCGCGCAAATGCGCCAGCTTGATGTGTTGAAAGCCGTCCTGAAAGAGCATAACGCCAGTGTGCAGGAGATGGTCGCGCGCATGGGGCAACACTCCCCGGCACAAATGTTAAACGATATCTACCATGCCTTTGTCGCACAGCCTTCCTGCAATGCGGTTTGGCGGCGCTGGTTTGATGAACTGTTGGCGATGCCGCAGCATGAGGCTGTGTATTTTCACTGTACGGCAGGTAAAGACAGAACCGGCTTTGCGACGGCGCTGGTGTTGTTAGCGCTGGGCGCGGAACGCGGGCTGATTATGGAAGATTATCTTCTCAGTAATCGCTATCGCGTCCACGAAAACCAGCGCTTGCTGGCGCAGTTTCAGGCGCAGGCGCCGGATAAGACCGCAGCCGAGATTCTGGTGCTGCTGGAGGTGCAGGAAAAATACTTATGTACCGCCTTCGCGGCGATGGATTCCCTTTACGGCGGCGCCGATGCATACCTGCGTGTGGCGCTGGGCGTGGACGATAAACAGCGTGCGGCGCTGCGGGCTTGGCTGGTTGAATAAAACAAGCAGGCCGCTGTTGCCGGCGGCCTGAAAACCGGGGCAGAGACACAATTGCGCCCGAAACGACTCAACGTACTTCATACTGGTAAACGGTGCCGGTCAGGCATACAAAACGCGGCTGTTCATTGCGCTATTATCGTAACGGGCTTATAAAAAATAGGCCTGCCAGCTAAACCGGCTTTCAATACCCAGCGCGACGGCATCGGCGATAGCAGGCAATGCGATAATACCTGCCAGCGCCAACCCGGCGCCGAGGCGCAGCATCCAGGCTTTCATCAGTGTCCTCCCCGCTGTGCTTCTTCGCGTTCCACTTTGCGCAACAGCAGCCACATTCGCACCGTTCTTACCGCCATAAGCCGGGCTGCGGTGGGCGAAGGACGCGGATCGGGCGCGACGGTTTCACTGACGGCGTTTTTAGCCGGGCGTTCAAT
This sequence comes from Tenebrionibacter intestinalis, assembly GCF_016632365.1. Lineage (GTDB taxonomy): Bacteria > Pseudomonadota > Gammaproteobacteria > Enterobacterales > Enterobacteriaceae > Tenebrionibacter > Tenebrionibacter intestinalis. Next base: position 28,785 of record NZ_JAEPBH010000011.1, on the reverse strand, counting down.
GCCGTTTAACGTCAGATTAGCGACAATTGCCGTTACCGTGCCGATGGTAATGCCGCTGTGCAGGAACATGCGCGCTAACTCCGGCATTTTACTGAACAGATCCGGCACCAGCACTGGCATCAGCCCGATACCGAGCGTTAGCGCCACCACCATTCCGTTGTTGTTGTTACGGTAGTTTACGCTGCCGAGCGTGCGAATACCTGATACTGCCACCATGCCGAACATAACCACGCCCGCGCCGCCGAGAATGGGTTTAGGGATCATCACCACCAGCGCGGCCATTTTAGCAAACATGCCCATTAGCATCAGGATGCAGCCGGATACCGCCACTACAAAGCGGCTGCGCACGCCGGTCAGGCCAATCAGGCCCACATTCTGGGCGAAGGCGGAGTAGGGGAAGAGATTGAACAGACCACCTATCGTGGTGGCAAGGCCGCAGGCGGTTAGCCCGCCGCGCAACATTTGCTGATCGGCCTTTTTGCCGACGATATCGCTGGTTGCCATCATCGACGACATCGTCTCCACCATAACCACAATCATTACCATCGATAGCATAATAATAGGCAGCAGATGGAACTCTGGCCGGGCAAAGCGCAGCGGTTGCGGGAAGTTAATCCACGGCGTTTCATTTACCAGATGAAAATCAAGCGGATTAAAAAAGCCCCAGATAATGGTGCCGACAATGAGCCCAATTAACACTGCGATGTTTTTTATCAGGCCGGCGGCAAAGGTGTAGATATTCAGGATTATCACCAGCGTTAAAAAAGCCATTAGTAGCGCGGTGATATTGCCAAAGCCTTCCATATCAGTACTGCCGCCGCCGATCCATCCTCCAGCCACGGGCATGATTGACAATCCAATGAGCGTCACGATGCCGCCCATGACGACCCTGGGAAACAGATGCACCGCACGGCTGATCCACGGCGCGCACAGTAGCGTGAACAGTCCGGCGATAATCACGGCGCCCGAGATCCCGCCGAGACCGTACTCTTTACCAATTAGCACCATCGGCACCAGCGCGGCGAAAGTACATCCCTGAATCACCGGCAGACGACAGCCGATCCACTTGCCGATACCGAGCGCCTGAACGATCGTGGCGGCGCCGCAGATAAACAGATCGGTACTGATGAGCAGGATAACCTGCTCTACCGGCAGCCCGACCGCCGTACCGATGACCAGCGGCACGGCCACGGCTCCGGCATACATCACCAATACATGTTGCAACCCATAAAGGATCATTTGCCCCGCAGGCAGGATTTCATCAACAGGGCAGGTCGAGCTCAGGTCTTTTGGTCGATTCAGAACAGACTCTTTCATTTCACGTTTCTCTCCTGTACGGCCCGTATGGCTTCTTAGGGTTACGACGCCTGCGGGCTACGATTCGAAGGCGTTATGCCTCCCTTGATGCGTTGCAATCATCCTGTGACGCCCGGGTGTTAATGCTCAAGCAGTGCCAGATTGGCTAAAAGGCGCGGGTAGTAGCTGTAAAATGTGAAAAACATCACGCAAATGAAAATGAAATGCGGGTCGGGCAATTGGGCAACCTCAAAGGGAGCCGGGGTTTATCATCCCGGGTTATCAGAATGAGAAAAAAGTTGCGGGATGACACGGCTGTTTTGCAGGCTGAGAAGGGGCAATAAAAAAGCCGGCGCAAGTGCCGGCAAGTACAGATAAGAAAACAGAAAAGAAGTTACAATGCGTTACTTATAGCTCGGCCATTTTGCGCCACATTCTTTCGGCGGCTTTACTGGCTTCGGCGTAAAAGCGCGAGGTATCGAAGGCAAATTCTCGGTTTTCATAAATCATCCGCCCGGCAACGATGACGCTATGCACCGAAGCGCTGCTCATGCCAAAGGCGATATGGCCGCCAAGATTCTCCGCGCACAGCGGCGTGGGCGCGGCGTAATCGCAGATGGTAATATCAGCGGTATAACCCTGCTCCAGCTTGCCAAAGCGCAGGCCGTGGAAGTTACGTTCCAGCAGAGCGTTGCCCTGGGCCAGCATCTTCAGAAAATCTCCCGGCCAGAGCGGGCCGCCTGCGTCACGGTGTTTAAAGTAGGCGAATTTAAACTCTTCGAACATATCAGAGCCGATGCCGTCAGTACCGAGAGCGACGTGTTTAAGCTCGGGCAGGTGAGGGTTATAACCCACCGCGTTATTCATGTTAGAGCGGGCGTTGTGCACCAGGAAACCGTTGCGTTCGTTTAACAGCGCCACATCCTGCGCTGAGAGCCAAAGCCCGTGGGCAATCAACGCCTTATCATTGAGCAGGTTGTACTTGTCAAGACGCGCCAGCGGTTCCATGCCGTACTTATCGCGGCTGTGCGAGACATCGTAACGGTCTTCCGCCACGTGTATATGCAGGCCGCGCCCGGTGCTGTGTACGGCGTCACGCAACAGCTCCAGGCCAACATCGGGTACGGTGAAGGGCGCATGTGCGCCGATGTGCGCTTCCACCAGCCAGCTTTCCGGTGAAGCCTCTTTTTCCTTATCGATAAGCCTGGCGAAGTTTATATTCTCTTCCACGCCGGCTTCCAGCTCTTTCACGCCATCGTTGCGATCGGTGGTTTCAAAACAGGTCATACCGCGCAGGCCTGCGGTAATAAACCCTTCACGTAGCAGCGTTAGCGAGTTTTTAATGAACGCGGGCGAGGCGTGGTGGTCGATAACGGCAGTACAGCCGTTGCGCACCGCCTCCAGAGAACAGATAAGCCCGCTGTAGTAGAGCGACTCTTCATCCAGCGCGCGATCGAGTCGCCACCAGAGGTTTTTCAGCGTTGAGATGAAATCCGGGCACGGCGCGATAGGCGCCAGCACACCGCGCGACAGGCCTGAATAGAAGTGGTTATGCGCGCAAACCATGCCGGGCATAACCAGTTTGCCGCCCATATTTTTCACCTGTGCGGAAGGATGCTTCCCAACCAGATCGCGCCCCACTTCTGCAATTTTGTTACCATCAATCAGGATATCAACGCCAGACGTCACTTTTGGCGGATCGAACTCTACGGCGGTACAGTTTTTCAGTAACAGCATGTTCACTCCTCCACGGCGCCCAGCAGGTAAGCGTGGTGCTGCCGGGTGTAATTGATTATCTGGTTCATTTCCGTGAGCTCCTGCGGCAGGTCTACAATCTGGCCGTCGCCGTTAAGCGCCAGTTGCCAGGTGCGCCCGTCCTGGCGGATACGGATCTGTTTACCGTTCAGCAGAAAGCCGGGGTTGTTGCTACGTTCGAAGTCCTGCTCCAGGCTGAATACGGTTACCTTGTCGTGATAGGGTTTTCCCTGCCACGGGCAGAACTGAGCGCAGTTGCCGCACTCGTTGCACAGCGCGTCCAGATGCAGGATCTGGTGGCGGCTGCGAAAGCCCGGTACGGCAAGGGCGACATTGGCGCGGTTGGGGCAGACATCCACGCACTTGCTGCAAATATAGTTACAGGAGAGGCAGCGTTCGGCCTCCTGGCGCGCAAAAGCGTCTGGCGCATCGCTGTTAACCTGCTGAACGGCGATAATACCTTTGCGGGTATAAACCTCTTGCGGATCGGTATTCAGTGCGCGGGATGGCGCAGGCGCGGGTTTATTTTCACGCTTAAGTATGGCGTCACAGGCTTTACGCGCGCCGCCGATAGCTCCCACAATAGAGGCCGGGCCGCTTTGTACATCGCCAATCAGAAAGACGTTAGGGCGCTCGGTTTCCAGCGTTCTGGCATCCACTGTCGGCACGCCGCTGTCGCCAACCGGCAAGCCGATGCGGCGCAGCGCCTGTTCATCCGGGTTTTCGCCGGTTGCGGTAATAAGCGCGTCAAAGTGGGTTTTGCGTATTTCCTGTGTAGCGACGGGACGGCGGCGGCCGCCTTCGTCAGGTTCGCCGAGCTGCATCACCCGCAGGTGCAACTGACCGTCAGCATCATACTGCTCCGGGTTAACCAGCGTCATAAAGCGCACGCCGTCGTGCTCGGCCTCGGCAATCTCCTCCGGCCAGGCGGGCATGGCGTCGCGGTCGCGGCGGTAAACGATGGTGGCGCCGGTGACCTCCGGCAGGCGCAGCGCGGCGCGCGCGCAATCCATCGCGGTGTTGCCCGCGCCCACAATCGCCACTTCGCCGCGCAGGGCGGGCGGCGCTTTGCTGTTAAAGGCGCGCAGGAACTCAAATGAACGCCAGACGTTGGCGTTATCGCCCGCCAGACGCAGCGCGTTATTTTTTGTTGCGCCCGTGCCGATACAGATATAGTGAAAGCCCTGCTGTTTCAGGCTGTCTATGGTCAGGTCCGGATCGCAGTTATAAACAAACTTCACGCCGTGCTCGGCAATAAAATCAATGTCCTGCTGCACCAGTTCGGCCGGGATACGAAAACGCGGCACGATATTGCGCACTACGCCGCCTGCGTTAGCTTCCCGTTCAAACAGCGTCACCGGATGTCCGGCACGCGCCAGGAAGTAACCGGCGGCCAGCCCGGCCGGGCCTGCGCCAATTACTGCGACCGGGTGGCGGTCGCCTGAGCCTGCCGGACGATGCCAGCGGCGGCGATACTCTTCCCAGCCCTTTTCGCGGGCAATCTTTTTAATCGCCCGAATATTCAGCGCGCTGTCGTAGTCCAGACGGGTACAGTTGTACTGGCACTGGTGGTCGCAAATATGGCCGGTAATGGAGGGCAGGGCGTTGCGTTCGTAAATCAGGCTTAGCGCGTCGGCGTAGCGCCCGGCGCCCGCCAGACGCAGGTATTCGGGAATATCCTGTTTAATGGCGCAGGCGGTAACGCACGGCGCCACGTAGCAGTCGGTTAGCGGCAGCGCTTCGCCGGTATCGATTTCATCCTTACTTTTCCACTCTTTCTGCGCCCAGTCGGCGTTCAGCGCCCGCTTTGCAAGTTGGTCCAGCGCAGCGACGTCAATATGGCGACGGCCCCAGTCTGCTACCTCCTCCAGCATACGGGTGCTTTTTGCCATGCGCAGATAACCGCCAGGCTTGAGCAGATCGGTTGCCATCGTGATCGGTTTAATACCGGTTGCGAAGATCGCGGCAATATTGTACTGGCTGGCGCCGCCGGAATAGGAAATAGGCAGCCGGCCATCGAAATGGCGCGACAGCAGCGCGGCGACATTAATGGAAAGTGGGAATAACGCGCGCCCGGACATGTACATCTCATCGCCGGGTAAACGCCCTTTGTGATTGCGCGCGCCGAGGGTGTTAGTGAGCTTCACGCCAAACGCCAGCCCTTTTTCTACGCCAAGCGTCATCAGGCGCTCCAGCATATCCAGCGCCTGCGCAAGCTGCAGGTCGTGGCCGAACGACTCTTCACTGAGCTGGATATAATCAAACCCGTTGTTATCGAGAATTTCCCGTACCCGCGCGTAGCCAAGCAGCGTTGGATTGAGCTTCACATAGGTGTGTAGCCCTTTTTCCGTCAGCATATAGCGGCAGATGGATTCAATCTCGTCCGGGGGACAGCCGTGCATAGTAGAGAGCGTTACGCTGCGCACCATGCGCGGCGAAATGCTCTCCGGCAGCTCGCTCAGCGCCCGGGCGTCGCCTTTTGCCAGCAACGACCAGCCGCCGCGGGCGATAAACTGCGCCAGCTCCTGACGGTAGCGGTTAAATTTGGCGTTTTTGCTCGCGTCCATCGTCTCATCGATAAACGTCTGCATTCGTGGCTCGGTGATGCCTTTGAGGTCATAACCGACGCTCATATTGAAAATAAACGAGCGCCCGTGTGCCGAAGAGCGCGGGGACAGCAGCGTTTCCAGCAGCCACAGCGCCATCCATGCCTTAAGGTATTCATCCCACGCTTTTTCCAGCGTGAGTTCGGTTGACCATTCGGTGTTGTAGGCCTCGTCGCTGGGATCGATACAGGGCTTTTCCAGTTCCAGCCGGTCAAGGATTTGCACCGTTTTCAGCTCGATAAAGCTGCCGCCGGTGAGCCACGCCACAATAATATTGGGCGCAAGCTGCGTGTGGGGGCCGGCAGCCGGGCCGACCGGCGTGTCGCAGGTTTCGCCAAACAGCCGTAGCTGGCGGGCCGGATCGCGCTGGTAAAACTCGCTTTCCGGGATGCCGAAGATAGAGCGATTTTCCTCATATTCGGCGCAGATTCTTGTTAGCAGCTCACTAAAAGGGACAGGACGCATGATGTCGGACATTCTTTGCTCCTTGCATTTTTTCTTGTGTTATCGGTGGCCCCCGGCAGGTGCCGGCTGGCCGCTGAGGGGGTACAAAGCAACATCCGCGCCAGCCAGCATATCCTCACCCCATATCGTGATGAATTTCTCACTCCTGAGCGGTAAACGCCTTTTGTCGCCGCTGCGTTTCGCACAGGCGTTATCACGCATTATCACAATGAGAATGGATGAGGCATACGGGTCAGTAAAACGGCGCAAAACGAGACGGCACAAGACTTGCTTGTTATCCCGCATACTTTCAGGAAAAGGACTCTGTACCATGAATATCTTTGCGACGCTGTCCCGCCTTGAAGCGGAAAACCGGAGTTTCGCCCTGTTGCAGATTATTGAATGTCGTGGCTCCTCGCCACGACATTGCGCCTGTATGTTGCTGAGCGAAACCGGCGAGGTGGAAGGCACTATTGGCGGCGGGATGCTGGAGCGGCTGGCTATAGCGCGCGCGCGCGAGGCGCTGGAGGAGGGCGCTTCCTGTATTTTTCACGGCAGGCTGGCGCGCCACGGTGAAAACGCGGTAGGGTCGGACTGCGGCGGAGCGGTAAGCGTGCATATTGCCGTTTATCCCCGTCAGCCGGAATTGTTCCTGCTTGGCGCAGGTCACGTGAATCGTGAAATTGCCCGTCTGGCGCTTGCGCTCAACTATCGCGTGACGGTGGCGGACACCTGGCCGGATAATCTCACTCACCCGCAGTTGCCGCCCGCATGTCGGCGGGTCGGGGGGGATAATTATATGCAGATTACGCCTCAGCTTGGGCTGGATACGCAAAGTTACGTCGTTATCGCCACCAACCATGAGGATCGGGAGGCGCTGGAGCAGGTGATAAACCAGCCTTATCGCTACCTTGGTCTGCTGGCGAGCCGCCGTAAGGCGCACCACCTGCGCAATATGTTGCGTAAAGAGCTGGGGATGGATGAAGAGACCGTCGCACGCCTGCATGCCCCGCTGGGGCTGGATATTGGCGCTGAAACGCCGGCGGAGATCGCAGTCAGCGTACTGGCGGAAATTGTGCGTGAACACCGAGGCACAGGTAAAGCGGCGCGCGCCGCCCAGCCGCAAACTGGGACGACGCCCGTGCTGGAAGTGGCGACAACGGGTTAAGTGCGCTGTTTTATAAAGAAGAAAAAAGGGAAGCGTGCTTTCTCTGGTTGTAAAAAAGGGCGAAAACGGGATTTCGCCCTTTTTCAGCTTGTTGACAAAAAAGGAAAAAACGAGGTTTTTCCTTCTTTGTGGTTAACCATTGAAAAACAGCGCGCTGATTTTCATGGTTTAATTTGCAGGCTTTTCGGGCCGAATCCGTTTGTCCTGGAAGGTGACAATCGCCCTTGAGGGCCTGCGGCTTGGGGTTATCCCATACTGATTACCGTACCCGTGCGCCCGGCAATGCCGTCGCTGGCTTTCTCAAGCAGGGTAATGAGCGCCTGGCGTCCGGGGCGAGATTCGGCAAAAGCGACCGCCGCTTCGACTTTCGGCAACATGGAGCCTGGTGCGAACTCACCGGCGCGCATATAGTCGCGCGCCTGCGCCGTTGTCAGGTTGCTCAGCCACGCCTGTTGCGGCGTATTAAAGTGGATCGCCACTTTTTCTACGGCGGTCAGGATTATCAGCATATCGGCATTCAGATCGTTCGCCAGTACCGCGCTTGCGCGATCTTTGTCGATGACTGCGCTGGCGCCGCGCAGGTGATTGCCGTGCGCCACAACCGGAATTCCGCCGCCGCCTACGGCAATGGGAATCTGTCCTGCGGCCAGCAGCGCTTTAATGGCGTCGGTTTCCACTATCTCCTGCGGCATGGGCGAGGCTACCACGCGCCGCCAGCCGCGACCCGACTCTTCGCGTACGGTTATGCCCTGTTTCGCCATTTCATGAGCGGTGTCTGGCGACAGGAAAGAGCCGATGGGTTTATCCGGGTTGTTAAAGGCCGGGTCGCGCTCGTCCACCCGCACCTGAGTAATCAGCGATACCACATTCTTATGAATGCCCCGACGGCACAATTCTTCGCGCAGCGCATTTTGCAGATCGTAACCGATATAACCCTGGCTTAAGGCTACGCATACCGACATTGGCAGCACAGGCGAATGCGCCTGGGTGTCGTGAGCGGCTTCGAAAGCCTGGTGAATCATACCCACCTGCGGGCCATTACCGTGGGTGATGACCAGTTCGTGCCCCTCTTCAATTAACCCGGCCAGCGCGGATGCGGTGCCTTGTACCGCCTGCATCTGCTCGGACAAATCTTTACCCAGCGCGTTGCCGCCCAGCGCCAGCACAATTCTTTTTTTCATCGTAATCCTTCTCCCTGTGAGCAAGTAAACGGCTGACGATGCAGGAATCGCCCGTGGCCTGCGTGGCCCGTAAAGCGTTCGTGTTGGCAGACGATTTCGCCGCGCGACAGGGTCATTACCGGCCAACCGTGGCAGGTAAATCCTTCGTAAGGCGAATAATCGACATTATCGTGCAGATCAGCGTGATAGATGGTTTTTTTGCGCCCGGCGTCGAACAGCACCAGATCGGCATCGCTGCCTTTTAGCAGGCTGCCTTTCTGCGGCCACAGGCCAAACAGTTTGGCCGGATTGCTGCTGGTGAGCGCCACAAAGCGCGACGGGCTGATGCGCCCGGTGGATACCCCTTCCGAGAACAGCAGCGCCATGCGGTTTTCCACGCCCGGCAGGCCGTTGGGGCAGCGGGTAAAATTGTCTGCCGCCAGTTCACGACGCAGGCTGGCGCGGAAGGTACAGTGGTCGGTTGCGACCGTATCGATACTGCCGTCGGCAATACCCTGCCAGAGTTTGTCCAGCTCGGCATGGGGACGCAGCGGCGGGCTGAGAATGTACTTCAGTCCGTCCGGTTCCAGGTAACGGTTGATATCCAGTAACAGATATTGTGGGCAGGTTTCTACCCATACCGGCTGGCGGCGCGCGCGCGCCAGGCGCAGGTAATCCAGCCCAAGCCCGTTGGATAAGTGTACAATATACAGCGGCGCGTCGTCGGCGAGGTGCGCCAGATTCACAGCCCGGCCGATTGCCTCCGCTTCGCAGGCCAGCGGCCGGCTTCGGGCATGCCAGACAGGCGTAAGCTTGCCTTCTTCAATAAAACGGCGGCGATTAAAGTTTACTACCGCATTGTTTTCCGGATGCACTGTCGCCAGCGCGCCAACCTCCTTCAGGCGGCGTAGCAGGCGCAGTGAATCGCCGTCGTTGAGGTAATACTGATAGGTGAGGTAAAACTTAAAACTACTGATGCCTTCTTCATGCACCATTGACGCCAGCTCGTCGATAATGGCGTCATCAATATGCTGCACCACGCCGTGAAAACTATAGTCAATCACTGCCTGCCCGCGGGCGTAACCGTGATAGGCGCTCAGTTGGTGGTGCAGATTGCAGCCTGCCGGGCCAAAGCCCATATGATCGATGATAGTCGTCGTGCCGCCGCAGGCGGCCGCGCGGGTGCCGCTGTAAAAATCGTCACAACTGCGGGCGATTCCAACATCGATATTAAAATGCGTATGCGCATCCACGCCGCCAGGCATGACTAACAGCCCACGGGCATCAATCAGCGTGTCGTTTTTTTCCGCTTTGATATCGGGGGCAGTGCGGGCGATTTTTCCATTTTCAATCAGCAGGTCCTGGCGATACTCACCCGCATCGTCCACCAGCGTGCCGCCCTTAATTAATACTCTCATGGCCCCGCTCCTGAGGCGCCCCGGCCAGGGGCGCCTCTGCCGTAGTTACGCTTTTTGTTGTTGCATCCAGGTCAACGGAATGGCGGCGTACATCGCTGCGCAAGTGACCAGGTGAGACTTCCAGGTTTTCTCGTTAGGCGCGTGGGCTTCCGGTTCCTTACCGGGGCCAAAACCGATAACCGGAATACCGTGGCGGCCCATAATAGAGACGCCGTTGGTGGAGAAGGTCCATTTATCCACCACAGGCTCCTTACCGAACAGGCCGCGATAGGCCTCACTCAGGCTGAGTACCGTAAAGTGCTCTGCATCCACTTTCCAGGTAGGGAAGTAGCACTCGGTAGGGTAGACCAGCCCGGTCCAGGAGGGGCGGTCATAGCTATAAAGGCTGACCACGGCTTTTGCCGCCTTCACGGCGGGCAATGCGCGAATCTCTTCAAGCGCGCCTTCCCAGGTTTCGCCCCAGGTCAGGCGGCGGTCGATAGAGACGGCGCAGCTATCCGCCACCGCGCAGCGGCTGGGGGAGGTGAAGAAAATTTCCGATACGGTCAGCGTTCCCTTGCCGAGAAACTCGTCATTGCCCAGGCGGCCTGCCAGCGTCTGTAGCTCGGTGAGGATCGGCGCCATTTTGAAGATAGCGTTATCGCCGCGCTCCGGTGCGGAACCGTGGCAGCTTACGCCGCTCACTTCCACACGGATTTCCATGCGCCCGCGTTGGCCGCGGTAAATCTGGCAGTCTGTCGGTTCGGTACTGACGACGAATTCCGGGCGGATGCCGTCCTGCTCGATGATGTACTGCCAGCACAGGCCGTCGCAGTCTTCTTCCTGAACGGTGCCGGTCACAAGCAGCGTATAGTCGTCTTCAAGCCCCAGTTCTTTAATTATCTTACCGGCGTAAACCATAGAGGCCATGCCGCCTTCCTGGTCGGAGGCGCCGCGTCCGCCGATAATTTCGTCATCTTCCATGCCCTCGTAAGGGTCAAACTTCCAGTTATTGATATTGCCGATGCCGACAGTATCAATGTGAGCATCCATCGCCAGCAGGCGCGGGCCGTGGCCGACGTAGCCGAGAATATTCCCCATCGGGTCGATTTCTACTTTATCGAAACCCACCTTTTCCATCTCTTCTTTAATACGGTGAATAACGCGTTTTTCGTCGCAGCTTTCACTGGGAATGGCGATCATATCGCGCAAAAAGCGCGTCATTTCCGGCTGATAGCGTTGAGCCAGTTTCAGAATGTCATTAAATGGGATTGCTCGGGCCATTTTTAAAAATCCTCTATGATTAACAGTGGGTTATTCCGTTTTTGCCTTCCCAGACCACTTCTCTGTAGTGCTGCGGATCGGTATCGCCTTCGGTACTGATAGTTAAAATGCGTGACTCTGGCGTCAGATTGAGCTGCTTTTTCAGCGCATCACGCTGTGGGTGATGCAAAATAGCGGCCAGCACGCCAAAGCACACCGCGCCGGATTCGCCGGAAATCGTGCGTGGGTCCTGTGCTGGCGGGTTGCCCAGCACGCGCATACCGAGCGCGGCAACGCTGTCCTCACAGGAAATGAACTGGCGCGCGTTATCGCGCAGCAGCGGCCAGCCGAGCGGATTGGGTTCGCCGCAGGCGAGCCCTGCCATGATTGTGTTCAGCTCGCCGCCGATATTGACCATGTCGCCCTTAATGGCTGAGCGGTACAGACAGTCGGCGCGATCCGGTTCGACGATGATGGCGTTGAAGTTTTCCGCGCCGTAGCGGTCGGCAAAATACCCAAGCACGCCGCCTGCCATAGCGCCCACGCCTGCCTGGAGCAGGATATGCGTGGGCGGCTTAAGGCGCATGGCTTCCATCTGCTCCGCCGCCTCATCGGCAAGGGTTGCGTAGCCTTGCATAATCCAGGTCGGAACGTCGGTGTAGCCCTCCCATGCCGTATCCTGGACCACTTCCCAGCCGTGTTCTGCCGCAGTACGCATAGTCAGACGAACGGTGTCGTCGTAGTTCATGTCGGTGACAATGCACTCTGCGCCAAGATCGGTGATGTGTTTCACGCGCCACGGCGAGGAGCCTTTGGGCATGTATATCACCGCGTTCTGGCCCAACGCTCTTGCGGCCCATGCCACGCCGCGGCCGTGGTTGCCGTCTGTGGTGGTCGTGAAGGTCATTTTGGGATGACCCGCCTCACGGAACTGACGAAATGAAAAATTCTCAATATTGAGATCCAGCTTACGGCAAAGCAGACGCGCGATAGCCCAGGTGCCGCCAAGTATTTTGAATGCGTTAAGATCGAAACGCTGAGATTCATCCTTGACCAGTACCTGAGCCACGCCCAGCTCGTGCGCAAACTGCCTCATTGTATTAAGCGGCGTGGGGCGGTAGCCGGTTAACCCCTGATGGAAGCGCCGGGCGCTAATAGCCGCTTCCCGGTTAAAGCGCGGATCCGGTTTAGGGCTAAAGCGTGCGTTATCGACGATATCCATTTTTAAAGCAAACTGTGACATATGATTTTCCTCACCGCACGGGCGCCCGTTTTGTACGAGCGCACCGGTGATTGATTATCGATAAACACGTGGGATAGCCGCTTCCAGACGCCGGGCCAATACATCGCCCGGGTGCGCGAATTTACGGGCAAGTATCATGGCGGCGATAATCCACGGCTTCCAACTGGCCTCTTTGTAGGTGGCGATGCGGTAGCGTTCAAATACGCTGGCCTCCACCTCGCCTCGTTCGCACGACACGCCGGTGATATCCGCAGGCAGGCAGTGCATGTAAAGCGCGTTGCCATCGCGGGTGCGCTTCATCATGGCCTCTGTACAGTGCCAGTCTTTGTATTGCGCGTTTTGCGCAAGGCAGGTCTGCTCCAGCGCCTTGAGGCCCTGACTGTCGTTCTGGCGCAGGAGTTCGGTACGCTGCTGCATGATTTGCCACGGCGCCCAGGACTTGGGATAGACGATATCGGCGCCGTCGAAAGCTTCTTCCATGGAAGCAACCTGACGGAAGCTGCCGCCGGAGGCCTGGGCGTTGTTTTTCGCGACGTCTACAACGTCCGGGATCAGGTCGTAGCCTTGCGGATGCGCCAGCGTCACATCCATACCAAAACGCGTCATCAGGCCGATAATGCCCTGCGGCACCGAAAGCGGCTTGCCGTAGCTGGGCGAGTAGGCCCAGGTCATCGCGATTTTCTTACCCTTAAGGTTATCCAGGCCGCCGAAGTGTTCTTTCAGCCAGGCGAGGTCGGCCATTGCCTGGGTTGGGTGGTCAATATCGCACTGCAGGTTAATGATGGCCGGGCGCTGTGGCAGCACGCCTTCGTTAAAGCCGTCGTCCAGCGCTTCGCCGACTTCGCGCATATAGGCGTTGCCGGCGCCGAGATACATGTCGTCGCGAATACCGATAGCCTCGGCGCAGAAGGCTATCATGTTGGCCGTTTCGCGCACGGTTTCGCCGTGGGCTATCTGCGATTTGCCTTCATCCAGATCCTGCTGGGTCAGGCCGACCAGGTTCAGCGCTGAAGCATAGGAGAAGCGGGTGCGGGTTGAGTTATCGCGAAACAGCGAAATGCCTAAACCGTTGTTAAATACGCGCGTATCAATATTACTGGCGCGCAGAGATTTCAACGCCTCGGCCAGATACAGCACTTGCTCCAGCTCATCGCGGCTTTGTTCCCAGGTCAGGAGAAAATCTTTTTCATGCAGTTTGGAGTTTTTATCTTCAATGATATTCAGTAGACGTTTTATCTCTTTCATTTATGAAATCCCTTACGAACGGATTAAGTCCGGGTACTTGAGAGGACGCGATTGCGTCATTGAAAATACGCGACAGGGAGTAAGCGAGTTTTGTGCCAGTTTGAAACCGAATGTTAAAAACATGGTTCCCGTCATATATTTATGGCCGCTCCAGGGAGTAACCTCATGAACTGAGATCACAAAATCAGTACCGGTCCATCCCGGAGGGATCAAAATGAGAAAGGCCAGTACCGTTATCAAAATGAGAGAGCAGGAAAATGATAATTCAGCCGGGCTTATTAAAGAGGCGTGCGAGGCGTTGAAAAAAAGCGCGCCGCCGCCCGTTGCTTCCGCGCTGATGCCAATACAGAAAACGATCCAGCATTTCGCCACGCTGCTGGCGAATGTACTTCACCTTGAAGTGGAAGTGGTGGATAACCAACTGCTGCGCATTGCCGGCACAGGGCCTTACGGCCAGGGGTTCGGTCAGGTGCCTGCCAGCAACACCGTGCTGCTTCGCGAGGTGCTGGAAAAAGGCCAGGAAGTGGTCATTTTCGACTCGCGACAAAATTCGCTATGCCTGGAATGTACCCAGCGCGAGAGTTGCCGCGAGCGCGGGTTCGTCGGCGTGCCCGTCATGTATCAGGAGCGGTGTCTTGGCGTGATAAGCCTGGTGGCGGTAAATATAGAGCAACTGCGTCATCTGCGGGAGCATACCCGCATGTTTATTGAATATATCCGCCATATTTCTTCCCTTCTTGCCGCTAATCTTTCCGTTTTTCCCAGAAAAGAGTCTGCTATCGACCCCTTATTGCAGAGTCTGGCGCAGTGCGTTGATCAGGCGGTTATCGTCTGCGACAGGCAGGGAAAAATTGTCCTGATCAACGTGCGGGCGCAGATGTTGCTGGGCGCGCACGCCGATCTGCGGCTGGAAAAGTTGCGCGTTGTCGGCGTGCCGGCGCGCGAGCGCACCTATCAGGTGCAGGTGGGCAATCAGCGTTGGCGAATTACCGGGCAGGTGAGAGAGACGGAAGAAGGCACGGTATTAGCCTTTTCCGATGCGCGTTCTGAGCAGCGTGACGGCCCTGGCGCGGAGGCTGCGCCTGTCATAAAAAGTCTTATCGGGGACTCGTCAGCAATGAGAAAGCTCAAGCGGCTCATCGCCCGTATTGCGTCCAGCCCGTCGAGCGTAATGATCCTTGGCGAAAGCGGCACCGGTAAAGAAGTGGTCGCGCGTGCGGTACACCGCCTGAGCGAGCGTCATGATAAGGCGTTTGTTGCTATTAATTGCGCGGCTATTCCTGAAAACCTGCTTGAAAGCGAGCTGTTTGGCTACGCGAAGGGCGCGTTTACTGGCGCAGCGCCTGGCGGCAAGCGCGGGTTAATTCAGATAGCCCACGGCGGCACGCTGTTTCTTGATGAAATCGGCGATATGCCGTCGGGCCTGCAGGCGCGGCTGTTGCGCGCCATCGAAAGCCGGGAGGTGATGCCCATCGGCGCCAGCGTACCGGTACCGGTCGATATTCGCATTATCTCCGCCACGCATCAAAATCTGGAGAATCATATCCGCGACGGCAGCTTTCGCGAAGATCTCTACTACCGCCTGAACGTTATCCCGCTGTGGCTGCCGCCGCTGCGCGAGCGCGACGGTGATATCGAACTGTTGCTAAAACACTTCCTGACGCTGCATGCCGGGCGCGTGGGCCGCCTGCAGCCGGGCGTTAGCCCGCAGGCGCTACGCATGTTGCGCGGCCACCGTTGGCCTGGCAATGTGCGCGAACTCAGTAACCTGGTAGAGTATCTGATTAATATCGTACCGGAAGGCGAGATTATCGACAGCGCGCTACTGCCGCCGGTTTTCCATTCTTCCTGGCTTAGTGAGCCGCCGCCGGTTATGGCTCAACCGGTACAGGAAACGCGCTGTGAAAGTACAGAAAAGGCCCGGCTGAAATCGGTAGAAAAAACGCTGATTGAGGAAGCGTTGATGCGCACGCGCAACAAAAAGCAGGTGGCAGACGAGTTAGGTATTGGCGTCGCTACGCTGTATCGCAAAATCAAAAAATACGGGTTGGCGGGATAGCGCGTTATTCCCTGAACGCCGGGTAAAACCGCGCATGGCAGGCCGCTGCCGCTTGAGCCTGTACGCAGAGCGCGCAGCCGTATCCGTGCCTGTTTTGCGAATTGCCGGTTATTCGGGATACTCGCCGTCTTCCCGGTGCGCAAACTGCCAGGCCTGATATAACAGGCGTTGACGTAGCGCCGCATACTGCTGCGGCGTATCAAGATCCCAGTGTATGCTGGCGCAGGTGACGTCCACCGTTTCGCGGCCATATCCGACAATAAGCTGGCGCAAATTGGCCTGTGGATTGGCGTTGCGTATTTGCTCGCGCATTGCAGGCGGTAACAAAACCGGGTGGCCGCAACCGCCGTCGATAGTCGGTATAAGGCAGCGGCTGCCGCGCTGTTGCCACAGTGCGGCATATACGCCCGGCGATACTGCGGGCATATCGCCTGGGATCACAAAAAAATGCCCGTCGGCCAGTAGACGTATGCCCCGTTGCAGCGAGCTGAACATGCCGCGTTCGTAATTTGGGTTATGGCACAGCGTAATGTTGGGTTGCCCGGCGTAGCGCTGGCGTAGCGCCTCGCCGCGAAACCCGGTTACCAGCACAACGCGGTCGCAAAAGGCCAGCGCGTGGTCAAGCGCGCCGTCCAGTACGGTGCCGTCGCCCCAGGGGAGCTGCATTTTCCAGCGGCCCATTCGCGACGACAAACCCGCCGCCAACATCAGACACTGTTTCATTACGGCTCCCCTCCCGCATTACGCTGATTTCAGCACGGCCTTAATGGATTTGATGATTGGCAGGTAACCGGTGCAACGACACAGATTTCCCTCCAGCGCATCGTGGATCTGCGCATCATCGGGTTGTGGATTGCTGTCGAGCAGCGCTTTGGCGCTCATCAACACGCCCGGCGTGCAGAAACCGCACTGTACGCCGCCGTGGCGTACAAATGCGCTTTGTAAGCGCTGGCCGATACGACTGCTTTTTAGCGATTCGACCGTTTCTACTTCTGCCCCGTCGCACTGCGCGGCAAGCAGCAGGCAGGAGCACACCGCTTTGCCATCCAGAATGACCGTGCAGGCGCCGCACTCGCCTACCGAACAACCCTCTTTCGTGCCGGTAAGCCGTAGATCCTCACGCAGGAAATCAATCAGCCGCCGGTTGTCGTCAACGTCGCATACCATGCGTATGCCGTTTACTTTCAGTTCAATATGATTCATTACATTCTCCTTAGCGGCCTTTATTTTCCAGTACTTCTTCCAGCATCTGTTTAAACATCGCCACGCCAACGGGGACCTTGTAAGCGGCAGACCAGCGCTTGCCGATGGCGTCATCCAGCATTTTTTGTAAAACGCCAGCGCCCTCCTCAATCAATGCGGCGTTGAGTCGACGCCCGGTCAGGCATTTTTCAAGCGGAATCAGGCGCTGCGGTTTGTTAAACAGCGCGCCGTCTACCACGCGGCAGTGGGTGAGTTCGCCGGAGCCGTTAAGCACAAACTGCCCGGTGAAGCTCTGACGCGTAATGTTCAGGGCGTTGCGGCGGCCAAGTTGCAAATAGCGTTGCTGGAGGCCCTCATGTGTCGGCGGTGGCGGCAGCACAATTGCGCTTAGCAGTTCGCCGGGTTTTAGCTGCGTCTGGTAGCCGCTGATGATAAAGTCGCTCAGCGGCATCTGCTGCGGCTGCTCGCCGTGGCGCTGAATTTCGACCTTCGCATCGTGAATAATAAGCGGAGGCACCGAGTCGGCGCAGGGGGCGGCGTTAACGATATTGCCGCCGATGGTGGCGCGGTTACGCAACTGTAACGACCCAATAGTGTTACAGGCGGTTACCAGCAGCGGGTAATGGGCGGCGATCAGAGGATGTGTGGTCAAATCGCTAAAACGCACGCCTGCGCCGATACGCACTCCCCCTTCCGGCAAGGCGCTAATATCGCGCAGTTCCGGGATGCCAGAAATGTCCACCAGCGCTACCGGGGAAGTGGTGAGACGCGCCTGTACCAGAACGTCGGTTCCCCCTGCTATAATGCGGCGCTCAGGCTCTTGCGCCAGCAGCGCGAGTGCGTCATCGAGCGTTTTTGCGCGCTTCACGTCAAGCGTATTCAGGCGTAGCACCTGTTTTTTCTCGCCGGACTCCACCATCTGCTCGCTCTGGCGTACCGGCTTTTTCAGCGCGTAGCCGAGTTTTACCTGTTCCAGCGTGAGCGGCAGCGCGTAGTTACGCTTGCCCAGCGCAAAACTGACGGCATTATTCAGCGCCGCGCCGCCCAGTTCCAGCACAGGTTCGCCGATGACTTTTGCGCCGTAGGGGCCGGCTTTATCATGGTTTTCTACCGGGATAATGGTCATCGGCGGCATATCTTTGATAGTCGGAAGCAGGTAGGTGTCAAAGTTTTCCGATTTCACCTCGCCGTGCTCAATATTGAATTCTTCCAGCATCCCGTAACCGATCATTCCCTGCGCCACGCCGCCGCTCACTTGCCCTTCAAAGCCGACTTTGTTGATCACTTTACCGACATCGTGTACGGCTGTTGCGTGATTGACGTGGATCTTGCCGGTGCGGGTGTCAATGACGATGTCCGCCACCTGGCAGCCATACACCCAGGTAAAGTAAGGGTTGCCGGTGCCTTTTTCTTCGTCCCAGTGGATATCCGGAGCCACAAACCACCCATAGGCAGAAAGATTGGCGCCCGTCGCGCGGGTCATGGCGACAACGTCTGCGAACGCCAGCCGGTTATAGGGATGACGACGGTTAAAGACCTTGCCATTTTCCCACACCAGTTCATCAATGCTGTTAGCGGCAAGCTTTTCACAAACGGCATCGGCCATGCGCTGCTTGAGCTTGTTAGCGGCGTCGAGTATCGCCTGGCCGCCCATCAGCGTGCCGCGTGAGGCAACGGTAGAGCCGCCGTCGGCGATCATGCTGGTGGCCGGGTCGGTGAACATCACTTTATCCAGCCCAATACCAAATGCCTCAGCGGCGATGAGCGACATGGTGGTTTGCAGACCCTGGCCGTTTTCAGACACGGAGGTGGAAATATTAACGCTGCCGTCGGCGTTAATCTGAATCAGCGCAGACGAGGCATCCAGCCCTTCTGCGCCCAGTGAGCAGCCGCGGTGGCTGAGCGCCAGGCCAATACCGTATTTCAGCGGACCGCCTTTTGCGTTTAGCTCGGCATAGTGCTTGCGACGCGCTTCGTATTCAGTGCTTTGTACCGCCTTTTGCAATACTTCCTGCGCTGAAACGGTATGCTCCGTGAAATGCTGGCCCGCCATACTGACATCGTTCTGGCGCAGGGCGTTACGCATACGCAGCTCGATTGGGGACATACCCAGAGCGTCGGCGACTTCATCCATGAGCGATTCATTGGCAAAAATCACCTGAGGCGCGCCGAAGCCGCGATAGGCCGAGGTGTAGCTGTTATTGGTGTATACGCCGGTAACGTCAATGCGCACGTTTGGAATATTGTATGGCCCGGCGGCCTGCACGGAACTGCGCCAGGTGACAAATACCGTTTGACCGGCGTAGCCGCCGCCGTCGGCTAGTACGTCGATTTTAATGGCCTGGATACGCGCATTCTCATCAAGGCCGATTTTATACTTCATGGTGTACGGGTGACGCTTGTAGCTTTCGCGCATCGACTGTTCGCGGTTATAGGTCATCTTCACCGGACGGCCTGTCAGCCAGGTCAGCAGCGCCGAACGGCAGGCAAGATGGTCGATGATATCGTCCTTACCGCCGAAGGAGCCGCCGAGTATTGAACGCTTCACGTTCACTTTCGACTGCGGCAGATTAAGGTATTTCGCCACGAAGCCGCGCACGCGGTGCGCGTTTTGCACCGAGCCGTAAACGGTAATGATATCTTCATTATCGTCAAAACATGTGGTGATCGTTTCCGGTTCGATGTAAGCGTGCTCCTGGAAACCGACGGTGTATTCGCGCTCAAAGATATGGGTGGAGGCTGCGAATCCGGCTTCGATATCGCCCTTCACTGTGTGGTGGTGATTAATGATGTTGTCTTTGGTATCGCTGTGTATTTTACGCGCGCCGGGTTGAATCGCCTCCTGCACTGTACTGATGGGCGTCCAGGGGATGTAGTTGATTTTAATTTTCTCTGCGGCCAGGCAGGCTGCTTCGTAGTTTTCGGCGGCAATAACCGCCACTACGTCGCCGCGAAAGGCTATCTCTTTATCTACGATGGGAGGATAATCGGGGATAACCACGCCAATAAGCTTTTCGCCGGGAACGTCTTCCCAGGTGGCGATGCGCACTACGCCCGGCACAGCCAGGGCTTCGCTGAGATCCATGGATGCTATACGTCCAGCGGCGATATCGGCATAGCGGCACACGCCATAAAGCATATCTTTCATCTCGATATCATCGCCGTATATCGCCGACCCTTTTACTTTGGCCGTGCCGTCAATACGCGACACTTCACTGCCCACAGTTGTTGTTTCCATGTAACAAAGTCTCCTCGTGTATGGAGTCTGGTGCTGCCCGTTGTTTTGGTTAAAACAGCAAGGGCTGTGCCAGGGTGTACTCCCTGTGGCAGAGTTGTGAAGTGCGGCAATAAATCGCCGGGAGCGGCGCTTTGCCGGGCCGTACGGGCGCGTGTCACAGTGACGCGTTTTTCTCAAAGTGATACGTCGCGTTGAGAACGGTAGGGTAAATTGCGGTTTTCTATGAACGGTGAAATTTGAAACCGCTCACAAACCTGGCCTTCGCGTAACGGCGAATGGCCAGGTTGCCCCTTTTTTTGCATACCATCTACACGTGAGCCGTGCCAGAACAACAAGAAAGAAGGGATATCGCGAATGAATAAATTTATTGTTGCCAACGCGCAGGAATGCATTAACTGCCACGTTTGTGAAGTGGCCTGCGCCGTTGCCCATCACCACGAACAGTGGCCGGAGAAGACAGCGTTTTATCCGCGTATCCGCGTATTGACGCAGCAGGGAAAAAGCGTAGCGCTGACCTGCCGTCACTGTAATGATGCGCCCTGTGTGACAAGCTGCCCGGTAGCGGCGCTAACTCTGACGCAGGATGCTGTAAAGCTTGATGAGGCACTGTGTATCGGCTGTAAAAACTGTGTTCTTGCCTGCCCGTTTGGCGCCATTGAAATGGTGGCGCCCGAGGGGGAAGAAAACGCGCTGGCGCAGAAGTGTGATCTGTGCGCCGACAGCGCCGCCGGGCAGCCTGCCTGCGTTGCCGGTTGCCCTACCCAGGCGCTAACGTTAATGGATGGCGCGGGCCTGCGCGCGCTGCGTCAACAACGCCAGCGCGCCACCGCCAGCGGGCGTTATGACGCCGGGCGTACGCCATTGCGCAGCGCCCGGCTATTGGCGCGCGCTGCGCGTAAAGGCGCGACGAAAGTGCCCGCAGAAGCGCGAAAAACGCATTTTGGTGAAATTTATCAGGGGCTGGATGCGCAGCAGGCCGCTTTTGAAAGCGAGCGCTGCCTGTATTGCGCCAGCAAAGCCTGGTGCAACTGGACGTGCCCGCTGCATAACGCGATTCCCGACTTTGTGCGGCTGGTGAGTGAGGGGCGGGTACAGGAAGCGGCGGAGCTGTGCAATTCCAGCAGTTCGCTGCCGGAAATTTGCGGTCGGGTATGCCCGCAGGACCGTTTGTGCGAAGGCGCGTGTACGCTCAAAGATCGCAGCGGCGCGGTAAGCATTGGCAACCTGGAACGCTACATTACCGATACCGCGCTGGAACAGGGCTGGCGGCCCGATCTTAGCGGCGTTACGCCGCGTCGCGAACGCGTGGCGGTGGTAGGCGCCGGGCCGGCCGGGCTGGGCTGCGCCGACATTCTGGCGCGACATGGCGTACAGGTAGATGTCTTTGACAGCCACCCGGAAATCGGCGGTTTGCTGACCTTCGGTATCCCGCCATTCAAGCTGGACAAGCAGGTGTTGAGTCAGCGGCGCGATATTTTCAGCGCTATGGGGATTAATTTTCACCTGAGCTGCGAAGTGGGGCGCGATATCGGTTTTGATGCGCTGCTTGCGGGTTATGATGCCGTGTTTCTTGGCGTGGGCACCTATGGGCTGATGCATGCCGGTCTGGAGCATGAGGATGCTCCCGGCGTTGTGCAGGCTTTGCCGTTTCTTATCGCCAGCACCCGGCGCGTGATGGGGCTTGAAGATGATGCGCGCTACCCCTGGATCGACGTGGCGGGCAAAAATGTGGTGGTGCTGGGCGGGGGCGATACGGCGATGGACTGCGTACGCACGTCGGTGCGCCGGGGAGCGGCAAGCGTGACCTGCGCTTACCGGCGCGATGAGGCGAGTATGCCCGGTTCGAAAAAAGAGGTGGTGAATGCGCGCGAAGAAGGCGTGGAATTTGCTTTTAACGTCCAGCCGCAGTTTATTGAACGCAATCGTAAAGGCCACGTTACCGGCATTGGTATGGTGAGAACCCGCATGGGTGAGCCGGGCGCGGATGGAAGACGTCGCCCGCAGATTATTGAGGGTTCTGAGTTTATCCTGGCGGCAGATGTGCTGATTATGGCGTTTGGCTTTAAGCCGCATCCGATGCCGTGGCTACGCCAGCATGGCGTAAGTTTCGATGACTGGGGTCTAATCGAAACGGGGGCGCACGGTATATCCACCCGTACCAGTAATCCGAAGGTGTATGCCGGCGGCGATGCGGTGCATGGCGCGGATTTGGTTGTAACGGCAATGGCAGCCGGACGCCAGGCGGCGCGGGAGATGATTGCGCAGTTTGATGTTGCGCAGGCCAGCGGAGGTTGATATGACGGATTTTATACTTGCCGATCCTGCGCGCTGTATTGGCTGTCGTACCTGCGAGGTAGCGTGCGCCAGCGCGCATACTACAACGCCTTTGACCAGCAGCGCGTTTCGCCCGCGTCTGTCTGTCGTCAAGCATGGCCTGGTCAGCGTACCGGTTATGTGTCATCAGTGCGAAAATGCGCCCTGTGCGGCCGCTTGCCCAACCGGCGCGCTGGTGCAGGGGCGTACAACCGTAGAGATTGATGAAGCGCGCTGTATTGGTTGTAACAGTTGCGTGGTAGTCTGCCCGTTTGGCGCAGTGACTATACAGCGCCAAACGAACACTGAGGGGTTAAAGGTGATTAAGTGCGATTTGTGCGTTGCCAGTGAAAACGGGCCGGCCTGCATATCAGTATGCCCCACAGCGGCCCTTTCCCTGACTGGCGCGCAGGCGCTGGCGCAGCTTTCCGGCCAGCGCAGGAGCGACACGGCTATCAGCGCCGGCGTAAATGAGAGCAAACCGCGCGCCTGACGGCTTTCGTATGAAATCACGTTGTTTTCTGCAGCGGCGTGATTTTTGCCCGGAGTCCTGTGCCGCGTTATTACGACAAGCCACTGCACAGGTTGGTGAGATAAATAGACTGTTTTTTTAATAAAAGTAAAAACAGCAGGTTAACCAGCTAAATCGCGCCGGGCGGCGTTACCGCCCGGCGCGGAGAATATCAATTCTTTTTCACGAATTCGGACTTAAGCTTCATAGGGCCAAAACCATCAATTTTGCAGTCGATATTGTGATCGCCTTCGACAAGGCGGATATTTTTCACTTTTGTACCTATTTTCAACATCGACGAACTGCCCTTAACTTTTAAGTCTTTGATTATTGTGATGCTGTCGCCGTCAGACAGCAAATTGCCGTTTGC
Source organism: Tenebrionibacter intestinalis (assembly GCF_016632365.1). GTDB lineage: Bacteria > Pseudomonadota > Gammaproteobacteria > Enterobacterales > Enterobacteriaceae > Tenebrionibacter > Tenebrionibacter intestinalis. The sequence continues at coordinate 5,514 of NZ_JAEPBH010000011.1, read as the reverse complement.
GTCTTTTACCACCAGCTCATCACTTTCTTCCATACCTGCGGCATCGTTCCACTCATGCGCACATTCCGGGCAGATAAACATTCCATTGTCTTCATATGTGTATTCCGAGTTGCATTTTGGGCAGTGCGGCAGAGCCATGATCAATCCTCATTCAGTTTTGAAAACATAAAAAAAACGCCATTTAGCGCTCCGGGGAGAACGAAGGCGGAAAATGGGGCTAAGTATACCGCAAAGGCACAGATTTGTCGGGGCTAACGGCGTTTATCTCTCTGCTTGCGAAACAGGCGCAACTTTTATCGATATCGGCGCAGTTGTTATAAAAAACTATATATAACGAAACTGAAGACGACGGACGAAACAGTTAACGCTCGCGTTTATGCTTTTTGCGTTGCCGTCAGTTGCTGGCTTCCAGAGTGGGTTCGGCTCAGCGCAGTGCGCCTTTTCGCTATATCTGCACCGTTTTCCATAAGTGGAGTTTATGTATTAGCGCGGCGTGTCGGGCGTGCGGCTTTGCTTAACGTCTTTGTTGCTTCGCTTCCCGCTCAGAAATTTCTCACTTCGTGGGGATTCGGTGAATAAATGTGCTTTTTTTGCATCCGTGTTTATATATAAGTATGTCGATTTAGCAATTGTGCGCATATTGATAAGAGGGTGTTGAGAAAATAATTGTAACAGAAACATGGTAAGAATGATCCAATATCCACAGTGGTAAAGACGCGTAATCTTTCCGGCCGCTGTGTTTACCTTAAAGTGAAAATATGGCAGTCTACTGGCGTTCAGATAATGGCCCTACATGGCCGTGAACCTGCCGGGCAGAGGTGGGGGAGACTGACAAAGTAGCGAGCAGGGAGTCCTGTCGGCACCGGGAGCGTGGATACCAACGATGAATAAAACCTCAAAAATTTACTGGTTTCTTAATGCTGGCCTGGCATTCTGGGTTATCGCACTTTCTTCATTCTGGCTCAAATATACTTCAGTCAGCATCATATTAGCTATTTTGTCAGTCATAGCTTTTATATTTCATATAAAACAAGAAAGGATTTTGTTTATGTTTAGAAAAAGTAAAACTGATGCTCAGGAAAAGCGTTCTGCATTGCCAGAACTCACCGAGCATGTATTTCCCGATGAGAAGGATCTTATTATGGAGACAAATAACTTGTCAGTAAAAGAAGCGGAGCGCGAAGATAAAACTACGAATACGGTTGTGGCAAGCGGTGTGCGCTTTGACGGGAACATCTGCAGCAGCGGTATGATCTATATCTACGGCACCATTGTAGGAAATGTGGAATCTGAAAACGGCATTGTGAAAGTGATGCGTAGCGGGCAGGTTGAAGGTAACATTATCTGCCGTGAGCTGATCGTTGATGGGCTGGTGAAAGGTGAATGTTGCTGCAGTGCAATTGATGTGTATGAGAATGGACGCATTGATGGAAATATACGCTATGCGCATTTGTCGATTAAGAAAGGCGGCGTATTCTGCGGGCAGGCGCAGGTCGAAAGTAAACTGATAAAGCAGGACGAGCCTAAAATTATCGAAATGAAAAAAGACGTTCTGCCGATCGCGAATTGATCATCAGATCACGCTTTTTGGCTTGCGGCATCCGTGGTTAAACCGGCTGCCGCACAGCGTGTGCCCCGGTAAAACGCGTTACGGCGCGGCCGCTGTGAGCTATTTTAACGCTTTTCTGACGTGCCTGTTTTCCTTGCGTTGCTGCGTTAAGTCTTTGCCTCGATGATACCATCTTTTGCTTACTGGCCCTGCGAATGCGCCGGCCGGTTTATCTGCGTTGGTCAGTAAGTCGTGCTTAAAATTCGCTTTATTCAGCCCTTCCTGAAGTTTGTCGCCTTCTCCCAGCCTTATTGATGAAAATCCATTCTGTTCGACCCAACGAATAACGTATAGCCGATGCGATAAAGTACCTTACTTAAGTGTTATTGATATTTTCCGGTATCGTTAGATCACTAACGAACACACAACCCGGCCGGTTGACCGGGCCGTGTGTAACGGTATCTGGCTGGCGCTGTGGTATGCGTTTTTGCGGGCGTTGTGCTTTATACCGCGTGTTCGCGCATAACCGGAAATATGACGTTTAATCAAGCGCTGCCTTTTGTACGCTATCTTCTGCCTTCCACAGGCGATAGCGGACCTCAACGCCTTGCGGGGCGTAAACGACAACCGGCAGGCGGCTGTTGTAGCGCTGAAGCGCATTTTCACCGAGGTTTGCCTGTACAAACCTTACCTTTTTACTTTTATCCGGGCAGGCCATCATGGTAGTGACAGGGCCGGAAACGTTATCCACAACCAGGTAGTCATATCCCCAGCCTTTAAGCGTTTTCTTTTCCAGTTTTGCACCCAGCGCCCGACGATTACAGTCGGTTTCCATCTCCTTACCAATCAGCAGTTCAAGCTTGTAGTTATCCTCGTTAGTCTGGGCAGGCAACCAGATGACCTGGCGCGTCATTCCTTTTTCGGCTGCGGGATAGGGCGCGATTTTTTCCAGCGGCTGTTGGGCTGGTTGGTTTGATCCCGTTACCGCCGCGGCCTGACCGACATTAGTCATTAATGCAGAAAAACACGTTATTGCTAAGATCTTACCCTTCATTTCTACCACCTTCTCAGTTTAATGTTTTGTGATAATAGAGCAATGCATAATAATTTTCATGCTGTTTTGCTTTTAACAAATAATGATTTTTTCAGAAAAATGATTATAAAGCGCTTCTCGCTACTTCTTAAGAATATTGAATGTCATTTTTAGTCAGGAAAATATATAAATTCCTTTTCGTTAGAAAGGCGGTTTTTTTGTTTGAAACAGGTATATAAGAAAAGTACTGATACTTCAGGATATAAACGCGTTACACGAAAAATTAACGTTCGTTTATATTCTATTGTTAACCGTGGCGGCCATTGCCAATACTGTATAGGAATGTTTGTTACCCTATTTGTTATATGAAATTTTTAAGTGTCATTCTCAGTTAAACCTAATCCAATGCTTATTTAAATAATCCATTCCTAATTGACATCGCTTTTGTATAGTGATTTTCTTTGCACTGAATTTAGTGGGAGAATTCATGGTGTAACTGGAGTGGTCTTATATTTTTTTGTTGCTGAATTGTTGGGTGTTTCCATATTTAATTGAAATTAAAGATTTTTTCCGGATATTATAAGGCGGTTGAAATGAACATATTATATTTATGCGTAGGAAGCCTGAGTAGTAATGGCATATTTTATATGCTTAAAACTTGCTTTCCCAACGATGAGATTACACTTGCTAATATCCAGGATAACACTACAGAATTGCTTAAAAATAAGTTCGATATCATTATCCTGGATTGTGAATCTATTGTGACTTATATCAATACGTTGATTGGTATGTTTTCCGCCAGTGATACTCCTGTCCTGGCGTTGGCTGTAGATAAGAGTCTTCTTCGAAAGTTGCATAATGAGCTGCCGGGGCTGCACGGAATGATTAATCGAAATGGTAATACTGACTTTCTCATCAAGGCTATCAGTGTGATTGCCGAAGGAGGGTACTGTTATTCCTGGAATATCTTTGATTACAGTAATATTTCCTGTAACGGGCTTAGCGAAGATATGTATGAAAAAGCGGGATTGACTCGTCGCGAGCGAGAGATTCTGCAATTTTGCCTGGCTGGTGAAACTAACAAGTCGATTTCTTTAAGGCTTTCCAGGAGCGAAAAGACTATCAGTGCGCATAAATCTAATATCTTAAGAAAATTAGGAATGAAAGGTTGGCAGTTAAAAGCGCCCTGAATATTGTGAAGTTTTTGAAATATTCCTGGAGAATATTCTTGATGCTGTGATGGTTCTTTATAAAAAATCATAACTTATATGAGGATGCATAGTTTTATGTTTAATAATAAGTAAGCCTTAAAGTGGATTATTTTTTAACTTATCTTTGACAAAGCTTGACAATTAAATTTCATATTTTTCAATAGGTTATTGTTGTGTTTTTGTTGGAGATTCTGATTTTAAGTTGGGAGGCATTTTCCGGCTGATATCTTTACCTCACTCAGGAAAATAGAATATTTAAGGTTGGACTTGAAGGCTGCAGCGAATTCGCTGCCAGCACTTAGCTCGACAATCTTAGATTCAGGAGAATATATGAACGGGAAGAGCATCATCCTCGTCACAAGGATCATGGATGGCAGAAGTGAAAGCTTTAAGCCAGGTAAACACAGTGCTAAAAAAATTGCTGTTAAGCCTGGTTCTTTATATTTATTAAAAAATGCGGCAGATAATTATGCGCCTGAAAATATTACACTAAAACGTGTAGGCAAAGATCTGCAGGTCTTCAATGAGGGTGATGAAAAACCTTGCCTTATTCTTACCAACTATTTTACTAACGCAGAAGGCAGTGAACGCGCCCCCGTACTGCTGGGTATGGCGGAAGATGGCCAGCTTTATCAATACATTCCCCTTTCCGGAGAAGGCTATGAAACCGGTTATCTGATGGACGATGGCCAAATGACGCCGATCGCGTTGGGCGGCCAGCCGATGGGGGCGGGAGACGCATTCTTTACCGCGCAAGAATCTGATAATGAATTGTGGCCTGTTCTGCTGGGATTGTTCGCGCTTGCTGGCGCAGTCGGCGCAGGTATAGCCATTGCCCGCCATAACCGTGACAAAGACGATACGCGTGATAGCAAGGATACCACTGCGCCGGTCAGTAAAGGCATAGGCGGCGCGCTGGATAATACAGGTAGCAAAACCGGCCCTCTGGCATCAGGCGACACCACTGATGAAACTCGTCCTCAGCTTACCGGTAAAAGCGAACCGGGTAGTACCATCGCCATTTATGATAACGGCAAAAAGATTGGCGAAACCGTCTCTGATGATTATGGTAACTGGTCGTGGACGCCAGACAAGCCGTTGGGGGAAGGGAAACATGAGCTGACCACCACGGAAACGGATAAAAGCGGCAACACCTCTAAACCCTCTCCAGGGTTTGAAATCAATGTCGATACGACCGCACCGGAAAGTACGACTCCCCCCACCGTTGTTGACAACGCAGGCGATAAAACCGGCCCGCTAAAGAACGGCGATGCTACCGACGACACCCAGCCGGAGCTGTCCGGCAAGGGCGAGCCGGGTAACGTTATCGATTTCTGGGATAACGGCGACAAGATAGGCTCCACCGTTGTGGACAAAGACGGCAACTGGACATGGAAACCGGAAAAACCGCTGCCTGAGNCGGGTAACGTTATCGATATCTGGGATAACGGCGACAAGATAGGCTCCACCGTTGTGGACAAAGACGGCAACTGGACATGGAAACCGGAAAAACCGCTGCCTGAGGGCGAGCATGAGCTTTCCACCACCGAGACCGATGCGGCGGGCAATACTTCTGAACCATCGCCGGGGATTACTATCGAAGTTGATACCACGGTGCCGGCCACGCCGTCCGTTCCGGGCGCTATTGATAATGTGGGTGATAAAACTGGCCCGCTGAAAGATGGCGATATCACCGACGACACCCAGCCGGAGCTGTCCGG
>NZ_JAEPBH010000109.1 GCF_016632365.1 Tenebrionibacter intestinalis | reverse complement strand
GAGAGGCGAAGTGTCTGGTGATCTATGGGGCTAGTCTAGGCGTTGCGCTACCGGGGAACGAAACGTGTGCCTGTACGCATGCCTACGGCGATTTATGAGATTAACCGGAATAGCTACGACCAGAATTATTATGAGAATGTTCTGGGCCATTTCAGCTATTTAGCGAAAGAGTATACCAAGCTGTCTGGCGATGGATATCGCAACTTTGGCTGCAGTCAGCTTCCTCGCAAAGAGAAGCAGTAAGTTTTTTTCTACTGGAGATCCGATGATATTGACCAGATGCAAGCGAGTTAACAAATCATCGTTGGCGACAATTGCACGACTGGTCTTTCACTCATCAGATTAAGGATAACCATCCATGACCAGTAAGCCTAAATACCCAGTCCTCACCATTGACGATATTGACCTGAACAACGACAAGCTGGTGGATATGGAGACGATTACGAAATTTACCGGCATGACGGACAAGTGGTTCTACAAGCTGATTAGCCTTGACCAGTTCCCCAAGCCCATCAAATGTGGACGTAGCTCTCGCTGGCTGGAACGCCATGTGAAGGAATGGGTACTTGAACGTATTGAAGCGTCCCGCAGCTAAACCCCTGTCTCCAGCTATACCAGCCTTTCTCTTAACGTAAACCCAAACATACAACGCAATGCCTTCCATAAGGCAGGACTACTGCTGTCTGTCGTTTGGGTAAGGAACTGAATTATGAAGAAGATTAGACGCGTCAAATTCACCGTTACGCCAACCCGCTGGATTTGTATCCAGTGCCATCGCCAATTTGGAGGCGAGAAACCTTGTCCATTCTGCTACGGCAGTATCAGTGTTGCTGAAGCAGCAGCGTCAAAAGTTGGGGGAGTGTACTGATGGCGACAAATACAGACACGTTATCCACTTTTCATAGCAGACGTGGCGTTACGGCCTCATGTTTATGGTTAGATGACGTGGATGAACCTGAAAACGAAGGCGACGATTTTGACTATCGGGATAGTGAGTTTTTCGATGATTCAGCCGCTAAACAGACATCCCCGGAATTTGAGGAGGACGATGACTGGTAGCGGTGCTACACGCTTGAAGGCCGGAAGCAGGTGCATTCACCACCTGCTTTTATATGCCCGATTAACGCAGCTTACGCGCGTAGTTTTTCCTGACACGCGTATTAATGAAACTGTTCAGTCCTCTACCAGTACTAGCGAGTTGCTGCATTTGCTGTACCGCACGTAAACCCGGTTTCATGCTGTTGTAGAGATACGCCGAACCATCCTGAAACTCTACGGTAATAGCATCGCCAGCAATCTCGTAGCAAACGACCCCTGAAGTGCCACCCAGATTTTTATATCGTTCCATTCAACATCCTCCTGAATTTACACAACTAATGACTGCCCGGGCATTATATCCCTTTGCTTTGGGTGGTTATGTGAGTTCGTGCCGTTTTTCAGGAGAGCGCCGCAAGGAGTTAGTCATGAGAATGCTCAGTATGACCATCGCACAAGATGGTGCCGGAAATATCGTCATTGCACACCGGATTCCACAAGGACAAAAAGATCAACACAGGCAATACTACTGCCGCTTCTGTGGCTGTCCGCTGGTATTGCTGAATAAAGAACTCAACACAGGACCACGTTTCGAACACGATACCGGACAGTATCCTGCGGAGAAATTACGGAAATGCACCTTCTATGATGGAAAAGACAGAGAAAACAAACAACGTAAGCGTCCAGCGAAAGCCGTCTGGTCATAATCTGAA
>NZ_JAEPBH010000108.1 GCF_016632365.1 Tenebrionibacter intestinalis | reverse complement strand
GCACTGCTCTTTAACAATTTATCAGACAATCTGTGTGGGCACTCGGGGCACTGATATCTCAGCGTCGAAAGACGTAAACAGAATATCAAGTCTCAAGTGAACAACAGTTAATTCATTACGAACTAACAGTTTAATTCTTTGAGCATCAAACTTTAATTGAAGAGTTTGATCATGGCTCAGATTGAACGCTGGCGGCAGGCCTAACACATGCAAGTCGAGCGGCAGCGGGAAGAAGCTTGCTTCTTTGCCGGCGAGCGGCGGACGGGTGAGTAATGTCTGGGAAACTGCCCGATGGAGGGGGATAACCACTGGAAACGGTGGCTAATACCGCATAACGTCGCAAGACCAAAGAGGGGGACCTTAGGGCCTCTTGCCATCGGATGTGCCCAGATGGGATTAGCCAGTTGGTGGGGTAACGGCTCACCAAAGCGACGATCCCTAGCTGGTCTGAGAGGATGACCAGCCACACTGGAACTGAGACACGGTCCAGACTCCTACGGGAGGCAGCAGTGGGGAATATTGCACAATGGGCGCAAGCCTGATGCAGCCATGCCGCGTGTATGAAGAAGGCNAATGGGCGCAAGCCTGATGCAGCCATGCCGCGTGTATGAAGAAGGCCTTCGGGTTGTAAAGTACTTTCAGCGGGGAGGAAGGTGAGTGGTTTAATACGCCATTCAATTGACGTTACCCGCAGAAGAAGCACCGGCTAACTCCGTGCCAGCAGCCGCGGTAATACGGAGGGTGCAAGCGTTAATCGGAATTACTGGGCGTAAAGCGCACGCAGGCGGTCTGTTAAGTCAGATGTGAAATCCCCGGGCTCAACCCGGGAACTGCATTTGAAACTGGCAGGCTTGAGTCTCGTAGAGGGGGGTGGAATTCCAGGTGTAGCGGTGAAATGCGTAGAGATCTGGAGGAATACCGGTGGCGAAGGCGGCCCCCTGGACGAAGACTGACGCTCAGGTGCGAAAGCGTGGGGAGCAAACAGGATTAGATACCCTGGTAGTCCACGCCGTAAACGATGTCTATTTGGAGGTTGTGGGCTTGACCTGTGGCTTCCGGAGCTAACGCGTTAAATAGACCGCCTGGGGAGTACGGCCGCAAGGTTAAAACTCAAATGAATTGACGGGGGCCCGCACAAGCGGTGGAGCATGTGGTTTAATTCGATGCAACGCGAAGAACCTTACCTGGTCTTGACATCCTCAGAAACCTGTAGAGATACGGGCGTGCCTTCGGGAACTGAGAGACAGGTGCTGCATGGCTGTCGTCAGCTCGTGTTGTGAAATGTTGGGTTAAGTCCCGCAACGAGCGCAACCCTTATCCTTTGTTGCCAGCGATTCGGTCGGGAACTCAAAGGAGACTGCCGGTGATAAACCGGAGGAAGGTGGGGATGACGTCAAGTCATCATGGCCCTTACGACCAGGGCTACACACGTGCTACAATGGCGCATACAAAGAGAAGCGACCTCGCGAGAGCAAGCGGACCTCATAAAGTGCGTCGTAGTCCGGACTGGAGTCTGCAACTCGACTCCACGAAGTCGGAATCGCTAGTAATCGTGAATCAGAATGTCACGGTGAATACGTTCCCGGGCCTTGTACACACCGCCCGTCACACCATGGGAGTGGGTTGCAAAAGAAGTAGGTAGCTTAACCTTCGGGGGGGCGCTTACCACTTTGTGATTCATGACTGGGGTGAAGTCGTAACAAGGTAACCGTAGGGGAACCTGCGGTTGGATCACCTCCTTACCTTAAAGATACAGTCTTCGCAGTGTCCACACAGATTGTCTGAT
>NZ_JAEPBH010000107.1 GCF_016632365.1 Tenebrionibacter intestinalis | reverse complement strand
GCGGTTGCGGTGAGGGATGGCGCGCCGGGGAACATTGTTTCTGAGAATAACTCTCTGGCGCTGGTTGCACGTGGTTGTGCAGCCCTCTCACCGTGCCGGAGTAAGGTTGCGGAACAACTGCTGGAAATCGGTGCGAAAGCCGGAATGGCGGGCCTTGCAGGAGCAGGAGGTGCGGCACTTAAGGAAGTCGCCGACAAGATGACAGCCGATGAACTGGATCATCTTGCTACCCTGGCCCTGATGGGCAACGACGAGCTAACCGGTAAGTACCTGATTTCGCTGCAGGATAAGTACGGTTCGGAAAGTGCTTCAACGCCAAATGTGGGTAAAGACCTTACGGACTCAGAGAAGGCAGAAATTGGTGGCGTTGGTTTAGGAACTGGTACACCACCACCGCCTGAAAACGATCCTAATCAGCAAAATGATAAGCCAGTACAGAAGCTGAATCAGAAACAAGAGAGTTCAATCAGAAAAATCGATAATCTGATCAAGAACTCCATCAAAGACCATGATATTACTGGCACACTGAAAGATATGGATAGCAATCCAATAATAAAGACGGATGGTAGCGGAAAATATTGGAACCATATGAAGGAAATGCAGGATACGCTCAATGGTTTGAGAAATCATGCCAACACGTTAAAAAATGTAAATAACCCTGAAGCTCAGGCTGCTTACGGAAGAGCGACCGATGCAATTAATAAGTTAGAATCAGCCATAAAGGGATATGGGATATGACGACCTTTAGAGACTTGCTATTAATTAATAATCGCAATTATGAATTGAGTAATGACTCGCCGCTAGATCAATGGTTTAGTGGGGTTGTAGATATTCCTATTGATCAATTAGATGTTGGAGATATTGCTCGTTCGATTAGACAGGATGTTTTTTTGGCGGATGTCTTACCCAGAGCGGAAGCTCTATTAAAGGATGATCCGCTAGCAGGAGATGACTATGATGGGCAGTTAATATCTTCAATAGCTTCTTTAAACCGAGATGAGATAAAGGAAGCACTACCTTGTTTTTTAAGGATTGCATCTTACTTAAGCCAGTTAAATAAAAATGGTTTTGACAGGCAAATGATTATGGATATAGAAAAAATAATTAAATTATCTCAAGTATAAATAGTTAATCCCGGCGTACTGGCCGGGATCGCTGCATCAGCAAATCGTGTCACTCCGTTCCTGCAAGGCAGATAATAAGTCGCCCCTGCTCAACGGTGACGATAACCGGTTGGCCGTAATCAAATCCGGCCTCCTGTAGCCAGTTGCCCTTAAGGTTAAGTACCGGGCTGCGGCTGTAATAGCGGCTCGCGCCAGTGTGCCGATCAACATGATTAATANAGCGGCTCGCGCCAGTGTGCCGATCAACATGATTAATACTGACGTAACCGACCTTTAACTGTCGCTGTGCTTTAGAAATGCGCCCGCCTGGCTTATGATGCGTGTCAGCCATAGTAACTACCTCCGATAGTTGTTGTGGTCAGCGGTTAAAGCAGGTTGCCGCCTGCTTTAACCGCGCTCAGTAATCTGTTTAGCCTGATACTTCAGAATCATCCCATCCAGTAACGCCTTGATAATACGGCGCTCTTCCTCCGGCATCCCGCTGACCGCTTCGAACTGCAAAGCCAGATCGTCAGACGGGCCGCGTTCGTGGTCGTCAAACACCAGACTGTCCAGAGACACCCGCAACACCTTAGCAAGCCGGATAAGCGCATCCAGTGTGGGCTGTGCCGATCCGGCTTCATAGCGCCGGATCTGGTTAACGTGAATGGAAGCCAGATCAGCCAGCGTCTGTTGCGTCAGGTCAGCCGCTTTACGCAGTTGTATCAGTCGTGCGGGAAAGTTCAATAGACTAGCCCCATAGATCACCAGACACTTCGCCTCTCT
>NZ_JAEPBH010000106.1 GCF_016632365.1 Tenebrionibacter intestinalis | reverse complement strand
GCTGCTCAAGCTCTGCCGGGGTTATCCTTGCCATAACGCTGCCTCTCTTAAAAACCTGTCAAGATTTTCTTTGATTCGTAATTCGAGTCATTATATATTCGCAATACGATAATATGGCAAGTCGTTTTTAGAGTACCCCGTATACTTGGAGCATCTTATGACTGACATGACAGATGAGCTTATGCAGACCGAAGAGCAACGGCGGGCTTTTGGTAAACGACTTAAAGAGTTGCGTAACCAGCAACGGCGAACACAGAAGGAAGTCGCCGGGCTGATTGGATTGCAACTATCGCAGTACAACAAGTATGAGTCCGGAATGCATATTCCCCCGGCAGAGAAGCTTATTCTTCTGGCTGAGTTGTTTAGCGTGACGATTGATTATCTTTTGCTTGGCTCACACAACGAGCAGCCACAGATTAGTAACACGCGACTGATGGAGCGCTTCCGGGCGCTGGCTCAGTGCCAGCCCGAAGAGCAGGAGACGGTGATTAAGTTGATTGATGCCGTAATAGTGAAGAACCGGGTGGAGACGGCTGTACGCCCGGTTGATTAGTTTTTAGCGCGGGGTTGAGGTGTTACGAGCACCTCAACCCCGCTCACCACAACCAACTAAGCAGGAGTTGATCATGGCTGAACACGATACTAAGCCAGATGTGAGGATTTCCAAAGGATTACGCCGCTATAAAGTCGGCTACGTCAGTATCCAGCATATTAAGCGGGCTACCGGTATGACCACGTATTACAGCCGCTCGCCCAGCCTGCACCTTAAGGGTGACTGGCTGGCAGAGGCAGGATTCGGGACCAACACGCCGGTTACCGTGGCCGTGGAGCAGGGACAGATTGTGATCCGGCCTGCTGAGTGACAGGTAAAAAGATCCCGGCTCGGTGGCCGGGATTAACTCTACCGAGATGGATAAAACTGATAATCTTCATATTCCCAAAAACTAATACGACTTAGCTTTTCAGCTATGCTGGACCAGTTATCTGCATGGCAAGCAGTAATTTGTTTTTCTATAAAGGCCCGGATTTTATCGTAGTCGTATTCATCCATAATGATCATTCCTTTTCCTAAAAGAACATCATTTTTTACGAGTTCACCCTGCAACCATTTTGGAGTACAAATTAGCATGTCAAAATACTCAGCACCCTCTTCATTATCAGGTCCAATCATTGCTCTAATCCAGCTTCCAAAAGACTCGGGGCTTTCAGGCCAATAACTATTTAAATCATCTTCTATTTCCAAAGAACGCAGTTCTTTTAATAAGGCTTTCATTTAGTTATATCCAAATGTCCATTGCTAATTGGTCGCCCGCCAGGTGTTAACTTTTGTTCAAAGTTAGCCTGTACACCTGTTGTGGCATACGTGCTATTTGGTTTAGCTGAAGGTGGTCGATAAACTCTTAAGCCATCAGCACTTACCCATGATGTTCCGTCTTTAGATATTCTGTAACCCGGCCCGACCCATGCTTCTCCTAATACATTAGCTTCATTAGCAGTGGCCTTTCCTAAACCAAAGTATCCTTTATTACCTTTGGCTGCATCACGTAGTATTCCTATCTGTTCGGCAACATTTAAAGAACTGGAATTATTGATTGTCTGACCATTCTTCGCCACATTAGCCGCCGCAGCTTCAGCTTTCGCCGCCGTAGCCTCTGCCGCTGTCTTACCGATACCCACTGCACCACCGGCCCCAACACCTCCCGGCACGATAGCTTCGGATACCTGGATACCTGCATTATTCAGACACAGTACAACATTACCAGCACATGACTGGATTGCTGCCTGGGCCGCCACCGCGATCTCCGGGGTGGCCGCCGCCAGTAAGCCACCGCCAAGCCCAGCCGGAAGTGCTACCATCAGCGCATCCTGCATCGCCAGTCCTTTCTGACAC
>NZ_JAEPBH010000105.1 GCF_016632365.1 Tenebrionibacter intestinalis | reverse complement strand
ATGGCCGCGCCTGGCGCGAATGCCGCGAAGGTGGAAGTGGAGCACAACAGCCTTCACGTCGGGGAAAAGACAGAGCTTGAATTAGCGAAGCAAAAACTCAACAGCCAGGATCCCGCCGTACGAGAACAGGCGCAGCAGGATGTAGCCCGTCTGACAGAGCTTGACATCAGCCGTGACCGAAAAGTGTTGGAGGCGTGCGGTAATGGTCAGGCAGGTAGCGCAGCCTGTGCCAGCGCGCGTCTGGAAGTTATCGCAATCAGAAGCGAGTACGAAACCGGCAACTACAACTCAAAGGTCAGCCAGCAGTACGCGGATGCTTACGGCCAGATAGTAAACCTGCTTGATATCACCAGTGTGGATGCGCAAAACCAGCAGCAGGTGAAGGATGCGATGGTAAACTATGCGATGGCACAATTTGGAGTTGATAAAACCACGGCTGAGCAGTATGTATCAACCTATGACGGAATGAAGATTGTTGCATCTTCAGTGACGCCGGTGCTTGGCAAAGCAGCCAGTGACAAGTTAACCGGAATGGTTAGTAAGGCTAATCAGTATCCTTCGGGTATTGGATTTAAAATTAACCAGCCGGAACACTTGGCGCAGCTTGATGGGTTTAACCAGAAGAAGGGGATTAGCGGGGCGCATAATGCGAGTGAATTTTATGCTGCTGCTAAACAATATAATGTGAAAATTGTTAGTGAAACTCCTACAGAAACTAAAGGTATTACTCATGTTATATATCAAATTCCGTCATATGATAGAGCTGGGAATATAATAGGGTATAAAGCAGCAGAGCTTCCCAAAACTATATATGATCCGAAAGTTTTTACGGATGAGAAAATGTTGCAGTTGGGGCAGCAGGCAGCAGCAAGTGGATATAAAAATGCTATATCAAAAGGAGAACAGTCGTATGACGCTACTGCTGGCGGTGTTACTTTCAGGGTCTATATAGATCAGAAAACAGGAATGGTAAGTAATTTTCATCCTAAATAAAGGAGGGGGGAATGAATATTGAACTATTTGGTCAACCATATGACAAATCCAATCCTTATTGGGTGTTGGAGTCTTATTTTGATCGTATGTTTATTGAAGGCTGTTTTTTAAAATCTGTTAATTATATCCTTCATAAGGACAGTTTCCATGTAGATGGCGCTTATTGTAGTTTCCCTGATTTAAATAGTTGTTATGATGAAGAACACTTTGAAGGCGTTGAGTTTGCTTATGGTTATCCACCAGAAGAAGAAGACACGATCATTGTTAGTGAAAAGGTGTGTTATGAATATGTTCATCTGGCGTGTGAAAAGTATCTGAAGCTTCAACCTGGAGATACAGAAAAGGTAAACAGTTTACTTGCTAAGTTACCTGCCTGATATGACATCCCAGCCAACTGGCTGGGATGCTACCTTAAGTAGGTCAATGTGAATATAATAGGCCAAATGCAGGTATTGAATCTAAAAATTCACTTTCGCTATTTGAAAATTCAATATCTCGGGTAGTAGAAGGTAAGGAGAATAAGGCCAAGTATACTATGGATAGTAATGGGGATATACATCGATTTTCTCCTGATAATACGGGTGGTTTTCGCTGGTCTGGTAGTACGGCAGATCCAAAAAACAAGCTTGAATTACCAAACGATATTAGAGCAGCCTTGAGAAAACAGGAAGGATGGAAAATAAAAGGATTATTGGAAATGCTTTAGAGATAGGAATTCAGTTAGAGTATATACTTGAACTGAATTCTCCCAGTGGTCTTTTTAACCTCATTATAGATGATGAATTGATTCCGGGAAAAGGAACGGTTACAGATCTTTATGTAGTTATATCGTCATTGAAAGATAGTATAAACAGCCAGTTAAATGCTGGTGTTTGTGATATTGGTAGTATTCCATTAGCTGATTTGGAT
>NZ_JAEPBH010000104.1 GCF_016632365.1 Tenebrionibacter intestinalis | reverse complement strand
GCATCACCGCCGGCAACCAGGCCCGTATCAGCGGCTCCGATGTGATTGCGAACCGGAATATCCACATCACCGGCGACAGCGTGGTGATTGACCCCGGCCATGATAAACGTTCAGTTAAGGAGACGTTCGAACAGAAATCCACCGGCGTCACTTTAGCGCTTTCCGGCGTAGTGGGTAATGCGCTGAATCAGGCCGTATCCGCCGCGCAGGACGCAAAAGAGAGTAGCGACAGCCGCCTCGGCGCCCTGAAAGGCACACAGGCTATCCTCGCTGGCGTACAGGCCGGCGTCAGTCATGGACGACAGCAACAAAACGCAGACCCGAACAACGGAATGGGCATCAGCGTATCGCTGAATCATCAGCAGGCTAAATCCGAAACGCAATACCGCCATGATGTGGTCTCCGGCTCCACCCTCAGCGCAGGGAACAATGTTTCCCTTACCGCCACCGGGAAAAAGCAGGGCCAGAGTAACAGCGGCGATATTCTTATTGCAGGCAGCCAGATTAAATCAGGCCACGACACCACCCTGAATGCGCAGAATGATATCCTGCTGACTGCCGCCGCAAACACTCAGCAGACCACAGGAAAAAACAGCAGCAAGGGCGGCGGCGTGGGCGTCAGTTTTGGCGGGGGGGCCGGCAGCGGCGGCCTCAGTATTTTTGCCAGCATAAACGGCGCAAAAGGCAGCGAAAAAGGCAATGGCATCACCTGGACTGAAACCACCGTGGACGCCGGGAATACCCTGACGCTCATCAGCGGACGCGACACCACCCTGAGCGGCGCGCAGGTCAGCGGGGAGAAAGTGAATGCCGGTGTGGGCAACAACCTCACGATAACCAGCCTTCAGGATAGCGACCGTTACAACAGTAAACAAAACAGCGTGGCCGCAGGCGGCAGTTTTACCTTTGGCTCCATGACCGGCAGTGGCTATGCCAGCGTCAGTCAGGATAAAATCAAAAGTAATTATGACTCCGTTCAGGAGCAGAGCGGCATTTTCGCCGGCAGGGATGGCTTTGATATCACCGTGGGCCGCCATACCCAGCTTGACGGCGCAGTAATCGCCTCCACGGCAAAGGACGGTAAAAACCGTCTGGACACCGGCACGCTCGGCTGGACGGCTATTCATAACGAAGCAGACTATAAAACCAGCCATACCGGCGTCAGCGTATCCGGCGCGCCGGACATGTCCGCCAGCCAGATGGTGGCCGCGAACGCAACAGCAAATGCCGCGAACGCTTTAACAGGGCTTTCCGGCAACAAGGGCCATGCCGAAGGCACCACGTCGTCGGCTGTCAGTGGCGGCAGTATCCTTATTCGCGATAACGTTAATCAGCAGCAAAACGTGGCTGAACTCAGCCGCGATACGGAAAATGCCAACGGCAGTATTGCGCCGATATTTGACAAGGAAAAAGAGCAGCAGCGTCTGAAAGCGGCGCAGGTTATCAGCCAGACAGGCGGGCAGTTAAGTAATATCATCATGACGCTGGGCGAAACCGAGGCCATGAAGCAGGCGAAGGAAGACCCGGACAACGCCGGGAAATCCGATGCCGAGTTGCGTCAGAGTGAAACCTACAAATCGGTCATGAAACATTACGGCACCGGCAGCACGCCACAGAGGGTGGCGCAGGCCATCACGGGCGTGCTGGGTGGGCTGAGTGCGGACAGCTTAGGCCAGGCGCTGGCGGGCGGCCTTAACCCGGCGGTAGCGCAGCTTATCAAACAGGCCACCGGTGATAACAGGGAAGCCAACCTGATGGCGCATGCCGTCTGGGGCGCACTGGCGGCCCAGCTTGGCGGGAACAGCGCCGCAGCCGGTGCCACGGGCGCTTTCAGCGGAGAACTTGCCGCCCGTTACATTCTTGAGCATTATTATGGTGGAAAAACTGACAGTCTCAGCGAACAGGAGCGCCAGCAAATCAGTACGCTGGCCACCATTGCGGCGGGGATAGCAGGCGGCCTTGCGGGCAATAATACGGCCGCTGCCGGAATCGGCGCGCAGGCGGGTAAGAACGCGGTTGA
>NZ_JAEPBH010000103.1 GCF_016632365.1 Tenebrionibacter intestinalis | reverse complement strand
ACCGAGACCGATGCGGCAGGCAACACCTCTGAGCCGTCACCGGGCATCACCATTGAAGTGGACACCACGCCGCCGAACGCTGACGCGCTGGCGATTACCCGCGTAGATGACACCGTAGGTGAAATCACCGGCAATATTGTAAATGGCGGCAAAACTGATGACAGCCGTCCGACTATCTCTGGTACTGGTACAGCGGGTGATACGCTGGTGCTGTACACAACGGATAGTAGCGGCAAGCATGAGATTGGGCGGGTAACCGTTGATGCCAGCGGTAACTGGTCAATCCAGCCGGAAAATCCACTACTGGCAGGCGAAAACATCTTCTCTGCCGTTGAGATTGATAAAGCGGGCAACAGCGCAACGTCCCCGAATTATGTGGTCACGCTGTTTGTTGAAGGGCCATCCGTACCGAGCATTGGATCCATTGTAGACAACGAAGGTCCGATCACAGGCGGGTTGCAAAAAGGCGACGTTACCGACGATAACACTCCGACCCTCAGCGGCTCTGCGGGGGTGGGCGATATCGTTCGTATTTACGATAACGGCGAGCTTATCGGTTCAACGAAAGCCGATGAAAGCGGCAACTGGTCGTTTACGCCTTCAAGGCCGCTGGATGAGGGGGATCATAGCCTGAGCGTGACGGCTGTCGATAGCGTGGGTATGGTCAGCGATCCGAGCGGTGAATTCGACTTTAGTGTCGATACGCAGGCCCCTGCGCCAGTAAAAGACCTGACGGCTAACGATAACGAAGGGGATGTTCAGGGGCCGATCGGCAGCGGCAGCACAACCGATGATGCGACGCCTACACTGAAAGGTTCGGCCGAACCGGGAAGCACCGTAAACATTTATGACGACGGTAAGAAAATTGGCGAGGCTGCTGTAGGTGAAGACGGTACCTGGAGCTGGACGCCGGATGACAGCCTGGAAGACGGTGAACGCAATATTACCGTGACCGTTAGCGATCCGGCAGGTAATGAGTCTGAGCCTTCTGAAGCAATAGTTATCGTTGTTGATACCGTTGCCCCAACCGCGCAGATTACCCACGTTGTTGACAGCGTAGGTAGCGTGACGGGCAACATTACTCCGAATGGCGTAACGGACGATACCCGTCCGGTGATTAACGGTATCGCTAAAGCTAACAGCGTTATCAAAGTCTATGATGGTGAAACGCTGCTGGGCAGCACTACCTCTGATGCCAGCGGAAACTGGAGCTTTAAGCCTGTTTCAGAGTTGGAGCCCGGGTCTCATAATCTGACTGTGACCGCTACCGATCTGGCGGGGAATACCAGCGATCGGTCTGGCGCATTCGTTTTTGATATTGATACCACCTCTCCGGTTAAACCCACTATCGACAGCGCTGAAGATGATGTCGGCGATGTACGCGATCCGCTTTCTAACGGCAGCGTGACCGATGATTCTACGCCAACCCTGCACGGTACGGCAGAAGCAGATAGCGTGGTCACGATTTACGATAACGGTAAAGTGTTGGGTAGCGTGACGACAGATAGCGATGGGCAGTGGATCTATACGCCAACGACGCCGCTGCCTGAAGGTGAGCACCATTTCACGGTAACCGCTACGGATGCGGCAGGCAATAAGAGTGCTGATTCTGATGAGTTCGTGCTGACCACCGACTACACGGCGCCGGACGCCTCTAAGCTGGCCATTACCGGCGTGGAGGATAACGTCGGTGAGATCACCGGCAATATTCTCAGCGGCGGTAATACGGATGACAATACGCCGGTCATCACCGGTACCGGTACGGCAGGTAACACCATCTCCATTTACACAACGGTTAACGGTACGAAGACGTTACTGGGCAAGGCCCTGGTTGACGAAAACGGCCAGTGGCGCCTGGAGCTGGACGACAGCAATGCGCTTTCCGGCGGTATGAACAGCCTGACGGCAGTGGAGACGGACCCGGCGGGCAACAGCACCAGCCCGACCCCGGCCTACGTGATTAATGTCTATTTGCCTGGCGACGGCCCGTCTGCGCCGAGTATCAACAGCGTTCATGATAACGAAGGGACGCAGAACGGCCCGCTGCAAAAAGGCAGCGTGACGGATGACAACACGCCG
>NZ_JAEPBH010000102.1 GCF_016632365.1 Tenebrionibacter intestinalis | reverse complement strand
GCTGAACAATATTCTTGTTCTGATCCTGCCAGGTGATAACGTAGCCGCCGTCCGGCGTGGCCATAGCGCTTGGGTTGTTCTGGTTACCGGTCTTCGTGGTATTGACCAGGAACTCATCCGTCAGCGCCTGGCCGTCGGAACCGTAGCGACGGGCCAGAACCGAGTCGCCGTTAGGATCCAGGGTACTCTGCCAGGATTCATACACCACAAGGAAGCCGCCATCAGCCAGCGCAACCACCTGCGGGCTGTCCTGGTTGTTCGCCGTGCGCTGGTTAATCTGCTGCTCGGTACCAATTTTGTGCACGCCGTCCGCATCATAGAGCTGCATGTAAACGTTATAGTTTGGTGATAAATTCGTCCCATCGTTACTTTGCCAAATCACCACAATACGGCCATCTTCCAGACGGGTGACCGTCGGGTTTGACTGTTCGTTCGCCGTGGTGGTATTGACCTGTATACTCTCATTCATCAGGCCATAACCGTCCAGCGCCGTACCACGGATAAGAATCGGCGCGCCGGCGTTACCTGCGGCGTCAGAGGCGGAGATATACCCCTTCTCCCCCACTGCCAGCGGGTTTGGCTCCAGGCTCCAGGCGCCTTTGCTGTCCGCTACGGCAACGTGCGAAGCGCCGCTGGCATCCACGACCGTTACCTTTGCTCCAGGCTCGGTCTGCCCGCCCAGTTTGTCGGCGTTATTCACCGAGATGCCAACGTTTGGCGGCAGTGAGTCTGTCGCCGTCTGCGTCGTTGGCTGGTAATCGATGGTGGTAGGATCGTCATTGTTTGCCGTCTCCTGTTCCAGACCAAGCGTTTCCACCAGATCCACAATGCGCCCTTTAATCGCAGAACCCGCGCCGTCCGCCACGCCCTGGTCAGTCCAGGTCACGTAGAGCTGGCCGCCTTCCAGGAAGGTGGCGTCCACCTCAATCTGGTTGCCGTAGGTTAGCTGGTTGATTTGCATCTGCTGACCTATCTTATTGCCCTGCGCGTCAAAGTACTGAGCGTAAATACCGTAGGTGCCTGCGCCCGGCGCGCTATCCGTTGCGGAAACAAAGACAACAACGAAGCTTCCATCGTCACGGCTTACCACAACAGGCAGATGCTGATCGCCCGCCGTCGCGGTATTGATCATAAATTCATCGCCCAGCGCGGCGCCGTTCGCATCGTAGATGCGTCCCCAGACGCTAAAGCCTTGCTGATCCGGGCCGCCGTTGTTATTTGAATCCCAGGTGACGATAAAGTTACCGTTACCCAGCGCCGTAACCACCGGCGAGGCCTGGTCATTAGTCAGCGTCTGGTTAACGACAACAGGCGCGCCGGTCGTTTGCGTGGCCGGGTCATATAACATCACGGTGGAGTCATAACCGGTGCCTTTATTGGTGTAGGCAATGGCCAGTTTGCCGTCTGCCAGCGTTGTGACCGTCGGCAGCGGCTGCCAGTCGCCCGCACCCAGCGCCCACGGCGCGTCGAGCGTAGTGGTCGCCAGGACTTTCTGATCGCCAACCGGCGCGCCGCTTGCGTCATACTGCCGGCCCAGAATCTCCCATACGCCGTTCGCCGTACCCTGCCATACCACCATATAGCCGCCGTCGGCAAGCGTCGTGATAGTCGGGCTTGTTTGGTTGTCTGCGCCGGTACCGGAGTTGATATTTATCTCCGATCCTGAGGCGACAACGCCGCTGATTTGCTCATTACCGTCATGGGTATAGGTAAATTTCTGCCCTTTGATGTATGTCCCGCTGCTCCAGACCACTTCAAAGTCGCCGTTGGGCAGCACCGTGACCTGCGGGGTAAGTTGATCACCCGCCGTCGTGGCGTTCACCATAAACTCACCGCCAACAGGCTGGCCTTTGGCGTCAAGCATCTGCCCTTTAATGCAGGTGCCAGAACCGTCGCCGCTCGTGGACTGCCAGACAACAATAGATCCGCCGCCCGGCAGCGCTGCCACAGATGAGTGCGTCTGATCGCCTGCGGTTGCGGCGTTCACGGTAAACTCAGAGTAGTAGGCGGCATCAGGGCTAACCACAATCCCTTCCACGCCCATACCGCTGCCGTCCACGTTATCGGACTGCCAGGTGATATAGACGTTTCCGTCCGCCGTCAGCGTGGCATCCAGAATATGGGTCACATCTGCAGAATCGCCGCCGTAGCCCTG
>NZ_JAEPBH010000101.1 GCF_016632365.1 Tenebrionibacter intestinalis | reverse complement strand
AGCTCCGGTGCCGAAGCCCCGGCCAGAGCACCCGCTAAATTACCCCCCGCCAGGCCCTGAAGCGCGGCCGTTGCCGCCTGAATGCCACGCTGAATATTACTACCAGTACCGAACTTTTCCTGCTCTTTTTTGTATTCCGGCGTATTACGCAGATTCGCAAGATAATCCTGACGCTCTTTTTCCGTCGCATCCGCCGGAACAGGCCCATATGTATCCTGCGCAGCCTTCAGCGCATTCAGCTCCCCCTGCGTCCGCGCGATATCCGCCACCTGACCGCCGATATCGCTGATCATCCCGATTTCCTTCAGGCGGTTCTGCTCCTTTTCCTTGTCGAAGATCGGGCTGATGCTGTCGTTGGCATGTTCTGTATCACGGCTCAGATTAGCCACCTCCTGCTTCTGATTGTCCTTGTCGCGAATGGTGATGGCGCCATCAGCCACAGCGGCCTGAGTTGTGCCTTCGGCATGACCGCTGTTGCCCGCAACCGCAATCATCCCGCCCGGCATATTGCCCTTGAACTGGTCGCCGAAGCTGCCCGCGCCGCTGATGCTGATGCCGGTGTGCTGGGTTTTGAAATCCGCTTCGTTATGGATGTCCGTGAAGCCCAGCGTTCCGGTATCGAGGCTGTTTTTATCTGCCGTGGCTGTGGAAGCAATGACTGCGCCATCAAGCTGGGTGTGATTGCCAACCGTGATATCGAAACCGCCATCACCGGCGAATATTCCGGTTTGTTCGGCAACGGAGTCAAAGCGGCTTTTTATCTTGTCCTGGCTGGCAGAGATGTAGCCGGAGCCCGTCATGCTGCCGAAGGTGAAGCTGCCGCCCGCCGCCACGCTGCTCTGCTTGCTGTCGTACTTATTGGTGTCCTGCTGGCTGCTCATCAGCAGGTCATGGCCCACATTGGCGACAATTTTATTGCCGTTGACCTGCGCCCCATTGAGCACGGTGTCGTTCCCGCTCTTAATGGTGACGGTCTTGCCGCTGTCGATAGTGGTTTCAGTCCAGTCGGTGCCGTTGCCTTTGTCTTTGCCTTTTGCCGCGTTGACGTTGGCAAACACGCTGATACCGGCACCTTTACCTGCACCAATACTTACGCCGACACCACCGCCGCTGCTGCTGTTCTTGCCGCTGGACTGTTGAGTGTTGGCGGCCCCACTGAGAATGACGTCATTCTTCGCGTTCAGCTGCGTGTCGCCGCCCGCTTTCAGCTGGCTTCCGGCAATAACGATATCGCCGCTGTTCGGGCCTTTACCTTTTCCGTTCGCAGTGATGGAAAGGTTATTGCCCGCGTTCAGCGTACTGCCCGTTATCGCATCGCTCTCAGCGTGCTGCTGCGATTTGGATTTCTGCGTCGTCAGCGAGAGGCTGACGCCCATCGCGTTCGGGTCAGCCGTCAGGTCAGCCGCCTCAGCCGCCTGTCCGGCCTGCACGCCAGAGAGCACAGTTTTAGTGGCCTGAAGCGCCTTGAGCCGTCCGTCACTTCCCTCTTTGGTATCCTGTGCCGCCGTAACAGCATTATTAATCGCGCTGCCGACAGTGCCCGAAAGCGCCAGCGTCAGCCCACTTTTCTTCTGCTCGAAGGTTTCATCGCGGGTACGTTTGTCGTGGCCCGGGTCGATGATGACGCTGCTGCCGCTGAGACTCATGTCCTTCCCGGCAATCAGGTCCGCACCGCCGATGTGCGCCTGGTTTCCGGCAGCGATAACCACGTTACCGCCTGTCGAACCGACGGTGCTGAAGCTCTGACTTTGTGTGGTGCCCGCCTCGCGTAAATCGTGAGTAGTTCTGCTGCTGCCGACGGTGATGCCGATACCGCCGGTGCCCATCAGGCCGCTCTTTTTGGTCTCTTTAAAGCGCCAGGAGGAGTCGGTGTTGGTCGCGGCCACAATATCGACGTTGTTACCCGCGCCGAGCGCCACGGTGTTATCGCCCACCACGGAGGAGCCTTTCACCAGCAGGTCGTTGCCCGCCTGAACGGTAACGTTATCGCCGCTCAGCAACGTGCCCTGTTCGCGGGTGGCGCTGTCTTCCTCGATGGTGTGGGTGGTTTTCTTGCTCAGGAAGCCTTTTTTGGTCTTCGTTTCCTCGAAGTAGCGGTAGTCGCTGTCGGTGGCGGTATCGAGGTTGATATCGCGGGCTGCCGCCACGCCGATATCGCCCTGTGCCGTC
>NZ_JAEPBH010000100.1 GCF_016632365.1 Tenebrionibacter intestinalis | reverse complement strand
CGATATTAACGGCAAAAATGCTGCATTACTCCACGACACAGTGACCTGCCCGGTGCACGGTACTAACCGCATCATTGAGAGTGATATCTCCGCTTACGAAGAAAATGGTCGGGGAATTGTGTTACACGGCTTCAAAACCGAATGTGGCTCAATGGTGATCGCAAGTTCACAGGATATGGAGATCGGGTGATGAGATGCACAACGCTTAAATACAGTATTGGTTGGCAGCAGACAAATCCCTGTGTTAAGCATGAATTGGGCTGCCTTTCTTTTTTGACTTGTCTACGAAAAAGCAAGAACATTCGGTAATATCGTGCTTGCCTGGGTTTTAAGCGCAGTGGGTACGTTTGTGATTTTGATGATTCTGGCATCAATGGGTATTTATTTTCTCTGATAAAAACGGAAATATCATTCTATAAGAACCAATAACCCGACGTCTGTTTTCAAAGACTGTTGGGTTACAGGGCAGGGAGATTTGCTAATGGGATGGTCCATACCACAGGCACCGGCACCGCAAAAAGCCGTTCGCTGGTCGCCGTGGGTGTGTCTTTTTATTACCGGAGCGGGTTATCTTGCGGCGCTTGCCTGGGTGGTGCTCAGTACTCCTTTCGGGAGGCTGCCAGCCCTGTCATCAGGCTACTACCTTCCTGTGACGGGATATACGCTTACAGGTGTGGGAATAGCCCTGACCATCTATCTGGTGTGGTGGGAAGCGCAGGCGTTACGTTTCTTCAGCCTGACCTGGTGGCAGCATAACACGTACCGTGCCTGGCGGGCGTGGGCGCTGGAATCTCTGGTTATGGTGAAAAGCGTGATGCTGACCGCTGAGCCAGGCCTTATCCCCTCGCTTGCCGGTATTCAGCCAAAGCTCCCTGAAGACGATGAAGGCAGCAAAGCAAAAACGCTGAACCTGGACGGTGCAGTCATTCCCGGCCTTAATCGCTTTACGCAAATCTGCCGCACACTTTTAGAGGATGTAGCGCCATCGCTTGTCAGCCTCCCGGCCCATTTTCCCATCACTGTTTATCTGCAAACGACCGGAGATGAAGACCAGCGTCAGGGGCGGTTTGAAAACCTGTGGAATGAAATCCTGCCTGGCAGAGCGCTGGAGTTGCATCTGCTCTCTGACGTGCTGCCATTTGAGATATGGAATCAGACCGTCCTTTCCTCCCCTCATCCGGTCCTGGCTCTGGCGCTGCACTACCGCCAGCCGGGAGAAGAGGCGGCAGAAATCGCCACCGCGCTTCTGCTGTCTCCGGCGGGCTTGCTCAACATTACCTCCGGTCAGTCACTTACCCGCCTGTTCCGGGCAATGCCGGTAAATCCTGAAAAATTAGTCGATGAACTCAGCGAGTTAAAAGCGATGGCGCAGCAGCCCGCTGACAACATCCGGCTGCTGTGGTTCAGCGGTCTCAGTGACAGCGCAAAACAAAGCCTCAGTACAGCGGCGTTTACTATGCAACTTCCACTTAGCGGCGCGGTGCCGGGCGGTGGCGTGATTGATGTTGGCCAGGGAGGTGGGCATTACGGCAGTCTGTCCGGCTGGCTGCTGGCAGGTATTGCGGCTCAGATGGCTGAACAGGGGCAGGGCAGCCAGTGGGTAGTGTGTGAAAACAACGGGCAGACCTGGGCAATGGCGGTAGGGCGTCACAATCCTTCTCCGCAGCCTCCGCATACTGAACTACCCGGGCAGCCTTTCCCGTGTGGTGGACTGTCGCTGGGGCTGTTGTTTTGTGGTCTTGTATTCGGCGCTGTAGGCACAGCGTGGCCGCAGTGGCTGTTCTCCGGCTGGGGTTTTACCGTGGTTCTGAGTTCGCTGCTGCTGGTGCTGCCAGGTTGTGTGCTGGGGTTACGTTATCTGATCAGCAGGGTAACTGAGTCAGCCTTTATTCGCGCAGCACAGGGGCCAGCCAGGGGAGAGCCGGTATGAAGAAGTTACTGAGGGTTGCCGGTATTCTGCTGCTGGTTGCGCTGGCTATGCTGTCACTGGCATTGCTGGTCGGGCAGGCCGGGGCATTTTCACAATATCTGCCTGAGAACTCACTGAAGCTGATTGTTGTGGTGTTGTTTTTCCTGACAGCGCTGCTGACTGTAAGCATCGGTATTTTCCGTATCTCTGCTTTTTACCGTACGCCGCTGAGGCCTGCCATACATAATGAAGTGGCAGAGGGGGTTCCGGTTAAGGCCACCGATTATTCATCACTCACATCTTACCTGCGCCAGCAAGACGGCTGGCGCTGGAAGCGCAGAC
>NZ_JAEPBH010000010.1 GCF_016632365.1 Tenebrionibacter intestinalis | reverse complement strand
ACCCGCCCATTACTGGGGATTCCTCAGCGCTTACGCGGGGAACTGTCAATGATACTATTGATTGGCACTAAGAGAATCAATCGCGTACCAAAAAATATTTTAAATACAATGACATTGGAGAGCGTTCAGAATTCTGTGTCACGTTAAAAATTCTACAGCGTCATCACATTATTCAGTCGCCCTTCAAAATAAATGGCTAACTGCGACAATGTCAAATTCCAGCTCTGAATGGGCATTGTCCATTTCTCCTTTGCATTCATCAGTCCCGGATAAAGCAGCTTCAACAGACTGTTTTCATTCGGGAAAGCCCCTTTGGTTTTTGTCAGTTTCCTGAACTGCCGATGTACCGATTCGATAGCATTTGTGGTGTAAATGACCTTGCGGATATTCGCCGGATAGCGGAAGTATGCTGACAGGTTTTCCCGCTTGCGACGCCACGACTGGAGTACCACCGGATACCGCTGGCCCCATTTCGCCTCCAGCTCATCCAGCGCCGTTTCTGCCGCTTCTTTTGGCGCCGCACGATACACCGGCTTCAGGTCAGCCATGAACGCTTTATGGTGCTTTGAAGCCACGTATTTAATCGAGTTGCGTATCTGGTGAATGACGCACAACTGAACTTCTGTCTGCGGATAAATGCTGTTTATCGCCTCCGGGAAACCGGTCAGCCCGTCCACGCAGGCGATCAGAATGTCTTCCACGCCGCGATTTTGCAGGTTGCTTAATACCGACAGCAGAAGCTCGCCCCTTCGTTTTCCGACAGATACAGGCCCGGGACTTCCTTTTTGCCCTCCAGATTCAGCGCCAGCACGGTGTAAACTGAACCGTACCGGGTTTCTTGGAGACTAAATGATCCTACCCGCGTAATATGGACACAACCCTAAGCAAGGTACTGGTTTTCAAATTGTTCCGGACTGAGACCGCCACAGGCACTGTGACGACGCCACCGATTGTAATCGCACTCAATATAATTAAATACCGCTGCCCGCATGATTTCCCGGCTGGCAAAGTCCTCTGCGTGAATACATTCCACCTTCAGCGTGTGGAAGAAGTTTTCTGCACAGGCATTGTCATAACAACAGCCTCTGGCGCTCATACTACCCTGCAGATTATGGCGTTTCAGTAAGCTCTGGTAATCCGTTGAACAGTACTGACCGCCGCGGTCGCTACACGTGTCCACTATTGTTGGGTAAGAACAGATCCCGGCGCAGGGGAAGATCGCTAACGTGCGCGCTTTTTCTGTGGTGGCGCAGGCGGTAGCGGTAAATTTTTTATCTTTCCCTGCTGACTGATAATTTTCTCATATACTTAACCACGATACTGTCTGGATAGCAGAGGAGGGACTATGCATGTAACCAATAGTGGGAAACTGCCGGTACGCAGGCTCAATGCCGCCTATCGCGCGCTGTTTTCCACGTTGCAGATTTGTCGCGCCTGCGGCTCGGTGTCGCTGGCGGAAAGCGAACGGCTGCGCGATGAGTTGTTTGAACTTAACGCCCAGTATCGCGTGTTTCATTCGCGCGAAGGCGCGCAGCTTTCCGGGCAGGAGAGTGAACATTTGCAGCATGCAATGGCTGCGCTATCGCACGCTGCGCTCTGCCTGATGAGCGGGCCGCGTGACTGTCCACAGTGGTGCAGCGTGGATGCGAAAAAGCTGGCAATAAGCGTAGAAGAACTCGGCCAGGCGTTAAGCGCGCTGGAACAAGCCCGTGCGGTTATCTCAACGGACTAATGCGATGCTGGCCTGCTTAGCCGGCGGCGGACTGCGCAAGCGTGTGACGGCGGCACGCCTGCGGCGCGTATTAATTTTCTGTCTTATATTGTTCTCTGCCGCTGCGGTTTGTGCGCCTGCCCGCGTGGAAATTTTACAAAGCAAACTTAACCATCCCTGGTCGCTGGCGTTTTTACCGGGCAAGGCGGGGATACTGATTACTCTGCGTAACGGGCAACTTCTGCGCTGGCAGCCTGAAGAGGGG
The DNA here is from genome assembly GCF_016632365.1 of Tenebrionibacter intestinalis. Classification (GTDB taxonomy): domain Bacteria; phylum Pseudomonadota; class Gammaproteobacteria; order Enterobacterales; family Enterobacteriaceae; genus Tenebrionibacter; species Tenebrionibacter intestinalis. The sequence goes on along the minus strand of NZ_JAEPBH010000010.1, from coordinate 94,979 downwards.
CTTTCTGGCCCCATTGCCGGCGTGCCGAAAGTATGGGCGCACGGCCAGGGGGGGCTACTGGATGTTGTGCTGGCCCCGGACTTTGCCGCCAGCCGCCGGGTATGGCTCAGCTTTGCTGAAGGCGATGCGACCGGTAAGGCGGGCACCGCAGTCGGCTATGGCAGGCTTAGTGAAGATATGACCCGGCTTGAACATTTCACCGTAGTGTTTCGTCAGACGCCAAAACTTTCAACCGGCAATCATTTTGGCGGCAGTATGGCATTTGATGCAAAAGGCTTTCTTTATATTGCGCTGGGGGAGAATAATCAGCGCAATGCTGCGCAGGATCTCAGCAAATTACAGGGGAAAGTGGTGCGTTTGACCGCCGATGGCCGGGTACCGCAGGATAATCCGTTTGTCGGGCGCGCGGGCGTCAGACCGGAAATCTGGGCTTATGGTATTCGCAATGCACAGGGGATGGCGCTCAATCCGTTTCGCCGCGAAATCTGGATGCATGAGCACGGGCCACGCGGCGGCGATGAAATTAATATTGCACAGGCAGGAAAGAACTACGGCTGGCCCATTGCCACCTGGGGAGTCGATTACAGCGGCGAACCTTACCCGGAAACCCGGGGAGGCGAAGCGCAGGGCGTGACTGCGCCAGTGTATTACTGGAAAGTGTCGCCCGCTATCAGCGGCATGGCATTTTACAATAGCGATGTTTTTCCACAGTGGAAATATCGGCTATTTATCGGCGCGCTGAAACAAAAAGCGCTCATTTCTCTGAAGGTGGAAGGCCGACAGGTAAGCGATGAACAGCGCCTGCTCACCAATTTTGGGCAGCGGATTCGCAGCGTGCGGGTAGGGCCGGACGGCTATGTATATGTGCTGACCGATGAATCCGACGGCCAGCTTTTGAAAATAAGCCCAAAGGCTCGCTAAGCAAAATTATCACCGTTTTTTAACGCGGTTCGTCGGCACAGCCTTTGATACCGCATTCACAGTTGCGGGTGTGGCGCCAGTTCGGTACTGAAGCTTTAACAGGGAAGCGCCCTACGGACCGGGCGCGATATGCCAGAGCCGGTACACTTGCCGGAAAGCCCCGGCTGCCGCGCTAACGCCATCACGGCGTGGCAGACAGAGCGGCGCAACCGGCAATACTGCGTACAATATGCCGGGCGTTGCGCATCAGGGTGATAAATACGCTGCGATATGGCTGCGTGAGTGTACCGGGAGCCTGGTCTGTTCAATTTTCCCTGACGCGCGGCAAACGTTACCTGCCACAGCGGCGTCTGCCCGTATTGCGCCGCCGGTTAGCGCACAACGCTGTGTGTTTCCACTGTAACAGGCCGGGGCCTCGCCGCGCAGGCGGAGTTACAGGCCATCAGGCGGCATTGTCGGCTGCGCCTTGTTTTAGCCCGCCTTCGATTTAGCCCATCTTCGCCGCCCGCCGGGACGCGCGGGTATGCTTCCTGGCGCGACTTAGGTCATCACAGCGCTTTTTACACAGGTATCATTTCTCTGCTTCGTATGGCGCATGCTTAATGCTTCACATCAATAAAAGCGATTATAGAATTTTCTGGTTTCACGATCCGGTAGCGCGAAAAAATGCGCGCTTTGGCAGCGGGCCGCCGGGTTATCGGGTAAACTTAACAAACTTTACCAACTCACTGTTTCTTTAAGATGATTTGTGGGTTATTACTTCTTCGTTTCTCCGCAGGCCGCCGGGCCTGGCGGGGTTAAAGAATGGATACCCGGGGAATATATGACGAGTTTGATTTTCGCTGCGATACGCAGATGGGCGGCAGCCGGCGCGCTGTTGTTGGCGGCGGCGCCGATGGCGCATGCCGAACAGACACCGGCTGCGCCGGAAATTGACGCAAAAGCGTGGATTTTGATGGATTTCGCCAGCGGTAAGGTGCTGGCCGAAGGTAATGCCGATGCGAAGCTGGACCCCGCCAGCCTCACCAAGATAATGACCAGCTATGTGGTTGGCCAGGCAATCAAGTCGGGTAAAATTCGGCTTACGGATATGGTGACCATCGGTAAGGACGCGTGGGCAACCGGTAATCCAGCGCTGCGCGGATCTTCGGTGATGTTTCTGAAGCCGGGCGATCGCGTTTCTGTTGAAGACCTCAATAAAGGCGTGATTATTCAGTCCGGTAATGACGCCTGTATTGCGCTGGCCGAGCATGTAGCGGGCAGTCAGGATGCGTTTATCGGCCTGATGAACAGCTATGCCGGCAAGCTTGGTCTTACCGATACGATGTTTAAAACAGTACACGGCCTGGACGCGCCGGGGCAATACAGCACCGCGCGCGATATGGCGCGGCTTGGTCAGGCGCTAATTCGCGACGTGCCGGACGAATACGCCGTCCATAAAGAAAAAGAATTTACCTTTAACAATATTCGTCAGTTAAACCGCAACCGGCTGCTGTGGAGCTCCAGCCTGAATGTGGATGGCATGAAAACCGGCACCACTGCCGGCGCGGGGTATAACCTCGTGGCATCGGCCACGCAGGATAACATGCGGCTGGTATCGGTCGTGCTTGGCACTAAAACTGACGGTATTCGCTTTCGTGAATCTCAGAAGCTGCTGACGTGGGGATTCCGCTTCTATGAAACCGTAACGCCGGTGAAGCCGGATACCCCATTTGTCTCGCAGCGCGTGTGGTATGGCGATGTCAAAGAGGTGAACCTGGGCGCAGGCGACAGCGGTGCGGTAACTATTCCTCGCGGGCAGATGAAAAACCTCAAAGCGAGCTATACCCTCAACAGTACGCAACTGACCGCGCCGCTGAAAAAAGGCCAGGTTGTAGGCACTATTGATTTCCAGCTTAACGGTAAATCTATTGAGCAGCGGCCACTGGTGGTAATGGAAGCCGTGAATAAAGGGGGATTCTTCAGCCGTCTTGTCGATTTTGTGCTGATGAAGTTTCACGGCTGGTTCTCCTGATGACCCGTCGCGCCTTGCCGCGTTAGAATAAAAAGCCGTTCTACCCTGTCGCGCGCAAGCCTGGCAGGGTATTTTTTTATCTCAACGCCTGCGAGTGCCGTCAAATGTCGGCCGAATAGAATCAGCCCGAAATGGCCGGATGATAAACCAGGTAAATCAAAACGTTATTATCTGGCCCTGTTTGCCGCGCGGGCGCGCAGTGAGAAAAAGGGGAGGCGATGCGGCGCTGGATACTGTCAGGAAATCATTTCAACACCTTGCGCCAGCGCCTGCCGGGTTAACTCCTGCGGCGCAGGCGCATTGCTTATTAGCGCGTCAAACGCCGACAGCGGCCCCATGCGGGCAGGGCGTACTACGCCATATTTGCTGCTGTCCACGACCAGCGCCCGTTTCTTCGACATTGCCAGCGCCCAGTGTTTGACCGGCAGTTCGTCAAGATTAAAACAGGTTGCCCCCTGGCGTGGGTGGACGCCCGCCGCCGACAGAAAGGCGAGATCGGGGCAGAGATTAGCCAGTGTTTCGCGAAGGTTAAGCGGGCAAAAAACTGTGCTGCCGGGCTGAAATTCACCGCCGCAGAGAATGACCCGGCACTGCGGTTTTTCACGCAGCGCCAGGAAAATATTAAGCGAATAACAGATGCCGGTAAACGGCAGTTCCGGCGCCAGCGCTTCAATAATAAATGGCGTGGTGGTGCCGCAGTCAAAAAAAAGCGTCTGATGCGGCTTGATGAGCGCGGCGGCGAGGCGGGCGGCGTGGCGCTTTTCCTTCACATGTCGGTTTTTTTGATCGCTTAACAGATAATGAGCGCCCGCAGCGCTACGCGCCAGCACCAGATGTCCGCCCAGCAGTACAACGGGCGTATCGTCTGCGCTAAGATCGCGGCGGAGCGTCATCTCTGAAACGCCCAGTTGCGCTGCGGCCTCTCTCAGACGAAGCTTGTCACGCTGGCGCAGCGCCTGCAGTAGCCAGGTGATGCGTTGTTCACGACGAGATTCCATATACTTTTCCAAAAACAGTGCCGTTTACGCCAGAAAACGCGTTATGGCGCTATCTTAATGGGGGAAGGCGTGCTAGTCACGCACCCAGCCTTTACGAATAGGCACAGCAAAACAGAGGCGATAGAGCCGTGAGAGCGCCAGATGCAGGTGCCGCCCCTGGTAGTTCCAGATGAGCTGAGCTATCAGACAGCCGCACAGGGCCGTGAGCAGGCCGCCCACCATATCAAGCGGCCAGTGAACGCCGAGATAAACCCTTGCCCAGGCGATAGCGCAGGCGGTAATAAAGAGCAGCGCGCCGGGCAGCAGGCGATACCAGAACAGAAAAGCGAGAGCGAACGTGAAACTGGTTGTGCCGTGATTGCTCGGGAACGAACTGTCCGGCGTATGTTGCAGGAAGTTATATCCTAATCCGACGGCGAAAGGGCGTGGATGCGGCAGCAGCAGCCCCATTAGCCAGGAGATTGTCAGGCTGGCGGCCAGCGCGAGGGCCGTTTTAATGACCATATGGCGGCGTTCGTTGGTGCGTTGATGCGATCCCCAAAGCCACATCATCGCCACCAGGACGGGCATGATATAAATCAGATCGCGTGCTATGTACTTTGCGGTATCTATCTGCCAGTCGCTTGAGGCAGGCGTTGCGTTAACTAATAAAAACCAGTGGCGATTTAGCGTTTCTAACATATAACTACCTGCTCTCATTCAGGATTGTAGCAGCTATTCCCCCAGCCCGTAGCCAGAGGTAGCCAGACCCACCGGCCAGCCTGCCGTTTTGGGGAAAATGCGCTTCGCGCATGAGCTGCCCAACGCGCATTGTCAGGCCCGGAAATGCTCGCGCCACGCTCGCTGCTGGCGCTACTGGGCGTATCAGCAGCCAATACGCTGCCTGCAATAATGTCGTCCTTGAGCGCCTGCCAGCGGTTATTCTGTCACGTAAAGCGTACTGTAGACATCAAACCAGTACTAATCAGGTAACGAGCGCGCGTTTCGCTGTGCGGCAGCCAGAAAAGAGGATAAAGATAAAAGTTCAGCGCCAGCCGGTAAAGAGGGAATGTCTAATTCATTACGCGATTGGCCGGCGTCCGGGGGGGCGATTAACGGGGAACACGGCAGATTAAGTTACCGTCAAGCCTGCCAAATTTAGCTTAAAAAAATTAAATCAGGCAGATGGCAGCGCAATTTATTCACGTACTGTCATAATTTCTCTATGCCGGAATTGGTAATTTCATTAAACTTTGCGCGTTTTCTTTTACATGAGCCGCTTATGCATACTGTTTTAGCTAAGCCCCTGGGGCGCCGGGCGCTGCTTTTTCCGCTCTGCCTTGTACTTTATGAGTTTTCAACCTATATCGCTAACGACATGATCCAGCCCGGTATGCTGGCGGTTGTTGAGCAATACCAGGCGGGGATGGAATGGGTGCCGACCTCTATGACCGCCTACCTTGCAGGCGGTATGTTTTTGCAGTGGCTGCTGGGGCCGCTGTCGGATCGCATTGGGCGCCGTCCGGTAATGCTCACAGGCGTGATATGGTTTATTTTTTCCTGCCTTGCCATTCTGCTTGCGCAGACAATTGAACAATTCACCGTAATTCGCTTTTTGCAGGGTATCAGCCTGTGTTTCATTGGCGCGGTGGGCTACGCCGCCATTCAGGAATCGTTTGAAGAGGCGATATGTATCAAAATTACGGCGCTGATGGCGAACGTCGCGCTGATTGCGCCGCTGCTGGGGCCGCTGGTGGGCGCAGGCTGGGTGCATGTTGCCCCCTGGCAGACAATGTTTGTGCTGTTTGCTGCGCTGGGCGCCGTATCGCTGGGGGGGCTGTGGCGCGCTATGCCGGAAACGGCTACCCGGCTGGGTGAAAAGCTGTCGGTGGCTCAGCTTGGCCGCGACTATCGCGACGTGGTGAAAAACAGCCGTTTTATGACCGGCGCGCTGGCGACAGGATTCGTCAGCCTGCCGCTGCTGGCATGGATTGCGCAGTCGCCAGTCATTATCATCAGCGGTGAACAACTTAGCAGCTTTGAATACGGTATATTGCAGGTGCCGATTTTTGGCGCGCTGATTGCCGGTAACCTGGTGCTGGCGCGATTCACGTCGCGGCGCAGCGTACGTTCGCTGATTATTTTCGGCGGCTGGCCTGTCATTGTCGGCCTGGTGCTGGCGGCGCTGGCCACCGTTATTTTACCGCACGCCTGGCTGTTAATGACGCTTGGGCTTAGCATATACGCGTTTGGCATTGGTCTGGCGAATGCCGGGCTGGTGCGCCTGACGCTATTTTCCAGCCCCATGAGCAAAGGCACGGTATCAGCGGCGATGGGAATGCTGCAGATGCTTATTTTCACTGCAGGTATTGAGTTGAGCAAGCATGCCTGGTTACTGGGGGGAAACGGGCTATTCAACCTGTTTAACCTGGCCTGTGGGCTGGTGTGGCTGGTATTAATTGTGCTGTTTTTGCGCGATAAAAGTGTGGGGGCGGCCCGCCAGCCGTCATGATCGCGGCGTGGGGTGGGGTTTCCCGCCTCTGATTCACGACAGCGCGGGCAGAAAGGTGATTTTGCCCGCTTTGTTGCCGTCAGCCGAAAAATAGCCACTTCATTTTCTGTTATTTCGGCTGCGTAATCCTCTCTTTTAAGCAAAAGGCGCTTCGCCGTTCAGTGCTTTCTCAATGATTTCCAGCACCCCTTCCTGATTATTGTGCGGCGCCTCATAGCACGTGAGCGCGCGTATATTGTCCGGGGCGTTTGCCATAACGAAGCCAAATCCGGCCTGGCATAGCATTTCGGTATCGTTGCCGCCATCGCCAAACGCCAGCACTTCGCGATCCTCAATGCCCCAGCGCTGTTGCAGTATCCGCAGCCCGTTTGCTTTGTGCAGGCCAGGAATGATGAGATCGATAGAGCCGTGGCCGCTGGTGACCGGTACCATAATATCGCCCAATTTTTTTTGCAGGTCGCGCATGGTTTGCTGTAGCCGGTTATCCGGCAGGTTGAGCGCAAATTTGAAGAATGTATCGTCAATGGTGAAAAAGTCGTCCACGCGCTCCAGGCGGTGGTAATACTTTGCCGCCATCCGGTGAAAGCTGTCGTTGTAGCGGCGCAGCGTCCAGCCCTTTTCTTTGCCGGCGGCAATAATTTCCACGTCCGGCAGCGTTAACAGGTGGTCTACCATTGTGGCGTACTGGTCGCGGCTTAGCGCGCCGTTATACAAATCTTCGCCTTCGCATACTATCCAGCCGCCGTTTTCGGCTACGAAGGCTATCTCACTGGCGATTTCCGGGAAGAAGGAAATTAACTGCCAGTACTGATTGCCGCTGGCGACGACGAAACGTATACCTTGCTCCTTCATGCGCGCATATTGTGTGAGAAACCGCGCGCGGTTGTAGCGCTTGTCGTCGTTCAGGAAGGTGCCGTCCATATCCACGGCGATCATTTTTACAGGCATGGTTGTCTCCTCAGGCCCGCCGATACCGGCTGGGTGAATGATGCCAGCAGGGCATCGCCGTATTTACCGTGAGCGCCGGCGATCGGTAGCGCAAGTTTTGATAATGGCAACGCGTTTTGGCGGCGCATAACCTCGTGTGAACTGCGCGCCGGCGTTATCCACGCCCGGTCTGCCGGGATAGTTAACGGCATCCGTGTCGCGATATACCGCTTAGCGCGGCCCCATTCCCGCAGGGCATAGGGGGCTGAATGTGTCGTTATTGCGTTTGCGCTTTACCACAATGCGTAACAACTGGAGGTTTGGCTACGGCTTTTGCCGCCAGCGCAGCAATAAGAACCAGCGCCAGCACGACCAGCATGGCGTTGCGCAGGCCATAGCGCTCGCCGAGGAAACCCAGCAGAGGCGGGCCAACCAGAAAGGCGAGATAGCCGGTAGTGGCAACAACGCTAACGCGGGTTGGCGCGTCCGGGCCGGTATCGCTGGCGGCAGAAATAGTGAGTGGGAACCCCAGTGATGCGCCAAGCCCCCAGAAAATAACCGACAGGCTGGCGACAAACGCGCTATCAATAAAGATAACCATTGCAATGCCAAGCGCGCCCAACACCGCGCTGGCGCGCACCACTGCCACGCGGCTGTAGCGATCGATAAACCAGCCGCCGCCGAAACGGCCAAGCGTCATACCGAGCGTGAACCCGGCATAAATTAGCGAGCCGGAGGTTGGGCTGAAGCCGTGTCCATCCACCATCAGTAGCGGTAGCCAGTCGTTGGCGGACCCTTCGGCAAAGGCCATCGCCAGCACGATTAGGCCGATTAGCAGCAGTTTACCATCTTTCCAGAACGGCTTGCCCGGGCGCGCCGCTGCGTCATTGCCGCAGGCAAGAGATTGCTTCCCCGTGCCGGCGGGGATCGCGGTCATTGCAATCATCATAGGGATAATAACGATAAGCCCGGCCAGCAACAGGTGCAGTTCGGCGCGCAGGCCGGAACCGGTGAGCGCCATGCCTAAACCGGCGCCCGTTAGCGTGCCGAGGCTGTAAAACCCGTGCATCATCGGCAACAGCGTTTTTTGCCGCAGGCGCTCCACGGTTGCGCCTTCTACGTTGATCGCCACTTCAGCGCTGCCCATTCCGCTGCCAAGTCCTGCCAGGCCAAGGGCGAACAGCCACGGCGAAGTGAGCCATAGCGCGAGGCTCATCATCAACATACCGGCGACCACCAGCATCATCCCGTTGCGAATTACCGGTTGAGCGCCAAAGCGTTTGACCAGCCAGCCGGAACAGAGAATACCGCTCATGGAGCCGACAGACAGGCCGAACAATACAATGCCCATTTCAGAGATAGAAACCGCCAGCACATCGCGGATAGTGGGCGTACGCGTAGCCCAGGACGCCATCAGCAGGCCGGGGAGAAAGAAGAAAGCGTACAGCGCCCAGGTGCGGCGAAGAAGCGATTTGCGGCTGGAAACGGCGGTCATGGCAGTCCGGTTTGGGCGAAATAAAAATGACACTAACAATCTCTTGTCCAATTGTACACAAGCACGCAGCTTGCGTTAACGGGTTTGTTTTACGTACTAACCAGGCCGGAGAGTTAAACGGTTTCGCTCAGCTTCGGGCGTTTTGAGCGGCGCTGGCAATGTCGGGATAACGGCGTTATGCGCAGCGAACAGAAAGGTATAACGCACTGTCGCGACGCCAGAAAGTGCATTTTAGTTTAATAAAGATAAAGGTAAGGCAATAAAAAACCCATCAACCTTGAACCGAAAGCGGCGGGGTTGATGGGCTCCACAAATTTAGGGACATCAAAGAAAAGCAGTGGCACTCTTTATGACTTGCGCCTCTCTTAAAGGTTCACTTTATTTTAAAATAACTTATTTTCGTAACGTTACAGGCCCGCCCCTGGCCAGAAAATGACAATCAGCGTTCCTGCCAGCGTCAGTAATACGTTAGCAATGGCGTAAGTGCCCGCGTAGCCAAGCGCTGGAATATTGCTGCGCGCGGCATCGCTGATGATTTCCATCGCAGGCGCGCAGGTGCGTGCGCCCATAATGGCGCCGAACAGCAGCGCGCGGTTCATCTTCAGTACCCAGGCGCCAAAGATGAAGCAGATGACTACCGGCAGCAGGCTGACCAGCAGCCCGGAAACCAGCATTTGCCAGCCTACCTCGCCAAGCCCGTTACTGATGCCGCTACCGGCGCTCAGGCCGATCCCGGCCATAAATACCATCAGCCCGAACTCTTTCACCATGTTCAGCGCGCCCTGGGGGATATAGCCAAAAGTAGGGTGGTTGGCGCGCAGAAAACCAAGCATGATGCCGGAAAACAGCAGCCCGGCGGCGTTGCCGAAGCCAAAGCTAAATGAGCTGAACTGGAAGGAAATCATCCCAATCATCAGGCCAACAATAAAGAAAGCGCAGAAGGCCAGCAGATCGGTGACCTGGCTGTGAATTGAGATAAAGCCGATGCGATCGGCCACGGTTTTGACGCGGCGCGCGTCGCCGCTGACTTGAAGGACGTCGCCTTTGTTAAGGACGATATTGTCGTCAATCGGCATCTCTATTTGGCTGCGGATCACGCGGTTAAGAAAGCAGCCGTGATCGGTAAGCTTGAGTTGGCCGAGGCGGCGGCCCACGGCGTTGTGGTTTTTCACCACGATCTCTTCGGTAACGATACGCATGTCGAGCAGATCGCGGTCAAATACTTCCTTACCGTTGCGAAAGCTTGGATCCAGGCGGGCGTGAGCATCGGGGTAGCCCACCAGCGCGATATCGTCACCCTGCTGAAGGACGGCATCGCCGTCGGGCGTGGCAAGGATGCCGTTGCGGCGAATGCGTTCAATGTAACAGCCGGTCTGGCGGTAAATGCCCAGTTCGCGCAAATTTTTGCCGTCTGCCCATGCCACCAGCTCTGAACCAACCCGGTAGGCGCGAATAACCGGCAAAAACACTTTGCGCGTGGAGTCGGTATCCAGCCCGCGTTCGCGGGCGATTTGTTGGGCGCTGGTCTGGAGATCCTGATGCTGTAGTCTGGGCATATAGCGTGCGCCGAAAATCAGGCTGACGAGGCCGATGAGGTAGGTAAGCGCGTAACCCAGGCTGAGTTGATCGAGCGTAAGCGCCAGCGCCTGGCCTGAAAGGCCGGAGTGGCGCAGCGTGTCGCCTGCGCCTACCAGTACCGGCGTGGAGGTCATCGCCCCTGCCAGCATGCCGGAAGTCAGGCCTATTCCCCAGCCGAATACGTTGCCTAACCCGAGCGCTATCAGCAGCGCGCTGCCGACCATCACCAGCGCCAGCATCAGGTAATTTTTACCGTCGCGAAAGAAAATAGAAAAAAAGTTTGGCCCGGCTTCCACTCCGACACAAAAAATGAACAGCATAAAGCCCAGGTTTAGCGCGTCGGTATTAATGGCGAAATGCTGTTGACCGAGCAATAACGAAACAACCAAAACACCAATGGAATTACCCAGTTGCACTGAGCCAAGCCTGATTTTCCCCAGGCAAAGTCCTAAGGTGAGAACCACAAATAACAGCAGGATGTAATTCCCGGTTAACAATTCTGCGACGTTTATATTCACGGAGTCTAACTTCTTGTTTACCAGTAAATTGTTGAATGCGATAGCCTTTTGCGCTAGTGTCCTTATAAGGAATGTCTGCAGTTAAGACCATCCGCATTATAAAAAATAACAAGTTTATGCCCTTTCGGGGTGCCGTTAGTTTAATCGCATTAAGAATCAACGGCCAGTATGAATACCGCGTTGTTTTCCAGTTTGTTTTGGCATCGGATTGCTGAAGTATTTATCAAGTGGACAGATCCACCAGGGTCGAATATTGAAAATGAGACTGTAACAATGTCTGGAGGAGTGCTGGTTATGTGCCGTCATTCATGGCCGGGGATTGCCTGCGGCTTTGCACTTTTTATTCTGGTGTTTATATACGACAAACTGAGCGGCGCGTCGATCTGCGTGCTGGGCAAAGCCGAACCAAGCCTGCTGCTGTTTATCGTACCGGGCCTGGCAGGCGGGCTGCTGTTGCGTTGCGGTTCGCTGCATAAGCCGCTTTATGGCGCGCTGCTGGCGTTGCCGGTCTGTTTTCTGCTGCTTTACGTCGGGGAAATGCCCGCGCGCCCGGTGCTCCAGGAGATGGCCTGGCTTTTCAGCGCCGTGTTCTGGTGCGCCATTGGCACATTGCTTTCTCTGTTTATTAACCGGCTACGCCGACATCTTCGCGTTCAGCGCCGCACGCACGCGCGCTAAAAATAGCGCTGTTCGTTAATCCACGCCGGTAAAGCCTGAGTATACTGGCGTCGTTTTGGCAACAAGCGCAGAGCAAGGCGCGCGTTTAACGCTTTGCCGGGACTGGTTGGCTGCTGGCGAGTCATACTTTTCCATCACCGTTATATCTCGCTGTTGCCGGTTTTTTAACGGGGCTGTTGCTATAAGCGATAGCGTTTTTCCGCGCTGCGCCGATACGCTTTGCTGCCATGATGTTTCTCCGGGCCGTGGCCTGTCAGGTCGCTTAGTCGCTGATAAGGCCTCAGGGCGCCGCATTTACCCAAGGAAAAAAGAGATGACGCCAACCATTGATCTGCTGTGCGCCCACCGTTCCGTTCGCCATTATACCGATCGGCCGCTTACTAAAGCGCAGCGTGAAGCGATTATTGCCAGTGCTCAGGCAACGTCCAGTTCGAGCTTTCTCCAGTGTACGTCTATTATCCGCATCACGGATAAGGCAATGCGTGAACAACTTGTTCCGCTGACCGGCGGCCAGCAGCACGTGGCGCAGGCCGCAGAGTTTTGGATTTTCTGCGCTGACTTTAATCGCCACTTGCAAATTTGCCCGCAGGCAGAGCTTGGGCTGGCAGAGCAGCTACTGCTTGGCGTAGTGGATACGGCGATGATGGGACAAAGCGCGCTGGTTGCCGCTGAATCGCTGGGGCTGGGCGGCGTTTATATTGGCGGTATTCGCAATAACATAGAAGACGTCACCCGGTTGCTTGCGTTGCCAAAGCACGTGCTGCCGCTATTTGGTTTGTGTCTGGGATGGCCTGCGGATAATCCCGATTTAAAGCCTCGGTTGCCGGCCTCTGTCGTTGTGCATGAAAATCATTATCACCCTGTCGATCCTGAGGCGCTGGCGCAGTACGATACGCGCCTGGCTGAATATTATCTTTCGCGCAGCAGCAACAACCGCCGCGATACCTGGAGCGATCATATTCGCCGCACCCTTATCAAAGAGAGCCGCCCGTTTATCCTTGACTACCTGCACAGGCAAGGGTGGGCGACGCGCTAATAAAATCGCCGCGCCCGGCTCGTGGTCAGACGGACGCAGTGGTATGATGCGCGCCTTGTCGATTCATACTGCCAAAGATGAGGTGAAGAGTGAGAATCGCCATTTTATCCAGAGACAGTACGCTCTGGACCTGTCGACGACTGCGCGAGGCCGCCACACAGCGTGGGCACCTGGTGGATATTATCGATCCGCTTTCGTGTTATATGAATATCAATCCGGCTTCTCCTTCGGTTCATGATAAGGGGCGACAGCTTCCTCATTACGATGCGGTGATCCCGCGCATTGGTTCGGCTATCACATTTTATGGTACCGCCGTGTTGCGTCAGTTTGAGATGATGGGGAGCTGGCCGCTCAATGAATCGGTGGCGATTGCGCGTGCGCGGGACAAGCTGCGCTCGCTTCAACTGCTGGCGCGCCAGGGCATTGACCTGCCCGTTACCGGCTTTGCTCATTCACCCGACGATACCAGCGATCTGATTGAGCTGGTAGGCGGCGCGCCGCTGGTCGTTAAGCTGGTGGAGGGCACGCAGGGGATTGGCGTTGTGCTGGCTGAAACGCGGCAGGCGGCGGAAAGCGTTATCGATGCCTTTCGCGGCCTGAATGCCCATATCCTGGTGCAGGAGTATATCCGCGAAGCTAAAGGCCGCGATATTCGCTGCCTGGTGGTGGGCGACCAGGTGGTTGCGGCCATTGAACGCCAGGCGAAGGAGGGGGATTTTCGCTCCAATCTGCACCGCGGCGGCGTGGCGCGTGTGGTCAACATTACGCCCCGGGAGCGGGAGATTGCGCTCAAGGCTGTCTCAACGCTGGGGCTGGAAGTGGCGGGCGTGGATATTTTACGCGCCGCACGCGGCCCGCTGGTGATGGAAGTTAACGCCTCGCCCGGGCTGGAAGGGATAGAGAAAACGTCCGGTATGGATATTGCCGGAAAAATGATTAGCTGGGTTGAGCATCACGCACGCCCTGGCTTTTGCCTGAAAACCGGCGGTTGAGATCATTTTGTCGCCGGGATCATGGCGCTGTTTACGCCTTTTGCGTAATATGCGCTCTTTTGTTCGCTATCAGAGGTTATCAGTCCGTTATGGGTACCACCGTTATCCCCTCGCTTGACACCCTGCGCCGCTGGCTCGACGATCTTGGCGTCAGCTTTTTTGAGTGCGACACCTGTCAGGCTCTGCATTTGCCGCATATGCAGAACGTCGAAGGGGTTTTCGACGCCAAAATCGACCTGGTGGATAATGTGGTGCTGTTCTCTGCCCTGGCAGAAGTAAAGCCTTCAGCGCTGCTTTCGCTCTGTGCCGATTTGTCTTCCATCAATGCCAGCTCTCTTACGGTGAAAGCGTTTCTTGACATCCAGGACGATAACATGCCGCGGTTGGTTGTGTGCCAGTCTCTTTGCGTGAGCGCGGGTGTGACCGACGAGCAGTTCGCGCTGTTTGTGCGCCAGAGCGAAGAGCAAATCTCGATGGTCATCCTTGAAGCGAGCGCCCACCACTTGCTGTATACCTCCGACGAGGAAGAACGCAGCACCATTGTGGTTGAAACGCCTTTCCTGCACTGATTCGTGTTACCGGGCGCAAGGCGCCCGATGCGTTAGCGTTTTTGCCGCTGATTTATCGCGCGCTTTTCCCTTATTTCGCCCCGCCATGCCTGCCAGGCTTTTTTCTTCGCCTCGCCGGCGAAAAAGTGCGTTACGCCAGGGGGCGCTTCAGGCCGGGGCTGGCGCGCTGCCAGCGCTGCCTCGCCCCAGGCCTGGCGGGGAATAATCATGCGTTTAATGCGCCGCTGGCGCTGTTTCTGTCCGTTGTTGGTGCGGTATGGTTGGCTAACTGGTACTTAATGTCGCGAGCATAAAAGCAGCAAACGCATGCGTTTCTGCGTGCCAGACGTGGCTGAATGTATGGAAATCTGCCATCATCATACTGGCGCTGCCGGTGAGCGGCGTCGGTATTGTGCAGGAAGCCTGAAGCCGCCAAATGTTAAACAAACGAACCTTGTCTCACGCCAGACTCAATCCGCCAGTGCTGGTCATGGTAGCCGCTACCGCTATTATCATGACCCGCGGGCTGGATCTCTTTATGGTTTTCGACATGATGGGGGTGCGTGGGCTGCGAGAGCTGATTCAGCGCAGCGCGCAAACCTGGCCGCTTACTCTGGTTTTTCTCGGTAGCCTGTTTGTGCTTTGTATTGAATTGCGTTGCGCTTTTGTTGTGATGAAAGGGCGCAACTGGGGGCGCTGGCTTTTCCTTATTACGCAAATTCTCTCCTCTGTTTACCTGATGTCCGCCTCGCTGGGCTGGGGCTACCCTGAGCTTTTCAGTTTGCCAGGCGAAACGCCGGGCGATATTTTCCGTGCGCTGGTCACTAAAAAGCTGCCGGATGTACTGGTACTGTTTCTGCTCTTTATTCCGCCCCGCAGCCGCCTGTTTTTCCGGGTACACTAGGCTGTGTCCCTTAATCCAGCATCATGAGAATTAAGGGACACAGCCTGGACGCTAGCGGTGGTACAATCAGCGCCGTTTTTTCTTCGGGGTTTTTATCTATGCAATGCGCACTCTATCACGCCGGCCGCTGTCGCTCCTGCCAGTGGCTGGAACAGCCGATGGCGCAGCAGCTTTGCGCCAAAATGGCCAGCCTGCGCCAGCTACTGGCGGGGCGGGCCGTAGGGGAGTGGCTTGCGCCGGTCAGCGGCCCGGCGTTCGGTTTTCGTAACAAAGCTAAGATGGTCGTCAGCGGTAGCGTGGAGCGCCCGCTGTTGGGTATGCTGCGCCGTGACGGCACGGCTGAAGATTTGACGGACTGCCCGCTTTACCCCGACTCTTTCCAACCCGTCTTTGCGACGCTAAAGCCATTTATTGCTCGCGCAGGGTTGACGCCCTATAACGTAGCGCGGCGGCGCGGCGAACTGAAATACCTGTTGCTGACAGAAAGTCAGCATGATGGCGCTATGATGCTGCGTTTTGTGCTGCGCTCGGAGGCGAAACTCCCTCAGCTTCGCGCGGCGCTGCCCTGGCTGCGGGCGCAATTACCGCAGTTGAAAGTGATTTCCGTTAACCTCCAGCCGGTGCATATGGCGATTATGGAAGGTGAGCGGGAAATCTGGCTGACAGAGCAGCAGGCGCTGGCGGAGGTTTTCAACGGCGTGCCGCTATGGATCCGGCCGCAGAGTTTCTTTCAGACCAATCCGCAGGTGGCGTCTGCGCTCTACGCTGCCGCTCGCGACTGGGTGCGCGCGCTGCCGGTAACGCATATGTGGGATCTGTTTTGCGGGGTTGGCGGCTTTGGCCTGCATTGCGCCACGCCGCAAATGCGGCTGACCGGGATTGAAATTGCCCCTGAAGCCATCGCCTGTGCGCAGCGTTCCGCCAAAGCGCTGGGGCTTGCGGATAATCTGCGCTTTCAGGCGCTGGATTCTACGCAGTTTGCGCTGGGGCAACACGCTATCCCCGACCTGGTGCTGGTTAACCCGCCAAGACGCGGCATTGGCGCGCCGCTGTGCGAGTACCTAAGCCGTATGGCCGCGCGCTGGATAATTTATTCCAGTTGCAATGCGCAGACAATGGCGCAGGATTTGCGGCTTTTGCCCGACTATCGCATTGTGCGGGTACAGCTTTTTGATATGTTTGCGCACACCGCGCATTATGAAGTGCTGACGCTGCTGGAAAGAGCGGAGGATAACGCGTCGTGAAGGATAAAGCGCGCCTGTGGCAGGGCGCGCCCGTAAGCGGCGGCTATCCGGGGGCTGTAAAATCAGCCGCCGGCCGCGCGGTTATTCCGCAAACCAGCGGTCGTTGATTTTTTGATAGGTGCCGTCGGCTTTGATGGCCGCCAGCGCGTCATTGAGTTTTTCCAGCAATGCGGTATTGTCCGGGCGCACCGCGATACCAAGGCCCGCGCCGAAATACTGCGCGTCGGTGACTTTTTCCGTCGCCGGGCCAAGCTGTGGGTTGGTTTTAAGCCATTCATTTACCACGGCGGTATCCCCGAATACGCCGTCGAGCCGCCCGTTTTTCAGATCGATAATCGCCGTCTGGTAACTGTCATAGGCCACTGTTTTCACTTCCGGGTGTTTTTCCTGCAAATACTTTTGATGCGTGGTGCCGTTTTCCATGCCGATGCGCTTGCCCTTTAGCTGATCGAAGCGGGTATAGGCGCCTTTTTTCGCAATCACCAGCGCTGAATTCGCATAATAGGGATGGGTAAATGCAACCTGTTTGCTGCGCTCCGGCGTAATATCCATCCCGGAAATGACGGCATCGTATTTACGAAATTTCAGCGCCGGGATCAGACTGTCGAAGGCGTGGTTCGTGAAGGTACACTCCGCCTGCATCTGCTTGCACAGCGCTTTTGCCAGATCCATATCAAATCCCACAATCTGGTTACTGGCGTCAAGCGATTCAAAAGGCGGGTAAGTCGCGGAAGAGGCGAAGCGAATTTTGCTTGCTGCGCCGGCGTTAAAGGCGATAGCGGTAAGTACGGCGGCGATAAGATATTTTTTCATTAGTTGGCTCTCATCTGTGAGTATTATTGTGTTCCGGATCGTTCACTACCTTGCCATGAAATGAATTTATATTCAATTAACAAGCATAAATATTGATATTTTATTATGTGCGCCAGGGGACGCGGCGAGCTGGAAGCAGGACGAGGCGGGGCAGGGGCGCAAACGCCGCAAAAAAGCGGGCGGCAGGCCCGCTGAGACTGTGGACAAACCTTATTCTGTTGCAGACAGGATAGATGAAAAACAATAAAAAATAGGGGAAATCAAAGCATTGATTTTCTCCGGCTTACCACAAAGAAGGAAAAATCCCGTTTTTTCCTTCTTTGTCAACAATCTGAGCGGGCGGCAGGCCCGCTGAGAATGATGCTAAAGAGAGCAAAACGTAAATTTGCCCTCCTTGCGGTTATCCTTTGGAAATCAACGCGTTGAATTTGCTGTTTTAATTGCCGGAGCGCGGGCCGAAATTGTTCGGCCCGGAGTTTAACAACAGCCTTTGCGGGCGTGCCGGCCCGCTTTGCGAAGGTGTATTTAGTTACGGCGCTCAAACGCCAGCGCGCGGCGTTCAATCAGGCGCATCAGTAGCGTCAGTAGCCCATTGACAATCAGATAAATTATCCCTGCTGCGCCGAATACCATCACGTCATATGTGCGCCCATACAAAAGCTGACCATAGCCCATAACCTCCATTAGCGTAATGGTATAAGCAAGAGACGTGCTCTTGAATACCAGCACCACTTCGTTGGAATAAGAAGAGAGCGCGCGCTTGAGCGCATAGGGCAGTAGAATCGCCAGCGTATCTTTGCGACGCATCCCCAGCGCCTGGCAGGACTGCCACTGGCCTTCGGGAATGGCGCGCACGGCGCCGTGAAACAGCAGTGTTGTGTAAGCGGCGCTGTTGAGCGATAGCGCGATAAGCGCGCACAGCCACGGCTCAGATAAAAGGCGCCACAGCCACGGATATTGCTGGAGCGACGGGAACTGGCCCGGCCCGTAGTAAATTAAAAAGATTTGCACCAGCAGCGGAGTGCCGGTAAACAGCGTGATGTAGGCGCGTACCGCCAGCGACAGTAGCGGCGTTTTTAGCGTCAGAATGACGGTAAAAACCAGTGACAGCGCCAGCGCAACGGCAATGGATGCAACAGTTAGCGTCAGACTGGTATGCAGGCCTTTCATTAGCCCGGGTAAATACTCAAGCATCAGCCGGGCCTCCTTTCAAAACGCGTCGCACGCCTGTCGATATGGTGCAGCACATACTGGCTAAGTAAGGTAATCGCCAGGTATATCGCCGCAGCGACGATATACCAGGTAAACGGCTCCTGCGTGCGGGTGGCGATGCTTTTAGTCTGCAACATCAAATCGTTGACGCTGATTAGCGACACCAGCGCGGTATCCTTAAGCAGCACCAGCCACTGGTTACCCAGGCCCGGCAGCGCGTGGCGCCACATTTGCGGCATTACCAGACGAAAAAAGATAGCGCTTTTGCTCATCCCCAACGCCTGGCCTGATTCCCACTGGCCCTGCGCTACCGCTTTTAGCGCGCCGCGTAGCGTTTGCGATGCATAAGCGGCGTACAGCAGAGACAGCGCAATCACGCCGCACAGGAAGGGGCTGACGTCAAAGTTTTCTATTTGTAGCTGCACGGGAATTTGCGCCACCCCCAGGTTAAGAGTGAAACCGTCCGAGAGCGTTAACAGGAGTTGCGATGTGCCGAAATAGATAAACAGCACCACCAGAATTTCCGGCAGGCCACGCAAAATAGTCACCAGCGCCGTGCCAGGCCAGGCGATGGGCCTCCACCTGGCGGACTCCCACACGGCGAACAACATGGCCAGCGCCAGGCCTGTAACCAGCGCGCAAAGCGCGAGGCCAAGCGTCATCCCGGCAGCGCTTGCTAAAGGAAAAATTTCGTTCATTCAGTTAGTTACTTCTGGAACCATTTGTTATAGATGGCGCCGTAAGTGCCGTCTTTCTTCACTTTGTCCAGCGCGTCGTTAAACTGCTGCTGAAGCGCCGTGTTGCCATGGCGTACGGCGATGCCGAGGCCTGTGCCGAAGTAATCTTTGTCTTTTACTTTATCGCCAACGGCGGCAAGCGTTGAACTGGCCTTCAGCCACTCGGTTACGACTGCGGTATCGCCAAACACGGCGTCAATGCGTCCGTTTTGCAGATCCAGACGCGCGTTCTGGTAGCTGTCGTAAGCGGCGGTGTTAATTTCCGGGTGCTTATCAGTGATGTATTTCTGGTGCGTGGTGCCGTTTTGCACCCCCACTTTTTTGCCCTTAAGATCCTCAATGCTGGCGTATTTCCCGGCAAGGCTGATAAACAGCGCTGAGTTATCGTAGTAGGGGTTGGTAAACAACACCTGCTTTTCACGCTCCGGCGTAATGTCCATACCGGCCATCACGGCATCGATACGGCGAAACTTCAGACCGGGGATGAGGCTATCGAACGACTGGTTGCTGAAAGTGCAGGTCGCGTTAATTTCTTTACACAGCGCGTTCGCCAGATCGACATCAAAGCCGACGATTTTGTTGTCCGCGTTCATGGATTCAAACGGAGGGTAAGAGGCCTCTGTGGCGAAGCGAATAGTTTGTGCGGCTGTGGCGCAAAGACTCAGGCTGGCTAACAGCGCGGCAAGCAGAATTTTTTTCATTGTCATATTCCCAATCTAACGTTTAGTGAGAAAGATAAGATTTGAACGCGTCGGTCCGGGGGTGGTTAAAGCAGCTCGCATCGCCCTGCTCAACGATATGTCCGTTTTCCATATAGACCACCCGGCTGGCAGTTTTACGCGCCACCTCCACTTCGTGCGTCACGATAACCTGCGTGATATTGGTTTGCGCCAGTTCATGGATAATGCTGACTATCTGGGCGGTAATTTCCGGATCCAGCGCTGCGGTAGGTTCGTCAAACAGCAGCACCTGCGGCTCCATCATTAACGCGCGGGCAATCGCTACACGCTGCTGCTGACCGCCGGAAAGATGCAGCGGATAGCGATCGGCATAAGGCGATAAGCGCAGGCGTTCGAGCAGTTTATTCGCGCGGTCGCGGGCGCTGTCTTTTGATAATCCCAGCACCCGGCACGGCGCTTCAATCAGGTTCTGCACAACCGTCAGGTGTGGCCAAAGGTTATATTGCTGGAATACCATACCTACGTTTTGACGCAGCTCGCGAATCGCTTTTTCAGCCGGCGCTTTGGCAAAATCAAATTGTTTACCCGCAATAGCGAGCTGGCCTGAACGCGGCATCTCCAGCAGGTTTAATACCCGCAACAGAGAGCTTTTGCCCGCGCCGCTTGGCCCAAGCAGCACTAACGTCTCACCCTGCGGGCAACTGAGTGTGATATCAAACAGCGCCTGGTGCGCGCCATAAAAACAATTAATGCCGTTTAGTTGAATGCTCATGCGTTGTAATTGAATAGCGATTGAGGCCGCGAATAGTAACGCTGACAGAATAGTTATGCAATATTTGTGCGTTAAAACTAAAAAAAACACGACGTAATCCTGGAAATTTAGCACAAAATATCAGGGCGTCGCCCGCCAGGAAGAGGTGTGGGCGGCTTTATCGTCGCGTCAGCGCGTTTTACCGGCGCCTTCCTGAAATCAGCGATTTTCAAGCGACAGGCGCAGCGAACCTGATGGCGCGAAGACCGATGGCGCAAGATAGCGTACGTCGTCAACTGACCAACACTTGCCGTCGCGCACCATCAGGACTTCGTCCTGCCACTGCTGGTTGCCTCTGGTAAGGGTTACGCGCAGCGGTATATTACGTGCGTCGGTGTTGGGCAGCGTGGAGGCGCTGCTCACGCGTGCGGCGTCAATACCGCCTGTGCGGCTGGTAAACAGGTCGTTTTGCAGAAATAGCGAATGCATCTGTGGCGCGCGCTGCGCTGCCTGTAGCCGACGCCACAGCGCGTCGCTCAGGTAAGGGCGCAGGCCTGCCAGATTGTTCAACCCCGGGCCTGGATGCGTGATGCGATAATGATAAAACTGCTGCGCAACGCTATCCGGACCGCCGCTGACGCAGGGGCCGACGCGAACGCCGTTATCCTTATAGGCAGGAGGGACGGTCACGGGGGTGAACGCGGCGCAGGCGCTCAGTAGCAGTACACAAGGCGCAATAAGCGCCCGTTCAGAACGTTTCATCCTGACTTCCTTATGTTTTACAAGAGGCGGCGGTTTATTATTCATGCTGGTTAAAGCATAGTCTGTCTGTCGGGGATGTCAGTTTGCTGTTATTGGGGAGCCGATGTTGTTCGGCCCGGCGTTTGTCACCGCTCCCCGGTTTGTTGATGTTCACAGTGAGTCTATTGATACAGGAGAAAAATGGATGAAGCTTTCAACGACTCCCGCTCTGGAGGGAAAAACGATTGTTGAGTATTGCGGCGTGGTAACCGGTGAAGCGATTCTCGGCGCAAATATTTTTCGCGATTTTTTTGCCGGTATCCGCGATATTGTCGGCGGTCGTTCAGGCGCTTACGAAAAAGAGTTACGTAAGGCGCGGGAAATTGCGTTTCGTGAAATGGAAGCAGAGGCCGCTTCTTTTGGCGCTGATGCTATCGTCGGCATTGATATTGATTATGAAACGGTTGGCAAGGACGGCAGTATGTTGATGGTCAGCGTGAGTGGAACAGCGGTGAAAACGCGATGAAGACGCGAAAAAAGGGACTCTGGCTATTACTGGCGCTTGCGCTGGCAGGGTGCGCCCGTGAGAAAGGCATTGTCGATCGCGGTGATTACCGGATTGATACAAACCATCCGGCGCGCAATGCCTATTCTCGCGTGCGAATGCTCGTCATTCACTATACCGCTGCCTCGTTTGAGCGCTCGATGAGCCTGCTTGTCGGGCCTGAAGTCAGCGTTCACTACCTGCTTTCGCAGCAGCCGCCTGTAAGCGGCGGTAAACCGTTGGTCTGGGCGCTGGTCGGGGAAGAAAAATTAGCCTGGCATGCGGGTATCAGCTACTGGCGCGGCTATCGGGGAGTCAATAGCGTTTCTGTAGGTATTGAGCTGGAGAATCCCGGTTACCGTGAGGTAAACGGCGTAAAAGTGTTTTACCCGTTTTCCGACGCGCAGATTCAGACGTTGACGCGGCTGGCGCGCGACATTATCCGGCGTAACGGTATTGAGCCGCAAAATGTGGTTGGCCATGCCGACGTTGCGCCGCAGCGTAAGGATGACCCCGGCCCGCTCTTTCCGTGGCAGGCGCTTGCGCAGGCGGGTATCGGCGCATGGCCGGACCCTGCCCGGGTGGCGTTTTATCTTAACGGACGCAACCCCCGCCAGCCGGTTGATACGGCGACGTTGCTTGCATTGTTGGCCCGCTACGGTTATGACGTGAAGCCAGATTTAACGGTACAGGAACAGCAGCGCGTCATCGCCGCTTTCCAGATGCACTTTCGCCCGGAAAATTACGACGGCCAGGCAGATGCGCAAACGCAGGCCATTGCGCAGGCGTTGCTGGAGAAATATGGGTAAACCTGAGCGCGGCGCGGCCTGCGCAAACAGACGCGCTGCGCAGGCGTTTAACGGACGTTTTTGGGGGAAAGCGCTGCGTAATAATGCCGGACAGTGAATGTATCAGGCGCCCTGCAGGCTTGCATTTTTTATGCTGAATAACGCCGTCATCAGCGGTGAAACGTGCCGTGATCGCGCAGCCAGGCGGCGGTTGCCTTTATACCGTCGTCGAGCGTAACAACCGGAAAGTAACCCAGTTCCGTTTCGGCACGGCGGGTATCGAGCGTAAAGTCGAAGTTAAGCTTCGATACGCCATAGTGCGTCAGCACGGGTTCGCGTGAGGTTTTGCTGCCCAATCGCTCCAGGCTGCGCGCCACTAAATCCAGCATCGGGTACGGTACTGAACGAATGCGGCAACGGATGCCCAGCGCCTGAATAAGCCGCTCGACGATTTCGCGCAGCGGCCTTGGTTCCTTGTTGGTAATATTGTACGCGCGCCCGGACGCCAGGCCATCGCAGGCTTCGCTGCTGGCAAGCCACATGGCGTGTACGGCGTTGTCGTGGTAGGTCATATCCACCAGCGCTTCGCCGCCGCGCGGCAGCAGTATGCTGCCGTAATGGCGCATCATCTGTACCAGGCGCGGAAAGAAGACAGTATCGTGCGGCCCAAACAAGCTTTGCGGACGCAGCACCGTAAAGCGCGTGCGCGGGTTAGCCTGCGCCATCAGCGTAATGGCTTCTTCGCTGGCGGCTTTACTGCGGGCGAATTCGTTAGCGAAACGTACCGGGCGAAAATCTTCCTGGATATTGCGGTGGTGGTGATAATCAAAGTAGAGCGACGGCGAAGAAATATGCACAAAGGTGCGAACGCCCCAGGCGACGGCCCATTCGCCCAGGCGGCGGGTGGCGCGCACGTTGGCAAGATCAAAGGCTTCCTGCGTGCCCCAGGGGGCGGTGAAACCGGCACAGTGCCACAGCGTGTCCACGCCTTCGAGCATCGCTCTGGCCTGAGAGGATATGAGTTCAGTCAGATCGGCATGGATAAATTCCGCACCCATGCGCTCAAGCAGTTTACCCATTGCTGCGTTATGCCCGGTCGCCGTCACGCTAATGCCGCGCTTGCGTAAATATTCGACCGCGCTGCGTCCCAAACCGCTGGTGGCGCCTGTGACCAGTACCTTCATGTCGACCCGCTGTTGAGTTTATTGGTTTCGCGGGCATTTTTCCGTGAATTCGTCCTGGTTGCAATGGGCATACGATAAGAATCGCTCCGATTAACCCTGTTTGATCGGCGTCTGCTCCGCAAGACGAATGATATTGCGCGCCATGCCGCGAAAAATGAACAGGTGCGCCGGGAACATCAGCAGCCAGTACAGCAGCCCTGGCATGCCGTGCGGATGCCACCAGGCGCGCACATCAAGGCTGCGCTGTTCGCCCTCATCGCGAAGGGTAAAAGAGAGCCGGCCAAGGCCCGGCGCTTTCATGCCAAACAGCATGGTTAACTCTTTTTCCGGCTCAACGACGATGACTTTCCAGCTATCCACCCGATCGCCGATTTTCAGATATGCCCGGGAGGGACGGCCTTTATCCAGCCTGTGGCCTACCAACAGGTCAAGAAATGCGCGGGTTTTCCATAACACATTGCCGAAAAAGTAGCCTTTTTCCCCTCCCGTCTGATTGACGATTTCCCACAGCGCGGCGCTACTGGCGGAGGTTTTCACTGTGTAACCGGCCTGTTTAGGGTAATAGCCGTAATCCGGGCGCCAGCGGGAAAATGCCAGCGGGTCATAGCCCCAGTCCCGGGAATTAACCAGATGCTTTTCGTCCTCAAGCGTGGCGCGCACCGCATCGTCAAAGCTTATTAGCGTCTGAGGAATGAGCGCATGCAGCGCCCGGTTGTCCGCCAGCAGATCGTGATGTAGCCCCTGGATTAGCGCGCGCGCCATTGTTGGCGGTACGGAAGTAATCATGTTCAGGAACCAGACGGATATCCAGCGGGTTGGGAAGGGAATGGGAATGAGCGGGCGGCGACGGCCGCTGATGGCCATAAAGCGCTCAAACTGCTGCTGGTAGCTCAGCACTTCCGGCCCGGCGGCTTCGAACACGCGATGTTCGCTCGCGGGGTGTTCTTTGAGGCCTGTGAGGTAGGTCAGCAGGTTTTCCAGCGCAATGGGCGTGGTGCGTGAGCGCACCCAACGCGGCGGCGTCAGTACCGGCAGGTTATACACCATATCACGCATAACTTCGAACGCCGCAGAACCGGCGCCGATGATAATGCCGGCGCGCAGCTCCGTGACCGGTACGCCCGCTTCACGCAGCGTGTCGGCGGTTTTCTGGCGGGCGATAAGGTGGCTGGATGTCTGGCTGGTCCGGGGGGGCTGGAGCGAGCTGAGGAAGATTATCTGCCTGACCGGATGCGCGCGCAGCGCATCGCGTAAATGGCGAGCGGCCTGAATTTCGCGCTTAACGAAATCCGCGCCGTCCCCCATGCTGTGTACGAGGTAATACAACGTATCCACGTCTTCGAGCAGCGCCGCAAGCGTTTCAGGTTTCGCCAGGTCGGCGTAGCGGCAGGTTACGCCGGGCCAGTTCTGCTTTTGCAGCCATTCCAGGCGGCGTGAAGCGGCAATAACCCGCTGGCCGGTCGCGCTCAGGCGTAATGTCAGATGTTGGCCGATATAGCCGCTGGCGCCGAGCACCAGTATAGACCCTGTAGCGTTCATCCCCAGGCTTGCCATTTAACGGTTAAAAAAATGCTGCCAGCGCAGCGCGACTTGTTCAAGCTGGCTGCGGTTAACGTCAAGATGGGTAACCAGACGCGTGACGGGAGCTGCGTTAATAAGAATGCCGCGCTGTCGCAGATATTCCCTGAATGCGGATACGTCTTCGGCCGGTATGCGGACAAACACCATATTGGTGTCCTGGCGGCTGACGTCGGCCCCGGCGTTGCGTAGCGCATCGGCAAGCCAGGCGGCGTTGGCGTGATCTTCTTGCAGGCGTTCAATGTTATTGCGTAGCGCATAGCGGCCTGCGGCAGCCAGAATGCCCGCCTGGCGCATGCCGCCGCCGGTCATTTTGCGCCAGCGCAGAGCGCGAGCGATAAAGGTTTTGCTGCCAAGCAGCAGCGCGCCAGCCGGTGCGCCCAGCCCTTTTGACAGACAAATCGTAAAGCTGTCGCACTCGCGCGCGACGGTTTCCAGCGGGCAGCCATATTCCACCACCGCGTTGAAAAGGCGCGCGCCGTCAACGTGCAGGCCAAGGCCGCGCTCGCGGGTAAACTGCCGGGCGGCCTGTAAATAATCGCGCGGCAGCACTTTGCCGTTGTGGGTGTTTTCAAGGCTCAGCAGACGCGTGCGGGCAAAGTGTATGTCGTCAGCCTTAATTTTGGCCGCTACCGTTTCCAGCGGCAGGGTGCCGTCGGGCGCGGCATCGATGGGCTGCGGCTGGATGCTGCCTAACACGGCTGCGCCGCCTGCCTCGAAAAGATAGTTATGGGCCAGTTGTCCGGCAATGTATTCATCCCCGCGCTGGCAGTGGGAGAGCAGCGCCACCAGGTTAGCCTGGGTTCCGGTCGGTAGAAACAGCGCCGCTTCTTTACCCGCAAGCGTAGCGGCTTCATCCTGTAGCGCATTGACGCTCGGATCGTCACCATAGACGTCATCGCCGGTAGGCGCGTGCATCATCTCTTCGAGCATGGCGCGTCCTGGGCGCGTTACAGTATCGCTGCGTAAATCAATCACGGGAACTCCCTGTGTTTCGATAAATGAATTCGCCGTTTTACCGCAACCAATTGGTTTTTGCCAGCGCAACGACCTCATCGCCGCGTCCGCTGATAATGGCGCGCAGCATATACAGGCTAAACCCCTTAGCCTGTTCAAGTTTAATTTGTGGTGGAATGGCCAGCTCTTCTTTCGCCACTTTCACATCCACCAGGACGGGGCCGGGCAGGCTAAAGGCGCGTTCCAGGGCTGCGTTGACCTCTTCGGCTTTTTCTACCCGAATGCCGCGAATGCCGCAGGCTTCAGCAATGCGCGCAAAGTGAGTCTCGCGCAGTTCGGTGCCATCGGTCAGGTAGCCGCCCGCTTTCATCTCCATCGCAACGAACCCCAGCACGCTGTTATTAAACACCACAATTTTGACCGGCAACTGCATCTGCGCGATCGACAGAAAATCGCCCATCAGCATGCTGAAACCGCCATCGCCGCACATCGCTACTACCTGGCGTTCCGGCGCGCAGGCTTTGGCGCCCAGCGCCTGCGGCATTGCGTTCGCCATCGAGCCGTGGTTAAAAGAGCCAAGCAGCCGCCGCTTGCCGTTCATGGCAAGGTAGCGCGCGGCCCATACCGTCGGCGTGCCTACGTCGCAGGTGAATATCGCATCATCATCCGCGTAGCGGTTTATCTGGTGGGCCAGATACTGAGGGTGTATGCCATGTTTGCCGGGATTTGCCAGCGCGTCCAGCTCCTTGCGGGCGTTAGCGTAGTGCGCAAGCGCTTTGTCAAGAAAGCGCCTGTCGGTTTTTTCTTCCAGCATTGGCAGCAGGGCGGCAAGCGTGGCCCTGATATCGCCAATCAGCGCGATATCTACTCTGCTGTGCGAACCAATGCTGGCTGGATTAAGGTCTATCTGAATGATGCGTGCGTTGGTGGGGTAAAAGGCACGGTAGGGAAACTGGGTGCCGAGTAGAATGAGTGTATCGGCGTTAAGCATGGCGTGATAGCCGGAGGAGAAGCCGATAAGCCCGGTCATGCCCACATCGTAAGGGTTGTCGTATTCAACGTGCTCTTTGCCGCGCAGGGCGTGAACGATAGGGGATTTGAGCTTTTCAGCCAGGGCGAGCAGTTCACTGTGAGCGCCGGTGCAACCGCTGCCGCACAGTAATGTGATATTGCTGGCATAGCGCAGCACCTGCGCTAATTTTTCCAGTTCCGTCCGCTGCGGCACAACGACCGGCCGCGACGCGGGATACCAGCGGCTGCTGGCGCCTTCTGGCGCAGTCATCAGCGCCACATCGCCCGGCAGCACAATAACCGACACGCCCCGATTGAGCACCGCTTTATGCATAGCGATAGCCAGCACCTGCGGGATCTGCTCTGGCGATGAAACCAGTTCACAGTAATGGCTGCATTCCTGAAACAGCGTCTGTGGATGAGTTTCCTGAAAATAACCGCTGCCGATTTCGCTGGAGGGAATGTGGGCGGCAATAGCCAGTACCGGCACGCGGTTGCGGTGGCAGTCGAACAGACCGTTAATCAGATGCAGATTGCCAGGGCCGCAGGAACCTGCGCACACCGCAAGTTCGCCGCTTAGCTGCGCTTCTGCGCCCGCAGCAAAGGCGGCCACCTCTTCATGGCGGGTGGGCATCCATTTGATGGTGCCCATGCGGTTAAGGCTGTCGCTCAGCCCGTTGAGTGAATCACCCGTCACGCCCCAGATGCGTTTAACGCCTGCCTGTTCGAGGATTTTGGCGATGTATGCGGCCACGCTCTGTTTCATCACATCTCCTGTATTAACGTCTGGATGATGCGATTAAGCGTAGTTGACGGGGAGCGTGAGAGGAGGCGAAATGTGCCGCCCCGACCGGGGCGGCGTAAGGCTCAGGCGAGCACCAGATCGCTTTTCGGGTGGCAGGAGCAGGCGAGTACGTAGCCGTCTGCGATTTCCTGTTCGGTGAGCGTTGCTGTGCTGGAAACCGTATAATCGCCGGAAGCGACTTTCGTTTTACAGCAGCCGCAGACGCCCGCGCGACAGGCCGCGTTGACCGCCACCTTATTGCTTTCCATTGCTTCAAGCAGCGTAGCGCCTACCGGCGCATAGAACTCGCGTACCGGCTGCAGGGTGGAGATCTTCAGGCCGCTGGTCGCCGGCGCGGCGCTCGGCGTGAAGAATTTCTCTTTCCAGAAGCGGGTTACGCCGAGAGATTTCACCTGCTCTTCAACAAATTCCATCCACGGCGCCGGGCCGCAGGCCATGACGGTACGATCTTTGAGGTGAGGAATGCAAGCCAGGTGCTCGCGCGTGATACGTCCGGGAATGAAGCCCTGGGCCGCGCCCTCTTCAGCGAACAGCGTAACCGGGAAGGCGCGCCATTCGTCAGCGAAGATAACGTCCTGCGGCGAACGGGTGCAGTAGATGACTTCGACGTCCGTCATCGGGCTGTATTTCGCCAGCCAGCGGCGCATAGACATAATCGGCGTTACGCCGCAACCGGCGGCCAGCAGCAGGTAGCGCCCGGCCGGATGCGCGGCGCAGGTAAAATCGCCCTGCGGCGCAGAAAGCCACAGGTAATCGCCGCGTTTTACTTCACGCGTCAGCCACTGAGAACCGGCGCCGCCGTTGATGCGGCGCACGGTCAGCGTGATGAACGGGCTAACGCCCGGCGTGGAAGAGATGGTGTAAGCACGCAGCGTGTCGGCTGAGTTACGGATGCTGACCAGCGCGTGCTGGCCTGCTTCGTATGGCCATGCATCGTGGCAGAACAGCGACAGCGTCCAGACATCCGGCGTTTCCTGCTTAATGTGGTGTACCTGCATACGATACGGGCACAGAGAAGTAGGCATTGTCATCATCTTTTCCTTATGCGCTCATCAGTTGCTGCATGTCCTGCTCAACGGTGGTGACCTGGCGCAGGCCAAATTTCTCGTTGAGGATAGCCAGTAGATTCGGGGTGAAGAAACCAGGCGCGGTTGGCCCGGTGACGATATTTTTCACACCGAGAGACAGCAGCGTCAGCAATACCACAATCGCTTTCTGTTCGAACCAGGAAAGCACCAGGCTCAGCGGCAGATCATTTACGCCGCAGCCGAGTTTTTCAGCAAGGGTAACGGCAAGAATAATGGCTGAATAGGAGTCATTACACTGACCGGCGTCAATCAGACGCGGCAGACCTTCGATGTTGCCGAAGTCCAGCTTGTTGAAGCGATATTTACCGCAGGCGAGCGTCAGAATCAGGCAGTCGTTCGGCACGCTGGTGGCGAAGTCGGTGAAATAACTGCGCTCTTCGCGTGCGCCGTCACAGCCGCCTACGAGGAAAATGTGGCGCAGCTTTTTACGGCTAACCAGATCGATAAGCGAATCAGCGGCGCTGAGCAGGGTTTGACGGCCGAAGCCAACGGTAATCAGATGTTCAATTTCGCTGTACTGGAAACCGCTCATCTGCTGCGCCTGGGCGATAACCGGGCTGAAATCGTGACCTTCGAGATGGCTTACGCCCGGCCAGCCGACGATGCTGCGCGTCCAGATACGGTCATCGTAAGCGCCCACGGTCGGATCGATGATGCAGTTAGACGTCATGATGACAGGACCAGGGAAGCGGGCGAATTCTACCTGCTGGTTCTGCCAGCCGCTGCCGTAGTTGCCGACCAGGTGTTTGAACTTGCGCAGTTCCGGGTAGCCGTGCGCCGGCAGCATTTCACCGTGGGTGTAAACGTTCACGCCCGTGCCTTCGGTCTGCACCAGCAGGTCGTAGAGATCGCGCAGATCGTGACCGGAAATCAGAATCGCTTTACCTGCGACCGGTTTTACATTTACCTGAGTCGGGGTCGGGTGGCCGTACTTACTGGTTTCACCGGCGTCCAGGATGCTCATGACTTTGAAATTCATCTGGCCTATCTGCATGGCGCATTCAAGCAGGGCGTTCATGTCGGAAGGCCAGGTGCCGAGCCATGCCATGATGCGGTGATATTCCGCGTAAATTTCATTATCGTACTGATCGAGCACGTGGGCGTGCTCCATGTATGCGGCCGCGCCTTTCAGGCCATACAGGCACAGCAGGCGCAGACCAAGAATATCTTCGCCGATATCGGCCTTGTCGCGGTTTGGCGTGAAGTTTTCCGCCTGACGCTGAAGTTCGCCGAGATCGTCGCTGACAAGCAGCAGATCAGCCATCGGGTTGTCGACGCGAGCGGTGGCATCGGCCTTCAGGCTGCGCGCTTTCAGGGATTCGCGCAGGGCAATGGCCTGGCGGGCGTAGCCCACAATACGCGGGGAATCGAAGTTAACATTGGTAAGGGTTGAGAAGAACGCTCGCGGGGCGAAGCTGTCCGCCTCATGGTCGATAATGTTCAGCTCACGCGCCTTGACAGCCCAGGCAGACAGGCCCTGGAGCGTTGCAATCAGCAGATCCTGAAGGTCGGACGTTTGGGCGGTTTTACCACACATGCCCTGAGCATAAGAGCAGCCGTCGCCTGCCGGAGTACGAATAGTTTGTTCACATTGCACGCAAAACATGATGACACCTTAAAGTTATATTTAATATGCATCTTTAAGGTTAAAACTCTGCTTGCGTGGAGAAAAGCGCTTTGTCAGGGAATTTGATGAGAAATTGATTTAACGCAATTTTGGCGGCAGATGTGTGCCGCCAGGGCGTTTTCTTACGCGAACAGCGCCATCAGTAAAGGCACGACCAGGCTTAGCAAAAAACCATGCACAATAGCGGGAGGAACCATATCCACGCCGCCGCTGCGTTGCAATACAGGCAGAGTAAAATCCATTGACGTGGCGCCGCACAGCCCCAGCGCGGCGCAGCGACTGCGCTGGGCAAGGGAGGGAATCAGCATTATCGCCAGCAACTCGCGCAGTAGATCGTTAAAAAAGGTAGCGCTACCGATTACCGGCCCGTAAGACTCTGTCATCAGTATTCCGGAAAGAGAGTACCAGCCATAGCCGGATGCCATTGCCAGCCCGGTTTTCAGCGGCAGGCCAAGCAGCACGGCGTTAACCGCGCCCGCCAGTAGCGAGGTCGCCACCACAACCAGCGCGATTTGCGTACCGCGGCGGTTAAGCAGGATCTGACGCACGGTCATGCCGCTGCTGCGTAATTGAATGCCTATCAGGAACAGCAAAAAAATCAGCGTATATTCACTGGCGGCGGTGGCGTGGCGTAGCCATGCCATACCGCTTAGTCCGAGCGCAAACCCGGCCAGCACAACGCCGCACAGTTTCAGCGACTCCAGCGCCATAGCTATACGTGAAGGGAGTTTTTCCTGGCGGTGCGGGTGCCGCCACGGCGAGGCGCGTTCCAGCAGCAGCAGGCCTGCGGTATTAAACGCCATAATGACGATAATGCTGACGGTGGAATAGCGCAGGATGGCCAGCAGATTGCTGTTGAGGTTCTCAAGGAAAGCCAGGCTGATGCCCATGAAAAAAAGGATGGCGTACACAATCCAGCTTAGCATGCGGTTGATGAACGTTATTGTTGACGTTTGACGCAGCGGGATAAGGTAACCAATAAACAGCGGAATAAGAATAATTAGCAAACCGGACAACATGGCACGGCTGTTCCTTGCAGAAAATAATAAGAGGCACAGACACTACACAACCTGATGAAATGAGTAAAGTTGACTCATTCAGGGGAAAGGAGCAGGGGCCAGCGGCGCTGCCCCTGCGGCAAACTTAGCTGCGTTTTTCCAGCAGATTGCGATAGATAAAGCCGCCCAGGATACCGCCAACGATAGGCATCACCCAGAACAGCCACAGTTGCTGTAACGCCCAGCCGCCCTGGAAAATAGCAACAGCGGTGCTGCGTGCCGGGTTAACGGACGTATTGGTGACCGGAATGCTGATAAGGTGGATAAGCGTCAGCGCCAGGCCGATAGCGATTGGCGCGAAGCCTGCCGGCGCGAACTTATCGGTAGAGCCCAGGATAACCATCAGGAAGCCACAGGTCAGAACAATTTCGATCACGATGGCGGACAACATGGAGTAATTATCCGGTGAATGTTCGCCAAAGCCGTTAGAGGCGAAACCGCTTGCTGCGACGTCAAAGCCGGCTTTGCCGCTGGCAATCACGTACAAAACGGCCGCTGCGGCGATACCGCCTATTACCTGAGCGACGATATAGCCGATAACGTCTTTCGCTGCGAAACGACCGCCGGCCCATAAACCGAGCGTAACCGCCGGATTAAAATGACCGCCGGAAATATGGCCTACGGCATAAGCCATTGTCAGGACGGTTAAGCCAAACGCCAGCGCAACACCCGCAAAGCCAATGCCTAATTGCGGATAAGCGGCTGCAAGCACCGCGCTGCCACAGCCACCGAATACCAGCCAAAAGGTTCCAAAGAATTCGGCTGCTAATTTTCTGAACATAAACTACCTCTGTATAAATAATGAGACAATGTCCGAGGCAGGATAAGTGAAGCAACACTATCCCGGTCATTGCTTACCTTCGCCGTTGGGGCGCAGGCGAATGTTATCCATAGTTTAAAACGCAGCTCCGCCCCGGCCTGCGTAATATATTCCACTTGTTTGTTTTAAAGCAATGTGCATGACGCGCTTTCGCAAATATTAACCGTCTGAAAATAGCGATGCCGCCTGCAAATGGGAAATATCCGCCGGTGATTAATTTTGTTTTTCGGATGCGATATTGTTTCTCCCGGATATCTCCTTAGCATGAATGGGAGGATCTTTTTAATCCATTAGACATATCGGACACGTGAATATTCTCACGAGCAGGGGTTCGCTATATTTTGCGTTATATGTAATAAAAGGCGGATAAAAAATAACAGGCGACAGGGGGAGTTCATGTTTCTTGAGCGCGTTGAAGTTGCAGGGTTTCGCGGTATTTATCGTTTGTCTTTGCTGCTTGAGCAAAATACCGTACTGATTGGCGAAAACGCCTGGGGAAAATCGAGCCTGCTGGATGCCCTGACGCTGCTACTTGCGCCGCGGGATACGCTGTATGCTTTTGATGGCGATGATTTCTATTTTCCTCAGGGGGAGCAGGAAAACCGTGAGCGCCATTTGCATATTATCCTGACGTTTCGCGAAACCACACCCGGCCAGATGCGCAGGCGCCGCTATCGCGGGCTAAGCGAGGTCTGGAATGCCTGTGAAGATGGCTACCAGCGTATTTATTATCGGCTGGAAGGCGAGCTTGGCGATTGCGGCGAAGTGATGACGCTGCGCAGTTTTCTTGACGAGCGCGGCGAGGCGCTGGCGCTAAAAGACATCGATCGCATCGCGCGCCATATTGTGCGGCTTAATCCGGTGCTGCGTTTGCGCGACGCGCGTTTTACGCGGCGCGTACGCGGCGGGTCGATACCGGGCGGCGCAGGCGACGGCGTCAACGAGCGTGAGTTGGCGCGGCTGGCGCGCCAACTGGCTGCAAGGCCGCAGCAGTTAAGCGACGCTCAACTGCGGCAGGGATTGTCGGCTATGGCGCAACTACTGGAGCACTATTTTATTGAGCAGGGCGTCAACCCGCATATACCGCGCCAGCAGCGCAAACGTTCTCATGACGAGCGGCGCGGCTGGCGCTACCTTGACGATATCAACCGCATGATAGACAAGCCGAACGGGCGAGCGCATCGCATGATTTTACTGGGAATGTTTTCCATGCTGCTACAGGCCAAAGGCAGCGTCAGGCTCGATCGCGGCGCTCGTCCCCTGGTGCTGGTGGAAGATCCGGAAACGCGGCTGCATCCGATTATGCTCTCTGTGGCCTGGCATTTGCTAAACCTGCTGCCGTTGCAAAAAGTGGTGACGACCAACTCCGGCGAACTGCTGTCGCTGACGCCGATAGAGCAGGTGTGCAGGTTAGTGCGTGAATCCGGGCGCGTAGCCGCCTGGCGGCTGGGGCCGGGGGGAATGAATGCGGAAGACAGCCGCCGTATCGCCTTTCATATTCGCTTTAACCGCCCGTCCTCGCTTTTCGCCCGCTGCTGGCTGCTGGTGGAGGGGGAGACGGAGGTGTGGGTCATGAACGAGCTGGCGCGCCAGTGCGGTTACCGCTTCGATGCAGAAGGGGTAAAGGTGATTGAGTTTGCCCAGTGTGGGTTAAGGCCGCTGATTAAATTTGCCCGGCGTATGGGAATCGAATGGCACGTGCTGGCAGACGGCGACGAGGCCGGAAAAAAATATGCGGCTACCGTGCGTGGCCTGCTTGAACAAAACAGCGCGCAGGAGCGCGAGCGCCTGACGCTGTTGCCTGCGCTGGACATGGAACATTTCATGTATCGTCAGGGGTTCGATAACGTCTACCACCGCGTGGCGCAAATTCCGCAAGGGGTGGCAATGAACATGCGTCGGGTGATTACTAAGGCTATTCATCGTTCATCAAAGCCGGATCTGGCGCTGGAGGTGGCGATGGAGGCGGAACGGCGAGGGGTTGAGGCGGTGCCGCCGCTGATGCGTAAAATGTTCTCACGCGTGGTCTGGCTGGCGCGCGGGCGCGCTGATTAGCCGCTTTTTAACGCATCGGGCAGGCGCCCGTAATGCCTTCTCCTTCTTTGTCAACAATCTGTGAGGCCCGTTACCGGGCCTCTTTACGTTAAAACCGCTTTCACGCTGGTATCCCCCGCGCGTGCGGCTTAAACTTGCGGCGCCTGAAGAAAAACGGCGCTATGGCGACTGATGCATAACATAAACAGTTTCTTCACGAACGATTTTAATTTTACGACGCTGAATCAAGGGTAAAAGGGTTCATCAGGAAGGATGCGAATGAAATTCAGAATGAAAAAGTTCTACTGGCTGCTGCTGGCGGCGGGGCTTATTCTGGCGCTGTGGGGCTGGAAAAAGTTAAACGCGCCGAAGCCGCAGTATCAGACGCTGATTGTGCGTAAGGGAGAACTGAGCCAGAGCGTACTTGCTACCGGTAAGCTTGACGCATTAAGTAAGGTTGACGTTGGGGCGCAGGTGAGCGGACAGTTAAAAACGCTGTCGGTGGAAATCGGCGATCGGGTGAAAAAAGGTCAGTTGCTGGGGGTTATCGACCCGGAACAGGCGCAAAACCAGATCAGAGAAGTGGAAGCGACACTGATGGAACTTAACGCCCAGCGCCAGCAGGCGCAGGCGGAAATGAGGCTGGCGAAAGTTACGCTTGGCCGACAGCAGGCGTTGGCGAAGAAAATGGCGGTGTCGCGTCAGGAACTCGATAGCGCGGCGACCGAGCTTGCGGTAAAAAGCGCCCAGCTTGGGACGATTGATGCACAAATAAAACGTAATCAGGCCTCGCTGGATACGGCTAAAACTAATCTTGAGTACACGCGTATTGTGGCGCCTATGGCCGGTGAAGTCACTGAGATCACGACCCGTCAGGGGCAGACGGTTATCGCCGCGCAGCAGGCGCCGAACATTCTGACCCTGGCTGATATGAGCACGATGCTGGTAAAAGCGCAGGTATCCGAAGCGGACGTTATTCATCTGCATCCCGGCCTTCGGGCCTGGTTTACCGTGCTTGGCGATCCGTCAACGCGTTATGAAGGCACGCTAAAAGATATCCTGCCGACGCCGGAAAAAGTCAACGACGCCATTTTTTATAATGCGCGCTTTGAAGTGCCTAACCCAAAAGGCATTCTTCGTCTCGATATGACGGCGCAGGTCAATATCCAGCTTGGCGGTAAGCAGGATATCCTTACGATTCCGCTGAGCGCGCTGGGCGACGCCACAGGCGATCGACGCTATAAAGTGACGGTGCTGCGCAATGGCGAAACCCATGAGCGAGAGGTGGTGATCGGCATGCGCAACGATACGCAGGTTGAAGTGGTGAAGGGACTGGCGCAGGGCGATGAGGTGGTAATTGGTCAGCGTTTGCCGGAGAACGCTCGATGAGTGCGCTGATTGAGCTGGAGAATATCCGGCGCAGTTATCCTTCCGGCGACAGCGAGGTTGAGGTGCTTAAGGGCATTTCGCTGCGCGTGGAAGCGGGAGAGATGGTCGCGATTATCGGTACCTCCGGTTCCGGCAAATCAACGCTCATGAATATTATCGGCTGTCTGGACAAGCCTACCAGCGGCAGCTATCGCGTGGCGGGCGTCGATGTAGCCCGGCTTGATCAGGATAAGTTAGCGCGGCTGCGGCGTGAGCATTTCGGGTTTATTTTCCAGCGCTACCATTTGCTGTCGCACCTCAATGCCAGCCAGAATGTGGAAGTTCCGGCGGTATATGCCGGTATCCCGCTGGCGCAACGGCAGAAGAGAGCCAGAGCGTTGCTGACACGCCTTGGTTTGCAGGATCGCACCGACTATCGCCCTTCTCAGCTTTCCGGCGGCCAGCAGCAGCGCGTCAGTATTGCGCGTGCGCTGATGAACGGCGGCGAGGTCATTCTGGCCGATGAACCTACCGGCGCGCTGGACACGCACTCCGGCAATGAGGTGATGGCCACGCTAAAAGATCTCTGCCAGCGCGGCCATACCGTCATTATCGTTACGCACGATCCGGGCGTGGCGGCGCAGGCCGGGCGAATTATTGAGATTCGTGATGGGGAGCTTATCAGCAATCCTGCGCCGGGCGGCGGCGGCGTGCGCGTTGCGACAGAAAGCGCGGCGGGAAAAAGCAGCTCCTGGCGCCAGCTTTTTAGCAGCTTTCGTGAAGCGCTTACGATGGCCTGGCTGGCGATGGCCGCGAATAAAATGCGCACGCTGTTGACGATGCTGGGCATTATTATCGGCATCGCTTCTGTCGCCTCAATAGTGATAGTTGGTGACGCCGCGCAGCAAATGGTGCTTCAGGATATACGCTCTATCGGCACGAACACCATCGACATCTACCCCGGCAAAGATTTTGGCGATGACGATCCCAGCACGCAACAGGCGTTGAAACATGACGATCTCAACGCTATCGCCAGCCAGCCGTGGGTGCATTCGGCAACGCCATCTATCTCTAAAAATTTGCGTCTGCGTTACGGCAACCGCGATGCTGCGGCCAGCGTGAATGGCGTTAGCGGCCAGTATTTTGATGTTTACGGCATGACGTTCAGCCAGGGTAAACCTTTCAACGAAGAACAGTTGCAAAAGCGCGCCCAGGTGGCGGTCATTGATGAAAATACGCGTCGCCAGTTGTTCCCCGATAAGCCTGACGTGATAGGCGAAGTGCTGCTGGTTGGCAATATGCCTGCGACGGTGACGGGCGTTACGCGTGAGAAACAGTCTATGTTTGGCAGCAGTAAGATTTTACGCGTCTGGTTGCCCTGGAGCACGGTGGCCGGTCGCATCAGCGGGCAAAGCTGGCTAAACACTATTACCGTTCGCGTGAAGGAGGGATACGAAAGCGCGGAGGCCGAGCGTCAGCTTAACCGGCTGTTGGAGTTGCGCCACGGGAAACGCGATTTCTTTACCTACAACATGGACGAGCTCTTGAAAACAGTAGAAAGAACCACACATACGTTACAGCTTTTTCTGACGCTGGTGGCGGTTATCTCTTTGCTGGTGGGAGGCATCGGTGTGATGAATATCATGCTGGTCTCGGTGACGGAGCGTACGCGGGAGATTGGCATTCGCATGGCCGTCGGCGCAAGAGCCAGCGACGTGCTGCAACAGTTTTTGATTGAAGCGGTGCTGGTTTGCCTGGTGGGAGGCGCCATTGGCGTTGCGCTTTCTTTACTTATTGCGTTTGTGTTACAGCTTTTTTTAGCCGGCTGGTCGATTGGCTTTTCTCCGCTGGCGCTGTTGACGGCGTTTATTTGCTCAACGTTGACAGGCGTTTTGTTTGGCTGGCTGCCGGCCCGCAATGCTTCGCGCCTGAATCCGATAGACGCGCTGGCGCGCGAGTAAAAAATAAATGCCAGCCTGTCAGGCTGGCATTTTGTCTGCAGGCGTACACAATAAAGACAGGGGGCTATGCGATCGCTTCTGCTTGCAGGGGAACAATCACGCTGGCGTGATTACCCTTAGGACCTTGATTTACATCAAACCTGACGGGTTGCCCGGCTTTCAGCGTTCTGTAACCGTCCATCTGGATAGTGGAATAGTGAGCGAAGATATCTTCGCCGCCGCCTTCAGGACAAATAAAACCGAATCCTTTAGCGTTATTGAACCATTTAACAGTACCCGTTTCCATGCTTCGACATCCTTCGTAGATCTTATATAAAGTAAGATGGAGTCAACCAGGGGGTGAGTCCACTGTTCAAAACCTCGCCAACTCACGATTGTACAATTTAGATAAATAGGCCATTGCGTCAAGCGGCAAACCGGAAGTGGCGAGGAAAAATAGCGCAAAATTTGAAGCGGTTAACGCTAATGGCAATATTGTGATGGATGTC
This sequence comes from Tenebrionibacter intestinalis, assembly GCF_016632365.1. GTDB lineage: Bacteria > Pseudomonadota > Gammaproteobacteria > Enterobacterales > Enterobacteriaceae > Tenebrionibacter > Tenebrionibacter intestinalis. The sequence goes on along the minus strand of NZ_JAEPBH010000010.1, from coordinate 56,390 downwards.
GCAAAATTGAAGATCAGATAGCAAGATGGGGTCAGTTAACGCGGCGGTAACGCACGTAAACTGAGAAAGTAAAGCCGCAGTTAACCTGACGGTACGAACCAACAGACGATATCGGGCGATGGGTAAGACAAACGACGGGTTGGATTTTGACCACCTGACAAAAGAACAGGCGCGTGAGGCGCTAAAGCCGCCATCTATGTATAAAGTTATACTAATGAATGATGATTACACGCCAATGGAATTTGTTATTGACGTGCTGCAAAAGTTCTTTTCTTATGATGTGGAGCGAGCAACGCAACTGATGCTCACCGTTCACTATCAGGGCAAGGCCATTTGTGGAGTCTATACCGCAGAGGTGGCAGAAACCAAAGTTGTGATGGTGAATAAATATGCGAGGGAACATGAGTATCCGTTGCTGTGTACGCAGGAATTAGCCTGAAAAAGGCAGACAAATGTGAGGGGTGCCTATGCTCAACCAGGAACTGGAACTCAGTTTAAATATGGCTTTCGCCAGAGCGCGTGAGCACCGACATGAGTTTATGACCGTCGAGCACCTGTTATTGGCTTTGCTCAGTAATCCGTCTGCTCGGGAGGCGCTGGAAGCCTGTTCAGTCGATTTAGCGGCGCTTCGTCAGGAGCTTGAGGCCTTTATCGAACAAACCACGCCGGTATTGCCGGCGAGCGAAGAAGAACGAGACACACAACCCACGCTTAGCTTTCAGCGCGTATTGCAGCGTGCGGTTTTTCACGTTCAGTCATCCGGGCGCAGTGAGGTCAGCGGCGCGAATGTGCTGGTCGCCATCTTCAGCGAGCAGGAGTCCCAGGCGGCTTATCTGCTGCGCAAACACGAAGTGAGTCGCCTTGATGTCGTAAACTTTATTTCTCACGGTACGCGTAAGGATGATGCCGCTCAGGCGCCCGGCGCTGACAATTCAGTCAATGATGAGCAGGCAGGCGCAGGCGGGGAGGAGCGTATGGAAAACTTCACCACCAATCTCAATCAGCTTGCCCGTGTGGGCGGTATCGATCCGCTGATTGGCCGTGATAAAGAGCTTGAGCGCACCATTCAGGTGTTATGTCGCCGCCGTAAAAATAATCCATTGTTGGTTGGTGAGTCAGGCGTAGGTAAAACCGCCATAGCCGAAGGGCTGGCCTGGCGCATTGTGCAGGGCGATGTTCCGGACGTTATGGCCGACTGTACGCTCTATTCACTGGATATCGGCGCGCTGTTGGCCGGAACCAAATACCGTGGTGATTTTGAAAAACGCTTTAAGGCGCTGCTTAAGCAGCTTGAGCAGGACACCACCAGTATTTTATTTATTGACGAAATACATACTATTATCGGCGCGGGCGCGGCATCGGGTGGGCAGGTTGATGCCGCCAACCTGATAAAACCGCTGCTTTCCAGCGGTAAAATTCGCGTCATCGGTTCCACGACCTATCAGGAATTCAGCAACATTTTCGAGAAAGATCGCGCGCTGGCCCGTCGTTTTCAGAAAATTGACGTTACCGAACCTTCCGTTGAAGAAACGGTGCAAATCATCAACGGCCTTAAGCCCAAATACGAAGCGCATCACGATGTTCGCTATACCGCAAAAGCGGTGCGCGCCGCAGTGGAGCTGTCGGTAAAATATATCAACGATCGACACCTGCCCGATAAAGCGATTGACGTTATTGATGAAGCAGGCGCGCGCTGCCGTCTGATGCCGGTCAGTAAGCGCCGTAAAACAGTGAATGTTGGCGATATTGAATCCGTTGTCGCGCGCATTGCCCGCGTGCCGGAAAAGAGCATTTCCGCAAGCGATCGCGATACGCTGCGTAATCTCGGCGACCGCCTGAAAATGCTGGTGTTTGGGCAGGGTAAGGCTATCGAAGCGCTGACGGAGGCTATCAAAATGAGCCGCGCCGGTCTTGGACATGAGCATAAGCCAGTGGGATCGTTCCTCTTTGCCGGCCCGACCGGGGTGGGGAAAACAGAGGTGACGGTACAGTTGGCAAAGGCGTTAGGGATTGAACTACTGCGCTTTGATATGTCGGAATATATGGAGCGTCACACGGTAAGCCGCCTTATCGGCGCGCCTCCTGGCTATGTTGGCTACGATCAGGGGGGGTTGTTAACAGATGCCATTATCAAGCATCCTCACGCCGTGCTGCTGCTTGATGAAATTGAAAAAGCGCACCCGGATGTCTTTAATCTGCTGTTGCAGGTTATGGATAATGGAACGTTAACGGATAATAACGGGCGCAAGGCGGATTTTCGTAACGTGGTGCTGGTGATGACCACCAACGCTGGCGTGCGTGAAACCGAGCGTAAATCTATTGGCCTGATTCATCAGGACAACAGCACGGACGCCCTGGAGGAGATCAAGAAGATCTTTACGCCGGAATTTCGCAATCGTCTGGATAACATTATCTGGTTCGATCATCTCTCCACGACGGTTATCCATCAGGTTGTCGACAAGTTTATCGTTGAGCTACAGGCGCAGCTTGATGCCAAAGGCGTGTCGCTGGAAGTTAGCCAGGAAGCGCGCGACTGGCTGGCGACAAAAGGCTATGACCGTGCGATGGGCGCGCGCCCGATGGCGCGCGTAATTCAGGACAACCTGAAAAAGCCGCTCGCTAACGAATTGCTGTTTGGTTCGCTGGTTAACGGCGGTCAGGTTACGGTGACGCTGGATAAGCAGGAAGACAAACTTAATTACGACTTCCTGAGCGCGCAGAAGCACAGGCCTGAAGCCGCGCACTAGCCTTTATACATAAAAAAACCGAGACTGCTGACACACCCCATCCTGTCGCAGACAGGATGGAGGAATTACAATAAAAAATAAGGAAAATCAAGGTATTGATTTTCGCCTGCTTGCCACAAAGAAGGAAAAACCGCGTTTTTTCCTTCTTTGTTATCAATCTGAACCGGGCCGTTATAACAGGCCCGGTTTTTTTACGCCGGAAAAGCCGGGTAAACAGGCCAGGCTGAAAAACGTACGTCGCGGCGGTTAATAGCTGTCCGTGGAGCCAGGAGAAATATGCCGACGTCTGGCTGTGGCGGCGCTAAAAATAAGAGGCAAGCAAAGGCAAAGGGAAATATGCCTGAATGGCGAAAACATATAAATACAGGCATAGCCATGCAGCTCGCCTGTCTGCGTTGCAAAAGGAGAAAACAAAAGGCCGGAACCTGTCTCCGGCCCTGCGTTATCGCGGCATAAATGTGATGCCCGGCTTAACGACTACGGAAGACAATGCGGCCTTTACTCAGATCATACGGGGTCAGCTCGACGGTAACTTTATCGCCTGTCAGGATGCGAATATAGTTTTTACGCATTTTACCGGAGATATGTGCGGTAACCACGTGCCCGTTTTCCAGTTCTACACGAAACATGGTGTTAGGCAGCGTTTCCAGAACGGTGCCTTGCATTTCAATATTGTCTTCTTTGGCCATCTAATCCTCGGGATGTCACTACCATAGTTTGAATCGGCAAGATAATGCCGAAGTTCACGTATTATGTAAAGAATTGCCGACGCTAAGGCCGACAAAGTGAATTCTGCGCATTACCCGAGACAGCCCACCGGTTACGGCGACGCAGGCGTATAAGGGGAACAAAGCGATAAGCGATGGGGCGTTACCTGTAAAGATCCCATACGGCGGCAGGGGTAATATGCACAATTGACGCAGCGCTAATAATTATAACATGGGATGGCAGGGAAGGTGGAAAACATTATTACAGGTGTGCAAATAGCGTCTGCGGCTGCCAGCAGTCTGGGGCAAGCGGCTGGCGCTGCATAACTAAAAGTTGTTGCAGATACCAGCGACGGGGTATTTCCGCTGCGCCAAGGGAAGCCGTATGCGGGTTGAGCACCTGACAATCGATCAGTTTTCCCCCCTGGCGTGTAAAGTAATCACAGAATGTTTTCAACGCGGTTTTGGATGCGTTTTCACGGCGGCTGAACATAGATTCGCCGCAAAAAAGCGCGCCCTGCGCCACGCCATAGAGTCCGCCGACCAGCTCATCATGAAGCCAGACTTCTACAGAATGCGCGTGGTCGAGCTGGTGCAGTTTATAAAAGGCCGCGCTGACTTCGGGGACAATCCACGTACCTTCGGCGCGTTCGCTGGCGCAGCCGGCAACCACGTCAGCGAAAGCGTGATTAAGCGTAATGCGGTACGGCATATGGCGCAGGAAGCGTTTGAAGCTGCGGCTGATATGAAAGCGGGCAGGGTCGAGCACCGCGCGCGGATCCGGCGACCACCAGAGGATAGGATCGCCTGGCGAATACCAGGGAAAAATACCACGCTGATAGGCCAGCAACAGGCGCGCCGGACTCAGATCGCCGCCCAGCGCCAGCAAACCGTTAGGTTCGCGTAACGCCACTTCCGGAGAGGGAAAATCAAGCGAATAGCGGGAAAGTTGAATCAGGCGCATATCAACCAGCCTCCAGACTAAAAAGGTAGCGTCAATCCAGTTTACAGCCGATACAGAAAATGAGAATAGCGGCCATTTATCATCTTTAGCGCTGCGTGACTGCCCTGTTCCACGATCTCGCCCCGATCCATAATCGCGATACGATCAAATGTTGCCAGGCCCCGCAGGCGGTGAGTCACCATCAGCAATGTCTTACCCGCGCATACGTTATGCAGAAGGCTCAGTATTTGATTTTCTGTTTGCGCATCCAGACCTTCGGTTGGTTCATCCAGTAACAGCACCGGGGCGTCATGCAGTAGCGCGCGGGCAATAGCGAGCCTGCGCATTTCACCGCCTGACAGTTGGCGGCCGCCTTCGCCCAGCCAGGCGTTCAGCCCCTCTTCATCAAGCAGCGTTTCCAGCCCGACGCGCGTAAGCGCCGAGCAGAGCGCATCATCACCGGCGTCAGGGCAGGCCAGCAATAAATTATCGCGCAACGTTGCGCTAAACAGATGCACGCGCTGTGGTACAACGCTGACAGCGGCGCGCAGCGTCGTTTCGTCGAAAGAGGTAAGCGCAGCCCCGTTTAACCGAATGCTGCCCGCCTGCGGATCGTAGGCACGAGTCAGTAGTTGCAATAGTGTGGATTTACCGCAGCCGGTACGGCCCAGCAGCGCAACGTGTTCGCCTGCGCCAATGTCCAGCGTCAGGTTGCGTAGCGCCGGTTCGGGGTGAGCGGGATAGCAAAAGGTGACATTGTCGATGTTGAGCGCCGCGCCGGATGGCCGCGCCGGCCCACTTGCTGGAAAAGTAACTTCAGGCGTTTGTTTAAAGATTTGCGTCAGGCGCTGCGCTGAGGCGGCAACTTGCCCCAGATGCTGAAACGCGCCGGTAACCGGCGCCAGCGCTTCAAAGGCGGCCAGCGCACAGAAGACAAACAGTGCGATAAGCGCCCCTGGATGGCTGTCGCCCCCTACGCCGCCTGCAGACAGCCAGAGCATTGCCGTTACGGTGATGCCGGCAATCAACAGCATCAGCGCCTGGGAAAGCGCTGTCAGACCGGCTTGCTGGCGCTGTGCTTCCAGCCAGTTTAACTCCGTATATTCCAGCTTTCGACGCCAGAGCGTGCTGGCGCCGAAAATACGCAGCTCCGCCTGACCGTGTAGCCAGGACACCAGTTGTTGGCGATAACGGCCGCGTAGTTTGGTAAGCGTGCTTCCCACCGGCCGCCCCGCCAGCCAAAACAGCGGCGCAAGCAGTAACAGCGTCAGCAGCATAATACCACCGAGCAGTAGCGCCAGCGGCGCGTCGAGCCAGCTCAACGCGAAGGTCACCGCCCCGATAGTGACCATTGCGCCCACGACAGGGGAAATTACCCGAAGGTAGAGGTGATCCAGCGTATCCACATCCGTAACCAGACGGTTGAGCAGCTCTCCCTGTCGATAACGTGCCAGCCCGGCAGGCGAGAGCGGCAGCAGGCGGCTGAACGTTAATACCCGAAGATGTTGCAGTACGCGAAACGTCGCATCATGGCTGACCAGCCGTTCAAAGTAACGTCCTGCGGTGCGGATCATGGCTGCGCCGCGTACGCCTGCGGCGGGCAGCATATAGTTAAAACTGTAAATGCCTGCAGTACCCGCCAGCGCAGAGGCGGAAAGAAACCAGCCGGAAAGCGTCAGCAGGCCAATACTTGCCAGCAGCGTAATAATCGCCAGCAGTACGCCGAGCAATATCAGCCAGCGATGGCGGCGAAACAGCGCCAGAAAAGGCAGCAAAGCGCGCATTTACATCTCCTCCTGTCGGTATGCCAGCAGGTCGGCAAACGGGCCGGGTATGGATTCCAGCTCGCTAAAGGTTCCCTGCTGTTGGATAACGCCGTTGCGCATCACCCAGATTTCATCCCAGCCTGTCAGCGCGTCAAGCTGGTGCGTGACCATTAGCGTGGTTTGATTATGTGAGGCCTCATTGAGCGCGGCCATGACCAACTGCTCGCTGTGGGCATCAAGGCTGGCAGCCGGCTCATCGAGCAACAACAGACCGCAACGGGTAAGCAGCGCACGGGCCAGCGCCACGCGCTGGGCCTGGCCGACGGACAAACGTGCGGCCTGTTCGCCCAGCGGCGTATCAACACCCTGCGCAAGCCCGGGTAGAAATTCGCTGACGCAGGCACGTTCGAGGGCGGCGTGTAAGCAGGCTTCGGATACGTCGCGCCCAAGTAATACGTTATCACGTAGGGTGCTGGCGGGCAGACGCGGATTCTGCCCCAGCCAGCTCAGACAATGTTGAAGGCTCTGCGGGTTAAGCTCGCGCAGCTCGCGGCCGTTGAGCGTAACTGAACCGGTATAAGGTAAAAAGCCTGACAGCAGCGCCAGGAGCGTGCTTTTACCCGCGCCGCTTGGGCCGACCAGCGCCACGCGGCGGCCCGCCGGCAGACTGAACGACAGTGGCCCAGCCAGCCGCTTCCCCTGGGCCGACAGAATCGTTAAGTCACGGGCCTCCACGCTCAGCGCTTCGTTTTCATTTAGCGTATCCGCGCCGTGCGCCGCGCGTTCCAGTGGCGAATCCATAAACTGTCGCAGGCTGTCCGCAGCACCGATAGCCTGCGCTTTCGCGTGGTAGAACGCGCCAAGATCGCGCAGCGGCTGAAAAAACTCAGGTGCGAGGATAAGCGCCAGGAAACCGGAAAACAGCGTGACGGGCATGCCGTAGCCGCCGAAATTAAGTTCGCCGAGGTAGGAAAAACCGAAATACACCGCTACCAGCGCAATGGACAGTGAGGCAAAAAACTCCAGTACGGCGGAGGAGAGGAAAGCGAGACGCAGCACTTCCATCGTGCGCTGGCGAAAATCCCGGGATGCATGTTTAATATTTTGCGTTTCCGCCGCGCCGCGGTGGAACAGGCGTAATGTTTCCATGCCGCGCAGTCGGTCAAGAAAATGGCCGCTAAGGCGTGATAATGCGAGAAAGTTGCGGCGGTTGGCATCGGCGGCACCCATGCCGACCATTGCCATAAACAGCGGGATCAGCGGCGCGGCGCACAGCAAAATGAGCGCAGCCGCCCAGTTAGTCGGCAATAGCGTTATAACAATCAGCAAAGGAACGGCGGCGGCCAGCGACATTTGCGGCAGATAGCGCGCATAAAAGTCATGCATATCCTCGATTTGTTCAAGGATAAGCGTAGCCCAGCTACCGGCAGGTTTACCCTGAATCCATGCCGGTCCCGCCTGTTGCAGACGGTCGAGCACCTGCGCGCGGATTTGCCGACGAATATGCATACCGGCCTGGAACCCAACTTTTTCACGCAGCCAGGCCATCCAGGCACGCAGCACGAATACCAGCACCAGTAACGTAAACGGGAGTAAAAGCGCCTCGCGCGGAATTTTTTCCATAATCATATGGTGCAGGAGGTTAGCCAGCAGCCAGGCCTGTGCGACGATAAGCAGACCGCTGATAACGCCGAGCAGTCGGGACAAATTGAGCCAGCGCCGTGAAATAACGCTCTGCTGTTTTAGCCAGCGAGCCAGCTCTTGTTGACGGGTTTTATTCATTGCGTGCCATGCAGGTGAGTGAACATTGGGTCGCCAGGAGGGGCGAATGCGCAACGCAATGTTACATCGCGGCAAAAAGAAAGGCGACAATCAGCGCCGCCTTGTTGAGAATTTACTGGAAACTATTCGTTACCGGGCAGCCCGTCGAGATAGCGCTCCGCGTCCAGCGCCGCCATACAACCTGTCCCGGCGGAAGTAATGGCCTGGCGGTAGATGTGATCCATCACGTCCCCGGCGGCAAAAACGCCGGCGACGCTAGTCTGGGTCGCGTTGCCGTTAGTGCCGGAGCGCACTTTAATGTAGCCGTTTTCCAGCTCAAGCTGACCGTTGAAAAGCGCGGTGTTCGGGCTGTGGCCAATTGCGACAAACAGGCCTGCTACGTCCAGTGATTCCAGATTTTCCGGATTTTGGGTATCGCGCAGTTTCAGGCCGCTGACGCCCATTTGATCGCCTGTCACTTCTTCAAGCGTGCGGTTGGTATGCAGTAAGATATTGCCGTTTTCCACTTTATCCATCAGCCGCTTAATCAGGATTTTTTCTGCGCGGAAAGTATCGCGGCGGTGAATTAAATGCACTTCGGAGGCGATATTGGAGAGGTAAAGCGCCTCCTCAACGGCGGTATTGCCGCCGCCTATTACCGCCACTTTTTGATTACGGTAAAAAAAACCGTCGCAGGTTGCGCAGGCGGATACGCCACGGCCTTTATACGCTTCTTCAGACGGCAGACCCAGATAGCGGGCAGAAGCGCCGGTTGCAATTATCAGCGCCTCGCAGGTGTATTCGCCGTTATCCCCGACGAGGCGCAATGGGCGGGTTTGCAAATCCACTTTATTTATATGGTCAAATATAATTTCTGTTTCGAATTTCGCGGCGTGCGCGTGCATGCGCTCCATCAGCAGGGGGCCGGTGAGATCGCTGGGGTCGCCGGGCCAGTTCTCGACATCGGTAGTGGTAGTGAGCTGCCCGCCCTTCTCCATACCTGTAATCAGTACCGGGTTAAGGTTGGCGCGAGCGGCATAGACGGCAGCGGTGTAGCCCGCCGGGCCGGAACCGAGAATAAGTAGCTTAGTGTGTTTGGCCGTGCCCATGAGATCCTCATTGTTCGTTGGCAGACAGTGCCCGGATTGTAGGGAATTTGCCTGGTCAAAAAAAGAGGCGAACAGTTTTGTTAACAACTTGCGTTATTGCTCTGGCCAGTGACATAGCGAAAAAATGAGAAGTACGTCGCAACTAATGTGCCAATTGTGACAATGATAAAATGAGACGTAAACTTCAGAAGTAATTAATATCTGGCACGTTCTACTAAATTTCGATGTTTTGCTTTGACAATCCCCTGCGCATTTGCGAAAACATTCCTGTAAGCAGGTATAGATGCCCGTGTAATAGCTGTCTTAGTGTGAAAGATTTACGCAGGGGGTGGACAGACGCCATGCGTAATTTTGACAGGCGGGCTTCTCAGGGTTACCCGGAAACAGTGAACGTTTCAGGGAGCAAGGCAGGTGGAAGGAATACAGAGAGACAATAATAATGGTAGATAGTAAAAAGCGCCCTGGCAAAGATTTAGATCGTATCGACCGCAATATTCTTAACGAGCTGCAAAAAGACGGCCGTATTTCGAATGTCGAATTATCAAAACGGGTGGGACTCTCCCCGACGCCGTGTCTGGAACGCGTACGTCGTCTGGAACGTCAGGGATTTATTCAGGGGTATACTGCGCTGCTGAATCCACATTATCTGGATGCATCGCTGCTGGTATTTGTTGAGATAACTCTGAATCGTGGCGCGCCGGACGTGTTTGAGCAGTTTAATGCCGCCGTACAAAAACTTGAAGAAATACAGGAGTGTCACCTGGTTTCCGGTGACTTTGATTATTTGTTGAAAACCCGCGTGCCGGATATGTCGGCGTACCGTAAATTGCTGGGTGAAACCCTGTTGCGTCTGCCTGGCGTGAACGATACCCGCACCTATGTGGTGATGGAAGAGGTTAAACAGAGTAACCGTCTGGTTATCAAGACCCGCTAATCACGCAACAGATGCAAAAACGCCGTAGTTTGATTACACTCCTGTTAATCCATACAGCAGCAGTGTCGGGGTGACCCGGCGCTGTTGTCCGTTTTAGCAAAAGGAACCTGGAGAGCCTTTTTTGAGCCAGGAATATACTGAAAGTAAAGATGTCGTTATGACGAGGCTGAGCAGCGGGCGCCGTCTCTATGAGGCGCTGCTTGTACTTGTCGCCCTTTTCGCCGTTTATCTGATGGTCGCGCTGCTCAGTTTTAACCCCTCCGATCCGAGCTGGTCGCAGACGGCCTGGCATGAACCTATTCACAATCTCGGCGGCGCGCCTGGCGCCTGGTTTGCCGATACGCTCTTTTTTATCTTTGGCGTCATGGCGTATACCATTCCTGTCATTATGCTTGGCGGCTGCTGGTTTTCCTGGCTGCGCCGGGACAATGAAGAATTTATTGATTATTTTGCCGTCGCGCTGCGCCTGATAGGCGCGCTGGCGCTGGTGGCGTCTTCCTGCGGTCTGGCGGCGATGAATGCCGACGATATCTGGTATTTTGCCTCAGGAGGCGTTATTGGCAGTTTGCTCAGTTCCGCAATGGTGCCGCTGCTTAGCGGTATCGGCGGCACGATTGCGCTACTCTGCGTCTGGGCGGCGGGAGTAACGCTATTTACCGGCTGGTCGTGGATCAATATTGCTGAAAAAATTGGCAGCGTAGTGATGACGGTATTAACCTTCGCCACGAACCGTACGCGGCGTGATAATACCTGGCAGGATGATGAATATGATGACGAGGCTGACGATTATCATGAAACGCCCGGGGCGTCCCGCCGCGCGCGTTTGCTGAAGATGGCGCGCATCCGCCGCCAGCGTGTGGCGGATAAATTCGTTAACCCCGTGGCCCGTAAAACTGACGCCGCTCTTTTTTCCGGCAGGCGTATGGACGACGAGGATGACCCGCTATTTTACGCGCCCCGTGCCGCGACTACGCCTGACGATGTGCTGTTTTCCGGCACGCGCGCTGTGCCAGCGCCTGCAGGTATCCCTGAGCCGCAACTAAGTGAAGACGCCGTTACCGGGACCGCGGCGCAGCCGCAGTGGGCCGAAACCGCGCCCGGCGCTCAGGCGCCTGCGCCTGAAATTGCGTCAACTGTAGCCCGGCAGACCGCGCCAGCCACCTCGACGCCAGAACCCCGGCTGGCGCCAGCGCCGGTAAAGGATATGAGCGCCGCGCCTGCGGCAAACCCGTCGGTAATTCACGCCGCTGCGCCGCAGGCGGTGGTGTCGGAACAACCTGTGCCGCCGCCGTGGGCAGACGAATATACGCACGCTACGCCGCCAGAATCGCTTGCGGCGCAACCCCGGCCAGCGACGGCCTCAGCTCCCCGGCGTTGCGAGCCTGCGTCGTCTGCGTTTGAAGCGGTCGTTCAACCTGAACCTGTATCGGAACCAGAAAGGCCTGCCCGTCCGCCGCTTTACCATTTTGAAGAAGTGGAAGCGAAACGCGCGCGCGAGCGTGAACAGCTCGCGGCCTGGTATCAACCGATTCCGGCTGAAGCGCAACTGGCGCAGGAAAGCCGTGAGATTGCCCACAGTACCCGTCCGGAATCGTCGCTGCCCGCAGCTTCCGCCCCGGATGAGGCGTTTGCCGAACAAACCCATAGTGAAAGCGTAAAAGCCGCTGCGGTTGCCGCTCCGGTGTTTACCGCCGCAGCAGGGCCTCGGCCGCAGGTGAAAGAGGGCATTGGGCCGCAGTTGCCGCGCCCGAACAGGGTAAGGGTGCCCACGCGTCGCGAACTGGCCTCTTCGGCATTTGGTATTAAAATACCGTCGCAGCGCATGGAAGAGCGTATGCGACAGCAGGCCGAATCCGATATAACGCAAGCGACATACCTTAGCGACGAAGAGGCTGACCTCTCAGAACAAAATGAACTGGCGCGCCAGTTCGCCGCCTCACAGCAGCATCGCTACGGTGACGGATATCAACATGAAATGCGCGCCGATGATAACGCCGCGCAGGAGAATTTCATCGAGGAACAGGCTGAGCTGTCCCGACAGTTTACCGAACAACAGAACGCGCGTTATGGCGCCCAGCGGCAGGATGACGCGCAACCCGCCTCGTCTTCAGATGCGCAGTATGCGCAGGCGCAGCAGGGTTATCAGCCAGCCCAGGCGCCCCAGCCGCAGCGCCCGCCGGCACAGGCGCAGCAGGATTATCAGCCAGCTCAGGCGCCCCAGCCGCAGCACCCGCCGGCACAGGCGCAGCAGGGTTATCAGCTAGCCCAGGCGCCCCAGCCGCAGCAACAATTAGCGCAGCCTGAGTCGCCGCAAGACAGCCTGATTCATCCGTTTTTAATGCGTAATGGCGACGATCGCATAATGGTTAAGCCGACCACGCCGCTGCCATCGCTGGATCTTCTGGCTTCACCGCCGACGGAAGTGGAACCGGTAGATACGTTTGCGCTTGAGCAAATGGCGCGCCTGGTGGAAGCGCGTCTGGCCGATTTTCGCATCAAGGCCGATGTTGTGAACTACTCTCCGGGGCCGGTGATAACCCGCTTTGAGCTGAATCTGGCGCCAGGGGTGAAGGCGGCCCGTATCTCTAACCTGTCGCGGGATCTTGCGCGTTCGCTGTCTACTGTTGCGGTGCGCGTGGTTGAGGTGATCCCGGGCAAACCCTATGTTGGGCTGGAGCTGCCGAATAAAAATCGTCAAACCGTCTATCTGCGGGAAGTGCTGGACTGTCAGAAATTCCGCGATAACCCCTCTCCGTTAACGGTCGTGCTGGGTAAAGATATCGCCGGGGAACCGGTGGTCGCCGATCTGCAAAAAATGCCGCATTTGCTGGTGGCCGGGACAACCGGTTCGGGGAAATCAGTGGGGGTCAACGCCATGATCCTCAGTATGCTGTATAAAGCCACGCCGCAAGAGGTGCGCTTTATCATGATCGATCCGAAAATGCTTGAGCTATCGGTTTATGAAGGTATTCCTCACCTGTTGACTGAAGTCGTCACCGACATGAAGGATGCGGCAAATGCGCTGCGCTGGAGCGTTAATGAAATGGAGCGTCGCTATAAGCTGATGTCGGCGCTTGGCGTGCGTAACCTGGCGGGCTATAACGAGCGTGTGATGGAAGCAGAGCGCATGGGGCGCCCCATCCCGGATCCGTTCTGGAAGCCTGGCGATAGCATGGCGGCCACGCATCCGATGCTGGAAAAATTGCCTTATATCGTCGTGCTGGTGGATGAGTTTGCCGATCTGATGATGACCGTAGGCAAAAAAGTTGAAGAACTGATAGCCCGCCTGGCCCAGAAAGCGCGCGCAGCCGGCATCCATCTGGTGCTGGCGACTCAGCGCCCGTCGGTTGACGTTATTACCGGCCTTATCAAGGCAAATATCCCAACGCGTATTGCTTTTACGGTATCAAGCAAAATTGACTCACGTACTATCCTTGATCAGGGAGGCGCTGAGTCGTTACTCGGTATGGGGGACATGCTTTATTCAGGGCCGAACTCAACCACGCCGGTGCGTGTACACGGCGCGTTTGTTCGCGACCAGGAAGTGCATGCCGTGGTGCAGGACTGGAAGGCGCGCGGTCGTCCGCAGTATGTAGAAGGCATAACCTCTGACGGCGAAAGCGACGGGGGGACGGGAGGATTTGACGGCGACGAGGAGTTAGATCCGCTATTCGATCAGGCAGTATCTTTTGTTGTAGAAAAACGTAAGGCTTCCATTTCCGGCGTACAGCGGCAGTTCCGCATTGGTTATAACCGAGCGGCGCGTATTATTGAACAAATGGAAGCGCAGGGGATTGTCAGCCCGCAGGGCCATAACGGCAATCGTGAGGTGCTGGCGCCGCCGCCATTTGAGTAAGGCCGCGTTTGTAAAGTTAAGTAACTGACGGAAAAATAAGCCTTTTCTGCTGTTGTTACGCGTGTGTTCAGGCCACATTGCCTGTCTCAGGCCCCCGTAGGGGCCCTTGCATAAGGGAACACTATGAAAAAGATTGCAATTGCCTGCGCCCTGTTTTCTTCACTGGCGGTCAGCCAGGCCTGGGCCGATGCCGCAGGCGTGCTGAAAAGCCGTCTGGATAAGGTCAACAGTTTCCACGCCAGCTTTACGCAAAAAGTGACCGATGCCAGTGGGAGCGCTGTGCAGGAGGGGCAAGGAGACCTGTGGGTCAAGCGGCCTAATCTGTTCAACTGGCATATGACGCAACCGGACGAAAGCGTGCTGGTATCCGACGGCAAAACGCTGTGGTTCTATAACCCCTTTGTAGAGCAGGCGACGGCCACCTGGCTTAAAGATGCGACCAGCAATACGCCGTTTATGCTCATTGCCCGCAATCAGGCCAGCGACTGGCAGCAGTACAACATCAGGCAAAATGGCGACAGCTTCGAACTCACGCCGAAAAGCGGCGGCGGCAATCTTAAACAGTTTACAATTAACGTTAGCAGCAGCGGTGTTATTAACCAGTTCAGCGCCATTGAGCAGGATGGTCAGCGCAGCAGTTATGCGCTTAAAACCCAGCAAAACGGCGCCGTTGATGCGTCAAAGTTTACCTTTACGCCGCCGCAGGGCGTGACGGTGGATGACCAACGTCAGTGAGGACTGTGTGAGTAACCTGCCGCTCGATTTTTCCGAAAATAGCTTTCAACCTCTGGCCGCGCGTATGCGGCCAGTCAATCTTTCTCAGTATATCGGCCAGCGGCACCTTCTTGCGCCCGGGAAGCCCTTGCCAAAGGCTATTGAGGCCGGGCATCTTCACTCCATGATCCTCTGGGGGCCGCCCGGTACCGGAAAAACAACGCTTGCAGAAGTTATTGCCCACTACGCTAACGCCGACGTGGAGCGTATTTCTGCGGTGACTTCCGGCGTAAAAGAGATTCGGGAAGCTATTGAGCGCGCGCGCCAGAACCGCAATGCAGGCAGGCGCACGATTCTGTTTGTGGATGAAGTACACCGTTTTAATAAAAGCCAACAGGATGCGTTTTTGCCGCACATTGAAGACGGCACTATTACTTTTATTGGCGCTACGACTGAAAACCCATCATTTGAACTGAATTCCGCGTTGCTTTCGCGCGCGCGCGTTTATCTGCTGAAATCACTGACGGTTGAAGAAACAGAACAGGTGCTTGAGCAGGCGATGGGGGATAACGCGCGCGGCTACGGCGGACAGGATATCGTGCTGACGGAAGAAACGCGCCACGCCATTGCCGAACTGGTCAATGGGGATGCGCGCCGGGCGCTCAATACGCTGGAAATGATGGCGGATATGGCCGAGGCGGATATCAGCGGTAAGCGGGTGCTCAAGCCTGAACTCCTTAGCGAAATTGCTGGTGAACGCAGCGCCCGTTTCGATAATAAAGGCGACCGCTTTTACGATCTTATTTCGGCATTGCATAAATCGGTGCGAGGCTCGTCGCCTGATGGCGCGCTGTACTGGTATGCGCGGATTATTAGCGCCGGCGGCGATCCGCTATACGTCGCGCGCCGCTGCTTAGCCATTGCCTCTGAAGATGTGGGCAATGCCGATCCGCGCGCCATGCAGGTCGCCATTGCCGCCTGGGACTGCTTTACCCGCGTCGGCCCGGCGGAAGGCGAAAGAGCCATTGCCCAGGCGTTAGTATACCTGGCCTGCGCGCCGAAAAGTAATGCGGTCTATTCCGCTTTTAAAGCGGCGATAGCTGACGCCCGCGAACGCCCCGACTATGATGTGCCGGCGCATCTGCGCAACGCGCCCACGGCGCTGATGAAAGAGATGGGGTATGGTCAGGCCTATCGCTACGCTCATGATGAGCCTAACGCCTATGCCGCAGGAGAGAGTTATTTCCCGCCTGAAATGGCCGAAACGCGTTATTACCGGCCCACCACTCGCGGGCTGGAAGGTAAGATTAGCGAAAAGCTTACCTGGCTTGCGCAACAGGATCAAAATAGCCCGACAAAACGCTACCGCTGATGCGGGCGTTGCGGTAAGGTTACCAGACGATTCAGGCCTGTAGCAAAATTTTGCCGCGTAACCGCCTGAATACACCAGACACGACTCAACGCGACCGCGGGCTGTGGTCGCGTTCCTTTTATTTTTCGTTAAGCACAGGATAAGCATGCTCGATCCCAATCTGCTGCGTAATGAGCCAGACGCAGTCGCTGAAAAACTGGCACGCCGGGGCTTTAAGCTGGATGTTGATAAGTTGCGCGCGCTCGAAGAGCGTCGCAAAGTGCTGCAGGTTAAAACTGAAAACCTCCAGGCAGAGCGTAATGCACGATCGAAATCCATAGGCCAGGCGAAAGCGCGCGGTGAAGACATTGAACCGCTGCGTTTGCAGGTCAATCAGCTAGGCGACGAGCTGGATGCGGCGAAAGCCGAACTGGACGCGCTGCTAAAAGAGATTCGCGACTATGCGTTGACTATCCCGAACATCCCGGATGACAGCGTGCCGTTTGGTAAAGATGAAAATGACAATGTTGAAGTCAGCCGCTGGGGGACGCCGCGCGCCTTTGATTTTGACGTTCGCGATCACGTGACGCTGGGCGAAATGCATGCCGGGCTGGACTTTGCCGCCGCAGTTAAGTTGACCGGTTCGCGCTTTGTGGTGATGAAAGGGCAGATTGCTCGCCTGCATCGTGCGCTGTCGCAGTTCATGCTCGATCTGCACACCGAGCAGCACGGCTATAGCGAAAACTACGTGCCTTATCTGGTTAACCACGACACCCTGTACGGCACTGGCCAGTTGCCAAAATTCGCAGGCGATCTGTTCCACACTCGCCCGCTGGAAGAAGAGTCCGATAGTAGCCATTATGCGCTGATCCCAACGGCGGAAGTGCCGCTGACCAACCTGGTGCGCGATGAAATCCTTGAGGAAGATGCGCTGCCGATTAAAATGACGGCGCATACGCCGTGCTTCCGTTCTGAAGCAGGGTCTTACGGGCGCGATACCCGCGGCCTGATTCGTATGCACCAGTTCGATAAAGTAGAAATGGTGCAGGTTGTGAATCCGGATAACTCTATGGATGCGCTGGAAGAAATGACCGGCCATGCGGAGAAAGTGCTGCAATTGCTCAATCTGCCGTACCGTAAAATTATCCTCTGCACCGGTGATATGGGCTTTGGCGCCTGTAAAACCTACGATCTGGAAGTGTGGATCCCTGCGCAGAATACCTATCGTGAAATTTCTTCCTGTTCCAACGTATGGGATTTCCAGGCACGTCGCATGCAGGCGCGTTGCCGCAGCAAGGCGGATAAGAAAACCCGTCTGGTGCATACGCTAAACGGCTCTGGCCTGGCGGTAGGACGAACGCTGGTAGCTGTGCTGGAAAACTACCAGCAGGCGGACGGGCGTATCGAGATACCGCAAGTTTTGCGTCCGTATATGAATGGCCTGGCGTATATTGGCTAACTTACGGTGCTTTTTAATTCTATTTAAAAAGCGCCTACAGGATAATATCCGGTCAGCTAAGCCTGCTTGTGAATAAGTATTCATATAAACACCATGCTATTTTAAGGCCCTTTACCGGGCCTGAGACTGCTGACAAACCCCATCCTGTCGCAGACAGGATGGATGAAATGCAATAAAAAATAAGGAAAATCAAAGCATTGATTTTCGCCTACTGACCACAAAGAAGGAAAAACCCCGTTTTTTCCTTCTTTGTCAACAAACTGAGGCCCTTTACCGGGCCTTTTTTTATTTGCTTAGCACGCCTGTTCGCTTTTAACGTGTTCAGGGCCACAAGGTGAAGGCGCCCGTTATAATCGGCAAACCGCAGGCTGACGGCCGGGATGCGAGCGCGCCGCGAAGTAATAATGGCTTTGCTGTGCCGCAGGCGTTGGTATAAGCCGGCACTGTTGGTGAGATAAGCAGGCCGTGGCGTTGTTATGATCCGTACAGGACGACAGGCGTAGCCATCGCCTGCTAACCGGGACTTATCGTATTGGTGACGCTATCTGAAACGATAAAAAAATGCCTTTTATTCATGAAATTTTTCTACTGATATTTCTCCCAGCCGTTTTCCAGTAAGTTAATAAAAACAAGAGAATAATAAAATTAATTATTCCTTTTCCCTTGCGCTGGATAAAAAACTTCTATCGTTGCCTGGCAAACCGCACCAGGGCGAAATTTTGCCGGATTGACAACGCCTGCGGCGGTGTCATGATTCGCACGAAATTCGAACTTCCTTACGGGTTATACCCATGACCATCTATACCCGATCGGTGCAAATGTTACTCTGCGGCCTGCTTCTTTTGACGCTGGCGATAGCGGTATTGAATACGCTCGTTCCGCTCTGGCTTGCTCATGGAAATATACCGACATGGCAGGTTGGAATAGTCGGTTCATCCTACTTTACCGGTAATCTTGCCGGCACCTTCTTTGCCGGATGGGTGATTAAACGTCTGGGATTTAACCGCAGCTATTATCTGGCTTCGTTGATTTTCGCCGCAGGTTGCGTGGGGCTGGGGATTACGCTGGGATTCTGGAGCTGGCTAAGCTGGCGCTTTATTGCCGGCGTCGGTTGCGCAATGATTTGGGTTGTGGTTGAAAGCGCGCTGGTGTGCAGCGGTACTTCACGCAGCCGTGGTCGCCTGCTGGCGGCCTATATGATGGTTTATTACATTGGTACAGTATTAGGCCAGTTGATGGTCAGTAAATTATCGACCGAACTTATGAGCGTACTGCCGTGGGTGACCGGGCTGGTGCTGGCGGCGATATTGCCGCTGCTGTTCACCCGCATTATGTCCCGACTTGATGAACCGCATGATAATGCGCGTATCTGGCCGATGTTGACGCTGCGTCAGGCGCGTCACGGCGTTAATGGCTGCGTTATCTCCGGTATCGTTCTCGGTTCGCTTTATGGCCTGATGCCGCTGTGGCTGAATCACCAGGGTATCAGCGATGCCGGCATCGGCTTCTGGATGGCGGTGATGGTCAGCGCCGGGATACTTGGCCAGTGGCCGATAGGAAGGCTGGCCGATCGCTATGGCAGACTGCTGGTGCTGCGCGTGCAGGTTTTCGTCGTTATTGTCGGTTGTCTGGCAATGTTGAGTCAGGCTGCGATGGCCCCGGCGTTGTTTATACTTGGCGCAGCCGGCTTTACGCTATATCCGGTCGCGATGGCGTGGGCCTGTGAGAAAGTGGCGCATCATCAACTGGTGGCGATGAGTCAGGCCCTGCTGTTAAGTTATACCATCGGCAGCCTGCTGGGGCCGACGCTGACGGCCATGCTGATGCAGAATTTCTCCGATAATTTGCTGTTCATTATGCTTGCCTGCGTCTCTTTTATCTATTTATTGACGCTGTTGCGTAAAGCAGGCCACCACCCTACGCCGCTGGCGCACGCCTGAGCGCGCGACCGGTTATTGAAAGCGGTAAACGTCTGTGGACAAACGCCGGGCCGAACGACTTCGGCCCGCAATATCAGTAAAATGACAGGCATTCACCGGCTTTTGGCTGTTAGCGATAAGTGGGCAACAGGACGTGTTGGGATGGAAGGACATATTGCCTGCCAGCGTATCGCAGCGTCCACGCCGCTTGTCTTTCGGTATACCGTTTGCCCCGTCGTCAGGATAACCTTGTGACGATACACTTTTACTGACCCGAATGGCGTTATAACCATGATGTACTGCGCTGACCCTTGTCAGGGTGCGTTAGGTATCGTTAATTTCGCCTGTGCAGTTTCCGTCCCACTCTCCGCTGGGCTTACCGGGTACAATACCATTGACGATATGACGTAACTGATCGTTTTCGTGAAAGGGACGGACGCGAGCGTTTGCGATGCTGTGAATCCGTAAGCCGAATGCGCTTTGTTCCGGGGAGCGTTTCCAGCAAGCAGTATCGATTTTAATGCTGCTGATAAATATGGCGTCATCGTTTATGCGCTCTGGCAGAAGGCATCGCGACTTAACCCTGCGCGATGCCGAACCAGGAACCAGAAGCGCCAGATCGCCTGTATGTACATCCGCGTTTTGCGCCTGCGCCATTAGCGTTAGCGCAGGTTAAGCAGGCCAGATCCGGCAAATTGCGCTTTGCGGTGACTCATTGAGGGTATTGGTAAACCGGTTGCTGCTGGTAGCCACGGTTTTTGTCGTCAGATGTGCATCCGGCCATACGCGCATTGGGCTGAAAATACTCATATCCCGCGCATCAGTAAACGCACGGCTTCCCCATCAGTCACGTTTAGCGCAAAGAGTAAAACGGCTACCTGAAGCGGCAGCCGTTAGTTTAAAACAGGGGGGTTAATACATGACCTTGTGACCATACTGTTCCAGTATGCCTTTTACGCGCTCCATCGTTTCTTTCGGCGGGGGTTTTACGCCGTCAAGCTTGTACTCTTCACCCATCGCTACCCATTTATGCTTGCCCAGTTCGTGATAAGGCAGCAGTTCAATTTTCTCAACATTACCCATATCACGGGTAAATTCACCGAGGCGGTGCGCGGAGTCGTCATCGTCTGACCAGCCGGGTACGACCACATAGCGTATCCAGGTATTAATGCCTTTTTCGGCCAGATAACGGGCAAATTCCAGCGTACGATGGTTGGATACGCCAACCAGTAACTGATGTACGTCGTCATTCATTTGCTTGAGATCCAGCATCACCAGGTCGGTAACCTCCAGCAATTCATCGATGACCGGATCGTAACGGCGGACAAACCCATTGGTATCGAGGCAGGTGTGGATACCCTCTTTTTTACACGCGCGAAACCAGTCGCGTACAAATTCAGCCTGTAAGATTGCCTCACCGCCGGATGCGGTGACCCCGCCGCCGGAAGCATTCATAAAATGGCGATAGGTGACGACATCCTTCATCAGCTCTTCTACCGTGATTTCCTTGCCGCCGTGAGTATCCCAGGTATCGCGATTGTGGCAATACAGACAGCGCATCAGGCAGCCCTGAAAGAAGGTGATAAAGCGGATACCTGGCCCGTCTACGGTGCCGCAGGATTCGAATGAGTGGATGCGACCAATAGCTGCTGACATTGCGGTGATATCTCCAAATGTTGCCTCTGTGGGCTTGTGTATGCACAGCTTAATTTCCGCTGTGTCGAGTCTGTTTTGGCAGTTACCCAAAGTATACAGATAGCTGACAAAGCAGGCTGCCCGTTTGCGCGTTGCTCTGCGCTGATGCGCAGCGGCGACAGACGATATTAAAAAGGCCCCGAATGGGGCCTTTATTCTACGCTTTTTCAGCCAGAGCGTGAATTACATGGACTGGGTGAAAGTGCGGGTGATAACGTCCTGCTGCTGCTCTTTCGTCAGCGAGTTGAAGCGAACGGCGTAGCCGGAAACGCGAATGGTCAACTGCGGATATTTTTCCGGATGCTCCATTGCGTCAAGCAGCATTTCGCGGTTCATGACGTTTACGTTCAGGTGCTGGCCGCCTTCAATGCTGGCTTCGTGATGGAAGTAACCATCCATCAGGCCCGCAAGGTTGGTTTTACGCACTTCGTCGTCTTTACCCAGCGCGTTCGGCACGATAGAGAAGGTATAAGAGATACCATCTTTCGCGTAGGCGAACGGCAGTTTTGCAACGGAGGTCAGAGAGGCGACAGCGCCTTTCTGGTCACGGCCGTGCATCGGGTTAGCGCCAGGGCCGAACGGTGCGCCAGCGCGACGGCCATCCGGCGTGTTGCCGGTCTTCTTACCATAAACCACGTTAGAGGTAATAGTCAGAACGGACTGGGTCGGAATTGCGCCACGGTAGGTTTTCAGTTTCTGAATTTTCTTCATGAAACGTTCAACCAGATCAACGGCCATATCGTCAACGCGAGCGTCGTTATTACCGAACTGCGGGTATTCGCCTTCAATTTCGAAGTCGATAGCCAGACCGTCTTCGTCGCGAATCGGCTTCACTTTAGCGTATTTGATAGCAGACAGTGAGTCGGCCGCAACGGACAGGCCCGCGATGCCGCAAGCCATCGTACGAACGACGTCACGATCGTGCAGCGCCATCAGAGAGGCTTCATAGCTGTATTTGTCATGCATGTAGTGAATCACGTTCAGCGCGGTCACATACTGTTTGGCCAGCCAGTCCATGAAGTGATCCATACGATCCATCACTTCATCATAGTTCAGCACATCGCCTTTAATCGGTTCGGCTTTCGGACCAACCTGCATTTTCAGTTTTTCGTCCACGCCGCCGTTGATGGCGTACAGCATGGTTTTCGCCAGGTTTGCACGGGCGCCGAAGAACTGCATTTGCTTACCGACAACCATCGGGCTTACGCAGCAGGCGATAGCGTAGTCGTCGTTATTGAAGTCCGGGCGCATCAGATCATCATTCTCATACTGCAGAGACGATGTATCGATAGACACCTTCGCGGCGAATTTTTTAAAGCTCAGCGGCAGTTTTTCAGACCACAGAATAGTGATGTTCGGTTCCGGAGAAGGACCCATAGTGTACAGGGTGTTCAGGAAACGGAAGCTGTTTTTGGTGACCAGCGTACGGCCATCAAGGCCCATGCCGCCAACCGATTCTGTCGCCCAGATAGGATCGCCGGAGAACAGCTCATCATATTCCGGGGTACGCAGGAAGCGGACCATACGCAGTTTCATGACCAGGTGGTCAATCATTTCCTGGGCGTCCTGCTCGGTGATTTTGCCGGCTTTCAGGTCACGTTCGATATAGATATCCAGGAAGCTGGATACGCGGCCGAAGGACATCGCTGCGCCGTTTTGTGACTTAACGGCGGCCAGATAGCCGAAATATGTCCACTGCACGGCTTCCTGCGCGGTGGTGGCCGGGCCGGAGATATCATAGCCATATTTGGCCGCCATCTCTTTAATCTGGCCCAGCGCGCGATGCTGCTCAGCGATCTCTTCACGCAGGCGAATGGTGGATTCCAGATTAACGCCGTTTTCCAGATCGTTTTGCAGTGAATTGAACTGCGCGAACTTGTCCTTCATCAGGAAATCGATACCGTACAGCGCAACGCGGCGGTAGTCGCCAATGATACGTCCGCGGCCATACGCGTCCGGCAGGCCGGTCAGCACGCCGGATTTACGGCAGCGCAGGATGTCTGGCGTATAAACGTCAAACACGCCCTGGTTGTGGGTTTTACGGTACTCGGTGAAGATTTTTTTCAGTTGCGGATCCAGTTCGCGGTTGTACGCTTTGCAGGAACCTTCAACCATTTTGATGCCGCCAAACGGAATGATGGCGCGCTTGAGCGGCGCTTCCGTTTGCAGGCCGACAATTTTTTCCAGACGCTGATCGATGTAGCCTGCATCGTGGGAGGTGATGGTGGAAGCAACAGAAGTATCGAAGTCAACTGGCGCATGCGTGCGGTTTTCCAGTTTAACGCCTTCCATAACGCTATCCCACAGGCGGGTCGTTGCATCGGTAGCGCCGGCCAGGAAGGACTCGTCGCCTTCATATGGCGTATAGTTTTTCTGGATGAAGTCACGGACATTGACGCCATCCTGCCATTCGCCTTTTGTAAAACCGTCCCAGGCTGTGGCTAATTTTTCATTAAGCTCGGACATGTAACACCTACCTTCTAATGTGGAATTTCGATTTACTGGCAACGGTAACTTAGTGATTATCGCCATCGCGCAGGTAAATAACCCAGTATGTCAATCCGACCAGCAACCCGCCACCAATGATATTGCCGATAGTTACCGGAA
This sequence comes from Tenebrionibacter intestinalis, assembly GCF_016632365.1. Taxonomy (GTDB): domain Bacteria; phylum Pseudomonadota; class Gammaproteobacteria; order Enterobacterales; family Enterobacteriaceae; genus Tenebrionibacter; species Tenebrionibacter intestinalis. Next base: position 32,822 of record NZ_JAEPBH010000010.1, on the reverse strand, counting down.
TCAGGTTAACGGTGATGAAGTTCATAACGGTCAGATGTGAAAAATCGTTCGCAGAGGCACCGATGGCGTGCCAGAAATCCGGCGTACTAAAATCGCGAATCACGATGCCCAGCGGAATCATAAACATGTTCGCAATGCTGTGCTCAAAACCGCTGGCGACGAACATTGCTACCGGCAGCACCATAATAAGCGCCTTGTCCATGAGGCTGTGGCCGGAATAACTCATCCATACTGCGAGACAGACCATCAGATTAGCCAGTATGCCGAGGCAAACGGCCTCAATAAAAGTATGATGCATTTTATGATCGGCGGTCTGTAGCACGTTAAGCCCCCAGCCGCCGTTGGCTGCCATATGCTGCCCTGAAAGCCAGATAAGCAGCACAAAAAGCAGCGCGCCTACCAGATTGCCAATATAAACATTCACCCAGTTTTTTAGCAGCGTTCCCCAGCTAATGTGACCGCTGGCTTTCGCGACGACAATCAGCACCGTGGAGGTAAACAGATCCGCGCCACAGATGACGCACAGAATCAAACCAAGGGAAAAGCAGATGCCGCCGATAAGTTTTGCGATACCGAAGGGGACGCCAGCCGTGCCGGTTGTGGCGGTAATATAGAAAACAAACGCAATAGAAATAAAAACGCCTGCGGTAATCGCCAGAAAAAACGTGGTTAGCGGTTGTTTCGTTGCCTTATAGACACCGGCTTGCTCGGCAACCTTCGCCATAGCGGGTGGCAGTAAAAGATCAAAAGGGTTGTCAGCTTTCACACTAACTCTCTCTTAATTAAATTCGGCGAAACGATACTAACAAAGCATTATAAATGAAAATTTGATGCAGATCATATTTCGCCAGGCTGAAGAGACTGAAAAATGTACGCATAATACACATTTCCAGCATAAGTATTTAATTTATTTAATAAAAATAAATTTTAAATTTTATGTTTCAAGTTGAAATTTAACGTTTGGCACCTCCATGTAAGGTTAAATATATTTATCATTTGACGATGGGGAACAACTTTTACCCAGGTAAGCCAAATAAAAAATAACTTACATTTAACGTGTTATTTACATTCTTTGTTTGTCGGCAAGAAAATAAAAACGGGGCAAAGAAGTTGCCCCGTAATATAGCAAAAATTAATATACCTCAAAGGGAGTAATTGAGGATATTACCTGGTTTTCCAAAATTTGGCCTTAGCGCGTTGTAACTTATCCCATGCCTCAAGCAGGGCCTGGTGAGCCGGGAAGGCCTGGAGATGGCTATCCACTGCCGCCAGCCCCCAAAATGGCGCTTCGCCACTGATAGCGGCGCTGGCGGCATCAACCGTTTGCGCGCCGAACATACGGATAAACGCGTGGCGATATTGCTGCGGATCGCGGTCAACTTCCTGTGCAAGCAGCAGCAGCGTATGCAGGCAACGGTAGAAGCGGGCGCGCGCCTCGCTAAAGACAGAGGCGTTAAACTCCATCGTCCATTCTGTCCAGATAAGCGCCTGCTCACGATCGCCGCCGGCAAGCGCCAGCAGGGCCTTAAGCTCGCCAATTCGCAGCGTGTACCAGCCGTTGTCTTTTCCGGTGGCCAGGCCCAGTAATTCGCGCACGCGGGTGAAGTCGTCCAGCCCTTCGTCGTCAAACCGCTCAATCAGACGTAAATAGGCCTGTGGTTCCCATTTGCTGTCTGGCAGGCTGAGGATAGTTTCACGCAGAGGGTTGCCCATATTGTTGTTAGCCAACCACAAATCTTCCGCCGGATAAATGTCGGACATGCCGGGCACCAGAATACGGCAGGCATAAACGCCAAGGTGTTCGTAGTCGGCGATGTAGACTTCCTTATCTTCTTTGGCGAAGATAGCCATCAGCGTGGCGAATTCCTGTTCCGTGGTGCCTGAAAAATCCCAGTCCACGAAAGGATAATCGGCATCCTGCCTGAACATATCCCAGGATATCAGGCCGCTGGAGTCAATAAAGTGGGTTTCCAGATTCGCATGCTCGGCGACTTCTTCATCATCAAAGGTGGGGGATGTAAACACGTCCAGATCTTTCAGGCTACGGCCCTGCAGCAGCTCTGTGACCGTGCGCTCCAGCGCTACGCCAAAGTCTGGATGAGCGCCAAAAGAAGCAAAGCAGGTGCTGTTTTGTGGATTAAACAACACCACGCAGATAACCGGATACGTCCCGCCAAGCGAGCCGTCATAGGCAAAAATCGGGAAACCTTCCGCTTCCAGTTTTTCAACAGACGCCACCACGCCCGGATAGCGCGCCATGACCTCGGGCGGGATTGTCGGCAGGCTGATGCTTTCGGCGATAATGCGGTTTTTAATATGGCGTTCGAATACTTCCGATAGACCCTGGACCCGTGCTTCATTGGCGGTGTTGCCTGCGGCCATTCCGTTAGAAACGTACAGGTTGCCGACGATATTCATCGGAATATAGACCTTTTGCTGGTCTGACTGGCGGGTAAACGGCAGGGCGCAGATGCCGCGCGCGCTGTTGCCGGTTTGCAGATCGACCAGCATAGATGCCGTTAAGGCATTGTCCGGGTCGTAAAACGCGCGCAGGCGGTCGTCGAGGATACCTGCCGGCAGGCTGTCGTCTTCCGGCAGTGGGAACCAGCGCTCGTTGGGGTAATGTACAAATGGCGCGCTGGCCCGCTGCTCGCCTAACCAGAAATCGGCAAAAAAATAGTTGGTGGAAAGGCGTTCAAAATATTCGCCCAGCGCTGAGGCGAGCGCGGCTTTTTTTGTGGCGCCTTTGCCGTTGGTAAAGCACAGCGCGCACGCTTTATCGCGAATATGTACTGACCAGACGTTGGGCACCGGATTGAGCCAGGAGGCTTCTTCTATATGAAATCCGAGAGAGGCTAACTGCTGCTGAAAGCGTGCGATAGAATCTTCCAGCGCGGCATCTTTGCCGGGAATGAATGTTTGAGTCATAACCTGTCCACTTATTGGCGTACGCGAAGCGCGCAATGATACGGATTTTATGATATCCACGCCATCTTCAGCCGCCACAGCGGTAAATAAACTTCCGCTATGCTGACAGGTAAAGCGCAGGCCTGGAGTGAGCAATGAAACCTTTCGATACGCACGGTATGGCCTTTGAGCCACTCTCCGTTGATTTTCTGCCTGAAGTGGCGTTGCGTTTACAGCGCCTTACTGGCTTTTATTTTCCTGAAGATTACGCGGCGACGCGTCGTGCGCCGGCTTTCGCTTTTTGAAGTCATTATGATCCTGACGGCTGTGTCATGCCAGCCGGGCGCTACGCGTTACCTGACCGCGAATAATTCTGTGTTATGCGTTTTTTCTGGAGTGATATTCGGCATGCGCGGATGCGCAACCGGGTTCCCCCGGGTATTACCCGTTGCAGGCGCCCGCGGCGAATGATAAAACCGATATCTACAGAAAAAATAAATCGCTTTGATACGTGGTGAGGGAAATGACTCAGGTCTACAACTTTAGCTCGGGGCCGGCAATGCTTCCGGCAGATGTACTCAAACTGGCACAGCAGGAGCTTCGCGACTGGCACGGGCTGGGAACCTCCGTAATGGAAATTAGCCACCGCGGCAAAGCGTTTATTCAGGTCGCAGAAGACGCTGAGCGCGATTTGCGCGATTTGATGCATATTCCTGCAAATTACCGCGTATTATTCTGCCACGGCGGCGGACGCGGCCAGTTTGCGGCGCTGCCGCTCAACCTGCTGGGCGATAAAACAACTGCCGATTATGTTGACGGCGGCTACTGGGCGGCCAGCGCGATAAAAGAAGCTAAAAAGTACCTCACCCCGAACGTTATCGATCCTAAAATCATCGTCGACGGCAAGCGCGCCCTGAAGCCTATGCGCGACTGGCAGCTTTCCGATGAGGCGGCGTTTGTTCACTATTGTCCGAATGAAACCATTGACGGCATCGCTATTGATGAGATGCCGGATTTTGGTTCCGATACCGTAGTGGCTGCCGATTTTTCTTCAACCATTCTTTCAAGCCCTGTTGACGTCAGCCGCTTTGGCGTTATCTATGCCGGCGCGCAGAAAAATATTGGTCCGGCGGGGCTGACGCTGGTTATCGTGCGTGATGACCTGCTCGGCAAGGCTAGCGTCGCCTGCCCGTCGATACTTGATTACACCGTATTAAATGATAATGACTCCATGTTCAATACGCCGCCGACCTTTGCCTGGTATCTGGCGGGGCTGGTCTTTAAGTGGCTTAAGCAGAACGGCGGCGTTGCCGCGATAGACAAGATAAACCAGCAAAAAGCCGATCTGCTCTACGGCACTATTGACCGCAGCGACTTCTATCGCAACGATGTCGCAACGGCTAACCGCTCGCGCATGAACGTGCCTTTTCAACTGGCGGATAGTCGGCTTGACGATCTTTTCCTTGAGGCGTCTTTTGCCGCAGGCCTGCACGCGCTTAAAGGACACCGTGCGGTAGGCGGTATGCGGGCTTCTATCTATAACGCGATGCCGCTGGCGGGCGTCCAGGCGTTGACTGACTTTATGGTTGATTTTGAACGCCGTCACGGTTAAGTCTTGTTTTTCTTCTCGCGCCGTAAGGCGCGGGTGTTCCCCGTTTTAGCGAGAGTTTTTGTTACATGCAGGCATCCCTGACTATTCAGCCCATCGCCCGTGTTGACGGCGTTATCCACCTTCCCGGTTCAAAAAGTGTTTCCAACCGTGCGCTGCTGCTGGCGGCGCTTGCTCACGGCACGACTGTGTTGACGAACCTGCTCGACAGCGATGACGTGCGCCATATGCTTAATGCGCTGCAGGCGCTGGGCGTAAACTATGCGCTTTCTGCCGATCGCACCCGCTGCGAAGTGACCGGCGTTGGCGGCCCTCTGCGCGCCAGCGGCGAGCTGTCGCTGTTCCTCGGCAATGCCGGTACGGCCATGCGCCCGCTGGCGGCCGCGCTGTGCCTTGGCCATAACGATATCGTACTGACCGGCGAGCCGCGTATGAAAGAGCGTCCAATCGGCCATTTAGTGGATGCGTTGCGCCAGGGCGGCGCGCAGATTGATTATCTGGAACAACAGCACTATCCGCCGTTGCGTCTGCGCGGCGGCTTTAGCGGCGGTAATCTGGAGGTAGACGGCAGCGTATCAAGCCAGTTTCTCACCGCATTGCTGATGACCGCGCCGCTGGCGATGCAGGACACCGTTATCGCTATTAAAGGTGAGCTGGTGTCAAAACCCTATATTGATATCACGCTGCATCTGATGAAAACCTTTGGCGTTGAAGTGGAAAACCAGCGCTATCAGCGCTTTGTGGTGCGCGGCAAACAGCAGTATCGCTCGCCTGGGGAGTATCTGGTGGAAGGGGATGCGTCTTCTGCCTCTTATTTTCTTGCGGCGGCGGCGATTAAAGGCGGTACGGTAACAGTAACAGGTATTGGCCGTAACAGCGTGCAGGGCGATATCCGCTTTGCCGATGTATTGGAAAAAATGGGGGCGACCGTAACCTGGGGCGAAGATTTTATCGCCTGTACGCGCGGCGAGCTTAATGCCATTGATATGGATATGAACCACATCCCGGATGCGGCGATGACCATCGCTACCACGGCATTGTTTGCCGCCGGTACGACGACGCTTCGCAATATCTATAACTGGCGTGTAAAAGAAACCGATCGCCTGTTTGCTATGGCAACCGAATTACGCAAAGTTGGGGCTGAGGTGGAAGAAGGGCGCGACTATATCCGTGTGACGCCGCCGGCGCGCCTGTTGCATGCGCAAATCGGCACCTGGAACGATCACCGTATGGCGATGTGCTTTTCGCTGGTAGCGCTGTCCGATACGCCGGTGACTATTCTCGATCCGAAATGCACCGCAAAAACCTTCCCCGATTACTTTGAGCAACTGGCGCGTATTTCGACGCCGGCCTGAGGCTTCACCGACGCCTGAATGCAGGCGTCGGCCTTGCGCGCGGCTTCGTTACTTCCCCCGTTAGCCTGCGTTTATCTCCTGCACGCAAGCCGGCGAAATGGATATTTTTGTTGAAAAGTAACGTTTGTTGACGCTGGGGGCGTATAATGCGCGGCATTTATGGCAGCCCTTTATGTGAATGGCTTGCCGGAAGGTACAGAGGAGAAGACGATGACAACAGCCCCCGTTCCGGTAATTACTGTTGACGGCCCCGGCGGCGCAGGCAAAGGCACGCTGTGTAAAGCGCTTGCCGACGCGCTCCAGTGGCATCTGCTGGATTCCGGCGCGATTTACCGCGTGTTGGCGCTGGCCGCGCTGCATCATCAGGTCGATCTTGAGGCAGAAGAGGCGCTGGCGCCGCTTGCTGCCCATCTTGACGTACGTTTTGCGGCCCATGAAAAGGAGCTGAAGGTCATCCTTGAAGGCGAAGACGTAAGCGGTGAAATCCGTACGCAGGATGTGGCAAACGCGGCATCCCGGGTTGCCGCGTTTGCGCGCGTGCGTGAGGCGCTGCTGCGCCGTCAGCGTAATTTCCGTGAAGCGCCAGGGCTTATTGCCGATGGCCGCGACATGGGGACGGTGGTGTTTCCCGATGCGCCGGTAAAAATCTTTCTTGACGCTTCACCGGAAGAGCGCGCGCGCCGTCGTATGCTACAGTTGCAGGAAAAGGGTATAAATGTTAACTTTGGGCACCTTTTGGCCGAGATTAAAGAGCGTGACGATCGCGATCGTAATCGGCCGGTAGCGCCGTTGGCGCCTGCGCAGGATGCCCTGGTGCTGGATTCAACCAGCATGAGTATTGAGCAGGTCATTGAAAAGGCGCTACACTACGCACGCGAAAGGCTGGCGCTCGCCTGATTATTGTATTTGCGGGCCCGAGGGAACAATTAACCCTCGGGCTTCATTTATTAGGAGTACCTGCTGCAATGGATTGTAAGCAGGCATGTGAAACAACCCCATCCGACATGATGTCAGGTGGACGTTAAATTGAAGAATCCTGAAGATTATCAATATGACTGAATCTTTTGCTCAACTCTTTGAAGAGTCCCTGAAAGAAATCGAAACCCGCCCGGGTTCCATTGTTCGCGGTGTTGTTGTTGCTATCGATAAAGATGTTGTACTGGTTGACGCCGGTCTGAAATCTGAATCCGCCATTCCGGCTGAGCAGTTCAAAAACGCCCAGGGCGAACTGGAAATTCAGGTAGGCGACGAAGTTGACGTTGCTCTGGATGCCGTAGAAGACGGCTTCGGCGAAACCTTGCTGTCCCGTGAAAAAGCGAAACGTCACGAAGCGTGGATCACGCTGGAAAAAGCTTATGAGGACGCTGAAACGGTTACTGGCGTTATCAACGGCAAAGTCAAGGGCGGCTTCACTGTTGAGCTGAACGGTATTCGCGCGTTCCTGCCAGGCTCTCTGGTAGACGTGCGTCCGGTTCGCGATACTCTGCACCTGGAAGGCAAAGAGCTGGAATTTAAAGTAATCAAGCTCGACCAGAAGCGTAACAACGTTGTTGTTTCCCGCCGTGCTGTTATCGAATCTGAAAACAGCGCAGAGCGCGATCAGCTGCTGGAAAACCTGCAGGAAGGCATGGAAGTTAAAGGTATCGTTAAGAACCTCACTGACTACGGCGCCTTCGTGGATCTGGGCGGCGTAGACGGCCTGCTGCACATCACCGATATGGCCTGGAAGCGCGTTAAGCATCCGAGCGAAATCGTGAACGTTGGCGACGAAATCACCGTTAAGGTGCTGAAATTCGATCGCGAGCGCACCCGCGTTTCTCTGGGTCTGAAGCAGCTTGGCGAAGATCCGTGGGTCGCTATCGCTAAGCGCTACCCGGAAGGCACGCGTCTGACTGGCCGTGTGACCAACCTGACCGACTACGGCTGCTTCGTTGAAATCGAAGAAGGCGTTGAAGGCCTGGTGCACGTTTCCGAAATGGACTGGACCAACAAAAACATCCACCCGTCTAAAGTGGTTAACGTGGGCGATGTAGTGGAAGTGATGGTTCTGGATATCGACGAAGAACGTCGCCGTATCTCTCTGGGCCTGAAGCAGTGCAAAAACAACCCGTGGCAGCAGTTTGCTGAAACCCACAACAAAGGCGATCGCGTTGAAGGTAAAATCAAGTCTATTACTGACTTTGGTATCTTCATCGGCCTGGACGGCGGCATCGACGGTCTGGTTCACCTGTCCGACATCTCCTGGAACGTGGCTGGTGAAGAAGCCGTTCGCGAATACAAAAAAGGCGATGAAATCGCGGCAGTTGTTCTGCAGGTTGACGCAGAGCGCGAGCGTATTTCCCTGGGCGTTAAGCAACTGGCGGAAGATCCGTTCAACAACTGGGTGGCGCTGAATAAGAAAGGCGCTATTGTGACGGGTAAAGTCACTGCAGTTGACGCGAAAGGTGCTACAGTTGAATTAGCTGACGGCGTTGAGGGCTACCTGCGCGCTTCTGAAGCTTCTCGCGATCGCGTTGAAGACGCGACCCAGGTGCTGAGCGTTGGCGACGACGTTGAAGCTAAGTTCACTGGCGTCGATCGCAAAAACCGTGCAATCAGCCTGTCCGTTCGTGCGAAAGATGAAGCTGACGAGAAAGACGCTATCGCTTCCGTGAACAACAAGCAGGAAGAAGGCAACTTCTCCAACGCTATGGCTGAAGCATTTAAAGCGGCTAAAGGCGAGTAATCTCGGCCTGGCGCACTTCGAAGGGCGGCTTCGGCCGCCCTTGTTCGATAGATGCAAGCATATTGCCTGAATGGAAAATGGAGGATACATGACCAAGTCAGAATTGATAGAAAGACTTGCCAGCCAGCACTCTCATATCCCTGCCCGGACAGTTGAGGATGCGGTAAAAGAAATGCTGGAGCATATGGCCTCTACGCTTGCCGAGGGCGAGCGCATTGAAATCAGGGGATTTGGCAGTTTCTCCTTACACTATCGCGCGCCGCGCGTCGGCCGTAACCCGAAGACCGGTGATAAAGTTGAACTGGAAGGCAAATACGTTCCCCACTTTAAACCGGGTAAAGAGTTGCGCGACCGTGCCAATATTTATGCCTGAGCCGCGGGTTTGGGCAACAAAATCGCCAGTGGGCGCTTTGAGGCCGTTGTTAAACCCCGGGTTAAACTCTCCTGGCCCAAAACGTCGGGAAGGCACATCAGAAAAATCGATGCGTTGATTTTCATCTGATAAATACAAAGAAGGCAAAGGCTATGCTTTGTCCGCTTTGTCATTAATCTGAAGCGCCTGTCTGGCGCTTTTTTACTGCCGGTAAAATACGTTAAAACCCTGTAACCGGACCAGTCCAGGAAAGACCCACGCTGGCGCGGCGCCATTTATTTATAACGCGCTGATGAACTTAACGGGCGCCGCGCTTTGCCTGCTGCCAGGATCATGCTGTCTGCCATAAAACGCAGCCCGCCAAATCTGAACTAATAGCGCTTATCTCCCTTCTGTTCTTCTTTCGTCTGCCGGCTTCTGTTTTCTGTAACCGGCTCTCAAATGCTTTGCCTGACGCTGTAAACGCAACGCTTTTTCCGCAAGCCAGCGCGAGGAAGCGCCTTTATGGTGCTGTTATTACCGGTTGCTTAACGCAGACTGGCGGAAACAGGGAGGTGACATGGTTTCGTTAACAGGGCTGTGTTTGTGCGTCATTGTGGGCATAGCGCCGCTAATGTGGCTGGCTGAGATCCCTTCTCTTGAGGCGATATCAGGGCTAATGGGTATTGCGGCGCTGGTTTCCGTGCCCGCTAAACGCACATGGCGCTATGGCGCGCTCGTATTATGGATGCTGTGCTGGGGGCTGCTGGCGGCCAGGCAAGCGCTGTGGCCGGTGGAGGCGTTGGCGGATCATACGCTGGATACGGAAGTTATTATTACCGGCGCAACAAATGAGAAAGTGAATGCGTTACGTATAACCCGCATCGGTAAACGGTGGTTATTTCCTGCGCCCGGCGTGCGCGTTTATGACGCTGCGCTTTCACAACCGGCGTGTTCCGGGCAGCGTTGGCATATGAGGCTGCGCTTGCGCCCGGTACATGGCAAATTAAATGCTGGCGGATTCGATGCACAGCGTTATGCGCTGGCTATGGGCGTTACGTTACGTGCTCGCATACTCAGCGCCGCTCCTATTGCGACACAGTGCGATTTACGCAGCCGTTTTATCCAGCGTTTTACACGCCAGAGTCGGATGCTTGCCTGGCAGGAGGTGCTGCTGGCGCTGGGTTTTGGCGAGCGGGCGGGGCTTAGCCAACATGATCGGGATCTGCTGCGAGCCACCGGCACGGCGCATCTGATGGCGATTTCCGGGTTGCATATTGGGCTGTCCGGCACATTAGGTTGGGGGCTGATGCGCCTGTTGCAGCTTCTGTTTCCTGCGCGTCTTATTGGCTGGCGTTTACCTTTGTGGGGCGGGCTGCTGGCGGCGGGGGCGTACACCTGGCTTGCCGGCGCGCAGCCGCCGGCGGTACGTACATTTCTTTCCATGCTGGTTTGCGGCGCTCTGCGCCTGAGCGGGATACGTACAAGCGGCTGGCGGCTATGGCTTATTTGCGTAGCGGTCATGATTTTTGCCGAGCCGCTGGCGCTGTTGTCCGACAGCTTTTTGTTGTCGGTATCCGCCGTCGCGGGATTGCTGTTTTGGTATCAATGGCTGCCGCTTGCCAGTAAACCGTGGCCTGCGTTTGCCCGTCACGTGCTGTCGCTGGCGCATCTTCAGGCAGGCATGATGTTTCTTTTGCTCCCCATGCAACTGGCGATTTTTCACGGCGTCAGCTTGAGCAACTGGCCTGCCAACCTGGTGGCGGTGCCGGCGGTGACGTTTATCACGGTGCCGCTTATTTTGTTGGCGATGCTGCTAACGGGGTTTTCGCAGACAGCCGGCTTATTGTTAACGCTGGCTGACAGGTCGCTTGATGCGGTTTTTGCGTATCTGAGATGGCTGCCGGATGGCTGGCTGGCGCTGGATGAGCGTTATTTGTGGCTAAGTTTTGCCCCCTGGCCGGCGCTGATTTTATGGCGATTTCGCAGCGGGCTGGCGTGGAGCGGCGTTGCGCTGGCGACGGTTGCGGCTTTACTGCATCCATTCTGGCGTGAGAAAAATTCGCAAGGCTGGGCGCTGCACGTACTGGATATCGGTCACGGCCTGGCGGTAGTGGTGGAACGCCGCCAGCAGGCCATGCTTTATGATAGCGGGAACGCCTGGCAGGGCGGCGACAGCGGCCAGCAGACTATCGCCCCGTGGCTGCGCTGGCATCGGCTTACGCCGCAGGGGCTGATACTCAGCCACGAGCATCTTGACCACAGCGGGGGCGTAGCAAGTTTGCTCGCCGCCTGGCCGCATATGCTTTTCATGCGTACCGGGGAGGAGGCAGGTCATTACCCTTGCTGGCAGGGAATGCGCTGGCGCTGGCAGGGGTTGACGTTTACCGTCCACTGGCCGCCACGCGGGCGGCAAGGAAGCGGTAATAACCACTCCTGTGTGGTAAAAATTGACGATGGACGCCATAGCGTTTTGTTAACCGGCGATATTGAAGCGGCGGCAGAGCTGGAAATGGTGCGTAGCGAGCGTGAACGACTACGGGCTGATGTATTACAGGTGCCGCACCACGGTAGCCGAACCTCATCGTCGCCGCTGTTATTAAGTCAGGTGTCGCCTGCGATTGCCGTTGCCTCGGTGGCGCGTTATAGCGCCTGGCGGCTGCCGTCCGCCGTGGTGTTGCGACGCTACCGGGAGCGCCGCATTGTATGGTATGACACGGCGCGTCATGGGCAGATAACGCTGCGATTCGGCGCCGGGCAACCTCAGGTTTTGAGCTTCAGAGAACATATTTCTCCGCGCTGGTATCATCAGTGGTTTGGCGTCACTCCTGTTAACAGGTAGAATATGCGGCTATTTCATCTATAGCTGGTTCGACAATGCATAATGATAAAGATCTCTCCACCTGGCAGACCTTTCGCCGCCTTTGGCCGATAATTGCGCCGTTTAAGCTGGGTCTGATTGTGGCTGGAGTTGCCTTAATCCTCAACGCAGCCAGCGATACGTTTATGTTATCGCTGCTTAAACCGTTACTGGATGACGGTTTCGGCAAGACGGATCGTTCTGTACTGGTATGGATGCCGCTGGTAGTTATCGGCTTGATGGTGCTGCGCGGCGTTACCAGCTATATCTCCAGCTACTGTATTTCCTGGGTTTCTGGCAAAGTGGTGATGACGATTCGCCGCCGCTTGTTTAACCATATGATGGGAATGCCGGTTGCGTTCTTTGATAAGCAATCGACAGGTACGCTGCTGTCGCGTATCACTTATGATTCTGAGCAGGTGGCCTCGTCGTCGTCCAGCGCGCTTATCACCGTTGTGCGTGAAGGCGCATCGATAATCGGCCTGTTCATCATGATGTTTTATTATAGCTGGCAGCTATCGCTCATCCTTATTGTGCTGGCGCCCATTGTTTCTGTCGCCATTCGTATCGTCTCTAAACGCTTTCGCAATATCAGCAAAAATATGCAGAACACGATGGGGCAGGTGACGACCAGCGCGGAGCAGATGCTTAAGGGGCATAAAGAAGTGCTGATTTTCGGCGGTCAACAGATCGAAGCCGAACGCTTTAGCAAAGTCAGTAACCGTATGCGCCTGCAGGGCATGAAAATGGTGTCGGCATCGTCTATTTCCGACCCGCTGATTCAGCTTATTGCTTCCCTGGCGCTGGCTTTTGTACTGTATGCCGCAAGTTTTCCGAGCGTAATGGCGAGCCTGACTGCCGGGACGATCACCGTCGTGTTTTCCTCCATGATAGCCCTGATGCGTCCGCTTAAATCGCTGACCAATGTCAACGCGCAATTCCAGCGCGGTATGGCTGCCTGTCAGACGCTGTTTTCTATTCTCGATACCGAGCAGGAAAAAGACAGCGGCAGCCGTGAAATTGCGCGCTCATGCGGTGATATTGAGTTTCGCAATGTGACTTTTACCTACCCGGGACGTGATACGCCCGCGCTGCGTAACATCAATCTCACCATTCCGGCGGGAAAAACGGTGGCGCTGGTTGGCCGTTCAGGATCGGGTAAATCCACCATCGCCAGCCTGATTACCCGGTTTTACGATATTGAGGAAGGCAGCATACTGATGGATGGCCAGGATATTCGCGATTATACCCTGGCATCCTTGCGTAATCAGGTTGCGCTGGTGTCGCAAAACGTCCATCTGTTCAACGATACCATCGCCAACAACATAGCCTATGCCCGTACCGGGCAGTACAGCCGCGAAGATGTTGAGCGCGCGGCGAAAATGGCCTATGCGCTGGACTTTATTAATAAGATGGATAACGGCCTGGACACGGTAATCGGTGAGAACGGCGTGCTGCTTTCCGGTGGCCAACGTCAGCGTATCGCTATTGCGCGAGCACTGCTGCGCGACAGCCCTATCCTCATCCTCGATGAGGCTACGTCTGCGCTGGATACTGAATCTGAACGTGCTATTCAGGCTGCGCTGGATGAACTGCAAAAAAATCGCACCTCGCTGGTGATTGCTCACCGCCTGTCGACCATTGAACAGGCGGATGAAATTGTCGTGGTGGAAGACGGCAAAATCGTTGAGCGCGGCAGCCACGGCGAATTGCTGGCACAGAAGGGCGTTTACGCCCAACTGTATAAAATGCAGTTCGGCGCATGATAGCGCGCATCTGGTCTGGCCAGTCCGCGCTCTGGCTACTGCTGCTGCCATTTTCTCTGTTATATGGCCTGGTCAGCGGCGCGATTCGCCTGAGCTACCGGCTGGGATGGCGTAAAGTCTGGCGTGCGCCGGTGCCGGTGGTGGTGGTCGGTAATCTGACCGCCGGCGGCAATGGTAAAACGCCGGTGGTCGTGTGGCTGGTTGAACAGCTACAGCGTCGTGGCATTCGCGTTGGCGTGGTCTCACGCGGGTACGGCGGTAAAGCAGGACGCTATCCTCTGCTGCTGGACATGACCACTACGCCGCTTCAGGCTGGTGATGAACCTGTGTTGATTTATCAGCGTACCGGCGTGCCTGTGGCCGTTGCGCCGCAGCGCAGCGCAGCGGTGCAGGCGTTAATTGAAACGCATGCGCCGCAAATAGTGATTGCTGACGATGGACTTCAGCACTATGCGTTGGCCCGTGATAAAGAAATTGTTGTCATCGACGGCGTGCGCCGTTTTGGCAACGGCTGGTGGCTGCCCGCAGGACCTATGCGCGAGCGCGCGGGGCGGCTGAAAAACGTGGATGCCGTTATTGTTAACGGAGGCGGCGCCCGTACCGGTGAAATTGCTATGCGCCTGCGCCCGGGGCAGGCTGTAAACTTGCTAAACGGTGAAAAACGCCCGGTGAGCGAGCTTGAGCATGTGGTTGCGATGGCGGGGATTGGGCACCCGCCGCGTTTTTTCGCCACGCTTAAACAGTGTGGCGTAGCGGTGGAGAAAACCGTCGCGTTGGCTGACCATCAGGCGCTGAGCGAAGCGCAGGTCGCCCGTTTTTATCAACCGGGGCAAACGCTGCTGATGACTGAAAAAGACGCGGTCAAATGCCGGGCTTTTGCCCGTGACGACTGGTGGTATTTACCGGTGGAGGCCGAATTAACTGACCCGGCGGCAGAGAAGCTGCTGGCGGAACTGACCGCGCTTGCGCGCCAGGAGGTCGGTAAACTGTCGTAGGCCGCAAGTCTTACCGAAGGTTGCGTGTTTGCTGCATGAATTTCGTTGCAGCTTGCCCTGACCTGCGCTTCGCGCCGGGGGATTATTGCAAAGGCCGCCTCGCCGTGCCCGGCTGCGGAATTTGCTTGCCGCCATTCTTCGCATGTCGCTGCTGCAAAAAGATATTATCAATGTTGTGGCGCGCGGGTGGGGTCTGTGAACGCTAAAATGCGCCGCAAGCCGGCCAGGCTTGTAGTTTCAATTTGTGGCCGGAAGCGGCGGTGACGCCGGGCGAAGGGCTAATCCGCAGTCTGCGTCGCGTCGGATGAATTTGCCCGCCGGGAGGACGCAAACGACATTGTGTTGGCATCGCGTCCTGCGTTTCTGACGCCGCGGCGGGGCAAACGCCGGGAAATTCCGGGCGACCCTGTGTTATTCTGAGCGTCTCTTGCTCCCCGGTCCATTCTGGAGGAATTATGGATCATCGCTTGCTTGAAATCATCGCCTGCCCCGTTTGCAACGGTAAACTCTGGTTTAATAAAGAAACGCAGGAGTTAATCTGCAAAGCGGATGCGCTGGCTTTTCCGCTGCGCGACGGTATACCGGTATTGCTGGAAAATGAAGCGCGCCCGCTAAGCGCGCAAGAGAGCAGACCATGAGTTTTGTCGCCATTATCCCCGCCCGATACGCCTCCACGCGCCTGCCGGGCAAACCGCTGAAAGACATTAACGGCAAACCGATGATTGTTCACGTGCTGGATCGCGCTCGTGAAGCGGGCGCGGCGCGTATTATTGTCGCGACCGATCATAAAGACGTAGCGCGCGCCGTACAGGCCGTGGGCGGTGAGGTTTGTATGACC
This sequence comes from Tenebrionibacter intestinalis, assembly GCF_016632365.1. Taxonomy (GTDB): domain Bacteria; phylum Pseudomonadota; class Gammaproteobacteria; order Enterobacterales; family Enterobacteriaceae; genus Tenebrionibacter; species Tenebrionibacter intestinalis. Next base: position 17,415 of record NZ_JAEPBH010000010.1, on the reverse strand, counting down.
CGCTCTGACCATCAATCCGGTACGGAGCGCCTGGCTGAAGTCGTGGAAAAGTGCGGTTTTACCGACGACGTGCCCATTGTGAATGTGCAGGGCGATGAGCCGGCTATTCCGCCGGTTATCGTGCGCCAGGTGGCCGATAACCTGATTGCCAGCGGCGTGGGTATGGCGACGCTGGCGGTACCGATACGCGATGCTGAAGAGGCGTTTAATCCAAATGTCGTAAAAGTGGTGCGCGATGCGCAAGGGTATGCGCTTTATTTCTCACGCGCCACCATACCCTGGGATCGCGATCGCTTCGCCCGGTCGCGTGACAGCATTGGCGATACGCTGCTGCGCCATATCGGCATTTATGGCTATCGTGCGGGATTTATCCGGCGTTATGTTAGCTGGGCGCCAGGCCCGCTGGAACATATTGAGATGCTTGAGCAGTTGCGCGTGCTGTGGTACGGCGAAAAAATCCACGTTGACGTGGCTAAACAGCTACCCGGCACGGGGGTTGATACGCCTGAAGATCTTGAACGCGTGCGCGCTGAAATGCGCCAGCACTGGCGATTATGAACGCCAGGCGCGCTGGCTGACAACGCTCAGAGGGGGCGGCAGAAAGGGTAAAAACGGTATGTTGCCCTCGCTGTAGTCAGTGGTTAACAATCAACTTGTTAATTTTACGGGGTGTACTTTCTGATATTTCAGGCGGAGTTTGTTCGGCCCTGGGGTTGTCAACCGCCTTGCCTTTTTGCGGCGAATACACCATTGCGCTGTCAGGGCGGGCGCATTCGAATAACAGCGAGCTTGCCAGAAGCGAATCCGCTGGGTCCTTTGTTCTTAGCGCTTATCATTTGCATTGACATGATGGGGTGACATTCGTGTGTTGCAGGCACATCATAAAGACCCGTCTTTCAATAAGGGTTAACGCAAATGGAGCGACTGCGCGCTGAACTGAGTCATTTGCTGGGAGAGCCGCTAAGTCGGCTGGAGTGCGTGAGCGAAACGCCGGAGACCACGCTGTGGTCCGTCTATGATGCCAGAGGGACGGCTATGCCGCTGCTGGCAAAGTGTTACGCCGCGCCGGGCGTGGCAAGCCGCATCGCCTGGAAAATGTCGCTGCTGGCACGCTATGCTACGGTGAGAATGCCAGCCGTTTATGGCGTTATTACCCATGAGGGCATAACCGGTCAGGATGTATTGATTATTGAACGTCTGCGCGGAGTATCCGTTGAAGCGCCCGCTCGTACGCCTCAGCGCTGGGCGCAGCTTAAAGAAGAGATTATTGAGGCCCTGCTGAGCTGGCATCAGATTGACAGTCAGGGCTGTGTGGGGGATGTTGACAGTACGCAGGAAAACCGGTGGCCAGTCTGGTATCGCCAGCGGATAGACGTGTTGTGGAGTACGGTGAGTAAACTTAAAAGCGGTAGCCTGACCATGCAGGATAACCGGCTGCTGTTTCGCAGCCGTGAAGCGCTGCCGCGGCTGTTTGATAATTTTACCGACACCTGCGTATTGGTACACGGTAATTTCACCCTGGGCAGTATGCTTAAAGACGCGCGCAGCGATCGGCTGAGCGCGGTGATGAATCCGGGCGCTATACTGTGGGCGCCGCGCGAATACGATCTGTTTCGCCTTCAGGAGCAGGGGATGTCGGAAAGCCTGCTGTGGCATTATTTGCAGCGCGCGCCGGTGGCGGAGTCTTTCCTGTGGCGGCGCTGGCTGTACATATTGTGGAATGAAGTTGCGCGTCTGGTTAGCTGTGGGCGCATGAATCGGCCTGCGTTTGATGCCGCCGCGAAGGCGTTACTCCCCTGGCTGTGATGCGCCTTTTAATTGCTGCCAGAGCTGCCCCAGAGTTTCATAAACGACGCGATCGCTGTGCATCAACCATACGGGTGATGGAATTACCCGCTCAAACATTTGCAGCGGCGAAGTGATGGCCAGTTGATTAGCAGGCGCTGGCAGAGGATTTAGCCCATGTCGGTGGAAGTAAATCATCGCCCGCGGCAGATGCGATGCGGACGTCACCAGTAAAAATGGCTGCTGGCCCAGCAATTTCGCCACGCCAGCCGCTTCTTCTTCAGTATCCCTGGGCTTATCCAGCGTCACAATTTCCGTTCGTGGAACGCCAAGACTTTGCGCTACGCGAGCGCCCGCCTCGGCCGTGCTGACTGGATTAGCGGGCGCGGCGGCGCCGGTAAAAATCATTTTTGCACCGGGATTCGCTAACCACAGGCGTACGCCTTCGACAACGCGCGGCAGGCTGTTGCTGGTAAGATTAGAGCCGGGCGCCCAGTCCGGGTTCCAGGTATAGCCGCCGCCGAGCACCACGATATAACTGACCTTTTCGCCGCCGCGCCAGGTGGGGTAGCGTTTTTCAATACGCGCGAGCATGTTATCAGCGACGGGTTGCAGGCTAATCAACAACAGCGTTAACCAGCCCAGCGTTAATATTGCGCGCGCGCTTTTTTGCCAGCGGGAAAACCACAGCAGCGCAATCGCGATGCCCATTAGCAACAGCAGTAAAGGCAGCGGCATCAGCAGGCCGCCAATGTATTTTTTCAGCGTAAAAAGCATCGTGCTTTGTTCCTTTTTTAAGCATGTGGCCGAGAAATTCCGGCGATATTACACCATAAGGCTTCATTCTCCCGCCGGGTATGCCAGAATAGCGGCTTTGTGTAACGGGCGCATGGCTCAGGGAGTGCTGGCGATGAACGATCGCAATTTCGACGACATTGCCGAAAAGTTTGCGCGCAATATTTACGGTACGACCAAAGGGCGGCTGCGTCAGGCCATTTTGTGGCAGGATCTGGAGGTGCTTCTGGCGGGCTTTGCGCCGCGCAGGTTACGCGTGCTTGATGCAGGCGGCGGAGAAGGGCAGAACGCCTGCCGTCTGGCCGAAATGGGCCATCACGTTACGCTGTGTGATTTATCTGTGGAAATGGTGGCGCGGGCGCGGCGTCATGCTGAAGAAAAAGCTGTGAGCGGGAACATGCATTTTATACATTCTTCCGCCCAGCAGGTCGGCGAGCATTTGGAAAGCCCGGTTGATCTGATATTGTTTCATGCGGTGCTCGAATGGGTGGCCGACCCTTGCGCGATACTGGCGTCGCTATGGTCGTATCTGACCCCTGGCGGCGCGCTGTCGTTGATGTTCTACAATGCTAACGGCCTTCTGATGCACAATATGGTGGCGGGAAACTTCTCTTATGTGCGCTCAGGGATGCCGAAAAAGAAAAAACGCACCCTTTCGCCTGATAATCCGCTACAGCCGGAGCAGGTTTACCGCTGGCTTGAACAAACGGGCTGGCGTATCGCCAGCAAAACCGGCGTGCGGGTGTTCCATGATTATCTGCGTGAAAAGCATCAACAGCGCGACTGTTTTGACCAGCTTCTCGCGCTCGAAACGCAATATTGCCGGCAGGAGCCCTGGATAAGTATGGGGCGTTATATTCACGTTATTGCGCAAAAGCCGGAGAACCAGGGATAAGCTATGAGTGATTTTTCCCAGACAGTGCCTGAACTGGTTGCCTGGGCCAGGAAAAACGATTTTTCTATTTCGCTGCCGGGCGACAGGCTCGCTTTTTTGCTGGCGGTCGCTACGCTCAACGGCGAGCGGCTGGACGGCGAACTGACGGAAGGCGAATTAATAGACGCTTTTCGCCACGTCAGCGACGTTTATGAACAGAGCAGCGAAACTATTGCCCAGCGAGCCAACAACGCGATCAATGATATGGTGCGCCAGCGCCTGTTTAACCGCTTTACCAGCGAGCTGGCGGAAGGCAACGCCATTTACCGCCTCACTCCGCTGGGCATTGGCATTACCGACTATTATATTCGCCAGCGAGAGTTCTCCACGCTGCGTCTATCTATGCAGCTTTCCGTGGTGGCCGGCGAGTTGAAAAGCGCCGCCGCCGCCGCCGCCGAGGGCGGGGACGAATTTCACTGGCATCGCCATGTATTTGCGCCGTTAAAATATTCGGTAGCGGAGATTTTCGACAGTATCGATCTTACCCAGCGCGTGATGGACGAGCAGCAAAATCAGGTAAAAGAAGATATTGCCGCGCTGTTGAATAAAGACTGGCGCGCAGCTATTTCCAGTTGTGAAGTGCTGTTGTCGGAAACGTCCGGTACGCTGCGTGAATTGCAGGATACGCTTGAGGCCGCAGGCGATAAGCTGCAGGCCAACCTGCTGCGTATCCAGGAGGCGGCGATGGGTATGGATAATTTACACTTTATCGACAACCTGGTGTTTGATCTGCAAACCAAGCTCGACCGCATTACCAGTTGGGGGCAGCAGGCTATTGATCTGTGGATTGGCTACGATCGTCACGTACATAAATTTATCCGTACCGCGATCGATATGGATAAAAACCGCGTGTTTGCCCAACGCCTGCGCCAGTCGGTACAGAACTATTTTGACGCCCCCTGGGCGCTGACGTATGCCAATGCCGATCGCCTGCTGGATATGCGTGATGAAGAGATGGCCCTGCGCGATGAAGAAGTGACCGGCGAGCTGCCGTCCGAGCTGGAATTTGAAGAGTTTAATGAGATTCGCGAACAGTTGGCGGCCATGATTGAGGCTGCGCTGGCGGTCTACAAAACCCAAAATATGCCGTTGGATCTCAGCATTGTGATGCGTGAGTATCTCACGCAATATCCGCGCGCGCGCCATTTCGATGTGGCGCGCATCGTCGTTGACCAGGCCGTGCGCCTGGGCGTCGCCGAAGCCGATTTTATTGGCCTGCCAGCCTCCTGGCAGCCGATTAATGATTACGGAGCCAGAGTACAGGCGCATGTCATTGACAAATATTGAACAATTTATGCCGGTTAAGCTGGCGCAGGCGTTAGTCAACCCACTTTTTCCCGCGCTGGATAGCCAACTGCGCGCGGGTAAACATATTGGTCTGGATGAGCTGGATAACCACGCTTTTCTGATGGACTTCCAGGAGCCGCTCGAAGAGTTTTACGGGCGTTACAATGTAGAGCTTATTCGCGCGCCGGAAGGTTTTTTCTACCTGCGCCCGCGTTCCACCACCCTTATTTCACGCTCGGTGCTTTCTGAACTGGATATGTTGGTAGGAAAAATCCTTTGTTATCTCTACCTCAGCCCGGAGCGCCTGGCGAACGAGGGGATTTTCACGCAGCAGGAGCTTTACGATGAACTGCTGGCGCTGGCGGATGAAAGCAAGCTGTTAAAGCTTGTGAATAACCGTTCCACCGGCACCGATCTGGACAGGCAAAAATTACAGGAGAAAGTGCGCTCTTCGCTCACTCGCCTGCGTCGCCTCGGCATGATCTGGTTTACCGGGCATGACAGCAGTAAGTTTCGCATTACTGAATCGGTGTTCCGCTTTGGCGCAGACGTGCGTAGCGGCGACGATGCGCGCGAAGCGCAAAAGCGCCTGATTCGCGACGGTGAAGCAATGCCTGTCGAAAACCATCTGCAACTGAACGATGACGAGAGCGACGATGCCCGTCAGGATGATGACAACGCCGGGGATGAAAATGATTGAACGCGGTAAATTTCGCTCGCTGACCCTGATTAACTGGAACGGCTTTTTCGCGCGCACGTTCGATCTTGATGAACTGGTCACCACGCTTTCAGGCGGCAACGGCGCCGGCAAATCGACAACAATGGCGGCCTTTGTTACAGCGCTTATTCCTGATTTGACGCTGCTGCATTTCCGTAATACGACTGAGGCGGGGGCCACCAGCGGTTCGCGCGATAAGGGCCTGCACGGTAAGCTCAGGGCTGGCGTTTGCTATTCCATGCTTGATGTCGTGAACTCGCGTCGCCAGCGGGTGCTGGTGGGCGTGCGTTTGCAGCAGGTTGCCGGGCGCGATCGCAAAGTGGATATTAAACCGTTTGCCATCCAGGGTTTACCGACATCCATTCTCCCCACGCAGCTTGTGACTGAAACGCTGAGCAATCGCCAGGCGCGCGTGCTGGCGCTCAATGAGCTAAAAGATAAAGTCGAAGCCATTGAAGGCGTACAGTTTAAGCAGTTTAACTCTATTACCGACTATCACTCGCTGATGTTTGATTTGGGCGTGGTGGCGCGCCGCCTGCGTTCAGCCTCCGATCGCAGCAAATATTATAAGCTGATTGAAGCGTCGCTTTACGGCGGTATTTCCAGCGCCATTACCCGGTCGCTGCGCGATTATCTGCTGCCGGAAAACGGCGGCGTGCGTAAGGCTTTCCAGGACATGGAGGCCGCGCTGCGTGAAAACCGCATGACGCTGGAAGCCATCCGCGTTACTCAGTCCGATCGCGATCTGTTTAAACACCTGATATCCGAAGCGACTGACTATGTGGCGGCAGACTATATGCGCCACGCCAATGAAAGGCGTATTCATCTCGATCAGGCGCTGGAGCTGCGCCGTGAAATGAATACCAGCCGCCAGCAACTGTGCTCAGAACAGTTTAAGCATGTTGAGATGGCGCGCGAACTGGCGGAGCACGCGGGGGCTGAAGGCGACCTTGAAACCGACTATCAGGCCGCAAGCGATCACCTGAACCTGGTGCAAACCGCGCTGCGCCAGCAGGAAAAAATCGAGCGCTACGAAGCGGATCTTGAAGAGTTGCAGGCGCGCCTTGAAGAACAAACTGAAGTGGTTGGCGAAGCGCAGGAGCGGCAGGAAGAGAACGAGGCCCGCGCCGAGTCCGCAGAGCTTGAGGTGGATGAACTGAAAAGCCAGCTTGCCGACTATCAACAGGCGCTGGACGTACAGCAAACGCGCGCCATTCAGTATCAGCAGGCGCTACAGGCGCTGGAGCGTGCCCGTGAGCTGTGCCATCTACCGGATTTGTCCGCGGAAAGCGCCGACGAGTGGCTGGAAACCTTCCAGGCTAAAGAGCAGGAAGCGACCGAAAAACTGTTGTCTCTCGATCAGAAGATGAGCGTTTCGCGCGCCGCACACGCGCAATTTGAGGAAGCTTATCAACTTGTTACGGCCATTAATGGCCCGGTGAGCCGCAGCGAGGCCTGGAGCGTCGCGCGCAATTTGCTGCGCGATGCCTCAGAGCAGCGCCATCAGGCGCAGCAGCTTCAGGGGCTGCGTCTGCGGCTTAACGAGCTGGAGCAGCGCCTGCGCGAGCAGCAGGACGCCGAACGTTTGCTGGGTGAATTCTGCAAGCGTCAGGGGCGCGGTTTTGAGCCGGATGAGCTCGAAGCATTTGCCGCAGAGCTGGAAGAGCGCATTGCGGCGCTTCAGGACAATGTGTCGGCTGCAAGCGAGCAGCGTATGTCGCTGCGCCAGGAGCTGGAGCAGATTCAGGGACGCATTCGTTTGCTGACCCAGCGCGCGCCGATTTGGCTTGCCGCCCAAAACGGTCTTCACCAGCTTTGCGAGCAGAGCGGGGCCGAGTTTGAAAGCGCTTCTGACGTAACCGAATATCTCCAGCAGATACTGGAGCGTGAGCGTGAAGCGACCGTTGAGCGTGACGAAGTCAGCGCTTGTAAGAACGCCGTTGATGAAGAAATTGAACGCCTGAGCCAGCCGGGCGGCGCCGAAGACGCGCGCCTTAACGCGCTGGCTGAACGCTTTGGCGGCGTATTATTGTCTGAAATTTATGATGACGTCAGCCTTGATGACGCGCCCTATTTTTCAGCGTTGTACGGGCCGTCACGCCATGCGATTGTCGTGCCGGATCTGTCGCGGGTGCGCGAGCAGCTCGACGGTCTGGAAGACTGCCCGGAAGATTTATATCTCATTGAAGGCGATCCGCAGTCCTTTGACGACAGCGTGTTCAGCGCCGAAGAACTGGAAAAAGCGGTCGTTGTGAAAGTGGCCGACCGCCAGTGGCGTTACTCACGTTTCCCGACGCTGCCGCTGTTTGGACGCGCGGCGCGTGAAAGCCGTATTGAGGCGCTGCATGCCGAGCGTGAAACGCTGGCGGAGCGCTATGCAACGCTCTCTTTTGACGTACAGAAAACCCAGCGCCTTCATCAGGCCTTCAGCCGCTTTATCGGTCAGCATCTGTCTGTTGCCTTTGAGGATGACCCGGAGGCGGAAATCCGTCAGTTGAACGGTCGTCGGGGGGAAATCGAGCGCGAAATCAGCGCTCATGAAAACGATAATCAACAGCAGCGCAGCCAGTTTGAGCAGGCAAAAGAGGGGATTGCCCAGCTCAACCGCCTGCTACCGCGCCTGAACCTGCTCGAAGACGACACGCTGGGCGACCGCCGCGATGAAATTCAGGCGCGCCTGGATGAAGCGCAGGAGGCGGCGCACTTTATTCAGCAGCATGGCAATCAGCTCACAAAGCTTGAGCTGGTAGCCTCGGTACTGCAAAACGATCCTGAACAGTTTGAACAACTGAAACAGGATTACGAGCGCGCGCAGCAGGTTCAGCGTGAGGCGCGCCAGCAGGCGTTTGCGCTGACCGAAGTGGTGCAGCGTCGCGCTCACTTTAGCTACAGCGACTCAGCGCAGATGCTCAGCGGCAACAGCGATCTCAATGAGAAGCTGCGCCAGCGTCTGGAGCAGGCAGAAGCGGAACGGAGCCGCGCCCGTGAAGCGCTACGCGGCCATGCAGCCCAGCTTAGCCAGTACAGCCAGTTACTGGCCTCGCTCAAAAGCTCGTATGACACCAAGCGCGAGTTGCTTGCCGATTTGTATAAAGAGCTTAAGGATATCGGCGTGCGCGCCGATGCCGGCGCCGAAGAGCGTGCCAGAGCGCGTCGTGATGAGCTGCATACGGCCCTTAGCAATAACCGTTCGCGCAGAAGTCAGCTTGAGAAACAATTGACCTACTGCGAAGCGGAAATGGATAACCTGACGCGTAAAATTAAGCGTCACGAGCGCGACTATTTTGAAAAGCGTGAACAGGTGGTGACCTCGAAGGCGGGCTGGTGCGCGGTGATGCGTATGGTGAAGGAAAACGGCGTTGAGCGCCGCCTGCACCGTCGTGAGCTGGCGTACGAGTCTGGCGACAATCTGCGTTCTATGTCGGATAAGGCGCTTGGCGCGCTGCGTCTGGCGGTGGCGGATAATGAGCATCTGCGCGATGTGCTGCGTTTGTCGGAAGATCCCAGGCGTCCTGAACGTAAGATCCAGTTCTTTGTGGCGGTATACCAGCATCTGCGCGAGCGCATTCGTCAGGATATTATTCGCACCGACGATCCGGTTGAGGCCATCGAACAGATGGAAATTGAGCTGAGCCGCCTGACTGAGGAACTGACCGCGCGTGAACAGAAGCTGGCGATAAGCTCCCGCAGCGTAGCGAACATCATCCGTAAAACCATCCAGCGCGAGCAGAACCGCATTCGCATGCTAAACCAGGGGCTGCAAAGCGTCTCCTTTGGTCAGGTTAACAGCGTGCGTCTGAACGTTAACGTGCGCGAAACGCACTCTATGCTGCTTGATGTATTGTCTGAAGAGCACGGCCAGCATCAGGATCTGTTTAACAGCAACCGCCTGACATTTTCCGAAGCGCTGGCGAAGCTGTGGCAGCGTCTGAATCCGCAGATTGAGATGGGAAACCGCACTGCGCAAACTATCGGTGAAGAGCTGTTGGATTATCGCAACTACCTGGAAATGGAAGTGGAAGTTAACCGTGGTTCAGACGGCTGGCTGCGGGCCGAGAGCGGGGCGCTGTCCACCGGTGAAGCCATTGGTACCGGTATGTCTATCCTGGTGATGGTCGTGCAGTCATGGGAAGAGGAGTCCCGTCGCCTGCGCGGCAAGGACATTTCGCCGTGTCGTCTGCTGTTTCTGGATGAGGCGGCGCGACTTGACGCTCGCTCTATTAATACGCTGTTCGAGCTGTGCGAGCGTCTGGAGATGCAACTGATTATCGCGGCGCCTGAAAACATCAGCCCGGAAAAAGGCACGACCTATAAGCTTGTGCGTAAAGTCATTCAGAATCAGGAGCATGTTCACGTCGTTGGGCTGCGTGGTTTTGCAACCCCGCTGCCGGAAACCCTGCCTGCCCGCGCGGCGGATGCCTCCTGAATAAATCGCGCCGCCCTGAAACAGCCCTTTCTCTGAACAGAGAGAGGGCTGTTTCGTTAAAATAACAGGTTTAACATAATTGATATTTTGATTTTTATCAGCGCTAAATTTCTTTACACTACGACGAGCAGAAGGGAAACTCTCTTTATATACTCAGTATAAGTCTGTCGAAAAGGCAATGATCAACCAGGAGGCAAGGGATGTTGCTCACGAAATTATGTCGTTTTCGAAGGTCGGCCGTTGCTGGTCTGGTCCTGAGCCTGTTAACGCTTGTCGTTCAGGCAGACGAACCGGAAGTGATCCCTACAGACGCTTCGGCCGCCGAAACTGCGCAACCGTTTAGTATGAACGATCAGATGATGCCGTCGCCTGCTATGGTTGGCTTGATGGGGTCGCCTGACGGCGGTATGGCTGCGGTGCAATCCCAGACTCAGCTTCTCTCTCATCTCCCTTCCGGCTACACGCCCACTTACCTGAGCGCGCTTTCGCTGTTGTATGCCGCGCGCGATATGAAGCCGATGTGGGAAAACGCACAGGCCGTACGCGCTTTTCAGCAGCAGCTTGCTGAAGTCGCCATTGCCGGTTTTCAGCCGAAATTTACCGCCTGGGTAGAGCTGTTAACCAATCCATCAGTCAGCGGTATTGCCCGCGATATCGTATTGTCTGACGCTATGATTGGTTATTTGCAGTTTGTCTCTTCTATTCCTACTCAGGGTAATCGTTGGCTTTATAGCGAGACGCCGTACAAAACTGAAACGCCGCCGCTGGCGGTCATTAACCAGTGGCAAATTGCCGTTGACCGGGGTACGGTGGCTAACTTTGTCGCGACGCTCGCGCCGCATCATCCGCAGTACAGCGTGATGCATGCCGCATTGCGGGAACTGGTATCGGACACGCGCCCCTGGCCGCAAATGAAAGCCCGCGCTACCTTGCGCCCGGGTCAGCGCAGCGCGGATGTGCCTGCGCTGCGTGAAATACTGGTTCGCACCGGTATGCTTGACGGCGGCCCGGCTATTGCGTTGCCAGGCGATGGGCCTGATGCTAAAGCCCCAAAAGGTTCAAGGATTTATGACAATACGCTGGTTGCTGCCGTAAAACGCTTTCAGACCTGGCAGGGAATAGGAGCCGATGGCGTGATCGGTACGTCGACTCGCGATGCGTTAAATATGACCCCGCAGGTGCGCGCAGGCGTGCTGGCGCTCAATATTCAGCGCCTGCGTCTTCTGCCAGGTAAAACCGATACCGGGATTATGGTTAATATCCCTGACTACTCACTCACATACTGGGTAGATGGGAATCCGGCGCTGTCGTCGCGTGTTATCGTCGGTCGCCCGGATCGCAAAACGCCCATGATGAGCAGCGCGCTTAATAATGTGGTGCTGAACCCGCCGTGGAATGTGCCGCCCACGCTGGCGCGTAATGATATTTTGCCGAAGCTGTACAACGATCCGGGTTATCTTGAGCGACACAATTATAAAGTATTGCGCGGCTGGAGCAGCAATGCGGAAGCAGTGAATCCCCGAATGGTTAACTGGTCTTCCATTACGGCGTCTAATTTACCCTTCCGTTTCCAGCAGGCGCCGGGCCCGACAAACGCGCTGGGACGTTATAAATTTAATATGCCGAGTTCAGACGCGATCTATCTGCATGACACGCCTAACCATAATTTATTCAAGCGCCCGGCGCGTGCGCTCAGTTCCGGTTGCGTCAGGGTGGATAAAGCCTCTGAGCTTGCCAATATGCTGCTCCAGGACGCTGGGTGGAACAATGCCCGGGTTTCCTCCACGCTCAAAGAAGGGAATACGCGCTATGTGAATATTCGCCAAAGTATTCCCGTTAATCTTTATTATTTGACCGCTTTTGTAGGGAAGGACGGCAGGACACAGTATCGAACAGATATTTACAATTACGATCTCAGTGCGCGAACCGGCAGCCAGATATTATCGAAAGTAGAAAAATTGATTCGTTAATGCCTGTAATTTTAGGGCATTAACAGTTGTCATTTTATGTCAGTAACGGTTGGGCGCCATCTCCCGGCCTGCGTCTGACGGGGGCCGGGCACCTTGACGCATGGAATTTAGCCGGTTAAGGTGCGTTTGTGCGCCAGAAGTGCATATATACCCAACTGCTCGACGCGCGCCGCACGATGCGGGATGTTTCCAGAGTGTTAAGTTAACAGCTTTAACTCACTGGAAAAAAAGGCCAAACCCCGCCGTTGCTGCCGAAGTATTTTTTGGGATAACGATCATTTTTATTTTGCAGACCTGAATAACATGGAAAAATTAGACGCAAATCGCCGCAAGCTGCTGGCGTTGGGTGGCGTAGCGTTGGGAGCCGCTCTCTTGCCTACGTCCGCGTTTGCCACACTCTCCACGCCTCGCCCGCGTATTTTGACGCTAAACAACCTTCATACCGGTGAGACGATTAAAGCCGAATTTTTTGATGGCAGAGGCTACATTCAGGATGAACTGGCCCGTCTTAACTATTTCTTCCGCGATTATCGAGCCAATAAAGTGAAAACGATAGATCCTCAACTGTTTGACCAATTGTTCCGCCTTCAGGGGCTGCTTGGCACCCGTAAACAGGTTCAGCTCATTTCAGGTTATCGCTCGCTGGCAACCAACAGCAATCTGCGCGCGCACAGCCGCGGCGTGGCGAAAAACAGCTATCACACTAAAGGCAGAGCGATGGATTTTCATATTGAAGGCGTTGCGTTAAGTAACGTGCGTAAAGCTGCATTGGCAATGAGGGCAGGCGGTGTGGGATACTACCCGCGCAGCAACTTTGTGCACATAGATACCGGGCCTGTCAGGCACTGGTAATTAACGGAGGTCTGGCCAGGGCCAGAAACACGGTATGATTTATCACATTATTCCGGTCACGGCGTTTGCCCAGAACTGTACATTAATTGGGTGCCCTGAGACACGCCTGGGGGCGCTGGTCGATCCCGGAGGAGATGCCGGGCGCATTAAACAGGAAGTCGATGCACAGGGCGTGACAGTGACGCAAATTTTACTAACGCATGGTCATCTCGATCACGTCGGTGCGGCTGCGGAGTTGGCGCAGCATTATTCGGTTCCTGTCGTCGGGCCACAAAAAGAAGATGAATTCTGGCTTCAGGGTTTGCCCCAGCAGAGCAAAATGTTTGGTCTGCAAGAGTGTCAACCGCTGACGCCCGATCGCTGGCTGGAAGAGGGCGATACCGTTACCGTTGGAAAAATCCGGTTGCAGGTACTGCACTGCCCGGGCCATACGCCGGGACATGTCGTGTTTTTTGACGCCTCTTCAAAGCTGTTGATATCCGGAGACGTAATTTTTAAAGACAGCGTTGGCCGAACTGATTTTCCTCGCGGTGACCATAACCAGCTTATCGCGTCGATTAAAAATAAGCTGCTGCCGCTGGGGGACGAGATAACGTTTATTCCCGGCCACGGCCCGCTTTCCACGCTGGGCGATGAAAAACGACACAATCCTTTTTTGCAGGCTTAACGCCGGGCCTGGCCACCTCAGGACCAGGGTTATAAAGCCGCCTGCCAGGCGGCTTATGGCCGCAGGCGCAACCCTGTGGCGTTTTAGCCTGAAAATATCAGTAAAATAGACCCGGGAAATCAGCGAAATTATTTTTGTCTGTTAGCTGCAAAGCGAGCGCAGGCGTGTTTTGTCCGCTTTGTCATCATTCTGAGAGCCGCGATGCGGCTCTTTTTTCAGCACGCCGTATGTTTAGAGTACGGCAACAATGGCTTCACAAAGCGGCGCCATATTATCTGGCGTCATGCCTGCTACATTGACGCGGCCAGATGCTACGGCATAGACGCCGAATTCTTCACGCAGACGTAAAACTTGCTCTTTAGTCAGTCCGCTGAAAGAGAACATACCGTTTTGCCTGATGATAAAGCTGAAATCACGATTTGCGCCTTTTTCCTGTAGCGTATTGACAAACAGTTGACGCATACGCTGGATACGCTGGCGCATATCGGTTAGCTCCTGCTCCCAGATAGCGCGCAGCGCGTTATTGCTGAGTATGGTCGCCACTACGGCCGCGCCGTGCGCCGGTGGGTTGGAGTAGTTGGCGCGAATGCACGCCTTCATCTGGCTGAACGCGCGTCCGGCCTGCTCTTCGTTAGCGGTAACCAGCGTACAGGCGCCTACGCGCTCATTATATAAGCCGAAGTTTTTAGAGTAGGAACTGGCGACAATGAGTTCTTTATGCGTTGCGGCAAAGACGCGCAAGCCTTCAGCATCCTCCTCCAGCCCCCGGGCAAAGCCCTGGTAGGCAAAGTCGAATAGCGGCAGCCAGCCTTTCTCTTTCGACATGGCGGCCAGTTTCTCCCACTGTTCCAGCGTTGGGTCGATACCCGTAGGGTTATGGCAGCAGCCGTGGAATAATACCACATCGCCTGCCTGCGCGGCCTGGAGACTGTTTACCAGCGCATCAAAGTCCAGCGCATGGTTCTGCGCGTCGTAATAGCTGTACTCGCACACCTCCAGCCCCGCTGAGCCAAACACGCTCTTATGATTAGGCCAACTGGGGTTACTCACCCAGACGCGTTTTACCGCAGTATTTTGTGCAAGGAAGTCTGCAGCCACACGCAGTGCGCCAGTACCTCCCGGCGTTTGCGCCGTTTTTGCACGCCTCTCTTCAATAAGGGGGCTACCCTTTCCAAACAGCAGTTCCTGAGTGCAGCGGCCAAATTCCGCAATGCCGTCTATTCCCAGGTAGTTTTTTGTGGTTTCATTTTCCAGCAAATATTGTTCAGCTTTTTTCACGCTGGTCAGAACTGGTGTTTTGCCCGTTTCATCCTTGTAAACCCCGATACCGAGATTAATTTTGGTTGGGCGTTCGTCGGCGCGAAACAGATCGGCCAGTCCAAGAATAGGATCGGCAGGGGCAGCGGTAATGTTTTCAAACATGACGAGGTTCCATTGATATCAGAAGAGATTCGTTTTTCAGGTTACCGCCTGGCGAATAAAATGCCAACCGTTTGCATGAAAAAGAGCGTGCAAGGTCAAATTACTTTAACAGTTTGACTTCAGGCGTAAAAAAACAGGGCCGAAGCCCTGTTTTTTAGAAAACGTTTATACGTTATCCCGGATTAGAACTGGTAAGCGACACCCAGCATAGCCTGATCGTCAACGCCTACGTAGCTGCCGTAATCACGCGTGAACGCGTTCTGGTCAAGCAGGTTGATACGGTAGTCGCCGTATACGCTGAAGTTCTTATTGAAGTAGTAAGTCGCGCCTAAAGTCACGTACTCAGCCAGGGTGGCATCGGAGTAGCCGTTAGCGCCAACTGGCAGATCTTTACCTTTGCTCTTCACATAAGAAATGGACGGACGCAGGCCGAAGTCGAACTGATACTGCGCAATCGCTTCAAAGTTCTGCGTTTTGTTCAGTGCGGTATAGGCGATACCATCAGATACATAGTTCAAATTACGGGTTTCGGAGTATACGGCGGCCAGGTAGATATTGTTCGCGTCGTATTTCAGACCCATCGCCCAGGACTCAGCGTTTTTGCCTTCGCCATCGGCTGCCTGCTTGTCTGAACGGTCAGCTTTGCTGTAGGCGCCGATGATGCCGAAACCTTCGTAGTCATAGCCCAGAGAGAAACCGAAACCGTCGCCGTTTTGCTGGTTTACGCTACGGCCTTCATTTTTGCCCTGGTACTGCGCGCCGAAGTGCAGGCCGTCAACCAGACCGAAGAAATCGCTGTTGCGATAGGTCAGCACGCCGGTGGTGCGGTTGGTCATGTAGTTATCGGTGCTGCCTGCCCAGGTTTCGCCAGAGAAAGAAGGCGACATATCGGTCCAGGATTCAACATCGTAAACGATGCCGTAGTTACGGCCATAGTCCAGAGAACCCGCATCAGCAATTTTCAGACCCGCATAAGCCAGGCGCGTTTTGTTAACCTGATTGCCTTCTTCGGTGTTGGCATACGCACGGTATTCCCACTGGCCGTAGCCGGTCAGGGAATCGTTAATCTGAGTTTCACCTTTAAAGCCCAACTGCGCGTAAGTGCCGTCTTTATTGGTGGTGTTGTTGCCGTTAGTTACCCATGAGTGCTCTGCCGCAACTTTGCCGTACAGATCCAGCTTGTTAGCGTTTTTGTTATAGATTTCTGCTGCGTTGACTGAACCTGCAGCCAGTAGGGCAGGAATAGCCACTGCCAGGAAATTACGCTTCATCATTAGTTGTTACCCTCATTGGTTTTTTATGGACACCTGCCACTGCCGTCAATAATTCCTTACGTAACTATTGAAGAAAGTTTAGTGTCTTTCTGTGTCTGAACGGCATCTTTCCATCGGAGATACCGTTGCGCTAGCCGTAAAATGATACAAATATGCATAAAACGTATCAACAAGAAAATATGTGTTTCTAAATGTGTATTTGCGGGAACTTTGTGAGATACCTCAAATTTCAGAAAATGGATGAAAATAGCAAAACTTATTTATATATCTCACTGAAAATAAGGATGTTTTAAGGAAGAATAAAACGATCTGCATTCAGTTATGTTATTTCATCGCTTCACTTTTCTTGATTGTTCTTAATGTAAAATTCCTGGCAGACGTTGATATAAATTTGTTGATTAAATCGCGTATTTTGTCCGGGAAATGTATCTATAAAGTGATTTTAAAGACACATTCAGACATATTTTCGGCGCGCCCTGAATTTGCAAAAATCGCTATTCTGGTCTCATTATGCGGGCGTCGGGTAAATAAAGAAAAAAGCGCATGACAAAAGCGGGTATGAAAAGCCAGTGCGGTATTGTCATGCGGGCTCAGTGGATGTTCCGTTCATCCAGGCTGGATTAAGGGACACTGTCAACGCCAAGATTTATGGCCATTTTTCGCCATTTTTAATGTCCGCTATTTGATCACTTCTGTTATCCGCTTTCCGCCATTTCATCATCACTGATTGGCGTTGCGTTTTTAGCCAACACTCCAGCTTTGCGTTTTTCCTTCAACCGGTAACTTTCTCCTTTTATATTCACTGTGGTTGAGTGGTGCAGCAACTGAACCGCCCCGGTAATCCTGGAGAGAGTTAAGACAGGAAGCTCAGGCTGCCAGATTGTTACAGTTTCTGGAAGCATAATATGTTTTTTCGGCTTCAGCCGGTGGGATGTGGCCCAGCCTCTCCATCAGCCTGCGATTGTTGTACCAGTCCACCCATGCCAGCGTGGCCAGTTCTACTTCTGCGTGGCTTTTCCAGCTCTTACGGTGTATCACCTCTGCTTTGTAAAGTCCGTTGATACTTTCGGCCATTGCATTATCGTAAGAGTCGCCTGTGCTGCCTGTCGATGCCAGCAGCCCGGCATCCTGAAGCCGCCAGGTGTATGCCAGTGAGACGTACTGCGAGCCTTTATCGCTGTGATGGAGGGGTTCCGCTGGGCGACGGGCCCACAGCGTCTGCTCCAGCGCATCCAGGACGAACGTCGTCTCCATTGATGATGAGACCCGCCATCCAACGATCATG
>NZ_JAEPBH010000001.1 GCF_016632365.1 Tenebrionibacter intestinalis | reverse complement strand
TCTTTTTTCACCCGCCCATTACTGGGGATTCCTCAGCAGCCCTCCGGGGCGCGTACGAAAAAACCGCTGACTGCGTTGTTGGGCTTGAACAGAGGACCGCTCTGCCCTGCGCCTTGTCAGCGGGGTTTTCGCTCAGCTTCAGCATCATGAGGATTAAGGGAAACAGCCTAAAAGATGTGCGTGAATAACCCATGCCTGACCTGCGGTGCCTGTTGCGCTTTTTTTCGTGTCTCTTTCTACTGGGCCGAAGTAGACGACGCCAGCGGTACCGTGCCCGCCCGGCTCACCGAACCGGCTACCCCGCATTTATGCTGCATGCGCGGCACCAATCAAAAATCGCCTCGCTGTATTGCGCTGCGGGGAACGCCCGGCAAGGCCGTCAGTTGCGCGATTTACGCCAACCGCCCGGGCACCTGTCGCGAATTCGAACCATTTAATGCGCAAGGTTTACCTGATGAAGCCTGTTGCCGCGCTCGCGCGCATTACGGGCTGGCGCCGCTAACCGCAATCGCCCCGTCGCCGGAGGTGCTAGCGGGCCGCAACCAGGGTACAATCGCCCGCTGATTAACAAAAGCATTAACCCAAGGAGTATGCATGTCTATCACGGCGAACACGGTTTACCACGATACCGGTAATTTCGTTCGTAATCAGTTTATTAGCCTTTTACTGATCGCCTTACTTTGTGCTTTTATTTCGCTCGTGACAGGTCATGCCTTCTCTCCCAGCGAGGAGCAGCTTTCGCTGCTCAGCGAAGGAGATAACCTTGCCGGCAGCGTCGGTCTGTTCGATCTTGTGCGCAACATGACGCCGGAGCAACAACAGGTGCTACTGCGCGCCTCCGCCGCATCGACATTTTCCGCCCTGCTTGGCAATACCCTGCTCGCCGGCAGTCTGCTGGCGCTAATTCCGCTTGCCAGCGCAGGGCGACGCGTCAGCGCCCTGGCGGCGATTGGCGCGTCTGCTCCCCTGCTGCCGCGCCTGTTTATCCTGATTTTCCTTACCACTCTTATTGTTCAGACAGGCATTATGTTTATTGTTGTGCCTGGTATTCTGCTGGCCATTGTGCTGTCGCTGGCGCTGGTTATTCTGGCGCAGGATAAAACAGGCATTTTCCGCGCCATGCGCGCCAGCATAAAACTGGTATGGGCGAATATGCGTCTGGTTGCGCCTGCGGTCATCATCTGGCTGCTGGCTAAGGTGGCGCTGATTTTTATGGCCGCATCGTTCACGGCGCTGACGCCGACGCTTGCTTCCATCATTTTTAATACGATTAGCAACCTGCTATCGGCCACGCTTATCGTCTATCTGTATCGCCTGTATATGCTGTTACGCCAGTGATCTTCTCCGACGCCGGACATCAGGTTATAGTCAGGCGTCTTCTATTTATGGAACCTACTATGAAGCAGTTGCTTGATTTTCTTCCGCTGATTATTTTTTTCGTCTTTTACAAAATGTACGACATTTTTGTCGCAACGGGCGCGCTGATTGCGGCCACGGCTGTCGCACTGGTTATTAGCTGGTACAAATACCGTAAGGTTGAAAAAATGACGCTGGTGACCTTTGTACTGGTGGCGTTTTTTGGCGGCCTGACGCTGTTTTTCCATAATGATGAGTTCATCAAATGGAAAGTCACCGCCATTTACGGCCTGTTTGCCATAGCCCTGCTGTTCAGCCAGTGGGTGCTGAAAAAAAACCTTATTCAGAGCATGCTGGGTAAAGAAATGACGCTGACGCCCGAAGTGTGGGCACGTCTGAACATTGCCTGGGCGCTTTTCTTTATCTTCTGCGGGCTGGCGAATATTTACGTCGCCTTCTGGCTACCGCAAAACATCTGGGTAAACTTTAAAGTTTTTGGACTGACGGCGCTAACGCTTATCTTTACTCTGTTTAGCGGTATTTATATGTACCGCAATATGTCTTCAGAACAGAAATAGCGCTTTCGAAAGCGCCGATCTCCCCGGCGCTTATCCCCCCTGAATCTGTTACGACATGGTGTATACTGCGCGCCGGCACACGCATAAACATACTTTTCAGGATTAACGCATGACTTTACAGGATATGCCGCAGGGCGAACTGGTGCTGCGTACGCTGGCTATGCCCGCAGACACTAACGCCAACGGCGATATTTTTGGCGGCTGGTTGATGTCGCAAATGGATATGGGGGGAGCCATTCTCGCCAAAGAAAAAGCGCTTGGCCGCGTGGTGACCGTACGCGTGGACGGCATGACGTTTCTTAAGCCAGTGGCCGTAGGCGACGTGGTGTGTTGCTATGCCCGCTGTGTAAAACGTGGAAATACCTCAATTACCATTAATGTGGAAGTGTGGGTTAAAAAGGTATCAACAGAGCCTGTTGGCCAACGCTATAAAGCCACAGAAGCGATATTTATTTATGTGGCGGTAGACAACGAAGGGCGTCCGAGAGCGCTGCCTCAACCTTAAGCGGATTTTTAATCACCCAGGCGCTGGCAATAAAAAATCCGCCGATTAAAAAGGCGAATGCCAGTCGGCAAGCCTGTTTGCGCATACGATTCCGTTAATACAAAAAACCATGACATGTTGAGGCCCGAATCACCGGGCCTCTTTACTTGTTATTTGTTGTCGGTATCCCTGTTTGTTATTAACATGCGCAGACTTTCCGTGTGGAGCCGGCGCCTGCGGGTAACGGTGAACCGCAGGCGAGGACAGGGAAAATCTGGCCGATAGCGAGTGAGACGACGAGGTCGGCCGCAGGCTGATGGCCGGGAGGCGAGCGCACCGCGCAGAATAATATCTTTACGAGGCCGCAGGCGTTTATAAAGCGGGCCGCTGTGGCCCGCGCCGTTGCTCAGGCCCATGTTTCACCGGGCTTTAAGTAAACGCAATAGCCGCTTAACCTTAAGTGGCCAGCATTACGATCATACCGGCGGATTTTTATCACCGATGGCGCTTAATCTACCGTCGCGCCGCCGTTAATACGAAAAACAATGTTCACGGTAAGCCCTTTGCCAGGCTTGCCGGGTTCATATCGCCACCGCTTCATTGCCTGCCTGACTTCGCGGTCAAACATATTGGCCGGTTTGGCGGAGAGTATAGCGATATTTTCAACGCTGCCGTCGCTACGTACATCGAATCTCACCCTCACCCGGCCTTCCATACGCAATGCGTAAGCGCGCGCCGGATATTGCGGCTGGCTGCGACTCAACGCGCGCGGCCCGACGGGCGCGGCCCCTGGCGTTACGGCACCTGAGGTAGCGCGCGGCGCGGCGCTTGCAGCCGTACGCGTTGGGTTGGCGTTTTCAAATGGCGACGCCGGACGCGGCTCATCATGTTTTATTTCGCGTGGAGGCCGCTCAACCTTTTTCACCGGTTTCGGCTTTGGTTTTGGCTTCGGTTTCGGTTTATGGATGACGACCGGCGCTTCTTTTGGCGGCTCAGGCGCCGGTTCGGGTTCCGGTTCCGGCTCGGGTTGCGCTACCGGCGCCGGGGCAGCCTGCGGCGGTTCAAGCGATTCAGGCGCGACCATCGTCACGCTAATGGGCTGCGGCGACGGCATTTGCGCCGGCCGGTTAACCGAGGCATACAGTATGCCCGCAATTAAAGCGCCATGTAACCCAACGGAAAGCAGCGTAGGCCAGGGCAAACGACGGGGCGGTTCAAGGGTCATTACTGTCATAGTCATCCCGGGTTCTTAGCGAGGGCGTAATTTTAAATGCAAATAGCAATCATATTCAATAAGGCATAACGAAATGTCCGGGTTACCGGACCGCTACGTCGCTTTTTCCCCCACAAATGTTACATCTTAAGCAACTACACTATCTTTCCATTGCACGCTCATTTACTTTCACATAACGTACCTGGGAAAATGTCTATCAAAGGAGCTTTCCCGTGCTGTATGTGATTTACGCAGAAGATACCGCCGACTCTCTGGAAAAGCGCATGGCAGCGCGCCCCGCGCACCTGGCGCGCCTGGAGCTGTTGCATGATGAAGGACGCCTGTTGACCGCCGGGCCGATGCCCGCCGTGGACAGCAACGATCCCGGCCAGGCTGGCTTTACCGGCTCAACGGTAATCGCCGAATTTGATTCGCTCGACGCAGCGCAGGCGTGGGCAAATGACGACCCTTACTTCGCCGCAGGCGTTTACGCCAGCGTCACGGTCAAACCCTATCGCAGAACGTTCTGATACCTTATTCGCACGGTCTGATGACTGTGCGTTTTTGCTTTCGGACGTATAAAAATATAAATGTTAAGGAAGGGAAAACCGGGCAGTCAGAGCACCGCCATCGGTGCTCTTTGCTGGCTTCAACGATCGTGGATGGCGAACATCAGCGACACGCGCTGATGGTTCACAAGGCACTTTCTGATAGCGTGAATGCGCATATTGCGACGGGACTGCGCTTCCAGCCAGCGCGACTTACGCCGTTGAGCCTGACGCACCATACGCCAGCGCCCGACTTCTGTTCGACTACGCCTCATTTTTACCACTCTTTCAAATAACGACGCGCCATTATAGATCCATCCCCAGGCTAAACCAGCCGTTTCTTACTGTTTTAGTTTTCTGGCCGCCCCGTTGTGCGTACACTCATAGCAATAAGGCGATAAGCGCTAACGCTTTCAGGCTACAGGAAAACGCAGCCCTCCCCTTTGGCGGAATATCGCACGTATGATAAACAGGGAAAATCGGGGATAGCATTCACCGTTTCCGAAACCGCTGGCTGGCGCAATAAAGAAAGGATTTAACGACATATGACCACCTTCTACACGATCGTGAGTTGGCTGATCATTCTGGGCTACTGGCTTCTTATCGCAGGCGTTACGCTGCGCATTCTGATGAAGCGCCGTGCGGTTCCTTCCGCTATGGCATGGCTGTTGGTTATTTATATTCTTCCTCTGGTGGGTATCGTCGCCTACCTGTCGCTAGGCGAGTTGAACCTGGGCAAACGCCGCGCCGAACGCGCTCACGCCATGTGGCCTTCCACCGCTAAATGGCTTAACGATCTCAAAGCCTGTAAACCCATTTTCGCCACTGAAAGCAGCGAGGTGGCCAGCTCATTGTTTGAGCTATGCGAACGCCGCCAGGGCATTGGTGAAGTGAAAGGCAATCAGCTTCAGCTTTTGACCACCTCTGACGATGTAATGAAAGCCCTGATCCGCGATATTCAACTGGCGCGTCATAATATTGAGATGGTGTTTTATATCTGGCAGCCCGGCGGCATAGCCGATCAGGTAGCGGAATCGCTCATGGCTGCGGCGCGGCGCGGCGTACATTGCCGGTTGATGCTCGATTCAGCGGGCAGCGTGGCCTTTTTCCGCAGCCCCTGGGCTAATATGATGCGCAATGCCGGCGTTGAAGTGGTGGAGGCGCTAAAGGTAAACCTGTTACGTGTATTTTTACGGCGTATGGATCTACGCCAGCATCGCAAAATGGTACTCATTGATAACTATATAGCCTACACCGGTAGTATGAATCTGGTGGACCCCCGCTATTTTAAGCAGGATGCAGGCGTTGGCCAGTGGATAGACTTAATGGCGCGTATGGAAGGCCCTGTGGCCACTTCGATGGGCGTGGTTTATTCCTGCGACTGGGAGATTGAAACCGGCAAACGTATTCTGCCGCTGCCCCCGGACCTTAATATCATGCCCTTTGAACAAGCCAGCGGCCATACTATTCAGACTATCGCCTCCGGTCCCGGTTTTCCTGAAGATTTGATTCACCAGGCGCTCCTGACCTCTGTTTACGCCGCGAAAAAGTATCTGGTGATGACCACGCCCTATTTCGTGCCGAGCGACGATTTGCTGCACGCTATCTGCACCGCCGCGCAACGCGGCGTTGATGTGAGTATTATCGTTCCTTACAAAAATGATTCGCTGCTTGTGGGCTGGGCCAGCCGCGCTTTTTTCAGTGAGTTACTGGAAGCTGGCGTCAAAATTTATCTGTTTGAAGGGGGGCTGTTGCACACCAAAAGCGTGCTGGTTGACGGCCAGCTTAGCCTCATTGGCACAGTGAATCTCGATATGCGCAGCCTGTGGCTAAATTTTGAAATAACGCTTGTGATTGACGATGATGGATTCGGCAGCGATCTGGCTGCCGTGCAGGATGATTATATCTCCCGCTCGCGGTTGGTGAATGCCCGGCAGTGGCTCAACCGCCCGCTGTGGCAGCGCATTGTGGAGCGACTGTTTTACTTCTTCAGCCCATTACTGTAAAACGTGCCCCAACGTCCGATAAACAAGTGGTCATTATGATGGATATGGATCTCAATAATCGCCTGAGCGAAGACGATACGTTAGAGCAGGCCTACGACATTTTCCTTGAGCTGGCGCCTGATAATCTGGAACCAGCGGACATTATCCTGTTTAACCTTCAATTTGAAGAACGCGGCGGCGCAGAGTTGTTTGATCCTTCTCAGGACTGGGCAGAACACGTCGATTTTGATCTTAACCCGGATTTTTTCTCAGAGGTTGTAATTGGTCTGGCAGACGAAGATGGCGGCGACATTAACGACATTTTTGCCCGCGTACTGCTATGTCGCGAAAAAAACCACAAAATTTGTCATATTTTGTGGCGTGAATAAGCTTCACTGCCCGACCCACGCACTGCCAGCCCGCTAAGCTGGCATTTTTCTTCTCTGCCCTGTTTACTCTGTGCTGCTAAGCCCGTTTATCGCTAAAATCCCGCCAGGCATAACATAAACAGCCGGTATATAAACTTGCGCCGCCACTGACCACGCATGCGCCAGCCGTTGCCGCCTTTATTCTGTCCGTTCATCGGAATTGGTGACGGTTGACAAAGGCCGGCGCGAAATATCAGCACATTACTTTACGCCCTGTTTCTGCCTGATGGTTTTATTACCTAAATCGGATCGACCTTAAGGCATGAGACGGCATGGCGAAAATGCCCTTTCAACAGCGGTCGCGCCGCCGCACATTCCGGCCCCGCTATCGGGCAGCGGGTGCGAAACACGCAGCCAGACGGCGGATTAATCGGGGATGGAAGCTCGCCTTCTAACAGTTGAAAGGTTTTACCGCGCTCTTTATCCGGGTCGGGAACCGGTACCGCCGACATCAGCGCCCGGGTGTAGGGATGCAGGGGGTTGCTGTAAACCTCGCTGCAGGCGCCCAGCTCCACCGCATGGCCGAGATACATAACCAGCACTCTGTCAGAGATATGTTTTACCACTGCCAGATCGTGAGCGATAAAAATTAACGATAATCCCATCTCACGCTGCAGCGTCTGTAACAGGTTAACCACCTGCGCCTGAATAGACACATCCAGCGCAGATACCGGCTCATCACAGATAATCAGTTTCGGCTCCAGAATCAGCGCCCGGGCGATACCTATACGCTGACACTGGCCGCCAGAAAATTCGTGGGGATAACGGTTAATCAGGTTTGGCAGCAGCCCTACGCGCGCCATCATCGCCTTTACTTTTTCCTTTACCTGCTGGCGCGACAACGCTGGATAACAACTTTGCAGGGGTTCAGCGATAATTTTCCCAATAGTCATACGCGGGTTCAGCGATGCGAGGGGATCCTGAAAAATCATTTGAATATCGCTACGCACATCGCGCCACTGCTTATGGCTCATACCGAGCAGGTCGCGCCCCAGCCATGCCACACGCCCGCTGGAGGCCTTCACCAGCCCAATAATGGCGCGGGCGAACGTGGATTTTCCGCAGCCGGACTCCCCCACCACCCCAAGCGTTTCACCCTCATATAGCCGCAGCGATACGCCATCCACCGCTTTCAGGGTTTTCGGCGGCTGCCAGAACCACTGGCGTTGCGCTTTCATTTCAAAGTGTACTTTCAGATCCTGCACCTCAAGCAACACGTTTTTCTCATTAAGCTTATTCATGCCAGCGTCTCCAGCGGTGCAAAGCAGGCGCGCAACCGCTCGCCGTCAAAGCATTCCAGCGGCGGCGTAGCATCACACCGGGGCATAACATACGAGCAGCGCGGCCGAAATGGACAGCCTGAAGGCAGCCGCAGTAAATTTGGCGGATTGCCCGGAATAGTTCGCAGCGCCGCCTCTTCGCTATCAAGCCGCGGCACGGCGTTGAGCAGGCCAATAGAATAGGGATGCGCCGGGCGGTAGAAAACGTCGCGCGCGCTGCCATATTCCATCGTGCGCCCGGCGTACATGACCAGCACCTTGTCACAGATACCGGCTACCACGCCAAGGTCGTGCGTAATCATAATAATGGCGGTATTGAACTCACGCTTAAGCTCGTTGAGCAGCGTCATTATCTGCGCCTGCACGGTCACGTCCAGCGCAGTAGTCGGCTCGTCGGCGATAAGCAGCTTCGGACGGCACAGCAACGCCATCGCAATCATCACACGCTGACGCATACCGCCCGAGAACTCATGCGGATACATTCGCATACGCTTGCGCGCTTGCGGCATTTTTACCGCATCCAGCATATGTACCGATGCGTCAAACGCCTGCGCTTTGCTCATCTTTTTATGCAAAATCAGCACTTCCATAAGCTGTTCGCCCACGCGCATATAAGGATTAAGCGACGTCATCGGATCCTGAAAAATCATCGAAATTTGCTCTGCACGCAGGCGGTTCATCTGCGCCTGCGGCAGGTTAAGGATATTTTTTCCATTAAAGCGCGCCGTGCCGCTGGCGCGTCCGTTAGCCGCCAGCAGCCCCATCAGCGCAAAGGCGGTCTGGGATTTTCCGGAACCTGATTCTCCCACAATGCCAAGCGTCTGTCCGGCATCAAGCGTAAAGTTAAGATTGTTAACCGCTGTAACCTCGCCGTCCGGCGTGTTAAACGTAACGCGCAGATCGTTTACCGCCAGTATTGTTTTTGTCATTTCCACAGCCTCTCCTTAGCAGTCTTTCGGATCAAGGGCGTCGCGCAGGCCGTCACCAATAAAGTTAAAGCAAAATAGCGTAACGACCAGGAAAGCCGCCGGATACATCAGCAGCCACGGCGACACCTCTATTGAGTTAGCGCCATCGCTTAATAACGCCCCCCAACTACTAAGCGGTTCCTGCGTGCCAAGGCCCAAAAAACTCAGGAAAGATTCGAACAGGATCATACCCGGCACCAGCAGCGAAGCATAAACCACCACGACGCCAAGAACATTTGGTACGATATGCCGCAACACAATACCAGACGTGGATACGCCAGCGACCAGTGCGGCTTCGATAAATTCCGTACGCCGCAGGCTCAGCGTTTGTCCACGCACAATACGCGCCATATCCAGCCACGACACCATGCCGATGGCGACGAAAATCAGAAAAATATTTTGTCCAAAAAAGGTCACCAGCAAAATAACGAAAAACATGAACGGAAAAGCATTAAGTATTTCCAACAGACGCATCATTACGGCGTCCACACGCCCGCCAAAATATCCGGATAGCGAACCATAAAGCGTACCGGCCATAACGGCCACCAGCGCGGCGGCCACGCCGACCATCAGTGAGATTCGCCCGCCAACCGCCACGCGCACCAGCAGGTCACGCCCGGACGAATCCGTGCCGAAATAGTGTCCCGAAACGCTATCCGGCGCGCTCGACATCATGCCCCAGTCGGTATCGTCATAGGTATAGGGCGAGAACACCGGCGCCAGAATCACAAATAGCGCAATAAGCGCCAGCACGATAAGGCTCGCCAACGCCGCGCGGTTATGCATAAAACGGCGGCGGGCATCCTGCCACAAACTCCGTCCTTCAATTTCCAGCTTCTCGCTAAAGTTCTCCAGCGCCACGCTGTTTTTCCTGGTAAATAACATCGCTCAGCTCCAGCGTCAGTAGCGGATTTTGGGGTCAATAACGGCATAAAGCACATCAACTACGGTGTTGAATGCAATAGTCAGCGCCCCGACCAGAATGGTCAGGCTCAGCACCAGTGAATAATCCCGGTTTAGCGCCCCGTTTACAAAAAGCTGCCCAATACCGGGCAGGCCGTAAATGGTTTCGATAACCATCGACCCTGTGATAATCCCCACAAAAGCCGGCCCCATGTAGGAAAGCACCGGCAATAGCGCCGGGCGCAGGGCATGGCGCAGAATAATGCGCCGCATTGGCAACCCTTTAGCGCGCGCGGTACGGATAAAATTCGCATGCAGCACTTCAATCATGGCGCCGCGCATAATGCGCGCAATGCTGGCAATATACGCCAGCGACAGCGCCACCATTGGCAAAATCATGAACCTCAGCGCCCCGCCGTTCCAGCCGCCGCCCGGCAGCCATTTAAGCGTGATTGAAAAAATCAGCACCAGCAGCGGCGCCACGACAAAACCGGGAATCACAACGCCAGTCATGGCAAAACCCATCACCGCATAGTCCCATTTGGTATTTTGCTTTAGCGCGCCGATAACGCCGGCGCTAACGCCCAGCACAACCGCCAGTAAAAACGCCGCGCTACCCAGCTTCGCTGATACCGGGAATGACGCGGCAACCAGATCGTTTACCGAATAATCTTTATATTTAAAAGAAGGACCGAAATCGCCGTGCGCCAGTTGTTTCAGGTAGTTGAAATACTGGGTCATAATGGGATCGTTAAGATGGTATTTCGCCTCAATATTCGCCATGACTTCCGGCGGCAAATTGCGCTCGCCGGTAAACGGGCTGCCCGGTGCAAGGCGCATCATAAAGAAGGAAATGGTAATAAGGATAAATAACGTTGGTATCGCTTCCAGGCAGCGGCGAAGAATAAATTTTAGCATTGTTCCGGCTCCGGGCCTGTGCCCTTAACTTACTGAAAATTAAGTCACTGTGGGGCCAGGTTGCGCCCGCCCCACCCGCTGCAATTATTGTTTAATAATGTACATATCTTTAGTGTACGTATTATCCAGCGGATCCTGGCCGGTATAGCCTCCTACCCAGGGTTTAACAAGACGGGTATTAACATAGTAATAGACCGGAACAATCACAGAATCTTTATCTAACTGCTGCTCTGCCTGATTATATAGCCCCGCTCTTTGAGCATCGTCGTTTACCTGTAGGGTCTGCGCCATAATGTTATCGAAGGCTTCGCTTTTATAATGCGACGTATTGTTTGAGCTGTCCGACAGCATCGTATTGAGAAATGAGGTCGGTTCGTTGTAATCCGCACACCATCCTGCGCGGGCCACATCGAAGTTACCCTGATGGCGGGTATCAAGAAAGGTTTTCCACTCCTGGTTTTCCAGCTTCACATTAACGCCGATGTTTTTCTGCCATATTGATGCCGTAGCAATGGCCATTTTCTTGTGTAAATCAGAGGTGTTATAAAGCAGGCTGAGCGTCAACGGTTTATCTTTGCCGTAGCCCGCATCCGCCAGCAACTTGCGCGCCCGGGCATTGCGCTCGTCCTGGCTCCAGCCCATCCAGTCCGGTTTCACAAATTTTGCGCTGTCGGCATAGGGCGGCGTAAAGCTCCATGCCGGAATATCGCCCTGATTTTTCACTTTACTAACGATAATATCGCGATCAAGTCCCAGTTTCAGCGCCTCGCGCACGCGCGGATCGTTAAACGGCGGTCTCTTATTATTAATTTCAAAATAATAAGTACACATGTAAGGCGTAATACGCAGCTCATCAGGCAGCTCATTTTTGAGCTTTCGGAACAGTTCAATGGGAAGATAGTTATTGGTGATATCAATTTCACCGCTGCGATAACGGTTCACATCGGTTACTTCAGAAACGACAGGCAGCCAGGTGACACTTTCAATTACCGTTTTGCTATTGTTCCAGTATTGTGGATTGCGCGCCAGAACGATGCGCTCATTGACGACCCAGGACTTGAGCGTATAGGCCCCGTTAGTCATCATATTCGCAGGCTGCGTCCACTTTTCTGCAAACTTTTCTATTGCCGCCTTCGGCACCGGCGACATAGAGGGATGGATCAGTAATTTGTAGAAATACGGCACAGGTTCGCTGAGCGTAACCTCAAGCGTGCGATCGTCCAGCGCCTTGACCCCCAGCGCGGCAGGCTTTTGTTTGCCGGCGATAATGTCATCAACATTCGCAATATGGCCATATTGCAGATAACTGGCATAAGGCGAGGCCGTATTGGGATCGGCCAGGCGTTGCCAGCTATAAACAAAATCCTGTGCCGTTACCGGATCGCCGTTAGACCATTTCGCCTCTTTGCGCAGATGAAAGGTCCAGACTTTAAACCCTTTATTTTCCCACGCTTGCGCAACGCTGGCCACAGGGTGCCCCTCCCTGTCGGAAATCAACAAGCCCTCGAACAAATCACGGCTGATATTTGTTTCCGGCACCCCTTCAATTTTGTGCGGATCGAGCGACTGAACTTCAGAGCCGTTATTACGCACCAGCGTTTGTTTTTGCGCAAGCGCTACCCCAGCGGGCACATCAGCGGCGCTCGCAGCCCCCATCGCGGCAAAGGCGGTCAACAGCACCGCGGCTATTCTGTTTTTATTAATAGTGGTCATTGCATTATTACTCCGCTCATTATCCTTAAGCATTAAATCTGGCTTTTTTAATACAGAAACATACCGCATTTTTTTGCCTGCACGCGCCTAACGCCGCAGGATTTTACCTGGCAACGCAGCAGTAAATATCCTTTTTTGCATAGTTGAAACAGGGCCGTTAACCCGGGAATATCGCTTTGATTCGGTGAAAGGCTTCAGGCGTAGCGTAAACCGAAACCTATCAAAAGCGTTAATGTATCACCAATAGGGATGGCAAAATTGTTAACTGCTTCTCTTTTGCCTGCCGCCCCGCGTGCGCGCCCTTTCCCGCATTACCGTACCGCTAACGCCTGCGGGCGTATTTATTGCAAAAAACGGCCAAACGCAAAAAAATACAGCGTTGACGCATCGGGCTACGTACCCGCAACGGGCTAATTTATAGATTTCTTCAATGGGGTTACGGTGCTTAGCCATGTGGCGATACGAATAGCAGACGCAAACCGTTAACACCGCGTAAAATTACCGCTTCAGCGATATCACGAGACTTAACAAAACGAAAGGTTTAGCGCGTAAAAACGCAGCCGGGCGGCTGCGCGAGGCTGTTACCAAACGCCGGGCAACGACGTTGCCCCGAAGCCTCAGGGGGATGAATGACGCAGACGGCCTCTCAGCCCAGCAGACCGGGGAAACTGGCCTTAATGCCGGTAATGATAAATTCGATACCCAGCGCCATCAGCAATAGCCCCATAATTCGGGTGATAACATTGATACCCGTCTGGCCAAGAAATCTTACCAGCCAGGGCGCAGCGCGAAACAATAGCCAGCAGCTCAAAGCAAATGCAGCGATAGCCACCGAAAAGCCTAATAAATTACTCCACGAATTAAAACGCGTACCCCAGACAATTGTGGAGCTGATAGCGCCTGGCCCCGCCATTAGCGGCAGCGCCAGCGGCACAACGCCCACGCTTTCGCGAATGGCCGTTTCTGATTTTTCCTGTTTGTTTTGTTTATCTTCGCCCAGTTTGCCGCTAATCATTGACATGGCGATTGTCACAACCAGGATACCGCCAGCGATACGAAAGGAATCAATCGAGATGCCGAACACCTGAAGAATGCCATCGCCCAGAAACAGGGAGGTCCACAAAATGATCGCCACAGAAAGGTTAGCAGTAAGGTTAGTCTTATTTCTGGCGGGAGCCGTCTGGTAGCTCGTCATGCTGATAAAAACCGGAATAATGCCAACCGGGTTTACCAGTGCAAAAAGGCCAATAAAAAATTTGAAATAGATAGCTAAGTCGAACACCAGAAGATGCTCCAGAATGAACAAAAAAGGCCTGCGTAATGTAAATGAAAACGGTGAAACGCGCTATTCGATTTATGGTTTTTCCGACCTCATTTACAGGACAATAAAGTGATACAAGGCGTTAATGTTATTTACATGTTGACTTCTTTGTCGCTTAACGTGTGCGTAATGTGACTGCCTGTTTAAACCTATACTAAAGTTATCCAGTTCGCTTGCTGAAAGGTGTCAGCATCTAAAAAACGTGATACCAGTCACATAAAATGTACCCAAAAGGAAGTAGCCTTATTCCACAACCAGAGAGAATAAACGCATCAGGATAAATTTTATGATAAGGCTTTTTTAGTAAATCAGCGCCGGTTAAGGCTTCATAAAAAAACAGCTTAAGGGCAATGACTATACTTTCTCCCTGGGCCGTTGATTTACTAAAAAAGTTTAACTTTACCAGGAGAGCATTATGGCCGTTACTAATGTTGCTGAACTTAACGCACTCGTTGAACGCGTGAAAAAAGCCCAGCGTGAATACGCCAACTTCACCCAGGAGCAGGTTGATAAAATCTTTCGCGCCGCTGCGCTCGCTGCCGCAGATGCCCGCATCCCTCTTGCGAAAATGGCCGTTGCCGAATCCGGAATGGGTATCATTGAAGATAAAGTGATAAAAAACCACTTTGCATCTGAGTATATCTATAACGCCTATAAAGATGAAAAAACCTGCGGCATTCTCGATACCGACGAAACGTTTGGCACTATCACTATCGCGGAGCCTATTGGCATCATCTGCGGTATTGTTCCGACCACAAACCCCACGTCTACCGCCATTTTCAAATCGCTGATTAGTCTTAAAACCCGTAACGCGATTATCTTTTCCCCACATCCACGAGCAAAAGACGCCACGAACAAAGCTGCAGATATCGTCATGCAGGCCGCGATTGCCGCCGGCGCGCCGAAAGATTTGATCGGCTGGATCGATCAGCCTTCCGTCGAACTCTCTAACGCCCTGATGCATCATCCGGATATTAACCTGATTCTGGCTACCGGTGGTCCGGGCATGGTTAAAGCGGCATACAGCTCCGGTAAACCGGCTATCGGCGTAGGCGCAGGCAACACGCCGGTTGTGATTGACGAAACGGCCGATATCAAGCGCGCGGTAGCTTCTATTCTGATGTCCAAAACGTTCGACAACGGCGTTATCTGTGCTTCAGAGCAGTCGGTTGTCGTGGTGGATTCCGTTTACGACGCGGTTCGCGAGCGTTTCGCAACGCACGGCGGCTATCTGTTGCAGGGCAAAGAACTCAAAGCCGTTCAGGATATTATTCTGAAAAATGGCGCGCTTAACGCAGCCATCGTCGGCCAGCCGGCCACAAAGATCGCTGAAATGGCAGGCCTGACCGTACCGGCTGGCACCAAAATTCTTATCGGCGAAGTCTCCGTGGTTGACGAAAGCGAGCCATTTGCTCACGAAAAACTCTCCCCGACGCTTGCCATGTACCGCGCAAAAGATTTTGACGATGCGGTGAATAAAGCTGAAAAACTGGTCGCAATGGGCGGCATCGGCCACACCTCCTGTCTGTACACCGACCAGGACAACCAGCCTGCTCGCGTTCAGATATTCGGCGATAAAATGAAAACCGCGCGTATTCTTATCAATACGCCAGCCTCTCAGGGCGGTATTGGCGATCTGTATAACTTTAAACTCGCGCCTTCCCTGACGCTGGGCTGCGGCTCCTGGGGAGGAAACTCTATTTCTGAAAACGTAGGGCCAAAGCATCTGATCAACAAAAAAACCGTTGCTAAGCGAGCAGAAAACATGTTGTGGCACAAACTTCCGAAATCTATTTACTTCCGCCGTGGTTCTCTGCCGATCGCCCTGGATGAGGTAATTACCGATGGTCACAAACGCGCGCTAATCGTCACTGACCGTTTTCTGTTTAATAACGGCTATGCTGACCAAATCACTTCGGTGTTGAAAGCGGCGGGCGTTGAAACGGAAGTGTTCTTCGAAGTTGAGGCCGATCCCACGCTGAGCGTCGTTCGCAAAGGCGCGGAACTGGCGAATTCCTTCAAGCCAGACGTTATCATCGCGCTGGGCGGCGGTTCCCCAATGGATGCTGCAAAAATTATGTGGGTGATGTACGAGCATCCGGAAACGCATTTTGAAGAACTGGCGCTGCGTTTTATGGATATCCGTAAACGCATTTATAAATTCCCGAAAATGGGTGTGAAGGCGAAAATGATTGCCGTCACGACAACCTCCGGCACCGGTTCAGAAGTAACGCCGTTCGCCGTGGTAACTGACGACGCAACCGGCCAGAAATACCCGCTGGCGGACTATGCCCTGACCCCGGATATGGCAATTGTAGACGCCAACCTGGTGATGGATATGCCAAAATCTCTGTGCGCCTTCGGCGGCCTGGATGCCGTTACGCACGCGCTGGAAGCCTATGTTTCCGTACTGGCAAGCGAATTCTCTGACGGTCAGGCCTTACAGGCTCTGAAGCTGCTTAAAGAAAATCTGCCGGCTTCATATCATGAAGGCGCGAAAAACCCGGTTGCGCGTGAACGCGTTCACAGCGCAGCCACCATTGCCGGTATCGCGTTTGCCAATGCCTTCCTGGGCGTATGCCACTCTATGGCGCATAAACTCGGCTCTCAGTTCCATATCCCGCACGGTCTGGCCAATGCCCTGCTGATTTGCAACGTTATCCGCTATAATGCGAACGATAACCCGACGAAACAGACCGCGTTCAGCCAGTACGACCGTCCGCAGGCTCGCCGCCGCTATGCCGAGATAGCCGATCACCTGGGGCTGACCGCCGTCGGCGATCGCACCGCAACCAAAATTGAGAAGTTACTGGCCTGGCTGGAATCACTCAAAGCCGAACTGGGCATCCCGAAATCCATTCGTGAAGCGGGCGTTCAGGAAGCTGATTTCCTGGCCCATGTGGATAAATTGTCTGAAGATGCATTCGATGACCAGTGTACTGGCGCTAACCCGCGTTATCCGCTGATTGCTGAACTGAAACAAATACTGCTGGATACCTACTACGGGCATGATTTCGTAGAAGGCGCGGCCGCTTCAGCTTCAGCGCCAGCGAAAGCCGAAAAGAAAGCGAAAAAGAATGCTTAATTGCCGGCGGGTAAAACCTGCCGTCCAGTTAAGGTTCGACTGACAAAATCTGACCTTACGGGTCAAAACGGCTTCTCTTAAACAAGCCACAGACCCTTAGCAAACGTCGGGCCGAACCCCTTCGGCCCGAAATGTCAGAAAACGAAAAAAATCAGCCCATTGTTTTTCGGCTAACAGCG
The DNA here is from genome assembly GCF_016632365.1 of Tenebrionibacter intestinalis. Lineage (GTDB taxonomy): Bacteria > Pseudomonadota > Gammaproteobacteria > Enterobacterales > Enterobacteriaceae > Tenebrionibacter > Tenebrionibacter intestinalis. The sequence continues at coordinate 194,622 of NZ_JAEPBH010000001.1, read as the reverse complement.
TTAAAGAGGACAAAACCGCGTTTTGTCCTCTCAGTTTGTTGACANAAGAGGACAAAACCGCGTTTTGTCCTCTCAGTTTGTTGACAAAAAAGAAGGAAAAAACGGGGTTTTTCCTTCTTTGTGGTAAGCAGGCGAAAATCAATTCATTGATTTTCCTTATTTTTTGTTGTATTTCATCCATCCTGTCTGCGACAGGATGGGGTTTGTCAGCAGTCTCAGAGGACAAAACCCCGTTTTGTCCTCTTTGTTATCAATCAAAACGGCTTCTCTTACACAGGCTGTTTTTTAACGCATTCCCCCTGCTGCGGCTTTACGATCTTCTCTGTAGCTCACCGTTATGCTTACCCGGCGTTTCCTGCCTGCGCACGCGACAGGGGCTAAAAAGCTTCAGGCACGCTCACAGCGCGGCTACTGGCGCTAAGCAGACAGGCATAGCGGCTTATCGATACAAAGCTCATAACGCCATACCGTAAGCTTAAGCCATAAGCGCTTCAGCGGCGGCGTAAACGACACAGGAATAATGCGCGCCCGGCACAATGTTTCGGAAAATATCCCGCCTGAAGCCACGTTAAAAGCGTTTAACGGGCGCATATCCCGGTTTTTATCTCTATCCTGACCTGAACGCTCAGCGTGGCTGTAAACGGCTATCTGGGCGCTTACGGCGGGGCCGCGCTTAACGCCCCTGAATGGTTTGCAGCGAACCTGTCGCCAACGCGGTTTTGTAGTGCTTCCGGCATACTGAAACGTAACGCTCGTTGCCGCCAATAACAACCTGCTCTCCTTCATTATAAGGACGTCCGTCTTTATCGAGCCTGAGAACCATACTGGCCTTACGCCCACAAAAGCAGATTGTTTTTAATTCCACTAACTTATCCGCCCATGCCAGCAAATACTGGCTTCCGCTGAATAGTTCCCCACGAAAGTCGGTACGCAGACCATAGCAGAGCACGGGAATATCAAGTTCATCCACAACTTCAGAAAGCTCGTAAACCTGTTCACGCGTTAAAAATTGGCTTTCATCTACCAGCACACAATGTATCTGTTCACGCGTATTCTCAGCCTGGATATCCGCAAGTAATGAGGTGGTAGGATTATAAAGACGAGCGGGCGAGGATAAACCTATTCGTGAACTGACTTTTCCGACGCCAAAACGATTATCGATTTCTGCTGTATATACGAGGCTGCGCATCCCACGTTCCTGATAGTTGTATGCAGACTGCAGCAGAGCGGTTGATTTACCCGCATTCATTGCCGAATAGTAGAAATAAAACTGCGCCATTACCGGAAAACCCCAGTGAGTATGTGTCGTAATTGGAAAGTGGCTGATTGTAGCACACGCGCAAAAGTTAGTTCCCCTACCCGGCAAGCAAATTGGCGCAGGGTTTCATACCGTATAACTTCAATCTGTTACAGTGGGTTTACATTTAACTTTACCGGGAAGAGTCACTGTTAACGCCACTGTGTTTAAGGTTCTTTCTTTACACAAAAATGTCTTAATAGTTCACTTTTATTATTTTTACAATGACAAAGCATGGACCAGTCGAGTCGAAAGTTTTACCGCTGCGTCACGTCTATAAACACAGTACGGGAGTTTTTATCAACTTTCTTTTCACAACGACGCCGCGCTGAAATGATGAAAAACTGTCAGGATGCCTGTTTTTTCGCGAGCGGGTGTAGGTCAAATTTCCGCTAATGGAATAATAAAAACAGGGTAAATAAGCCTGAATTTTTGATTCATTACATTTTCGGCTATTGCAGATCCAGAATTAACACTCTATTATTACTTCAACAAACCCAACCCCAATATAAGTTTGAGATTACTGCAATGAGCGAAGCACTTAAAATTCTGAACAACATCCGTACTCTTCGCGCCCAGGCAAGAGAATGCACCCTGGAAACGCTCGAAGAAATGCTGGAAAAACTTGAAGTCGTCGTTAACGAGCGTCGTGAAGAAGAAAGCGCCGCCGCTGCTGAAATTGAAGAACGTAACCGTAAACTACAGCAGTATCGTGAAATGTTGCTTCAGGATGGAATCGATCCGAATGACCTGTTAAGTGTATTAAGCAACAGCGTGAAATCCGGTTCCAAGAGCAAACGCGCTGCCCGCCCTGCAAAATATTCCTACACTGATGAAAACGGCGAAGATAAAACCTGGACTGGCCAGGGCCGTACGCCAGCCGTAATCAAAAAGGCTATCGAAGAAGAAGGCAGATCTCTGGACGACTTCCTTATTAGTAAAAAATAAGCACGCTCTCTGCTGATGTGTTTAAGAGACCCGCTCCGGCGGGTTTTTTAATTTTTTGCATAACACATCCACCCGTCATTCTTTCTCTAAAAATCATATATTTATCTGTAACCGTTTCCGGAAAAATACTTGCCCATGCCTGCTACAGGTATAAGCTGCTTGCCTCATAATGCGTTATTCCATAACTAATTCGCATACAAAAAGTAGTGCTATTCTGCCCCTGAAGGGACGCTGCTTACGGCTATTTATCGGTAAATTATGGGATAACCTTAAGAAAAAACACGTTCATAGCCACTGGTATGCGCCGTATTTAATTACATTTATTGATCAACCATGTAATAAATATCTGCTATAGGTAGCTAAATTTACTCGCTTATTTCTTAATATTTCCCCCCGTACGTTTACGATCGGTTTCGATATTTTTAGGTTAACACAGTAACGCTCACCTCCCCCTCTTTTTACCGTGCCGACAGATTAAACGTCCGAATGCTAAAAAAATTATTTTGCAATATCAGAAGATTACCACTATGGTTCATTAATACTCTTTCTGTATTGAGAGCAGCAATATCTGTTATGGTTTAGCGTCATTGCGCTGAACAACATGGGATATAAATCAGGATAAGGGGGAGCAGAGCGAGCAGTTTGCCGAACATATTCGTCGGCAAACCATTAAGGGAGGTAATTAAAACTGAGAAAGGGATGCGCCGCGACCAATAGCATAGTAAGCGAACCCGCGCTTATACATACGCTCCGGGTCATACAAATTGCGGCCATCAAAAATCACTGGCTGTCTGAGCGCTTGCTTAATAGCATCCAGATCCGGCGCCCGAAAACTTTGCCATTCGGTACAAATAACCAAAGCATCCGCTTTTTGTAGCGCGGCCTCTTTTGTTCCCATCAAACGCAGGTCGTCACGGTGACCGTAAATACGCTGTGCTTCATTCATCGCCTCAGGATCGTAAGCCTGTACCATCGCCCCCCGTTTCCATAATTCTTCCATAAGTATGCGGCTGGATGCTTCACGCATATCATCCGTATTAGGTTTGAAAGAGAGTCCCCAAAGAGCAAATGTTTTACCGCGCAAATCCTCGCCGAAATGGCGAGAAATATATTGCGGTAACTTAAGTTTCTGGTCGTTATTAATATCTTCCACAGCCCGTAGCAGACGTGGCGTATAACCCACTTGCTCAGCGGTACGGATAAGCGCCTGAACGTCTTTAGGGAAGCAGGAACCGCCATATCCACAGCCAGCATAAATAAAATGATAGCCAATACGTGAATCTGAACCGATCCCCTGGCGAACTTTCTCAATATCAGCGCCGAGATATTCCGCCAGGTTCGCTATTTCATTCATAAAGCTGATTTTAGTAGCCAGCATACAGTTTGCCGCATATTTGGTCAGCTCAGCGCTACGGATATCCATTACGATCATCCGATCGTGATTACGGTTAAACGGCTCATACAGCTCGCGCAACCACGCTTCAACCTCAGGGTTATCCGTACCAACGACAATACGTTCCGGACGTCGGCAGTCGGCAACTGCGGCGCCTTCTTTGAGGAATTCAGGGTTAGATACCACATCGAACGTAATGTCCACGCCGCGTGCATTCAGCACTTCCCGTATTACCGCGCGAACTTTGTCCGCTGTACCAACCGGCACGGTAGACTTATCCAGAATAACCTTATGAGAAGACATATGCTCAGCAATGGTACGCGCAACAGCGGTGACATATTTCAGATCGGCGGAACCATCCTCGTCGGGCGGAGTGCCAACAGCGATAAACTGTATCACCCCGTGTTCCACACCCACGCGAGGATCGGCGCTAAACCGCAAACGCCCCTCTTCATAGTTTTTCGTCACCAGCGGCGCAAGCCCGGGCTCATAAATAGGAATTTCACCTTTTTTAAGTTTTTCGACTTTGGTTTCATCAACGTCAATACACATGACGTCATGACCGACTTCAGCGAGTACCGCCGCCTGAACAAGCCCTACATAGCCAATGCCAAATACGGTTACTTTCATAGATTATTCCGGATTAAGTGCGTGTTACTTTTTATTACCCACCGTCTCATTTAGCCAGGCTGTGAATTCTTTTCCAAGGCTTGCATGTCGCACGCCGTACTCCACAAACGCCTGCATATAGCCGAGTTTATTACCGCAGTCATGGCTCTTGCCTTTCATGTGGTAGGCCTCTACGGTTTCTTTATCCATTAACATCGCGATAGAATCCGTTAGCTGAATTTCATCACCGGCTCCAGGAGGCGTTTTAGACAACAGCGGCCAAATTTCCGCACTGAGCACATAGCGACCGACTACAGCGAGATTCGACGGCGCCTCGCTGGCTTTGGGTTTTTCAACAATGCCTACCATCGGCACGCTATCGCCTGCGCTTAACGACACCCCTTTACAATCAACGACGCCATAAGCCGTCACATCTTCAACAGGTTCTACCATAATCTGGCTATTGCCGGTTTCATCGTAGCGTTTGATCATTTCCGCCAGATTTTCGCAGCTTAAATCCGACTCGAACTCATCCAGAATCACATCCGGCAAAACCACGGCCACCGGCTCGTTACCGACAACCGGATGCGCGCAGAGCACTGCATGCCCCAGCCCTTTTGCCAGCCCCTGGCGCACCTGCATAATAGTGACGTGCGGCGGGCAGATAGACTGAACCTCTTCAAGCAACTGGCGCTTAACGCGTTTTTCCAGCATGGCTTCCAACTCAAAGCTGGTATCGAAGTGGTTTTCAATGGAATTTTTTGAGGAGTGCGTCACCAGTACAATTTCGGTTATTCCGGCAGCGATACATTCGTTAACAACGTACTGGATTAATGGCTTATCAACCAGCGGCAGCATCTCTTTAGGGATTGCCTTCGTCGCCGGAAGCATTCTTGTTCCCAGACCGGCAACGGGTATAACCGCTTTTCTGACTTTTGAATTTACAGCAGCCATTACAATGCTCCTCACAGTACAAGTAATACACTTGTTCATTAATTAAAAAAACGGCTCGAGTATATCAGCTAAAAAACCACAACAGCCTTCAAATGCCCGAGTCATCGATAAATTAAGACTAATACGAAATTGCTATTGAGGGATATTATCACCCCAGTAAGTCAGGCTGAAAGGCATTCCCGGCGTGATAATGTAAATGCCTATTCCGTACTCAACATCAGGCGCAAACGCCCGCCCGTCCCCCAGATCTGACACTGCCAGGTGCTACAGGGATGGCTGATTTGATTAAGATGCGTACTGCCCAGCGTTCCCAACGGTACGCCATTGCTAACCTGAATTTGATGTTCTGCGGTATTTAATGTCGCATTCAAACCTGCGGAGACTAAAATGAGATTCTTTAAGGTACTGTGATAATAACCAACCAACAGAGGAAACTGGCCTGGCAAATTAGCCTGACGCAACAATTGATTAACCTGTTTTAATAATGCGCCCAGTTCCGGTAAACGCTGATGCTGATGAGCAAGTTGTTCCTGGAGCAAACCATTAAATAATGCACGTAATAACAAAGCGGCCAGTACCCCATTATCACCGGCACGCGTAACATCAAGACAATAAAAAGCAAGATCGTTATCAGATAACGGTGCGATATCCAACACCAGGCCAGGCGTATCGGCGCTCACTAGCTGCCGATAATTGATTTTGCACCCGGCAATTGTCTGTTGTACCGGCGGCTGAAGCTGCATGAGCAGTTTTGCTGCCGCACCCGGGTCGCTGACTAACGCATCCCAGTCCTGGAACAGCCGCTCCTCCTCCTCCACCCGCGAGTTATAAACGCCAGGATACAGGCAGGCAAAAACGGTTTCACGCAGACGGTTGAGATCCTTTATCGGCTTTAGCAACACATCCTGAACGCCAAGGCGTAGCGCCCTGGCGATATCTGACATATTTTCCGTTGCGGAAATCACCAGAATCGGCGTTTGGTCACCTGCGTTGCGAATCTCTTCTACCAGCGCCAGGCCGTTCATTCGCGGCATCGCAATGTCGCAAATAACCAAATCTGTGCGGCGGCTGTCCATTTGTTCAAGCGCCTCAACGCCGTCTGCAGCAAGCCGGGTTTCGGCGCCCAACGACGTAAGGTAAGTATCCAGCAGCGAGCGGAAAACATACTCGTCCTCAACAATTAAAATGTGTTTTCCGACCAAAGGCTGTGTCATGTGTATTCCCCTGACTGACAATAGATAAATAGTGGCATGCAATAGCAACTATCGCCTGTCAGATTTACCTGAAGAAACGTAAAACTTCCGCGATTGTTCATCGAGCCTCACCAGAGGTAAAAAGCTCATCCATTTTTTTCTCTACAGCCTGCATACCGACAGCTATCGCCTCGCCAGCATGATAAAAGTCGAGTGTCGAAAACTGCGGACAAAACGGCTGTAATAAACTATTTGGCGGATAGCCTGCCATACGGCTGCGCTTAAAACGGTTTTTCAGTGCCTGAATAGACGTGCTTATTATCTGCATTGCCGTTGACGTAACACGAGTTTGATGCGCAGTAAGCCTACGCAAACGCTTGCTCCAACCGGTAGAAATCTTTTTATCAACCGGTACAGAAACACGATAATTCAGCGACTGTCGCATCACGTGGGTATCATGCTGCAGGTCGGCGGCAATCACAATATCCGCCCCAGCGCGCACGTAAGTGAGACAGGCGCCGGGTTGACTGACGCGCCGCCGACCAACCAATAGTCATTATGGCGCACCGCAGTCAAAGGCCCGGGCCTACGCAAGGATACGCTGACGGCGGTATGAAGAGCGCCTTCGGTAAACCCGCGCGCCTGCTCCGTACTGAAACCGATCGCAACAGCGTCAATTTGACGCGGCATATTTTCAATAGCGTTACAGGGAATCAGCCTGCGAATATTGTTGAAAACACGCTTGCCGCGCAACAGCCCCCCACTATGCCAGGGGGTAACCATCAGGCGCAACACATCCCGGTAATGAAAAGATTGCGCCCAACGCTTAAAGGGTATCAAGCGATTGCGGGCATAAGCGGCGCCAACCCGCGCGCCGATGGAACAGCCAGCGATGATATCCGACCGTAGCCCAGGGCGCGCCAGCGCAGTAGTAACCCCGATATGCGCCCATCCTTTGGCCGCGCCCGCTCCCAGCGCCAGTCCTGTTTTAACCTGTTTCATCACGCCTCAGTTCAGCACCGTAAGCCCTCATGGCATCAGTACCACGACTCAGTTAACATAGTCGTACTCTTAATTTTTATCACCCGGGAGATGTCGTGTCACAATCTTGCCCCTGCGACAGCGGATTGGATTATAGCTTATGTTGCCAACCTTACCTACGCGGCGAGCGCGTGGCAAAGCGCCCATCGCAACTTATGCGCAGTCGATATACGGCCTTTGTTGTGCATGATGTAGAGTGGCTTATCAACAGTTGGCATCCATCCTGCGAAGCCGAAAAGCTACGCGACAGCATTATCGCCGGGTTTTCCACGACGCGCTGGCTCGGCCTGACTATTTTTGAAGACGCGCCTGAGCGTGATGAAGAAGGTTTCGTCAGTTTTATCGCCCGTTATGAAGAAAATGGCAAGCCGGGCGCGATTATCGAACGTTCCCGTTTCTTAAAAGAACAGGGGCAATGGTACTATATCGACGGTACTCGCCCTACGCCTGGGCGCAACGATCCCTGCCCCTGCGGCTGTGGGAAAAAATTTAAAAAGTGCTGTGGCCGTTGATGGCGCCTGGAAAAACACATTCAACAGGGTTTCCCCGCAATGCAATCAATACAAAAAAAAGTTCTCCGTACTATCTGCCCGGACCAGAAAGGGCTTATCGCCCGCATTACAAATATCTGCTACAAACACGAACTCAATATTGTTCAGAACAATGAATTTGTTGACCACCGTACGGGCCGTTTTTTTATGCGCACCGAACTGGAAGGCATTTTTAACGACGCCACGTTATTAGCCGATCTGGACGGAGCATTGCCTGACGGTTCGCTGCGTGAACTCACCCCGGCCGGTCGCCGTCGTATCGTTATCCTGGTCACTAAAGAAGCGCACTGCCTTGGCGATCTGCTGATGAAGGCTAACTACGGCGGGCTGGACGTAGAAATTGCAGCGGTTATCGGCAATCACGATACGCTGCGGTCGCTGGTTGAGCGTTTTAATATTCCCTTTGAGCTGGTAAGCCATGAAGGTTTAACGCGCGAAGCGCATGACGCAAAAATGGCTGACGCGATTGATGCTTACCAGCCCGATTATGTGGTTCTGGCTAAATATATGCGTGTGCTGACGCCCGCATTCGTTGCGCGCTTTGCGAATAAAATTATTAATATTCACCACTCCTTCCTGCCGGCGTTTATCGGCGCTCGCCCCTACCATCAAGCCTACGAGCGCGGCGTAAAAATTATCGGCGCAACGGCGCATTACGTAAACGATAATCTGGATGAAGGCCCCATCATCATGCAGGATGTGATACACGTGGATCACACCTATACTGCAGAAGATATGATGCGCGCCGGACGCGACGTGGAGAAGAACGTACTCAGCCGCGCGCTTTATCAGGTATTAGCCCAACGCGTCTTTGTCTATGGTAACCGCACCATTATCCTTTAATCGCTTCAGTAAGCGCGCGTTGCTAATTAACGCATTAAGGGCAAAAATTACGCAAACAGCCTGAATACCGTCAAGCAGTACTTTACAGCGGCGCTTCATTTGATATGATGCGCCCCGCTTTGCAAAACAAGCGTGAACCCGGGTGGGGTTCCCGAGCGGCCAAAGGGAGCAGACTGTAAATCTGCCGTCATCGACTTCGAAGGTTCGAATCCTTCCCCCACCACCAATCTTCCTTTCTTCCCCGCGATGCCGTACAGGCGATAAAGCCCTATACACCGCCCCAAGGGGGGAAGGTTGAGAACCTTCGATAAAGGTTCGGGTCGAACGTAAGCGAGACAACGTTGCCGCAGGCAACGGCCCGAAGGGTGAGCCGCCCTGCGGCGAATAATCCCTCCCCCACCACCAAACTTCCTTTCTTCCCCGCGATGCCGTACAGGCGATAAAGCCCTACATATCCGCCGCTCCAGGGGGAAGGTTGAGAACCTTCGATAAAGGTTCGCGTCGAACGTAAGCGAGACAACGTTGCCGCAGGCAACGGCCCGAAGGGTGGCGAACCGCAGGCGAAGATAAAGACAGCTCACCCGAAATGGCGGGATAAAACGAAACGAGACCGGAAGTCGCGCCGGCCGCAGGCTGATGACCGGGCGATGAACGCACCGCGAAGCGGTGATATTTTTGCGCCACCGCAGGCGATTGCAAAACAAGTCCTCTTTGCCCGTTAACCTGAACGTCCCCTTTGTCATCGGACGTTAAATGGACGAAACGCTCACTTAACCTTAACTGACCCGCATTATGCCCAAAGAGCGGCGATTTCGTGGCGGGAAGCAGGAAGGGTTAAAGAACGCGTCCTTTAACCCTTCCCTGAGAGAAAGTTGCGTCTTTCTGACCAACGCAACGTTCCGCGTGATGCTTAAACGAACGGCCTGCGCCAGCGCCGTTTATTTACAACGTCAAACGCCCTTAGCGACGTGCGCGGACAAGTTGATATTTACGCGTGAGGTATTCCACCGGCGCACTCCAGATATGCACCAGGCGCGTAAAGGGGAACAGTAAAAACAGAGTCATACCCAGCACAAGGTGAACACGGAAAACAACCGCTACGCCGTCAAGGTATGCGGAGGCCCCGCCGTGGAAAGTCACCACAGACTGCGCCCAGTTCACGAGTTTCAGCATTTCACTGCCGTCCATATGCTGAGCCGAAAACGGAATGGTTAACAGACCAAGCAGGCACTGCAGCACCAGCAAGCTGAGAACCAGAATATCCGCCGTCGTGGAGGTAGCGCGTATGCGCGGGTTAGTCAGACGACGCCTGAGCAACAAAGCGCCGCCAACCAACGTCATAACGCCGCACACCCCGCCGGCGATCATTGCCAGCTTCTGCTTAACGTCCATCGGCAGGAATGATTCATACATCCAGTGTGGCGTTAGCATGCCGAAGAAGTGGCCCACGAAAATGCCCAGGATCCCGAAATGAAACAGATTCGAGGCCAGATTCATTCCCTTACGGTCCAGCATCTGGCTGGACGACGCGCGCCAGCTATACTGACCGTAATCATAGCGCAACCAACTGCCTACCAGAAACACTGCGCCAGCGATATAGGGGTAGATATCAAAAAAGAACATATTCAGGAATTGCATTATTGCTGCCCCCCGTTAGTAATATTCAAATATTGCGGCGCTACGGCACCGGCAAAGCGACGTTGATGCGACGTAATATCCGAGTCGGCGCAGCCTGCATCGGCAAAAAATTTCACCTGCTCTTCTTCCCACACGGCATCCAGCGCCTGCGGAGTATCGTCACGCGCCTCACCGGCTATCTTCTCACGCACTTTGTCAGGATCGACGGCGGTCTGCGCCAGGTTAAGCAACAGATCAAACAGCACTGCATAGCGGCTTTCACGCTGTTTCAGACGCGCGCTCAGCAATGCCAGAATCGGCGCAATATCCTGCAACCCGCCGCGCGCTTCGCTTTGCGGCAACTGCGCCAGGTATTCAAGGTAAAGCGGCAGATGATCCGGCAGCTCGCGGCTGTCGAGCTGCAGTCCGGCGCGCGCATACTGCGCCATCAGATCCACCATCGCCTGACCTCTGTCGCGAGATTCGCCATGCACATGCTCGAACAACAACAGCGAGGTGGCGCGACCGCGGTCAAACAGCTCGCCGTAGCTTGCCTGCGCATCCAGCAAATCCTGACTCACCAGATCACGCAAAAAGTCGCCCAGCGCGTGAGTATCGCTTTGCTCAAGATTCGACGCATGACTTAACGCGTCAAAAAGCTCCTGCCGATGCGCAACCAGCTCAGCATCGGGATATTCCAGCAGGCGAGAAATGAGTTGCAGTTCAATCATGAGCGCTGCTCCGTCCCGGTATTCGCCGTTACATCAACAGCGTCAATACGGCGGCTGTTAAACAGATTGAATTGGGTATCCGAACCGTGGCAACCGTCGCCAAAGCTAAAACCGCAGCCGTTTTTCTCAGGAAACGCTTCACGCGCCAGCTCCCGATGGCTACTCGGGATAACGAAGCGATCTTCATAGTTAGCAATAGCCAGGTAGCGATACATCTCCTGCGCCTGCGCCTGCGTCAGCCCCACCTCTTCCAGCGCGCTCACATCAGTAACGCCGTCCACCGTTTCAGCACGCTTGTAATGGCGCATGGCCAGCATACGCCTGAGCGCTAACAGCACCGGCGCGGTATCGCCTGCGGTCAGCAGATTGGCAAGATACTGAACCGGGATACGCAGACTTTCCACATCCGGCAGGATACCGCTGTGCGGCAGTTCGCCCGCATCAGCGGCAGACTGAATCGGCGATAACGGCGGCACGTACCAGACCATCGGCAGCGTGCGGTATTCCGGATGAAGCGGCAACGCCAGCTTCCAGTCCATCGCCAGTTTGTATACCGGAGACTGCTGCGCCGCATCAATAACGCTCTGCGCAATGCCGTCTTTAAGCGCCTGCTCAATGACCGCCGGATCGTTTGGATCGAGGAACACATCCAGTTGACGCTGATACAGGTCGCGTTCGTCTTCCACGCTCGCCGCCTGCTCAATCGCATCTGCGTCATACAGCAGTACGCCAAGATAGCGGATACGACCAACGCAGGTTTCTGAACATACGGTCGGCATGCCTGATTCGATACGCGGGTAGCAGAAAATACACTTCTCGGATTTTCCGCTCTTCCAGTTGAAGTAGATTTTTTTATACGGGCAGCCGGTAATACACATGCGCCAGCCGCGGCACTTATCCTGATCGATAAGCACAATGCCGTCTTCTTCACGCTTATAGATAGCGCCGCTTGGGCAGGTAGCGACACAGGCCGGGTTCAGACAGTGTTCGCACAGGCGCGGAAGATACATCATAAACGTATTTTCAAACTGGCCGTACATCGCCTTTTGCATGTTCTCGAAGTTTTTATCTTTACTACGCTTCTCGAACTCGCCGCCTAAAATTTCTTCCCAGTTAGGGCCCGCTTCGATTTTGTTCATTCGCTGGCCGGTTATCAGGGAGCGCGGCCGCGCTACCGGCTGGTGTTTACTTTCCGGCGCGTTATGCAGATGCTGGTAGTCGTAGTCGAACGGCTCATAATAGTCGTCAATACCCGGCAGGTGCGGGTTGGCGAAAATTTTCCCCAGCAATGCGGCGCGGTTGCCCATACGCGGTTGCAGTTTCCCGTTGATTTTACGGATCCAGCCGCCCTTCCATTTTTCCTGGTTTTCCCAGTCGTTAGGGAAACCAACGCCAGGCTTGCTCTCAACGTTATTAAACCAGGCATACTCCATGCCTTCACGGCTGGTCCAGACGTTTTTGCAGGTCACTGAACAGGTGTGGCAGCCGATGCACTTATCCAGATTCAGCACCATGCCGACTTGTGAACGAATTTTCATTTTACGCTCTCCTGTTTCTGGTCATTGCCTTCGCCATCTAACCAGTCAATATTTTTCATCTTACGCACAACAACAAACTCATCGCGGTTGGAGCCAACGGTGCCGTAGTAGTTAAAGCCGTATGCCAGTTGGGCATAGCCGCCAATCATATGTGTCGGTTTCGGGCTAATACGGGTAACGGAGTTATGTATGCCGCCGCGCTGCCCGGTAATTTCCGACCCCGGCAGATTCACAATACGCTCCTGGGCGTGGTACATCATGGTCATGCCGGCCGGTACACGCTGGCTGACCACCGCACGCGCGGTTAACGCGCCGTTGCTGTTAAATACTTCAATCCAGTCGTTATCAACAATGCCCAACTCTTTCGCATCCGCTTCGCTCATCCAGACAATCGGGCCGCCGCGCGATAGCGTCAGCATGAGCAGATTATCGCTGTAGGTGGAGTGAATACCCCATTTCTGGTGCGGCGTCAGGAAGTTCAGCGCCTTTTCCGGATTGCCGTTGGATTTCGCCCCCATGACTGCTTTCACCGAGCGGGTGTCAATCGGCGGGCGGTACACCAGCAGGCTTTCACCAAAGTCGCGCATCCACGGGTGATCCTGATAAAGCTGTTGGCGCCCGGACAACGTACGCCACGGAATCAGCTCATGAACGTTGGTGTAACAGGCGTTATAAGAAACATGTTCGTCTTCCAGACCAGACCAGGTCGGGCTTGAGATAATTTTGCGCGGCTGCGCCTGAATATCGCGGAAACGAATTTTTTCCTCTTCTTTCGGCAATGCCAGGTGAGTATGGTCACGGCCGGTAAATTCACTGAGCGCGGCCCATGCTTTCACCGCTACCTGGCCGTTAGTCTCAGGCGCAAGCGTCAGGATCATCTCTGCGGCATCAATGGCGCTGTTAAGCATCGGCTGACCCTTAGCCGGGCCTTCTGATTTCTCATAATTGAGTTTGCGCAGCAGATCCATTTCACTTTGCGTATTCCAGGCAATGCCTTTACCGCCGTTGCCGATTTTCTCCATTAACGGGCCGATAGAGGTAAAGCGCTCATACGTAGCCGGATAGTCGCGTTCAACCACCATCAAGTGCGGCGCGGTCTTACCTGGAATCAGGTCGCATTCGCCTTTTTTCCAGTCTTTCACATCCAGCGGCTGCGCCAGTTCGTTGGCGGAGTCGTGCTGAATCGGCAACGTAACCAGATCGGTTTCCTGGCCCAGATGACCGATGCAAACTTCAGAGAATTTTTTCGCGATGCCTTTATAAATTTCCCAATCGCTTTTTGATTCCCAGGCCGGGTCCACGGCGGCGGAAAGCGGATGAATAAACGGATGCATATCCGAGGTATTCATATCGTCTTTTTCATACCAGGTCGCCGTCGGCAGCACGATGTCGGAATACAGGCAGGTGCTGGAAAGGCGGAAATCCAGCGTGACGACCAGGTCAAGTTTGCCTTCCAGCCCGTTGTCTTTCCACTCCACTTCTTCCGGCATTACGCCGCCCTGCTTGCCAAGATCCATCCCCTGAATGCCGTGCTCGGTGCCGAGCAAGTATTTGAGCATGTACTCGTGCCCTTTACCGGAAGATCCCAACAGGTTGGAACGCCAGACAAACAGATTACGCGGATGGTTGCCGCCCTCATCCGGCTGCTCGGCGGCAAAACGAATATCGCCGGATTTCAGCGCGTTAACGGTGTAATCGACCGGGCTCATACCCGCTGCCTCTGCCGCCGCCTTAATGCGCAGCGGGTTTGTGCCAAGCTGCGGCGCCGACGGCAGCCAGCCCATGCGCTCGGCCCGCACGTTAAAGTCAATCAAATGGCCGCTGTAGCGCGATTTATCCGCCATTGGCGACAGCAGTTCCTGTGCGGTAAGGGTTTCGTAGCGCCACTGGCTGGAGTGGTTATAGAAAAACGAGGTACTGTTCATATGGCGCGCCGGACGCTGCCAGTCCAGGGCAAACGCCAGCGGCTGCCAACCGGTTTGCGGGCGCAATTTTTCCTGGCCTACGTAGTGCGCCCATCCGCCGCCGCTCTGGCCGATACAGCCGCAGAAGATAAGCATGTTGATAAGGCCACGGTAATTCATGTCCATATGGTACCAGTGGTTAAGGCCAGCACCGACGATGACCATAGAACGACCGTGCGTTTTATCCGCGTTATCTGCGAATTCACGCGCAGTGCGGATAATCTGTTGACGCGGTACGCCGGTGATTTGCTCAGCCCAGGCCGGGGTATAGGCTTTCACATCATCGTAGCCGGTGGCGCAGTTAGCGTCGTCCAGCCCCCGATCGAGGCCGTAATTCGCCATTGTCAGGTCGTATACCGTAGTGACCAACACGCTGCTGCCGTTCGCAAGCTGCAGACGGCGGGCCGGCAGCTTATGCACCAATACGTTATCAAGCGCCACATGCCTGAAATGTTCGCTGCCATCACCGCCAAAATAGGGGAAACCTACGTCTGCGATTTCGTCATGACTGCCAAGCAGGCTCAGACGCAGCTCAGTATCGTCGCCGGTTGTACCATTACGCTGTTCAAGGTTCCATTTTCCCTTCTCGCCCCAGCGAAAGCCGATAGAACCATTCGGCGCAACCAGTTCGCCGCTGCGATCGTCAAAGGCGACGGTTTTCCATTCCGGGTTGTTTTCCTGGCCCAGAGCGTCCACCAGATCGGCGGCGCGCAGCATGCGCCCGGCAGCCATTACGCCGTCACGCTCCTCCAGCATCACCAGCATCGGCATATCGGTGTAGCGGCGCACATAATCGGTGAAGTACTGGCTTGGCCTGTCGAGATGGAATTCACGCAGCATAACGTGACCCATTGCCAACGCCATCGCACTGTCGGTGCCCTGTTTCGGCGCCAGCCACAGATCGCACAGCTTGGCGATTTCGGCATAGTCCGGCGTAACGGCGACGGTTTTAGTGCCTTTATAACGCACTTCGGTGAAGAAGTGTGCGTCCGGCGTACGGGTCTGCGGTACGTTCGACCCCCAGGCGATAATATAGCTGGAGTTGTACCAGTCGGCTGATTCCGGCACATCGGTCTGCTCACCCCAGGTCATAGGCGAGGCAGGCGGCAGATCGCAGTACCAGTCATAGAAGCTCAGGCAAGTGCCGCCAATTAAAGACAGATAGCGCGCGCCGGAAGCGTAAGAAACCATCGACATCGCAGGGATAGGTGAAAAACCGGCGATACGGTCCGGCCCATAGGTTTTGGCGGTATAAACGTTTGCCGCAGCGATAAGTTCATTTACTTCCTGCCAGGAGGAGCGGACAAAACCACCGCGACCGCGCGCCTGCTTATAGCTTTTTGCTTTATCGGCATCCTGCATGATGGACGCCCAGGCCTCGACCGGATCGCTGTGGCGGGATTTCGCATCACGCCAAAGTTTAATCAGGCGTTTGCGCATCAGCGGATATTTCAGGCGGTTAGCGCTATAGAGATACCAGGAGTAGCTGGCGCCGCGCGGGCAACCGCGCGGTTCGTGATTGGGCATATCCGGTCGGGTGCGCGGATAATCGGTCTGCTGCGTTTCCCAGGTGACAAGGCCATTTTTAACGTAAATTTTCCAACTACATGAACCCGTACAGTTTACGCCATGCGTGGAACGGACAATCTTGTCATGCTGCCAGCGTTGGCGATAACTGTCCTCCCAGTCCCTGTTAGTGGTCAACAACTGCCCGTGACCCTCGGCAAAGGTATCGCCCTTCTGTTTGAAGTAACGAAACCTGTCTAAAAACTTGCTCATCGGGATTCTCCTGATGTGGGGAGCTTAACGCTCTTCTCAATCGACATTGCGGAATTTGCCGAAACGGTAACGCGCGGAATTAATACTGGATTTGACAATGATCAACGCTATCAGGAGAGCAAGTTTGTCAAAAAAACAAAAACACCCCTAAAGGGGTATGAATAATTTAAATCTAATGATTTGTTTTTTATAAATAAAACGACAAATTTATTGTATTACAAAAGAGAAACCATGAATTCAATACTATTTAGGGGTAACCCTGTCTAAGCCAATTATATTGTACTATCCTTCTTTCTGGATTAGATGTGGCCTTATTAGCATGTTGTAACTAATCAAGCTGAAAAAAAGCGCGGCATCTGCCGCGCAAAAGGATAACAAATTTAAATAACGATCAGCGTTTTGCCTTACGGCCATAAACGCCCCAGGTAATCAACACACAGAGTATGTAGAACACCAAAAAGAGTTTCATTGCGCCAACCGGCGAGCCGGTAAGCTCAAGCGAAGTACCGAAGGCTTTCGGGATAAAGAAGCCGCCAATGGCGCCGATAGCCGAGATAAACCCCAGCGCGGCTGCAGTATCCGTCGCCGCTTCGCGAATCGCCTGCGCCTCGCTGCCGCCACGCGCTTTTACACTATCAATCGTCAGCTTGCGAAAAAGGACCGAAATCATCTGAAATGTTGAACCGCTACCAAGCCCGGCGGTCAGAAACAGCAGAATAAACACGCCGAAGAACGCATAGAAGTTTCCACCCTGCCCACCTGAAGGCAGCGTGGTAAACAGCAGCGCGCTGAATACCGCCATACAAACAAAGTTCACCAGCGTCACCCGCGTACCGCCGAAACGATCGGAGATGGCTCCCCCGGCTGAGCGCGCCAGCGCGCCAACCAGCGGACCAAAAAAGGCAAAACTCATGACATCTATCTGCGGAAATTGAGTGCGGGACAGCATAGCAAACCCGGCGGAAAAACCGATAAACGAGCCAAACGTCGCCAGATACAACAGGCTCATAATCCACAGGTGCGGGCGCTTAAGCACCGGCAACTGTTCACGGAAAGACGCCTTAGACGTTGCCAGATCGTTCATGCCAAACCAGGCCGCCAGAGTGAAGATAGCCAGCGGCGGCACCCAAATCCAGGCTGCATTTTCCAGATACAGACGCGTGCCGTCGCTCTGCGCCACGCCTTCGCCGCCGCCGAAAAAGGCAAAAACAGACAGTGAAATCGCCAGCGGAGCCAGTAGCTGCATCACGCTTACGCCAAGGTTTCCAAGACCGCCGTTAATGCCGAGCGCGCCGCCCTGTTTACTCCGGGGAAAAAAGAAACTGATGTTCGCCATGCTGGAAGCAAAGTTCGCACCGGCAAAACCGCACAGCAGGGAGATAATAATAAAGGTGCTGAACGACGTGGTGGTATCCTGCACCGCCATGCCAAGCCAGATGCACGGAATAATCAGAACGCCTGTACTAAACGCCGTCCAGCGACGGCCGCCGAAAATGGGCACCATAAAGGAGTACGGCACGCGCAGCAACGCCCCGGAGACGGAAGGCAGCGCTGTCAGCATAAAAAGTTGATCGGTCGTAAAATGAAAACCAACCTTATTCAGGTTGACCGCCACGGTGCTAAATAGCATCCAGACACAGAATGCAAGCAGCAAACAGGGTACGGAAATCCACAGGTTGCGGCTGGCGATACGGCTACCGCGGCGCTGCCAGAAAGCCGCGTCCTCCGGTTGCCACTCGGTTATTGTCGCGCCAGTAGAGCGTGTAGTAACGGCAGACTCGGTCATAAACACCTCACGTTTATGCATTTTTAATTGCCGCCACCTTAGGGGCTACGGATGAACTTAAGTTGATATAAATCAATGGATAATACGGCAGAAGACCGATGAAAATTTAACCTTACCCATAATGGATTATTTTTCGCTCCAAAAAAACATCTTGTTTTTCACCGAACTGCCACGCCATGCATGGCTATATACCGCCCCGCAGACACCATGTGAAATTAAGTGGTACCTATTTTTTGGTATGGGTATACTCCGAAGGATGTCTGAAAATAAGCATAACTTCAGCATAACCCCGCGCCCGGAGCCGCTTGCCCATGTTAAAACGCTGCCTTTCACCGCTGACGCTGGTCAACCAGCTAGCTTTGATTGTGCTATTGCTGGCGCTACTGGGCGTGGCCGGTATGGGGCTGGCCGGCTGGCTGGGGCAGGGCATTCAGGGCAGCGCGCATGCTATTAACAAAGCCGGCACGCTGCGAATGCAGAGTTACCGCCTTCTGGCGGCGATTCCTTTAACCGCGCAAGAAAGCGAACTTCTCGATGAAATGTCGCGTACCGCCGCCAGCGCTGAACTGACGCGCGCCGCGCGCCGCGACGATCAGATACAGCAGCTCAACGCCCTGCGCGATTACTGGCAAGAAGTGCTCGCTCCCGCCATTGCCGCTGCGCGCACGCGCAGTGAAGTCAGCGATAAAGTCGCGGCCTACGTCGGCCATATCGACCGGTTAGTCACGTCATTTGATCACACCACTGAACTGCGCATTGGCCATATTATTATGCTGCAACAGGCGATGACCGTGCTGATGGGTCTGCTGCTCATCTTTACCGTTATCTGGCTACGCAAGCGTTTGCTGCGCCCGTGGCGACAGTTAATGACAATGGCGAACGCTATCGGTCAACGGGATTTCCGCCAGCGGGCTCAGATACCCGGCCGCGATGAGATGGCGACGCTTGGACACGCGCTCAACAGTATGTCGGCGGAACTCGCCGAAAGCTACGCCAGCCTTGAACAGCGAGTCGCAGACAAAACCGCGGGCCTTGCGCGCACTAACGAAGCGCTCTCTTTTCTTTATAGCGCCAACCGCCGTCTGCATTCCCAGGCTCCGTTTTGCCACCGCGTCATGCCAGTACTCAGCGAATTACAGCAGTTGACGCCGCTGCGTGAAATTGAGCTACGGGTCTACGAATGCGGCAGCGAAGAAAATTACCAGGAGTTTACCTGGCGCGCCAACGCCGACTGCCCTGAGTCAGGCTGCGATGCCTGCCCCACTCTCGCCCCGCTCCCTGCCGGTGAATGTACGACGCTGAAATGGCGCCTGCTTGATAACCACACGCAATATGGGCTGGTGTTGGCGAAGCTCCCGTTAGGCGAAAATCTAAGCCGTGACCGCCAGCAATTAGTCGACACCCTCATGGAGCAACTTACCACAACGCTTGCCCTTGAGCGCCAGAGCGAACGCCAGCAGCAGCTCGTTGTGATGGAAGAACGCTCCGCTATCGCTCGCGAATTGCACGATTCTATCGCGCAGTCGCTATCCTGTATGAAAATACAGGTTAGCTGCCTGCAAATGCAGGGAGATACGCTGACGCAGCCCACGCGCGATTTGCTGGCGCAAATTCGCGGCGAACTGAATACCTCGTGGCGGCAGTTGCGCGAACTGTTGACGACTTTTCGCCTTAAGCTTACTGAACCGGGGTTACGCCCGGCGCTGGAGGCCAGTTGCCAGGAGTTCAGCGCCCGGCTCGGCTTTGCAGTCGAACTTATTTATCAATTGCCGCCGCGCTGCGTACCTGGCCACCAGGCTATCCATCTGGTGCAGATAGCGCGTGAGGCGCTGAACAATACGTTAAAACATGCTGGCGCCACCGCCGCTGGCGTTTGCGCTACACAGCATGGAAAGCAGGTACGCATGATTATCTGGGATAACGGCCGTGGCATTACAGGCAGCGGCGAAAAAAGCAACCATTATGGATTGGTTATCATGCGCGATCGCGCGCATAGCCTCAAAGGTGATTGCCAGATACGTTCGCGCCCGGGCGGCGGCACCGAAGTGGTCGTGAACTTTATCCCCGCAGCTTCAACTCCCTCACACAACAGGAGCGAAAAATGACGACTCAGGACAGCGCCACCGTTTTACTTATTGACGATCATCCCATGCTGCGCAGTGGTGTAAAACAACTTATTAGTATGGCGCCGGCTATTCGCGTTGTGGGCGAAGCCGGCAGCGGCCAGCAGGGTGTGGAACTGGCAGAAGCGCTCGATCCCGATCTGATACTGCTGGATTTAAATATGCCCGGTATGAACGGGCTGGAAACGCTGGATAAACTGCGCGAAAAAGCGCTCTCTGGCCGGGTAGTGGTATTTAGCGTCTCAAATCATGAAGAAGATGTCGTCACTGCCCTTAAGCGCGGCGCTGACGGCTACCTGCTTAAAGACATGGAGCCGGAAGAGTTGCTAAAGGCGCTGCAACAAGCGGCAGCGGGAGAAATGGTGCTAAGCGAGGCGCTTACGCCGGTGTTGGCCGCCAGTCTGCGTGCAAATCGCGCTACCTCCGATCGCGATATTACGCAACTTACGCCGCGCGAGCGCGATATTCTGAAGCTTATCGCTCAGGGCCTGCCGAATAAAATGATCGCGCGCCGGCTGGATATCACAGAAAGTACGGTGAAGGTACACGTGAAGCATTTGTTGAAAAAAATGAAGCTGAAATCGCGCGTGGAAGCGGCGGTCTGGGTTCATCAGGAGCGTATTTTTTAATACCGGCTATTCATCCGCCGCTGGCAACCACTGCCAGCGCGTATCATCCTGCGGCCACATTTGCAGTGGCTCGCGCAGACGCAGCGTTATCCAGTTTGAGGTCACGCGCTGCCCTTTTTCATCTTCTACCGTTACCGATAGCCGCCAGGCGTTTTCCGCATCCGGGCTATCGTCCCAGGCAGGCATAATTATTGTCCAGCCGTTGAGGGTATTTGGACTGGCCGGCGGCGTCAGGCTCAGCGCCCGGGTATCGCCCTGCCAGAAAATATGCTTTACCCCGTGCCGCGAGCGCACCTGCACCTTAAGCCGCACCGTTTCCGCCGGGCTAAGCTCCCACGGCGGTGTCGCCAGGTATACAGACAACGTTTTACTTTGCCGATACGCCATCACCGGCAGGCCGCTGCGCTCAGCGCGATCGTAGCGGCTGCCGCGCAGCGAAGCCGTGCTTTCCACTTCTGCCGCCGATAATTGCTGCGCCAGCGGTACGCCGAAGCGGTAGTTGACCTTCAGCCCCAAATCGCCCTGCGTATTACCCTTTTCACCCTGCTTGTGGCTGGCTGTGAGCGTCATTAACGGCACCGGGGTATAACTCACCCCCACTTTTAACGCCACCGGATCGCGGTAGCCTGAGCCGGTATTGAATAGATCAACGTTATCCCCAAAATAGTGTTCCAGGCTAACGCTGGTGTTAATGTGGCGATAAAACGGCAGCCAGGCCTGAGCGGTAACATCGTAGCCGCGCGCCATACGCTGTTGCCGGGTAACGCCGGTAAGGCGCCAGTCGCCAAGCGGCTGATAGTAGTTGGCCGACAGGCGCAGGTATTCTCCCCATGCCTCGGCGCCCAGGCCTGCACGCCGGAGACGGTCGTCAAACTGCGTATCATAAAATGTGTTATAACCAAGCAACCAGTTGCCCGCCACCCAGCGCTGGCCAGCGCCAAGATTGCCGACCAGCCCACGGTTTAGCTGGCTGACGCCAATCTGTGTCCAGGTCAGGTGACTGTTGCTGTCCTCCCAGGGCGTAAACAGCGCCCCGCTGCTGCCTGTGAAATTGCCCTCCAGATCCACCGCCAGCGTAAAGTCGGCACGTCCCCAGGACGAGAGCAGCGACTGCGCCTCGCTGGCGACTTTATCTGCCACAACGTCGCGTAGTTGACTAAAAGCGAACTGGCGCGCCTGTTCAACGGTGCTCAGCCCATTGTCGGTCATACTGGCTTCCCCGAACGTTTTTACCATTGAAGCAATGGTTTTTTCGCTAGTGTCGTCTTCGGGAACAAAGCCAAGATCGGGCAACATATCGCCATTATTAACGAATGGATTGTCTGCGCGCTGAATAAAAGAAGACTGCGCGCTAGCGCCCTCAGCCGCCAGGCAGAGCGTGGAAATGAAAACAAAGACAGGTAAATACGCGTACTGCATCACTCAAATAATGTAACGGTTCCAGCCTGGTATGGGAAATTTATTACCAGGCGGTAGAGTATAATATTTTGTTATTTTACAACAGGCGCAGCCCTTACGGGGATACGCCTGAAACTCTCGCCATTTGTTACAGAAGCAGGCTTCTCAACAAAATTTCTTTGCAAAAACAGAAATATACCATTTGCAGACAGACCAGGCTTGCTGAACGTTACCTACAACAACGAGACGCCGAATCCGCACGTCTCGTTAAAGCCGCGCAGCCGTTGCTCTCAGTTATTCAAACGATGCGAAGGCGAATAACTCTGCGTTTACAGTGGCCTGGCGATAGCCGTATCGCAGGCATATACTCCCCCCGTTAATGCAGATACGTACTGCAAGCCATAAGGAAGAAAAAATGCAGAAAGTATTAATTATTGCCAGCGGCGCCGCGTATGGCAGCGAATCCTTGTTTAACAGCCTGCGCCTTGCGATTGCGCTACGTGAACAAAACAACGCGCCGGCGCTAAAACTGTTTCTGATGTCGGACGCGGTCACCGCCGGGCTGCGCAGCCAGAAACCCGCCGAAGGATATAGCATCCAGCAAATGCTGGAAATTCTGACGGCTCAGGGTGTGGCAGTGAAGCTATGTAAAACCTGCGCCGATGGCCGTGGCATTACGCCCCTGCCGCTAATCGACGGGGTTGAAATCGGTACACTAATAGAGCTGGCGGAGTGGACGCTGGCAGCCGATAAAGTCCTCACTTTCTGAGCGGGCGCGCGCCAGGCCCTTTTCCCCGGCGCGCCCCCCTTACCCACACTTGCGCCCTGGCCCCCATTGAGGCCATTCACTTATTATTTCACGCGCCTTTTTAAAGCCCGGCGTCTGCGCATGATAAAATGCATGCGTTATGATTTTACTGGATGCCAGCGTTCGTCGTCACCTTTCTCATAGCGCTGTTTTACCGCGCTCCAGGCAACGCGGTGCGCCGTCTCTTCACGGCTCGCATCACCGCGCCGCGCTGATTTATCACGATACTGCTCCCAGGCGCTGTTAAACGCCTCTTTATAGATATCCTGGGCGTGCGGGGGCAATACGCCGCGTACGCTCTCCGGCAGTTCGCTTCGGGTGTCATAAGGCATAATATTTCCTCATTCAGGCAAATAACCTTATTTTAGCCTGGTCTGGCAGCGCTATTTTTGCCCGGCAGTTTAAAGGGATAATCCTTACGGATTATCTGTACGTTTCGTATCCTGCACGGCTGGCAATGAAACGGCCTGCGTCATCGATGTGGGTTGGACCAGGCGCCAGGCATGCAAGTGAAACAGCCCCTTCGCGAAATAATGATTAATTGAATAACTAAAAGCATAACTGATTGTAAAATAAGAGTATTATTTAAATAATATAAAATTACAGGCTATGGGGCTATTTTTTAAGTTATGCGGTAAATTTTCGTAAAAAACCGGATAAATTTTGAAATATTTGGTATTTTATCGACCATTCATAGACTTACTATAATGAGTGCCAGCCCTTTACCTGCAATTCTGGAGAATTAGAATGACAAAAAACCATGACGTAGTGAAAACCCGCCATAAGGAGACCTCCCTCATCTTTCCGGCGTTAGCGCTTGTCGTGCTGTTTTTCTGGGGCAGCAGCCAGTCGCTGCCTGCCGTGGCGGGTATTAATGTTCTTGCGCTAATCGGCATTCTCGCCAGTGCCTTTAGCGTAGTACGCCATGCCGATGTACTTGCCCATCGTCTTGGCGAACCCTACGGTTCGCTCATTCTGAGCCTTTCCGTCGTTATTCTTGAGGTAAGCCTTATTTCCGCGCTTATGGCGACTGGCGATGCCGCGCCGACGCTGATGCGCGATACACTCTATTCCATCATTATGATTGTCACCGGCGGTCTGGTCGGTTTCGCACTACTGATGGGCGGGCGCAAGTTCGCCACGCAGTATGTCAACCTGTTTGGTATTAAGCAGTATCTTATCGCGCTGTTTCCTCTGGCTGTTATTGTATTGGTCTTTCCCATGGCGTTGCCGACTGGCAACTTTACCGTTGGGCAGTCGCTGTTAGTCGCGCTGATTTCTGCCGCCATGTATGGCGTATTCCTGCTTATCCAGACCAAAACACACCAAAGTCTTTTTGTGTACGAGCATGAGGACGAGAGCGATGACGACGATCCGCACCACGGCAAGCCTTCTGCGCACAGCAATAAATGGCATGCGGCGTGGTTGATTATCCACCTGATAGCCGTTATTTCCGTCACGAAGATGAACGCGGTGCCGCTTGAGTCGCTGCTGACCTGGATGAACGCGCCGGTTGCCTTCACCGGTTTTCTCGTGGCGCTGCTGATCTTATCACCGGAAGGTCTGGGGGCAATTAAAGCCGTATTAAACAATCAGGTACAGCGCGCGATGAACTTGTTTTTCGGCTCAGTGCTGGCAACCATTTCCCTGACGGTGCCGACGGTGACGTTAATTGCCATGCTGACCGGTAATACGCTGATCTTCTCACTGGGCGCGCCGGAAATGGTTGTAATGCTGGCTTCGCTGATGTTGTGCCAGCTTTCATTTTCTACTGGCCGAACCAATGTACTGAACGGCTCAGCGCACCTGGCGCTGTTTGCCGCCTACCTGATAACTATTTTTGCCTGATTTTGCAGCGGGCCTTACCGGCCCGCCTCTTTTCAGGGCTGGGCGCCGGTTTGTTGTTCAAGCTGCTGCGCCATGTGAATCGCCTCAATGACGCGTTCACGATTCACCCGCGCTGATGTTGTTTCCAGCGCCTGCTTCCACCGCGATACCGCCTGCGTATAGTCAGCCTGCATAAAAGCCTCAGACGCCAGCAGCAGCAGCGCCGTCACCTCCTGTGGATCGGATTCCAGCGCCTGGTCCAGCCATGCCCGGGCCTGCGGGGTCATCGTCTGGCCTGCCTGCCAGTAAAGCGCTGTACCGTAGGCCGCATACAGTCTGGCGTCGCCGCCACGCAGACGCATTGCCTGGCGATAGGCCTCAAGGGCCTCCTCATAACTATCGGCGCGAAGCTGTTCATCGCCCAGGCGGGCCCAGTCGTCACCGCTGCGCGGAGTAAGCTGAGTCGGTTGCGTCTTCTTCTGCGCGACGTTCGGCTGTTGAATCACCCCCTGCCAACGCCCGCTGGCAGCGTAGGCCATAGCAGCCAAAAGGCAGGCAGCCAGAATCGTTCGTTTCACGACAGCCTCCGTCGCCAGCGCCACAGCGCCGCCGCCAGCGCGACGAAAAGCAGCGGCGGTAATGCCCATAACAACCACGCCGCGCCGCGCAGCGGCGGCTGATAGCGCACAAAATCACCGTAGCGCGCCGCCATATAGTCCGCTATCTCAGCCGGGGTTTTCCCTTCTTCAGTCATACGAAATACGGTATGTCGCATGGTTACCGCTACCGGCGCGGTGGATTCGAGTAAGTTCTGATTCTGGCACTGCGGGCAGCGTAAACTGGCCGCCACCGACAACGCCTGCGATTGCGCTAGGGGCGAACGAAAAGCCCAGGTATCCACGACAGCGCCTACCGCCGCGCTCTGTAGAAAAGCCCAGACCAGAAATATCCCAATCCCCCTCATCCGCTCCTCCTGCTCAGAGCCGCAGCAAGCGCCCCCAGCGCCATTAACCCGCCGCCAAACCAGACAAACCGCACGCCACGCTGGACCATCAGGCGCACCGCATAGCGATCGCCTTGTTTTTGCGCAACCAGCGCATACCAGTCTCGCCAGCCGTCTGTAGCGATGCCCGGCTCAAACATACGTTGGTTGCGGACAGTATAAAACCGACGTTCAGGATGCAGCCGCGCGACCAGCTTATCTGCACGCTGCACGTCAATACTCATTTTCTGGGCGGTATAATTACCGGCCGTAACCAGCTCGCCCTCGTGTAGGGTAAAACGATAAACATCAAGCTGAACGCTTTCACCAGGCAACAGCGCGACGCTGATTTCCGTCTTCAGCCAGGCCGAGCTGGCGATACCGATAGCGCATATCAGCACCCCCGCGTGCGCCAGCCACATCGGTATATTTCGCCTTCTGCTACCTGCGAGCATCAACACAACGGCCAGCAACCCAAACGGCAGCAATACCCGGTTAAAATAGGGCGCGCCCACGGAGATTTTCCCCGCGCCGCTGAACGACCAAACCATCGGAAACAGCGTCCCCACCAATACGACCAGCGCGACCGCGCAGAACGTTCCAATGCCGCCTGTCAGCCACAGCGAAGGCAATGCCGCTCCTGCAGGCGTGGCGCGATAGCGGCGCGCGCCGACAGCAAAACCCCACAGCATTGCGCTATTAAGTACAATGAAAAACGCAAACAGCGGCAGCGCGCGCACTTCATCCAACGCAAACGCATGTACCGATTGCAGTATGCCGGAGCGAACAATAAGCGTGCCTGTCAGCGCCAGCAGCGCGCTAACGGCCGCCAGTAGCGCAGCGCTACGCGCCAGATGGCCGCTGCGTCGCATTATCAGTACCGCATGTAGACAGGCCGCGCCGGTAAGCCAGGGCAACAGCGCCGCATTTTCTACCGGATCCCAGAACCACCAGCCCCCCCACCCCAGTTCGCTATAGGCCCACCATGAACCCAGCGCAATGCCTGCCGTCAGCAGCGCCCACGCCAGCGTCAGGCTACCAATACAGCGGCGCGCCAGCGCCCGTCCCGGCACCCGGCAAAACAACCCGGCCAGCAGCAACGCACAGCAAACCTGCATACCGGCATAGCCCAGATACAGCAGTGGCGGATGGAATATTAAAGCCGGATGTTGCAGCATTGCGTTGAGATCGCGCCCGTCCACCGGCGCCGGAAACTGGCGGACAAACGGATCGGAAAATATAACAATAAAAAGCAGAAGCCCTACCTGCGCAAACGTAATGAACAGCGTAGTGAAGATTTGTAACTTCCCGCCACGCAGGTGTCGGGTTATCCACGTCTGCCATAACCCCAGGCACAGACACCAGAACAATAGCGATCCTTCATGACCGCCCCAGGGCGCCGCCAGCCGATAAGCCAGGGGCAGTTCCCGGTTGCTTTGCTGCAACACATAACGCAGCGTGAAGTCATTCTGTACAAACGCCAGCGTTAACAGCGCCCACGCCAGCAACAGAAGCAGCGCGGCAATTGCGCAACCCTGAAGCGGCCCGCCCCCCCGTAAAGCGCCCTGGTGAAAACAGCGCCTGACGCCGCGCGCCAACGCCAGTAAATAGACTGCCAGCGCCAGCAGCAGACAAAAGTAACCCACTTCCGGCAGCCAGGTTGCAATGTAATCAGGCAACGGTCATCTGCCCCGCATAGAGGATAAAAAAGCGCAGCATCAGTACGCCCAGCAGGCTACAGGAACAGGCAAGTATTAACTGTATGCGCGGCCTGCGTAACCAGCCGCGCAGCAATAGCGGCGCGATAAATCCGACGCCCACCACGCCCCACCAGAACCATTGCGTCCAGAAACCGCCGCCCATTGCCGCATGAAGCGCGCGCAGCTTACCTTCATCTCCCAGTAACATGCCGACAAACAACGCCAGCAGCAGGAAAACCTCCATTATTAATACCGGCTTTTCCAACCAGTGCAGACGATGCATAAACCGTTTATCTTCACTGCGCATCGCCGCCAGCATAGCCACAGCAATGCCTGACGACAGCCCGGAGAATAAAAACAGCACCGGCAATACCGGATTATTCAGCAAGGGGCACGCCTTCAGCGCCGAAAGCAAAAAGCCGGTATAGGCGCCCAACAGCGCCGCCAGCAGCAGCATGATGTTTTCCAGGCTCGCCTGCCAGTGTTTAACGCGATCCAGCAGCGCGGCAATAGCCGCCAGCGGCGGCAACCAGCGGCGCAACAACCGTAACAGATCGGTACGAAACAACATCGCCAGCCATAGCGCAAGCACCAGCATATAGAGTTGAAATAGCATAACGCCCATCGACATCACCGACGTAAAGCTGTAGTGGAACATTAGCTTCCAGAACGCCAGCGGGCGGGTCAGATGCAGGATAAGAATAATCAGCCCCAGCGCTACCGACGCAGGCGCCAGCCACAGGGTGGTTAACATGACCGGACTGCGGGTAACGTCAACCTCAGGCAGGCTACGGCGCAGGTAAATCGCTACCATGACCAACCCGGCAGAAACGCCAATCAGAAACAGATAGATTGCAATAGGCCAGTCCCACACCAGCTCAGGAAAATGAAACGCCTGGGTCATTGTTTTACCTCCCCATAGCGGAACGGCACACGGTACAATTTTGGCAAAGTGCCCAGCGCCAGCTTGTAGCGGTAGGTTGTTTGGCCGGCAATCAGCTTCGATACCTCGCTTTGCGGATCGTCGAGATTGCCAAAGGTCAGCGCCCTGGTTGGACAGACCTCTACGCAGGCGGGCTGACGCCCCTCTTTTAAGCGGGTTTTTCGACAGAAGTCGCATTTATCCGCCGTGCGGCTAACGGGATGAATAAAACGTACCCGCCACGGGCAGGCCACAATGCAGTACTGGCAACCCACGCACAAATCCGGATTCACATCGATAATGCCGGTTGCCGCATCACGAAACGATGCCCCGGTCGGACATACCGCAACACAGGGCGCGCGGTCGCAGTGCTGGCAGGAGTGGCGGAAGAAGCGGTATTTCACATCCGGAAAATCCCCCACCGGTTCGCTGCGGATAATGGACAGACGCGAAACGCCTTCCGCCACCAGGTTCGCCTCGCGACAGGCGTCCACGCAGGCAGTGCAGCCGATACAGCGGGTTTCATCATGCACCATACCGTAACGAACCCCGCCGATATTTTCGCTGCGCGCCAGCACCGCGCAGGCAGGTAACCCGGCCAATGCCAGCACGCCCGCTCCGGCGAGAAAGCGGCGACGGGAATAGCTCATGGTCGCTCCTTATCCGGCCACACCGAAGCCGGATTGAATGCCGGGTTATTGCGCTGCTCGCTGTGGCAATCAACGCAC
The DNA here is from genome assembly GCF_016632365.1 of Tenebrionibacter intestinalis. Taxonomy (GTDB): domain Bacteria; phylum Pseudomonadota; class Gammaproteobacteria; order Enterobacterales; family Enterobacteriaceae; genus Tenebrionibacter; species Tenebrionibacter intestinalis. Next base: position 165,261 of record NZ_JAEPBH010000001.1, on the reverse strand, counting down.
AGTTTGATACGCGCCTTATCATTAAAGCCGGTTACCGCATCCTGTTCAGGATGCAGGCGATGGCAACTGGCGCAGGTCACTTTCGCCAGATGGACATCGTGCGGCCAGAAGGCTTTTTGCAGCTTTTCCGGCTGATGGCAGGCGAAGCAGACGCCGTTTTGCTCCGCGACGCTATAATCCGCATGGTTAAAACGCATCACATCACGCACGCCTTCACGGTGCTTTGGCGATGGGTTGCCGTGGCAGTCTGTGCAGGTTACCGGCAGACCGTTATTGGGGTTGGTCGCCTTATTATGCTGGCCCAGCATCCCGTCTTTATGGGGTTTATGGCAGTCAAGGCAGGCGCTGTCGCGGCTGCGCTGCAACGCCACGGCGGCAATATCAGACGGCTCGGACGACGGCGCGGCCGCCGCCGCAGGCAACGCCAGCCACAGGCTGCACGCCAGCCCCCCGGCCGCTAAAAACGAACGAATCACGCTCATAATGGCTCCACTCGCGGTGCGCCCCATTCCCGGGGCGTTGGGGGTTATTTGTCCAACAATCCGGTACGCTGCGCCTCTTTCTCCCACCGCGGCACAACCGTTTCAATAAAGGCCGCTTTTGCTTTCGCATCAGCCGCGATATTCAGGCCAATGGCCTGCTGGGCCTTTTCTTTGCTGGAGATATCCGGCAACGCCACGGGCGCAGTAATGCCTTTGGTTGCGAGTATACGCAGCAGCTTCACCCTTGCCTGAGCGGCTTCATCCAGGGCCGTGCCGAGCATACGCAGCGCCACTTCCGGCGCATGCATATGGATACCGTGAGAGGCTATGGAGAAGTCCCAGCGCCACTGGGCATGGCGAATATTCAGTAAAACCGGCGCCATTTCTTTCTGCGTTGCGCCCGCATCCCAGGCCGCTTTTGCTTCAAAATGCGCGTGTACAAGCTGGTCTTCCACCTTCAGCTTAATTTCTTCAATCGCGCGTTTGCGCTCGGCTACCACGTTTTTAAGCGCGTCTTTGCTCTGTGTATGGCAGGTTGCACAGGTTTGTTCAAAGTTATCAAAGGGGTTGCCGATTTTATGACTGGTATAGAGCTTACCCTGCTTGTTTTGCAGTTTGGGCATATGGCAGTCAATACAGGTGACGTTATTCTGCCCATGAATGCCTTTACTCCAGGTTTCATATTCCGGGTGCTGCGCCTTGAGCATGGGCGTCCTGGAAAGCTGGTGCGTCCAGTCGCTGAAGCTGAGTTCATCGTACAGCGCTTCTATGTTTTCCACCGCCGTCCCCTTTTTCCAGGGAAAGGTCACCTGCTTGTTGTCGCCGCTAAAGTAGTACTCTACATGACACTGACCGCAAACCATTGACTGCTGGTCGAAACGGCTGGCGTGCTCAAAAGGCGTATTGATTGCCTCCATGGCGCGGGCAGCGTACGGGCGCGAAAGCCTTAGCGCCGGTTCGCCGCGAGCAAATTCAGGCGATCCGGTATTGTGGCAGTCTGCGCAGCCAAGCTGGTTGACAATAAGCGGCCCGCCGCGCGCCCATTTACCGTGGAAATAATTATCCTCGCCATTTTGCGCAATTTCCCGCGCCACATCCGGACTTTTACAGCTCCAGCACGCCATCGGCTGCGGCCCGTCTTCACTGCCCTGCGGCGCCCCGGTGCGCAACGTTTCGCGCATGTCCGTAAGCGCATAAGCATGGCCGCGAGGTTTGTTATAGTCTTTGGAGAAGGCATAACCGGCCCACAAAATAACCAGACGCGGATCGTCTGCCAGCGCATCTTCACGCGCTCCCTGTTCAGAGGTTGCCTGCCATGAAGCGAACTGATCGGGGTGGCGTTCGGCAAAACGGGTATTGCGCGCTTCAACGTTAAGCGGAGGCGCCGCCTTTTGAGTCGCGGCGGGCACCTCAGCGCCCGCCGCGTTAAACGCCGCACAGAGGTATAAAATGACTACGCACGGCAGTGAAAATAGTCTGGCCATATTTTACTCATCCTGAATTTTAGTTTTTGGCTAACTAATGAAAATTGCACAACAAATATGCTCAACGACTCCTTTCTACTCCTGAAGTAGCATTTAATGTGTTGTTTTTGATCAAAGCTTGTGGCGTAAACAGAAATATGGCGTTACAGATGTGACGTGCCGCAGCGTCGATGCACACTGGTGAAATATCTGTTGCAGCGAGCGCCCTGTCGGCAAAGGTGATGGTATGGCGCGCGTTAGCCCGCCCTGGATATGGTTTAACGTAAAAGGCGCAAAAATTTGTCGATACAGGCGGTTTACCCGTCTTCACGCTCTGTAAAAACGCGGTGATAACCGACCGTAAAAAACCCCCGACGCAAAAGGCGGCGTCGCTTATAGCCTGAAGGGACACATCTTAGCGGTTAATGGAGTAGCCCGGGCTGTAAATTTAAAAACAGAAGTAATAAGGCGGCTTTAAGGTAGGCTATTAACCATGTGGCGGGTATGTTTTTAGTAAAAAAAAGCCGCCCCTGCGTAAACGCGGGCCGGCTTAGCGTAACGGGCGCAATTAACGGCTGGTATCGAGCTCGTCGAAGCTTTTCACCAGACAGTCAATCGCTTTGATTTGTTTGAGGAAGGGCTCCAGCTTCGCCAGCGGCAGCGCAGACGGGCCGTCGCACTTCGCATTTTCAGGATCCGGATGCGCCTCGATAAACAGGCCCGCCAGGCCGGTCGCCATACCGGCGCGCGCAAGCTCGGTCACCTGCGCGCGACGACCGCTGGAAGCCGCGCCGAACGGATCGCGGCACTGTAGCGCATGGGTCACGTCAAAAATCACCGGCGCGTTGCCGGAGACTTTTTTCATCACGCTAAAGCCAAGCATATCGACCACCAGGTTATCGTAGCCAAAGTTACTGCCGCGATCGCAAAGGATAATGTTGTCGTTGCCGCCCTCGTGGAATTTATCCACGATATTGCCCATCTGCCCTGGGCTGACAAACTGAGGCTTTTTGACGTTAATAACTGAACCGGTTTTTGCCATCGCTTCCACCAGATCGGTCTGGCGCGCCAGGAAGGCCGGAAGCTGAATCACGTCCACAACGTCAGCGACCGGCTGCGCCTGCTGCGGCTCATGCACGTCGGTGATAATCTTTACGCCAAAAGTCTCCTTCAGCGCCTGAAAAATTTTCATCCCCTCTTCCAGACCAGGGCCGCGGTAAGAGTGGATGGAAGAACGGTTGGCCTTATCAAACGAAGCCTTAAAGACGTAAGGAATGCCGAGTTTGTCCGTCACGGTGACGTAGTGTTCACAAATGCGCATCGCCAGGTCGCGAGACTCCAGCACATTCATACCGCCAAACAGTACAAACGGCAGATCGTTCGCCACGTTGATGTCGCCAATGCTAACCACTTTTTGTTTCATATCTTCGCCTTATTGGTGTGAGTCGAACGGGCGGCGCCCGGCTGCTAGTGCAGCGTAATCTGTTTGTGCGAAATCGAATTGATCTGCGCTTTAATCATTTCGCTTATCGGATCTTCCGGACATTGCTCGACGAAATAAGTCAGGTCGCTTAGCGCTACGTGGCCGCAGTCGAGTTGAGCATAAATCAGGCCGCGATCGCGAATTTCATACGGATCGTTCGGGTTAAACTGCAACAGCGCTTCGCTGGTGCGCAGCGCAAGCTCCATCTGCCGCTCCTCCATTAGCGATGATTTCAGGGTATCGAGCAGTTTGCGAATAACATCGATATTGTCCGATTCATCAAGGTCCTCGTCGAAAAGCTGCGCCGCCGGACCTATATTGCCCTTAAGCCAAACCTCCAGCGTATGCTCGTCCAGCGTTTCGCCATTGAAAGGATTGATAAGCCACATTTCGCCGTCCAGCCAGTCGGCGCGCAACAGCAGTTGCGTTGGAAAAATAACCGGCATTAGCGGGATATCCAGGCTTTCGGCCACCCACAGCAGAATAGCCCCCAGGGAAACAGCGCTCCCCTGGCGTTTATTCAGGACTTCATCAAGCCACAGCGCGTCTGACAGACGGTAAATACCGCCTGTATCGCGAAAACCCCATTTTTTGTAAAACAGCTCAAGTAGTTTCTCTAGCTGTAAATCGTGATGCAGGCCCTGGCAAATTTCTTCGCGAGCCTGCGCAGCCAGTTGATCGAGCTGGGCTCGCACCTGCTGCGTAGGAAAATTTTCGCGAATTTGCTGTGATATCTGAATAATCCCTTCACACAGCGGCGCCTGATCAAAATCGAATTTGGCCAACGACTCCATGACTTACCCCAATAACGGTATTTTTGTGGTGGCGAGCTTGACGATGATATACAACACCACCAACCCCAGCAGGAACGCAAACCAACGAATCTGCCGGCTGCGCGGGCGACGCCCGAGCGCAATAAAGCCCAGTACGATGTAAATAATAACGCCAAACAGCTTCTCCGTCAGCCACGCGCCTTGCGGCGTGAACGGCCAGAAACGCGTGATGGCCATTAACGCCACGCCGCTGAGCAGCAGGACGGTATCATTAATATGCGGCACAATACGCACCCAGCGCGCATCAGCCATCGACGAAGCACGATACTGCCACCAGTAGCGCAGAATAAAAAGTGAGACGGAAATCAAAACCGTCAACACGTGCAGATGCTTAAGCGCAAAATAGGTCACCATATGTCTTACTCCATCATTGTTATATATTGTCCCGCAGTGAGCCTTTCGTTGCCGCCATAATCCCGGCAGGTTTCAATATGCCGGTAGCCCGCCGTCTCAAACAGCGCGCGCACGGCAGCGCCCTGCTGCCAGCCATGTTCCAGCAGCAGCCAACCTCCCGGTTGCAAAAACCTACGCCCTTCTTCTATCAACAGCCGTAAATCCGCAAGGCCCTGCTCCCCGGCCACCAGCGCGGTTAACGGCTCAAAGCGCACATCGCCTACAAACAGATGCGGATCGGCGGCGTCAATATAAGGAGGATTGCTAACGATCAAATCGAAACGCTGCGCGCCCAGCGCGGCAAACCAGTTGCTTTGCGCAATCGTAACATTGCGCAAACCAAGATGATCTGCGTTACGCTGCGCCAGTGCAACCGCTTCGGGGATCAAATCGAGCGCAATAACGTCACAATCCGGGCGTTCGCGGGCCAGCGCCAGCGCAATGGCCCCCGTGCCGGTGCCGGGTTCAAGTATTCGACACGCTGTGGCAGGCAGGCGCGCAAGCGCCTGTTCAACCAGGCATTCGGTGTCCGGACGCGGGATAAGCGTGGCAGGAGAGACGAACAACGGCTGCGACCAGAACTCACGCACGCCGGTTAAATACGCTATCGGCTCGCCGAGGGCGCGACGCGTAAGCAGCGCATCCAGCCGCATCAGCTCGTCCGGCGTCAACAGCGTCTCGCTAAAAGCAAAAATAAAACTGCGGGTTTTCCCTGTAATGTGGCCAAGCAGGACCTCCGCGTCACGGCGCGGGCTGTCCCCTTGCGAAAGCCGCGCAATAGCCTGCTTTAGCCACGTCTGATAATTCATTACTCCTGCCCAGCCAACGCCGCCAGTTGATCCGCCTGATATTCCTGCACAATAGGTTCAATTAACATATCAAGTTTGCCTTCCATAACTTCATCAAGGCGGTATAGCGTAAGGTTGATGCGGTGATCGGTCACGCGGCCCTGAGGGAAATTATAGGTGCGGTTACGATCGGAGCGGTCGCCGCTGCCAAGCAGGTTGCGCCGCGTTGAGGCTTCTTCCAACTGTCGCCGGGCCACTTCAGCGGCATGAATACGCGCGCCCAGTACCGCCAACGCTTTCGCTTTGTTTTTGTGTTGCGAGCGTTCATCCTGGCACTCCACCACAATGCCAGTCGGCAGGTGAGTGATACGGATAGCCGAATCGGTAGTATTAACGTGCTGGCCGCCCGCGCCCGATGAGCGGAAGGTATCGATGCGCAAATCCGCCGGGTTAATATCCGGTAGCTCAGCCTCCGGCAATTCCGGCATAACCGCCACAGTACAGGCGGAGGTGTGGATACGGCCCTGGGATTCGGTCGCAGGCACGCGCTGCACGCGGTGACCGCCGGATTCAAATTTCAGGCGGCCATAAACGCCGTCGCCGCTGATTTTAGCAATAACTTCTTTGTATCCACCGTGCTCGCCTTCATTGACGCTCATTATCTCCACCCGCCAGCGCTTAGCCTCGGCATAGCGGCTGTACATGCGAAACAGATCGCCGGCAAACAGCGCCGCCTCATCGCCCCCGGTGCCTGCGCGTACTTCCAGAAAGGCGTTGCGCTCATCGTCCGGATCGCGCGGCAACAACAATACCTGCAACTGCTGTTCCAGCGTGGCGTTCTGCGCATGCGCCGCGTCCAGTTCATCCTGCGCCATATCGCGCATTTCCGGATCGTCAAGCATTTCGCGGGCCGTTTCAATATCCCGCTGTACCTGTTGCCATTGCAAAAAACAGCGGGAAACATCGCTCAACTGCGCATATTCCCGCGACAGAGCGCGAAACCGCTCCTGATCGGCGATGATGTCCGCTTCGCCAAGCAGCGCCTGAACTTCTTCGTGACGCTCGTTCAGGGCTTCCAGTTTGACAACGATAGAAGGCTTCATGGAGGGGGATTCACCTTATAAAAATAGGGTTAAGAAGGACTAATCCAGCCCGAGGCTGCTGCGCAAAATATGCAGACGTTCATCATTGCCGTCACGGGCAGCCTGTTGCAGAGATTTGGTGGGTGCGTGAATAAGCCGGTTGGTCAGTTTCCACGCCAGCTCCTGGAGTACGGTTTGCGCATCAGCGCCTTGTTGCAGCGAGGCCATTGCCTTCGCCGTCAGCTCGTCGCGCGCGGCTTCCGCTTTGCCCCGATACTCGCGAATGCTCTGCGCGGCGTTCCGCGCGCGCAGCCAGGCCATAAATTCGCCGGTTTCCTGGGCAACGATTGTCTCCGCCTGCACGGCCGCCGCCTGGCGTTGCGCCATATTGTGCTGGATAATAGCCTGCAAATCGTCCACGCCGTACAAATAAGCATTGGCAAGCTTGCCCACTTCCGGCTCAATATCGCGCGGGACGGCAATATCCACCAATAGCATCGGCTGGTTGCGACGCGCTTTTAACGCCCGCTCAACCATGCCTTTGCCAATAATCGGCAGCGGGCTGGCGGTGGAGCTAATAATGATATCGGCCTGCGGCAGGCGAGCGTCAATATCCGGCAGGCCTATTTCTTCCGCGCCGACTTCGGCGGCAAGCAACCTGCCACGTTCGCGAGTACGGTTGGCAATAATCATCTTACGCACCTGATGCTCACGCAGATGTCGCGCCGCCAGTTCAATGGTTTCGCCAGCGCCAACCAGCAAAACGGTCACCTCAGAGAGCGATTCAAAGATTTGCCGCGCCAGCGTGCAGGCGGCAAAAGCTACGGAGACAGCGCTGGCGCCGATATCCGTTTCGGTACGTACTCGCTTCGCTACGGAAAATGACTTCTGGAACATGCGTTCCAGCTCGCTGGCGCCGACGTGGCCGCGGGAAGAATCGGCAAAGGCCTTTTTCACCTGACCTAAAATCTGCGGTTCGCCCAGGATCATGGAATCCAGACCGCTGGCAACACGCATCAGATGGCTGACCGCTTCGTTATCCTGAAGCCAGTAGAGGCTATGGCGCACTTGCGCCTCATCCAGCTTGTGGTAATCACATAGCCAGCGAATCAGCGCGTCGTGCGGGTTTTCCTGCTGCTCCACGCTCAGATAAAGCTCCGTACGGTTACAGGTGGAAAGCACCACGCCGCCCTGTACCATCGGCTGCGCCAACAGGCTGTCCAGCGCCCGGTCAAGCGTATCCGGCGAGAACGTCACGCGTTCGCGCAGCGATACGGGGGCTGTTTTGTGGTTGATTCCCAGAGCTAACAGAGTCATGTGTGCGGGAGTAATACCGGTCTTGATAAGGATTTCTGTACGCATAATACAGGATGCGCACTGCCAATAAAAGAGAACGCCCTTTTACGCCGCAATAGCTGTCCATGCCGACTTACAAATTATGGTGAACTTCATCCCTGACGCACCGTGTCATACACCCGGCGGCAAAATAATTATATACACACTCAATTCCTGATGCTCTATATTCGTAACACTGTATTTACGCCTACAACTTTGTCGGTTCTCAAGGATTTATCGCGCTATGACGATATTCAGCCCCGTTCGACTGCTGCCGCTGGCAAGCCTGATGCTTGCCGCTTGTATGACGCATCCGCCTGAAGGCCCCGGTAAAAGTCCCGATTCGCCGCAGTGGAAACAACACGTTACGCAGGTTAACGAATTAAGCCAGTATCAAACCCGTGGCGCTTTTGCCTACCTTTCTGACAGCCAGAAAGTTTACGCGCGCTTCTTCTGGCAACAGACCGGCCAGGATCGCTATCGCCTGCTGCTCACCAATCCGCTTGGCAGCACTGAGCTATCGCTCACCGCCGGGCCTGGCGGCGCTGAACTCATTGATAATAAAGGCCAACGCTATCAGGCGCAGGACGCCGAGGAAATGCTGCAACGCCTGACCGGGATGCCCATTCCGCTTGAAAGCCTGCGTCAGTGGATCCTCGGCCTGCCGGGGGATGCCGCCGACTACACGCTGGATGATAAATTCCGCCTTCGCGAACTGAGCTACAAACGCGGCGGCAAAACCTGGAAAGTGGTGTATAGCGGCTACACCCGCACAGAGCCGGCGTTTCCCGTCAATATGGAACTGAGCGACGGCGAACAGCGCATTAAGCTAAAAATGGATAACTGGATAGTGAAATGACGGCGACGCGCTGGCCCTCTCCGGCCAAACTGAACCTTTTTTTATACATCACCGGCCGCCGCCCCGACGGTTACCACAATTTGCAAACGCTATTCCAGTTTCTGGATTACGGGGATACGGTTATTCTCGCTGCGCGCCGCGACGGGCGCATTCGCCTGCTAACGCCGGTAGACGGCGTGCCGGATGAGCAAAACCTGATTATGCGCGCCGCACGCCTGCTGATAAACGAAGCGCGGCGGCTGGGCAAAGCTGCGCCGGGCGCGGATCTTGCGGTGGAAAAATGCCTGCCGATGGGCGGCGGGCTGGGCGGCGGTTCATCAAATGCGGCAACGACGCTCGTTGCGCTAAATCAGCTCTGGGGATGCGGTATCGATATCGAACGCCTGGCTGCGCTAGGGCTGGAGCTGGGCGCCGATGTGCCGGTCTTCGTTCGCGGCCATGCGGCATTCGCGCAAGGCGTGGGCGAACGCCTGACGCCGGTCAATCCGCCGGAAAAATGGTATCTGGTGCTGCACCCTGGGGTGAGCATCCCAACGCCGCTTATCTTCCAGGACCCCGAGTTAGTACGCAATACCCCCGCGCGGTCAATTGAAACGTTGATGAAGTGTGAATTCCGCAATGATTGTGAAGTTATCGCAAGAAAACGTTTTCGTGAGGTTGATGCTCTGCTTTCCTGGCTGTTAGAATACGCGCCGTCGCGCCTGACCGGCACAGGAGCTTGCGTGTTTGCTGAATTTGACACCGAATCCGCTGCCCGCCAGGTGCTAAAGCAAGCCCCGGAGTGGACGCAGGGTTTTGTGGCGCGAGGCGCCAATCTCTCTGCGCTGCACAAAGCCATCTCCGGGCAAGCCGGGTATTGGTGACAGGGTCACCTTGTTTCAGACGCTGCATCGTGCTCGTAAACTACACCGCCCGGATGGCGGACGCCCCATCCGTAACCGCCATCCACCACTGGACGCATGCCTGAGGTTCAACTCGTGCCTGATATGAAGCTTTTTGCTGGTAACGCCACCCCGGAACTGGCTCAACGTATTGCCAACCGCCTGTATACTTCACTTGGAGACGCCGCTGTCGGACGCTTCAGCGACGGCGAAGTAAGCGTACAGATTAACGAAAACGTTCGCGGTGGTGATATTTTCATCATCCAGTCAACCTGCGCGCCCACAAACGATAATCTGATGGAACTGGTGGTCATGGTTGATGCCCTGCGCCGCGCTTCCGCAGGCCGTATCACCGCCGTTATCCCCTACTTTGGCTATGCCCGTCAGGATCGTCGCGTGCGTTCCGCCCGCGTACCGATCACTGCAAAGGTGGTTGCCGATTTTCTGTCAAGCGTCGGCGTTGACCGCGTCCTGACTGTTGATTTGCACGCTGAACAGATCCAGGGGTTCTTTGACGTTCCGGTTGATAATGTATTCGGCAGCCCGATTCTGCTTGAGGACATGCTGCAACAGAATTTGGAAAACCCGATCGTCGTTTCTCCGGATATTGGCGGCGTTGTACGCGCCCGTGCAGTGGCGAAACTGCTCAACGATACCGAGATGGCCATTATTGACAAGCGTCGCCCGCGCGCGAACGTTTCTCAGGTCATGCACATCATCGGTGACGTTGCCGGCCGCGACTGCGTGCTGGTCGATGATATGATCGACACCGGCGGCACGCTATGTAAAGCCGCAGAAGCGCTGAAAGAACGCGGCGCCAAGCGCGTATTTGCCTATGCGACTCACCCCATCTTTTCCGGCAACGCAGTGACTAACCTGCGTAACTCCGTTATTGATGAAGTCGTCGTTTGCGATACCATCCCGCTTTCTGATGACATCAAAGCGCTACCGAACGTGCGTACCCTGACGCTGTCTGGCATGCTGGCTGAGGCGATTCGCCGCATCAGCAACGAAGAATCTATTTCCGCTATGTTTGATTAACCCGCAAGTTCGCGGCAGCGGGTTTGGGGCGTTCGGACGGCGCCCACAAAAAACGGCCTCCCGGAGGCCGTTTTTTTATAGCATTTATTTAACTATGGTGGGGGCCTTGCTGGCGTTTGCAGCGCTTATCGTAGTTACGCAGCCACCAGTACCTGTCAGCAATTTTCTCCTGGCCGCTGATACGTGCGCCAATTAACCAAAACAGCGCGCCAATAAAAATACCAAACACGGCTGCGTTAGCAAGTAGCTGCGGCATATTTAATTGCGGAAGCTGATTGAGAACTGCTGTCCCAATGCCGCCTACCATTACAACCAACCCCAGCCCCATCAGTACATTACCAAGCAACGAGGCATTTTTTCGCTTCATCTGTCACCTCCGGATCTTCGGGTCGGCAAGGGGATATCCCCTCTCCTTGTGTGGCAAGTATAGGCATACAGATTGTTCTTCATTGCGGTAACGATCACATTCAGGAACATTCAAAAGACATTACTTTACAATTAACCTACTGAATACATAACACTTGCAATAATCTGACATTGTGATTATTTCCGTACGTTACCGCTATAAACCTGCGCTTTGTCAACGGTGTCCGGCCACAGTAAACTACGTGCCGAAAACTTTTTTCTAGGACTGTGAATGTGACAATAAAATTGATTGTCGGCCTCGCCAATCCCGGCGCGGAATACGCCGCCACTCGCCATAATGCCGGGGCATGGTATGTGGATTTGCTGGCTGAGCGACACGGCCAGCCGCTAAAAGACGAAGCGAAATTTTTTGGCCATACCGCCCGTATCAACCTCGCAGGTGAAGATGTGCGACTGCTGGTGCCTGGCACCTTTATGAACCTGAGCGGCAAAGCCGTGGCGGCGATGGCGACCTTTTTTCGCATCGCGCCGGATGAAATCCTGGTCGCGCACGATGAGCTGGATCTGGCGCCTGGCGTGGCGAAATTCAAACTCGGCGGCGGACACGGCGGCCATAACGGTCTAAAAGACATCATCAGCAAACTGGGCAATAACCCTAATTTTCACCGCTTACGTGTGGGAATTGGCCATCCCGGCGATAAAAACAAAGTTGTCGGTTTTGTGCTCGGCAAACCTCCTGCCAGCGAGCAGAAGCTTATCGACGAAGCCATAGACGAAGCGGCGCGCTGCACCGAGGTATGGCTGAAAGAGGGGCTGGCCAAAGCAACCAGCCGCCTGCATACCTTCAAAGCGCAATAGCGGCCTGTACAGGCGATTTCCCTGCCCCACAGGCGGGGTTTACGTGTATAATGCGCAAAGTTAACTCTTTTTATCATCAGGCAGGCTTAAGCCCCTGATGTCAGGTAATTTAAGGTGATAAACCATGGGTTTCAAATGCGGTATCGTCGGCTTGCCGAACGTCGGTAAATCCACGCTGTTCAATGCGCTGACTAAAGCAGGTATCGAGGCGGCCAACTTCCCGTTCTGTACTATTGAGCCAAACACCGGCGTAGTCCCCATGCCTGACCCGCGTCTTGACAAACTTGCCGGGATCGTTAATCCGCAGCGCGTGCTGCCGACTACGATGGAATTTGTCGATATCGCAGGGCTGGTAAAAGGCGCATCAAAAGGCGAAGGTCTGGGTAACCAGTTCCTGACCAATATCCGCGAAACCGAAGCTATCGGTCACGTGGTACGCTGTTTTGAGAACGACAATATCATCCACGTCTCTGGCCGCGTAAACCCGGCAGAAGACATTGATGTTATCAACACCGAGCTTGCGCTGGCGGATCTCGATACCTGCGAGCGCGCTATCCATCGTATTCAGAAAAAAGCCAAGGGCGGCGATAAAGACGCCAAAGCAGAGCTGGAAGTGCTGGAAAAATGCCTGCCGCACCTGGAACAAGCGGGAATGCTGCGCGCGCTCGATCTGTCTAAAGAAGAAAAAGCGCTGATCCGCTATCTGAGTTTTCTGACGCTGAAGCCAACGATGTATATCGCTAACGTCAACGAAGACGGTTTTGAGAACAACCCCTACCTGGATCAGGTTCGCGAAATTGCGGCCTGCGAAGGCTCCGTGGTCGTGCCGGTATGCGCCAGCGTTGAGTCCGATATCGCCGAACTGGATGATGAAGAACGCGACGAGTTTATGCAGGAGCTGGGTATTGAAGAACCGGGCCTGAACCGCGTTATCCGCGCCGGTTATACTTTGCTAAACCTGCAAACCTATTTCACCGCAGGCGTAAAAGAGGTGCGTGCCTGGACCATTCCGGTGGGCGCCACCGCTCCGCAGGCTGCCGGTAAAATTCACACCGATTTTGAAAAAGGCTTTATCCGCGCCCAGACCATCGCTTATGAAGATTTTATCGCCTTCAAAGGCGAACAGGGTGCGAAGGAAGCCGGAAAAATGCGCGCGGAAGGTAAAGATTACATCGTAAAAGATGGCGATGTGATGAATTTCCTGTTCAACGTCTAATAAAACGCGTTGTCTCATGGGGGTTCAGCAAACCTCATGAAAGCCGAAAAACGCTCTAAAATCCACGCACTTGCGTGGATTCAGATTGTTGACAAAGAAGGAAAAAACGGGGTTTTTCCTTCTTTGTGGTAAGCAGGCGAAAATCAATGCATTGATTTTCCTTATTTTTTATTGTATTTCGTCCATCCTGTCTGCGACAGGATGGGGTTTGTCAGCAGTCTCGGATTTTTATTTCATGTCGTCTCATTTAATTTCGCTTTAGCGCAGCAGCGGTTTTCAAAGCGCCGGAGCGCCACCGCCTGTCCGGTTTCAGTATGCTCACATTACCGGTATGGCTGCGTTGTATTGCAGGTATGGATTGCTATCAGGCGCAGTGCTGTTGAATGCGCTCAATACTGCTGCGGATCGCATCTGCAATATCTGCCTCCCTCCATGAAGCCAGCGCGGAGGAGAACGGCTCGAAGGCGTAAAGCCCTTTATAGCCACGTGACTCAAGCGCCTTGATCTGCCCGAGGGTATCTAACCGATCGCCGGAGGTGAGCATAACCCGATCGTCATCTGTGAGCGTCTCCAGCGGCCCGGGAGCTTCCACCCCGGAAAGATGCACCAGACCAATCATTGTGATGTCAACACTGTTAATTTCGCTCGCCGCCGCGGGATACAGCGCGTGGTGGAACGTATCGATAAGTAGTTTAAAAGGTACGCCAGCTTCACGGATTAAAGCCTGGGCGAGCGCCGGCGATCGCAGCGAGCTTTGTGGAAAGCCCAGCGGTTCAACTAACCCCTGAATGCCGTAGCGATCAAACATTGCTGACAGCGTTTGCAGCGCCGTCACGACGCTCTGATCGTCAATAGCCGTTCCGTCGTTAAGCGGGCATAGCACAACCGCCCCGGCGCCCACCTGCTGCGCCTCCTTCAGAAGCGAATCCGTCAGGGCGCATACCGCCGGCGTGGGTTGGTTAAAGGGGTAGACGGCATTGATGGTGACAATATCTATGTTGTATTGCTCAGCAAGATAACGCACCTGCTGATGGCTCAAATCATCGGTCACTTTGCCGCCTGGCATATCATTGCGCAGCTCAACCTTATTAAGACCAACGCGATTTACCAGTTTAAAAAATGCGGGAATATCCAGCCCCGGGGCGATTTTACGGTTAACGCAGAAGCGATTTAATGCAATTTCCATCGTGTCCTCCGGACAATAACGAAATGAAGAAGCCAATATATTTTTATACAAAACATTTATTTCATATATAAGCCATATTCTAAACCAGACTTAATTGATCGACTTCGCAAAAAAAGTATTAAATTTCGCTGCCCTGGCCTGACACTCACCCGTAACGTACGTTAAGCATTTGAACAGAAAGCTAATAGCAGGTCGCTTTGTCAGTGGACGAGGACGAGGCATAAATGCGAGCGCGCTCACTAAAATAAAATTTCATACAAACATTTATTGAAATATTCATTTCATTTATACAGGATAGTCACTGCCACTTCTTCGCGAGCCTTACGGCTCCGGCATTGATCCCACCTCCAGACGACGAGGCTAAGTATGAATATCACAGGAAACTTTATCGGCGGGAAAGTCTGTATCAGCAGCAGCCACCACACACAGGCCGTCTATGATCCGGCAACGGGCAAAGCTGTGCGTGAGGTGACGCAATCCACATCCGACGAGGTCTCGGCTGCGATTCAGGTCGCGCATGAGGCCTTTACCGGTTGGGCAAACACAACGCCGCTGCGCCGCGCCCGCGTGCTGTTTAACTTTAAAATGTTGCTCGAAAAGCACTCGGAAGAGCTGGCGGCCATTATCGTGAGCGAGCATGGCAAAGTCTGGTCAGACGCGCTGGGCGAGCTGACCCGCGGCACGGAAGTAGTGGAGTTTGCCTGTGGCATTACGCATCTTATTAAAGGGGAATACTCTTCGGATGTCGGTACCGGCGTCGATAGTTTCTCGCTGATGCAACCGCTTGGGGTGGTCGCGGGGATCACGCCGTTTAATTTTCCCGCAATGGTGCCTATGTGGATGTTCCCGATTGCGCTCGCTTGCGGCAACAGTTTTGTGCTCAAGCCCCCTGCCCTGGCCCCGACTACGGCGGTGCGACTTGCGCAACTGTTGAAAGAGGCCGGACTGCCGGATGGTGTGTTCAACGTAATACACTGCGGTAACGACGAGGCCGAACAGCTCTACACCGATCCGCGCATTGCGGCGGTCAGCTTTGTCGGGTCTTCCAACGTAGCAGAACATATCTATAAAACCGCCAGCGCTTACGGCAAACGCGTACAGGCATTCGGTGCGGCTAAAAACCACGCCATTGTCATGCCGGATGCCGACATCGATGCAACGGTAAATGCCATTATGGGAGGCGCATTCGGTTCGGCGGGCGAACGCTGCATGGCGTTGCCTGTGGTGGTCGCGGTAGGCGACGAAACAGCCGACAAGCTCATTGCGCGTCTTACACCCCGCGTTGAAGCGCTGCGTATAGGCCCTGGCTGTATGCGCCAGTCAGAAGAGAATGAAATGGGCCCTCTGGTGTCCGACGCGCACCAGAAAAAAGTGCTGAGCTACATCGAAAAAGGAATTAACGAAGGCGCGAAACTTGTGGTTGATGGACGCCGGTTTACTCTACCCGGCTACGAAGCCGGCTACTACGTTGGCGGCACGCTGTTTGATAACGTCACGCCGGAGATGGTTATCTGGCGTGAGGAGATTTTCGGTCCGGTACTGGGCATTGTTCGCGCGCCGGACTACCCCAGCGCGCTTGCACTGATTAACAGCCATGAGTTTGGCAACGGCAGCGCGATTTTCACCAGCAGCGGCCATGCGGCACGCGAATTTGTACACGATGTGCAGGCTGGCATGGTAGGCGTAAACGTGCCGGTGCCAGTGCCGATGGCGTTCCATAGTTTCGGCGGCTGGAAGCGCTCCGTTTTCGGAGCGTTAAACGTCCATGGTCCGGATGGCGTGCGTTTCTATACCCGCATGAAAACGGCTACTGTGCGCTGGCCGCAGGGGCAACAGACGGTTTCTGAATTCAGTATGCCAACGTTAGGTTAATGAATTTTTCAGGAGGAGCGATGTCGTTACTGGTAAAGGCGCAGCGCAGTAAGCGTCAGTTACAGCACATCACGCCGCAAAACGCCGGCTGGCGCTATATTGGGTTTGATGTGTGGATGTTGAAAAAAGGCGAAACGTTAGACTTTGACAGCGGCGAGCGGGAGTTCTGCTTAGTTCTGGTAGCAGGGCTTGCATCGGTAAAAACCCGCACGGCGGACTTCCCGGGGCTGGGCGGCCGCATGTCGCCGTTTGAGCGCACGCCGCCGTGGTCAGTTTACATTCCGCCGGGCGAAACCGTCAGCGTGACGGCGGATGCCGATTTGGAGCTGGCGCTATGTAGTGCGCCGGGCTGCGGCGATCTGCCCGCACGGGTAATTACGCCCGGGGAGGTTAATGTCGAGCATCGCGGTAAAGGGCGTAATCAGCGAACAGTGCATAATATTCTGCCGGATACTCAGCCGGCGAATTCGCTGCTGGTGGTGGAGGTTTACACCGACGAAGGCGCCACCAGTTCATGGCCTGCGCACAAGCATGACACGAGCCTGCCGGGCAAAGAGACGCAGCTTGAAGAGACCTATTACCACCGCTTCGATCCGCCGCAGGGCTTCGCCTTTCAGCGTGTCTATACCGACGACCGCAGCCTGGACGTCTGTATGGCGCCTTACAATCAGGATGTGGTGATGGTCCCGCGGGGTTATCATCCGGTGGCGGCGATAGCCGGCTACAACAGCTATTACCTTAATGTGATGGCCGGGCCGGATCGCAAATGGCTGTTTAGCTGGGAAGCGGATCACGCCTGGATCAACAGCGAGGGCTATCCGCGTCCTTAGGCGTGTTTGCAAACGGCCCTGTCGGGCCGTTTTTTTTTATTATGCATAAGCGCTACTGCGCCGCTTTTGTATTGCCAAGCGCCAGTGAGACGGCAAGGGTCTGAGCCAGGCAGAGCGAGGCGACCTGCGAGCGAAAGCCGTCCACCTGCGCCTCGCGCACCACAAAGCAAACATCGCTGAACGCGGCAAGCGGGCTGACCTGGCTGTCGGTGATAGCAATCTGCCGCGCTTTACGCTGGGCGCCCAACTGTACCAGTTCTACCACTTCGCGCGAATATGGCGAGAAGCTGACCGCCACCACCAGATCGTTCTCTCCTACCAGACTGAGTTGTTCAGTAAACATGCCGCCCAGCCCATCAATAAGAAAAGCTTTACGATCGAGATGACGCAGCGCGTAAGTTAAATATGAGGCAACACTGAACGAACGACGCAGGCCAATGACATAGATATTTTCCGCCTCCTCCAGCAGTGAAACGGCCCTCTCCAGGTCATCCGGCGGGATCTGCACCGCCAGTTGCTGCAGCGCCTGGGCGTTAACCAGCGTAAACATGCTGAGGATTTCACCCGGCGTTTCAGGCGCGCTGGCCTCTTCACTGGCGGTCTGGCGGAACAGGCGAGCCCGTTCGGTATAGTTAGCCGTCTCCTCCATCAGATGCTGTCTGAACATCTGTTTCATTTCGTTAAAACCACTAAAACCAAAGGCGTTGGCAAAACGAATCAGCGTTGAAGGCGGTACATCCGCCTGTTTGGCGATTGAGGCGACGGTATCGAACGCCACACTGTTGCTGTTGTCCAGAATATAGCGCGCCACCTGTTTCAGGCGCTTGCTGAGTTCATCATAACGGCGACGAATATCATCTTGCAGAATCGAGAGCTGGGTTGGATTATTTGCCATGTATTGAACCTGAAAAGGGGAAAAAAAAGAAAGCGATAACAGTGTATCAAATGAATTGAATTTTTCATTTTCCAGAATGAAATAAGTGATTCATTCCATATGGCAGGCAGAAACAGGATGGCCAGGCCACCCTGCATGTAGATTAGCGGCGAGCTTCGCGCCAAAAGTTAATCAGGGTGAGATAATTCATCTTCACCTCATTGATGAGCGCCTCGTCATCAAGCTCCCCCTGCATCCAACGGCGCGAAGGTTGCCCAAAAATGGTACGCCCCACTGCAAAACCTTTGATGACAGGATGCATCGCAGCTTCGGCAAAGCCCTCCCGCAACTGCGCATTCGGGGCGTCAAGGCCAAGCAGAAGAATGCCGCGACACCAGGGATCTTCCTGCGCAATCAGCTCGCCAATGCTCTGCCAGTGCTCGCTTGCCAGGGGCGGCAGCTTCCACCAGTCCGGTTTGATCCCAAGCCGGTAAAAATGAGCCAGCATCGCATAATAATGCCGCTGATCTCTTACCGGCCCATGCTCTGGCTGAATCACCTCCAGCAGCAGCTCATGGCCCGACTGCTTACAGGCTTGCCACACCTCTGACAACAACGCGTCCTGCTGCTCCCGCAACGCTGCCGGATCGTGCGGATGATAAAAGACCAGACATTTAACCACATGTTCAAGCGGCCAGCTCGCCAGTTGCGAACCGATGTCGCCATGCTCCAGGCGGAGCGGTAGCGAACCGGGGAGCTCAATCGGGCGGCCAATCCACCATCCCTGACCGGTAATGGCATTGAGCGCGCGCTGACCATAGGTGCTGTCCACCAGCACGCCGCTGCGGCCCTCCAGTCCCGCCTCTTTCGCCGCTTCTTTCGCGGCCTGTAACAGTAACGCTTTAAGCGCGGGAATGTGTGATTCATCACAGCCCGTTTCACGCGCCAGCTCCGCTAATTGTTTACGGTGATCGAAAGCGAAGATACACAGTTCCGGCCATGCCTGACGGCGTGACGTGACACGATGAAGATGGTTTAAACGTTCGTCGAGATCCGGGCGCGGCACTGACGCTGCGCGACGCAAATAATCATCCAGCTCGGTGCGGGTCGGCATGGCCGGGGCGCAGCCGTGCCGCGACACGACCAGCGCGCCGCAGGCATTGGCATAACGGCAGGCCTGCTCCCAACCCTCATCGTTCAGCCAGCCGCGTAACAGGCCGGACATAAACGCGTCGCCTGCCCCCAGCACATTCAAAACCTCAACACGCACGCCCTGATGAAGCTTAATGTCCTCCCAGCTATCCGGTACTTCACCCTCCACTACAACGCAGCCGATCGGGCCGCGTTTGCACACCAGCGCGGCGCCGGTGGCATTACGCACATTTCTCAGCGCCGTCAGGGTGTCGGTACTTCCGCCGGCGATGTGAAACTCTTCCTCTGTACCCACAACCAAATCGAACAGGTGCAAAACCTCCTGAAGCTGGCGCGTCACCTGCTCCGATTCAACGTAGCGCGTTTCACCATCACCGGGGGAGGTAAGCCCCCACAGCACCGGGCGGTAGTCGATATCCAGCGCGGTACGCAGCCCATGACGTCGCGCATAATCCAGCGCTTTTAACACTGCGGCGCGCGTATTGGGGTGAGAAAGGTGTGTCCCGGTCACCGCGACGGCGCGGGCGGAGGCGATATAATCCTCGTTAATGTCATCAGGCGTGAGCGCCATATCCGCGCAGCGCTCCCGGTAGAAAATCAGCGGAAACGTCTCCTGGTCCTTAATGCCGAGCATGACCAGCGCCGTCAGACGTTGTTTATCGGTGATCAAATAGTCGGTGTCCACGCCGACCCGCTGGAGCGTTTCACGCAAAAAACGTCCGTTATGTTCATCGCCCACACGAGCCAGCATCGCAGATTTCAGTCCCTGAATTGCGGTGCCAAAGGCCACGTTGCCCGAGGAACCGCCCAGATATTTGGCGAAACTGGATACATCTTCGAGTCTGGCGCCGATCTGCCTGGCATAAAGATCTACGGCAATCCGACCAATACAAATTATATCGAGCCGCTTAATTGGTGCATTCATCGCTACAGTTTCCTTTTACATACCTGCTTCACGTGAGGGCTGGTAAATCGACAGCGCACCCGCAAGCAGTCTGAGGGTGAACGGTTTAACGCAGTATGAGAAATAAATATTTCATTTACAAATTTATATGAAATTTAAAAACCAAAAATGTGAAGGCTATTCCAATCTACTTTCATCAAAATGCTGTAGCGTCATCTGTATTTTAAACGCCTGCTCAGCAGGCGGGATGAAAAGAAAAACAGAGCGCTTACAGGCCTGTCAAACGCGGATATGCCGCAGATTTTAATCATTTCGCGATACTTGCCACAAAAATAGCGGCATGATGAAACAGAGTATGATTGTCCTCACAAAATGAAATATTTCAACTGTATTTTTATTTTATGGAAAATATGTTTGCTTATAATCCAGACGGATTCCAGCGGGCGCGATGGGTTAATAAAGCGTATTCAGTGCGCGCCTGAATGACATTGGCTGATACAAGGAAAAGAAAGATGGGCAAGCAGAGACTGACAATGGCGCAGGCGCTGGTGAAGTTTCTTGATAACCAGTATCTGGAAGTGGATGCCGAAACCGTTAAATTCGTCAAAGGCATTTTCGCCATTTTCGGACATGGTAACGTACTGGGGCTCGGCCAGGCGCTTGAGCAGAACAGCGGCGAATTGCGCCTCTACCAGGGGCGTAATGAACAGGGCATGGCACACGTTGCCACTGGTTTTGCTCGTCAATCTTTACGCAGGCAGATCCTCGCCTGCACTTCTTCCGTCGGCCCCGGCGCCGCCAATATGATCACCGCAGCAGCCACCGCCACAGCGAACCGCATCCCTTTATTGCTGCTGCCCGGCGACGTGTTCGCCACCCGTCAGCCC
The DNA here is from genome assembly GCF_016632365.1 of Tenebrionibacter intestinalis. GTDB lineage: Bacteria > Pseudomonadota > Gammaproteobacteria > Enterobacterales > Enterobacteriaceae > Tenebrionibacter > Tenebrionibacter intestinalis. The sequence goes on along the minus strand of NZ_JAEPBH010000001.1, from coordinate 144,476 downwards.
GATCCGGTTCTGCAACAGGTTGAACAGAGCTACGATTTGAGCATTAGCACCAACGATGCCTTTCGCGCCGTCAGCAAATACTGGGATCGCATTACACGGCCGGAACAGCTTATGAGCGCCTGCATTAACGCAATGCGGGTTCTGACCGACCCTGCCGAAACGGGCGCGGTCACGCTGGCGCTACCGCAGGATGTTCAGGGTGAAGCGTGGGACTACCCGGACGCCTTCTTTGCCAGACGCGTCCACCGTCTCGACCGCCGTCCCCCCTCGGCGTCGCAATTAAATGATGCGGTTACTGCCCTATTAGCAAGCCGCAAGCCGCTCATTATATGCGGCGGCGGCGTCAAATACTCCGCTGCCGGCGAAGCGCTCGCGCAGTTTGCCGAACATTATCGCATCCCCTTTGCCGAAACCCAGGCCGGAAAAGGCACCCTGCTCTCTTCACACCCTTTTAATGTTGGCGGTGTAGGCGAAACCGGCTGTCTGGCGGCGAATATACTGGCAAAAGAGGCCGATCTGGTGATCGGCATTGGCACCCGTTTTACCGATTTTACGACCTCGTCGAAATGGATTTTCCAGCACCCGACGGTGCGCTTTCTCAATATCAATGTCAGCAACTTCGATGCATGGAAACTCGACGGCATTGCGCTGTTGTCAGATGCTCGCGAAGCACTGACCGCGCTGAACGCAGCGCTCAGCGATAAAGGCTGGCAGGCAGGCTGGGATGACCAGATAGTCTGCGTGCAAAATCGCCAGATGAAGGAAACGCAGCGGGTTTATCAGGCCACATGGCAGGAAAACGCATTTATTCCCGAGATAGATGACCATCTGGACAGGGAATCGGTGTATCGCGAATTTCGTCAACTGACTGACTCGACCCTGACCCAGAGCAGCGTTCTGGGCCTGCTCAACGAACAACTGCCGCAGGAGGCGGCGATCGTCGCTGCCGCGGGCAGCTTGCCAGGCGATTTGCAACGCGTATGGCGTACCCGCGCGGCTAACGCTTACCACGTTGAGTACGGTTACTCCTGCATGGGCTACGAGGTGAATGCCGCGCTGGGGGTCAAACTTGCCGAACCGCAACGCGAGGTATATGCGCTGGTGGGCGACGGCGCATTTATGATGCTCCATTCCGAGCTGGTGACCTCGTTGCAGGAGGGGGCGAAAATCAACGTGTTGCTGTTCGACAATATGGCTAACGGGTGCATTAACAACCTGCAAATGGAGCACGGCATGGAGAGTTATGGCACTGAATTTCGCTACCGTTCGCCGGAAAACGGGCAGTTACAAGGCGGCCTGGTGCCGGTGGATTTTGCTGCCATCGCTGCCGGTTATGGCTGCAAAACCTGGCGCGTCACTACGCTTGACGAGCTCAGGCATGCGCTGGCTGCCTCGCAGCAAGCGACCGTAAGTACCCTTATTGACATCAAAGTCCTGCCAAAAACCATGGCGCATAAATATGGTAGCTGGTGGAACGTAGGCGTCGCACAACATGCGCTATCCGCGCGTATCCAGCGGGTTGCACAGCAAATTAATGAAAAACGCGCCCAGGCGCGATCTTACTGAGCCCGGGCGATGCCAACACATTTTACCTCAACCCTGATATTCCGGAGATTATTACTATGTCGCTTAAATTAGGCGTGATTGGCGCAGGCGCTATCGGCAAAGAACATATCCGTCGCTGCACCCAAGTCTTGCAGGGCGCGAGCGTTGTCGCCGTGTCCGATATCAATCTGGATAATGCCCGGGCGGCAGTCAACGCATCTGGACTACAAGCTGAAGTTTATGCCAACGGTCAGGATGTGATTAACGCCCCCGATGTCGACGCGCTGATTATTACTTCCTGGGATCCGACTCATGAAGCCTTTGCCCTGGCGGCTATCGAGGCGGGTAAACCCGTATTTTGCGAAAAACCGCTGGCGATGACCGCCGAAGGCTGTCGCCGCGTGGTAGACGCAGAGATGAAAGCGGGTCGCCGTCTGGTACAGGTTGGCTTTATGCGTCCATACGATGAAGGCTATCAGGCGCTGAAAAGCGTTATCGACAGCGGTGAAATTGGCTCCCCGTTAATGCTGCACTGCGCGCACCGCAATCCGGAAGTTGGGGACAATTACACGACCGATATGGCAATCACCAGCACGCTTATCCACGAGCTGGATGTGCTGCGCTGGCTGCTCAACGATGATTATCGTTCCGTACAGGTTCGCTTCCCGCGCGCCACATCGCACACCCATGCACAGCTTAAAGATCCGCAAATTGTGATGCTGGAAACCCGTAAAGGCATCCTTATTGACGTTGAGATCTTCGTTAACTGCCGCTATGGCTATGACATTCAGTGCGAAGTGGTCGGCGAAGAGGGGATTGCGCGCCTGCCAGAGCCCTCGTCCGTGCAGACGCGTCAAACCGCGAAACTCTCCACGACCATCCTGACGGACTGGAAAGATCGCTTTATTAAAGCCTACGACGTAGAGCTTCAGGCCTTTATTCGCGATGTACAGGCAGGCGAGCTGCGCGGCCCGTCGGCATGGGACGGCTATGCCGCGTCAGTAGCGGCGGATGCCTGCCTTAAGGCGCAGGAGAGCGGCGCGCAGGAACCCATCAATATGCCGGAACGTCCAGCTTTTTACCTGCGCTAAGCGCGGCTTCGCGCGCATGAATCCAAAGGAGATTTACCATGAAAATCGCTTTTGACGTCGATGTTATCAAGGATCTCGGCATTACCCGCATGGTCCACCAGGTCGCTGACTGGGGTTATAAGTACATCGAACAGTCGCCGCATCCGCAAATTAACCCTTTCTATAAACATCCGAAAGCGGGCCGCGAAGTGATAGCGGAGTATAAAAAAGCGCTGCGCGAAACCGGCACTGAGATTTCCTCGTTTATTTGTGTTTATCGCTGGTCTGGCCCGGATGAACTGCGTCGCCAGGCAGCCGTGAAAAACTGGAGGCGGCTCATCGAAATTATGCTGGAAATGGACGTACAGGTCATCAATACCGAACTTTCAGGCGATCCAAACCAGCCAGAGATTTGTGAAGAGATGTTCTACCGCTCTATGGAAGATCTGCTGCCGGTTTTTGAGCGCGAGGGGATCCGCGTGGAGATCCAGGCGCACCCCTGGGATTTCTGCGAGGAGAACAACGAAACCGTCGATATCGTTAAGTCGTTTCGCAGCGACAATGTTAAATACGTTTATAGCGTTCCGCATACCTTTTTCTATGACAAAGGCAAAGGCGAAGTAGAAAACATGCTGCGTTATGCAGGCGACGAACTTTCGCATGTGCTCATCGCCGACACAATGAATCACACCAGGCATTGTCGCTACATTGTTAATCCGCCTGGAGTGGATGCCGCCATTCATCAACACGTTGGGGTGGGCGAAGGCGACGTGGACTTCCCTGCGCTGTTCAGCACTCTTCGCAAGATGAACTTCGCCCGCCAGACATTTAAGGTGGGCGGCGAACCTATCGTGGCCGCATCGCTGTTTGGCTATCCGGAGAAGATGCAGTATCAGGCGGTGGAAACCCGTGAACGAATTGAACGCGAACTGCTCGACTACTGAGCCGAAGCCCCTTTTTGACTACAGAGGCGTGTTATGAATAAGCAACATGTCAGGCTGGCCATCGCACCGATTGGCTGGACCAACGATGATATGCCGGAACTTGGCAGCGAAAATACTTTTCAGCAAACCATCAGCGAGATGGCGCTGGCGGGTTTCACCGGCAGCGAAGTCGGCAGCAAATATCCCCGTGAACCTGAAATTCTCAAACCGATGCTGGCAATCCGCGGTATCGAAATTTGCAATGCCTGGTTCAGCACCTTTTTTGCAGCGGGAGAGCGGGAAAAAACCTTAGACAGCTTTGTCAACCATATGAATTTCCTGCACGCGATGGGCGCAAAGGTCATCGGCTGTTCAGAACAGAGCGGCAGCATACAGTGCACAGCCCTGCCGGTTATGGGGCCAGATAAGCCCTGTTTTAGCGAGGAAGCGTGGGCGCGCGTGGCCGAAGGTTATAACACGCTGGGATATCTCGCCGCTGAAAAAGGGATGCAGGTCTGTTTGCATCATCATATGGGCACCGGCATCCAGACTGCTGCGGAAATCGATAAGTTTATGTCACTGGTGGATGATTGCGTATTTCTGTTGTTCGATACCGGTCATGCGTGGTATTGCGAAGGGAGCGAAGCATCGATGCTGGCCATTCTGGAAAAGCATATCCAGCGCGTAAATCACGTTCATCTGAAGGATGTTCGCCCGCAGGTGATTGCCAGGGTCAAACGTGAGGGGCTTTCTTTCCTGGCGGGCGTCAGGCAAGGGACATTTACCGTACCCGGGGATGGGGCTATCGATTTTAATCCCGTTTTTAAGTTGCTGGACAACGCCGGGTACCGTGGCTGGATGGTGGTTGAGGCTGAGCAAGACCCTGCGCTTGCCAACCCTTTCGAATATGCGGTTAAAGCACGTCGTTATTTACGGGAAACCGCCGGGATCTGATCCCTCACCGAAGCAGGCAGACGATGCAAACGCATCGTCTGCCTTTGCGCCCGGCCCACTGCATATCACCCAGCGTAAAATGAAAATAATTTTTCATTATCTTTTGATTTGATAATGGAAATATTTCAAACGCTTACCCTGTCTGTTTTTCACCCACGCCACGACACCATTAAATTATTTTAAAATTCAATGAATTAATTTAATAACTTCTTCCGGGATTCCGTCGGCAAGAATATGCTCATCGCTTCCAGGTGATTATTATCACAAAAAAATAACAAAATCTGACACAGCACCCAAAACTTAAATTCCATTATTTATTTAAATGAAATTTTCGATCTAAATTAAACAAGGTGAATATAACACCATCAGAGCCCGGCGCTGCTGTAGAGCGCCGCCTCTTTTCCCTGAACGGCAAGTTACTGGAGTCTTTTATGACTAAAGAACAATATCTCACCCTTAACAGAGCATCAGGGCCAAACAGCAATGCGCCGACATCGCCGTTTGTTAAAGTGATTGCGCTGATTGCCACACTCGGCGGGCTGCTTTTTGGTTACGACACGGGCGTCATTTCCGGCGCGCTGCTGTTTATGGGTAACGAACTGCATCTCACTCCGCTGACGACCGGTCTTATTACCAGCTCTCTGCTTTTTGGCGCGGCCTTCGGCGCGTTGCTGTCCGGGCATATGGCAAACGCTGCGGGACGAAAGAAAATCATCATTTATCTCGCGGTCATTTTTGCTATCGGCGCGGCAGGCACGTCGATGGCGCCTGACGTAGCGTGGATGATTTTCTTTCGTCTGGTGCTTGGCGTAGCAGTCGGCGGCGCGGCAGCCACGGTTCCGGTCTACATCGCTGAAATCGCGCCTGCCCATAAACGCGGCCAGTTAGTCACCCTGCAGGAACTCATGATTGTGACGGGACAATTACTGGCCTACATCTCCAATGCCACGTTTCATGAACTTTGGGGGGGCGAGTCAACCTGGCGCTGGATGCTGGCAGTGGCGACGCTGCCTGCCGTGCTGCTGTGGTTCGGTATGATGTTTATGCCAGATAGCCCGCGCTGGTACGCCATGAAGGGCCGCCTTGCTCAAGCGCGCCAGGTGCTGGAGCGTACCCGTCGTCCGGAGGATGTCGACTGGGAGTTAATGGAAATTGAAGAGACACTGCAAGAGCAGCGATCCCAGGGCGCGCCGCGCCTGCACGAGCTCCTCACGCCGTGGCTGTTTAAGCTTTTCCTGATTGGCATCGGCATTGCGGTTATCCAGCAGATGACTGGCGTCAACACCATTATGTATTACGCGCCGACGGTACTGACTGCCGTTGGCATGTCTGACAACAGCGCGCTGTTCGCCACTGTCGCCAACGGGGCGGTTTCGGTACTGATGACCTTTGTCGGAATTTGGATGTTGGGCAAAATTGGTCGCCGCACGATGACAATGCTTGGCCAGTTCGGCTGTACGGCCTGCCTGGTATTCATTGGCGTCATCAGTTATATACTGCCGGAAACCATCAATGGTCAGCCGGACCCCCTGCGGGGATATATGGTACTGGCAGGAATGTTGATGTTTCTCTGCTTCCAGCAGGGCGCGTTGTCGCCTGTAACCTGGTTGCTGCTCTCGGAGATTTTCCCTACCCGCCTGCGTGGTATTTTCATGGGGGGCGCGGTGTTCGCCATGTGGATAGCCAACTTTCTTATCTCGTTTTTCTTCCCGATCCTGCTTGCATGGGTAGGACTCTCCGGCACTTTCTTCATTTTTGCCGCAGTCGGGCTGGCAGGGGCGACTTTCGTAATCAAATGCGTGCCTGAGACGCGCCATCGCAGCCTTGAACAGATAGAGCACTATCTGCATGACTGGCTGAATAACAGCCCTGAGGGGCCGCATCGCGCCCAAAAACGCAAGGCCTACGGCAACGAAATTAACAAAGCGAGGCTATAACAGACGACCAGGCTTGAGACGGCTGACAAACCCCATCCTGTCGCAGACAGGAGAGATGAAACTCAATAAAAAACCAGGGGAAATCAATGCATTGATTTTCACCTGCTTACCCCAAAGAAGGAAAAAACGGGGGTTTTTCCTTCTTTGTCAACAATCTGAGCTGTCACATGGCAGCTTTTATTGCAGGGCGGCCATTATTGCCTTCCCCTTCTCCACCTGCGTTCATTTCAACCACGCATTTTGTGATATGATGAAAAAGCGAGAATTTTTCCTCTTTCTTCCAGTTCAAACGGTACTTCATGAGCGCTTTTAACCACTCGTCAGATAATCCCCGACAAACCATTGGCAACAGTTTGGGTCGCCGCCCGCTGGCGCGCAAAAAGCTGTCAGAGATAGTGGAAGAAGAGCTGGAGCAGATGATTCGCCGTCGCGAGTTTGGCGAGAGAGGGCAACTTCCGTCTGAGCGTGAGCTGATGGCATTTTTTAATGTTGGCCGCCCGTCAGTGCGTGAAGCGCTGGCCGCATTGAAACGTAAGGGTCTGGTACAAATCAACAACGGCGAGCGCGCGCGCGTCTCACGCCCGTCGGCGGACACCATCATCAGCGAACTTTCCGGGATGGCGAAGGACTTCCTCTCTCATCCCGATGGTATTGCCCACTTCGAACAGCTACGTCTCTTTTTTGAATCAAGCCTGGTACGCTATGCCGCCGAACATGCTACCGATGAACAGGTAGCGTTGCTGGGCAAAGCGCTGGAGATAAACCGCCAGTCTCTGGATAACAACGCGCAATTTATTCGCTCAGACGTCGATTTTCATCGCGTGCTGGCGGAGATCCCCGGCAATCCAATCTTTATGGCTATCCACGTCGCACTGCTTGACTGGTTAATCGCCGCACGCCCGAAAGTCTCAGAACACGCGCTTTATCATCATAATAACGTCAGCTATCAGGAACATATCGCCATTGTTGACGCCATCCGCGCCCGCGACCCGGACGAGGCCGACCGCGCGCTACAAACCCACCTTAATAGCGTTTCCGCCACCTGGCATGCCTTAGGCAAAGCGCAAAAATCCCCTAAGTAATCCACATATCGCGATCGGTTTAGTGAAGCCGATCGCACAATAAGCTTTCTGCATGAGGGCGCTTTAAAAACAATCTGGTATAACAGGTATAAAGGTACATAGTTATTCCAATTAAACCGCACGATGAGGTAGGTATGGCTGATAATTTACGTGGCGTGATGCCCGCGCTTCTCACCCCTTTCGACGCACAGCAGAAAATTGACCCGGCAAGCCTGCGTAAACTGGTGCGCTTCAATATTGAACAAGGCGTTGACGGGATATACGTCGGCGGCTCTACCGGGGAAGCCTTTGTTCAGAATCTGGCCGAGCGCGAAGCGGTGCTTGAAATTGTGGCTGAAGAAGCGCAAGGAAAAATAACGCTGATTGCGCACGTCGGTTGCGTCAGCACGGCGGAAAGCCAACATCTGGCGGCGGCGGCAAAACGCTACGGCTTTAACGCAGTCTCTGCGCTAACGCCGTTTTACTATCCGTTCAGCTTTGAAGAACATTGCGAGCACTATCGCGCCATTATCGATTCAGCGGATGGATTGCCTATGGTGGTTTATAACATTCCTGCATTGAGCGGCGTAAAACTAACGCTGGATCAGATAAACACACTGGTCACGCTGCCCGGCGTCGCGGCGCTAAAACAAACCTCGGGCGATCTTTATCAGATGGAACAGATTCGCCGGGCGCATCCTGACCTGGTGCTGTACAACGGATACGATGAGATTTTCGCCTCCGGCCTGCTGGCAGGCGCAGATGGCGGGATCGGCAGTACCTACAACATTATGGGCTGGCGCTACAAAGAGATCGCGCAGGCCCTGAAAGCGGGAGATGTCGCGAAGGCGCAACAGTTGCAGCGTGAATGTAACACGGTTATCGACCTGTTAATCAGAGTCGGCGTGTTCCGCGGCCTGAAAACCGTTCTTCACTACATGGGCGTGATCTGCGGGCCGCTGTGCCGTAAACCGTTCGCGCCGGTGGACGAAAAATTTCTGCCGGAGTTGAAAACGCTGGCGCAGCGGCTATTGCGCCAGCGCGGCTAATTCTCGCCCGATGGCGCTAACGCCAGGCCTGCCGCGCCTGACGCACAGGCAGGCCTGGCGGCTATCCGGCAACAACGATGACCACTTCTATCAAAGCGCGTGGGCACGGCCCACTGCGGGAGCTCACTATGAGTAAACCAACCCAGAATATCCCGTGGTACCGCCATCTCAACCGGGCGCAGTGGCGGGCATTTTCCGCTGCCTGGCTGGGGTATTTGCTTGATGGTTTTGATTTTGTCTTAATCGCCCTGGTGCTTACTGAAATACAGGGTGAGTTCGGTTTAAACACGGTGCAGGCGGCAAGCCTTATCTCCGCTGCGTTTATCTCTCGCTGGTTTGGCGGCCTGATGCTCGGCGCAATGGCCGACCGCTACGGCCGCCGCCTGGCGATGGTCGCCAGCATTATCCTTTTTTCAACAGGGACGCTCGCCTGCGGTTTTGCGCCCGGCTACACCTCTTTGTTTATCGCCCGTCTGGTTATTGGCATGGGCATGGCAGGAGAATACGGATCCAGCGCCACTTATGTTATTGAAAGCTGGCCGAAAAAATTGCGCAACAAAGCCAGCGGCTTTCTGATTTCCGGCTTCTCCGTCGGCGCAGTGGTCGCCGCGCAGGTCTATAGTCTTGTCGTGCCCGTATGGGGCTGGCGCGCGCTCTTTTTCATCGGCATTGTCCCGATTATCTTTGCTCTCTGGCTGCGTAAAAATATTCCGGAGGCGGAAGACTGGCAAGAGAAGCATGAAGGCAAAGCGCCGGTGCGTACAATGGTCGATATACTTTATCGCGGTCAGTACCGGGTGATGAATATCATCATGACCTTTGCCGCGGGCGCATCGCTATGGTATTGCTTTGCCGCCCAGGCGCGTATTGCCGGGCTGGTGGCGCTGCTGGGGCTGGCTTGCGCCTTTATCTTTATCAGCTTTATGGTACAAACCAGCGCTAAACGCTGGCCAACCGGCGTCATGCTGATGGTGGTAGTACTCTTCGCCTTTCTCTACTCCTGGCCTATCCAGGCGCTGCTGCCTACCTATCTGAAAACTGAACTGGCCTACGGCCCGCATACCGTTGCCAGCGTGCTGTTCTTCAGCGGCTTCGGCGCAGCGGTGGGCTGCTGCGTTGGCGGTTTTCTCGGCGACTGGCTGGGTACCCGTAAAGCCTATGTCTGGAGTCTGCTGGCCTCACAGTTGCTGATCGTTCCTGTGTTTATGATTGGCGGGGCAAACGTCTGGGTGCTGGGCCTGTTGCTCTTCTTTCAACAGATGCTGGGGCAAGGCATTTCAGGGATTTTACCAAAACTTATCGGCGGTTATTTCGATACGGATCAGCGCGCAGCAGGGCTGGGCTTCACTTACAACGTCGGCGCATTAGGCGGCGCGCTGGCGCCAGTCCTCGGCGCGTTAATAGCCCAGCGCCTGGATTTAGGTACTGCGCTGGGCACGCTTTCTTTTAGCCTGACTTTTGTGGTGATTATTCTGATCGGCCTCGATATGCCGACGCGCGTCCAGCGCTGGATCCGCCCGCAGGCAATGCGCACCCACGATGCCATCGACGGTAAGCCATTCAGTGGCGCGACGCCATTTCGCAACGGCGCAACCCGGTTAGTAAAACCCACGAAAACCGGCAAGCGCCGGGCGATTCCCTGAGGATGTGACGATGTCTTTACTGGAACAACTGGATAAAAAAATTGCAGAAACGGGCGGCCTGATTGTCTCCTGCCAGCCGGTGCCAAAAAGCCCGCTGGATAAACCTGAGATTGTCGCCGCAATGGCCCTGGCCGCGCAGCAGGCAGGAGCGGTGGCGCTGCGTATCGAAGGCATAGCGAATTTACGCACAACACGCGCCGTAGTCTCCATCCCAATTATCGGTATCCTTAAACGCGACCTTGACGCTTCACAGGTGCGTATTACGCCATTGCTTGATGATGTTAATGCGCTGGCGCAAGGCGGGGCCGATATTATTGCCGTTGATGGCACCGAGCGTGTTCGTCCGGTTACAGTAGCGGCGCTGTTAGCGCGAATTCACCATCACGCGTTGCTGGCGATGGCCGACTGTTCAACCTATGAAGACGGCATAATGTGCCAGCGGTTGGGCGCAGAGATTATCGGCACCACGCTTTCTGGCTACACCACACAGATAACGCCAGAAGAACCGGATTTAGCGCTGGTTAAAGCGTTAAGCGACGCCGGTTGTCGGGTGATCGCCGAGGGGCGCTACAATACCCCTGCGCAGGCAGCCAATGCGATGCGCCACGGCGCCTGGGCCGTCACGGTCGGCTCCGCCATCACCCGCCTGGAGCATATCTGCCAGTGGTATAACACAGCGTTAAAACAGGTGGCATTATGATTACGCTGGCTATTGATATTGGCGGGACCAAACTGGCTGCCGCGCTGGTGGATGACGCCCTCAATCTTTTTCAACACCGTGAAAGGCCAACTCCCGCCAGCAAAACGCCAGATGCGCTGCATGCGGCGTTGCAGGCGTTGGTTGCGCCGCTGTTTGCTCAGGCGCAGCGCGTGGCGATTGCCTCTACCGGGATTATCCGTAACGGCACGCTGCTGGCAATTAACCCACATAATCTTGGCGGATTAGCGCATTTCCCGCTGGTAAAGGCGCTGGAAACAATAACCGGTCTGCCTGCGCTTGCGGTTAACGACGCACAGGCTGCGGCATGGGCGGAATATTATGCCCTGCGCGGCGCTTATCGCGATATGGTCTTTCTGACCGTCTCTACCGGCGTAGGCGGCGGCATAGTAAGCGCAGGCCGGCTTGTCACGGGAAGCGGCGGCCTTGCCGGGCACTTTGGCCATACGCTGGCCGACCCGAACGGGCCCGTGTGCGGATGCGGCCGTCGCGGCTGTGTGGAAGCTATCGCCTCCGGACGCGGGATTTCGGCCGCGGCGCAGGGCGACCTCGCCGGGTGCGATACGAAAACGATCTTTACTCACGCCAGGCAGGACAATGAGCAAGCGGCCCGGCTCATCCAGCGTTCGGCGCAAGCGCTGGCTGGTTTAATCGCTGACGTAAAAGCAATGTCTGATTGTCAGTGTGTGGTCATCGGCGGCAGCGTCGGGTTGGCAGAAGGCTATCTGGCGCGGGTAAAAACCTGCCTTGCCCGGGAACCGGCGGCGTATCAGGTCGCTTTGCAACCGGCCTATTACCGGCATAACGCCGGCTTACTGGGGGCCGCGTTGCTGGCCCGGCGGGAGGAATTATGGTAACAGGGGATATTCAGACGCTGGCCCGTGCCGGGCTACACCCCGTTCTGGTCGAAGCATTAACGCTGGCGTTAAGCTGCCGCCCTGAGAATAAGCCGCCCGGGCGCTTCGAACTGCGCGGTGACGACATCTTTATGAATATTATGGTGTTCGCCACGCAGCCTGCGGAAAGTAAAAAAGCGGAAGTGCATGCGCAGTATATTGATATCCAGCTTTTACTCAGCGGCGAAGAGCGCATTTTGTTCGGTATAGCCGCTTCTGCGCGCCAGTGTGAAAAAAGCCGCCCCGAAGAGGATTATCAGCTTTGCAGCGCCATTGAAAATGAGCAGGTTTTAACGCTAACGCCGGGAATGTTCGCAGTATTTACGCCAGGCGAACCGCATAAGCCGGGGTGTATTGCGGTATCGCCGCAGATAATTAAGAAAGCGGTGGTTAAGGTGCATATCGATTTATTGAGGCCGTAAAAAACCAGCGATAGTCGAAACAATACGTTCAGGTAAGCCCGCGCCGCTGAACAATGATACGCTCAATATTTGTTTTACCGCATAAAGCAGATACCTCCCTTACGCATTAAGCCCTCAACAAGTATGCCCGCAGGACTCCTGGGGGCATATTTTCCAGACATCGGGCGCGCATCAGCCGGACTTAAGAAAACCCGCACGAGGATAAAAACCCGTCTGGAACTGTTTATCCGCTTTGCCAGAGATCTTTCTAAAACCGTTTCCCGGTTAACCTGACGCGCACGCGCGAATTTAACGGAGCAGGAAGCCGAAGCGCTGCCGCCGGTATTGCCACCCCGGCGGCGCAGAACGACCTATGCCCGACGTCACAGAATTTTCCCCCGCTCCCCTGGCTGGCGGTGAACTCGACTAAGGTTTTCATAGCGTTGATTGCAACCCTTCACTATCGCGTATTTTGTTAAGGAGAATCGTCAATGTTCAGCCCCCGTTTACGCCGTGCCCCTGCGCTTATTTTTACCGCCCGGTTGGCATTAAGCGGATTATTCATCCTCTCACCCGCGCTGGCGGCCAACGCGCCCACATACGGCGCCGCGCCGCAACCGCCAGACGTGCTGCTTGGCCCATTATTTGACGCCGTGCAACGCGCAAAACTCTATCCCGACCAGAAAACCTTTGCCGATGCGGTGGCCAAAAGCGATCCAATGAAAATTCTGGCTGATTACCGCATGCAGCGCGGTCAGTCTGGTTTTGATTTGCGCCATTTTGTGTCACTGAATTTCAACCTGCCAAACACCGGCGCAAAAGAAAACTACGTGCCGCCAAAGGGGCAAACCCTGCGTGCGCATATTAACGGCCTGTGGCCGGCGCTTACCCGTTCGACCGGGCGACCAGGCCTGTGGGATTCTCTCCTTTCTCTGCCCAAATCCTACATCGTACCCGGGGGACGCTTTCGTGAAGTGTATTACTGGGACAGTTATTTCACTATGCTTGGCCTGGCCGAAAGCCAGCGCTGGAACCAAGTCCAGGATATGGTCGACAACTTTGCTTATGAAATTGACCGCTGGGGCCATATTCCAAATGGCAATCGCAGCTATTACCTTAGCCGCTCCCAGCCGCCGTTTTTCGCCCTGATGGTGGCGTTGCTGGCAAGTCACAACCCCGACGCTTTAAAAAAATATCTGCCGCAATTAAAAAAAGAGTACACATACTGGATGGCGGGCAGCGAAACGCTGAAAGCGGGAGAAGCCCATGCCTGCGTGGCGAAGCTGCCCGACGGCACGCTGCTTAACCGCTACTGGGACGAGCGCGACGTACCGCGCCCGGAGTCCTGGCTTGACGATATCACAACCGCCCAAAATACCCCGAATCGCCCCGCCGCCGAGGTATATCGCGATTTACGCGCGGCGGCGGCGTCCGGCTGGGATTTCAGTTCACGCTGGATGGATGATCCGCAAAACCTCGGCACGCTGCGCACCACGCAAATTGTACCTGTCGATCTCAACGCTTTGCTGTATCAACTGGAAAAAACGCTGGCGTATGCCAGCCGCGAAACAGGCGATATCAGCGACGCGCAGCGCTATGACGAACTGGCCGACCGGCGCCGGAAGGCGATAGAAACCCACCTCTGGAACAGTAAAAGCGGCTGGTACGCCGATTATGATATAAAAACTCAGGCGGTGCGTGCCCCGCTCACAGCCGCGGCAATGTTTCCGCTGTACGTAAAGCTGGCATCTGAAGAACGCGCGGCTAAAACCGCTGCGGCGGTGCGCAAACTGTTGCTCAAACCCGGCGGTATCGCCGCCACCTGCGTAAACTCCGGCCAGCAGTGGGATGCCCCCAACGGCTGGGCGCCGCTTCAGTGGGTCACCGTCGTCGGACTACAGCATTACGGCCAGCGAGGGCTGGCAATGGAAGTGATCTGGCGTTTCCTGACCAACGTCCAGCACACCTACAACCGCGAGCAAAGGCTGGTGGAGAAGTATGATGTCAGCTCAACCGGCACGGGCGGCGGCGGCGAATATCCATTGCAGGACGGCTTCGGCTGGACTAACGGCGTAACGCTAAAAATGCTGGATTTGCTGTGCGGCGAAGAAACAGCCTGCGACAACGTACCGCAGGAGCGCCCTGGCCGAACGCCCGCAGCCAGCCAGGCTATGCGCAATCCACAAAGCGCCACGCCGCAGTCCGTAAGAAGCGCGCAACCCGCACGACGACCCGCGAGCAGCGCCAGCCAGGATGCGACAATGGAAAATATCTCAGGCGCTGTGCAAAACCCGGCGACCACACCGTAGCGCGGCGCGCTGACCGGGCCTGCCAGTTGCAGGCCTGAAGTCATCACGTCGCCTCCAGCGCCTGCCTGACTTTCCACAGGTAACGCGGCGCCTGTGCAGAGGGATGGTTATCCATCACGTACTGCCAGAATTGCGCCGGCGAGAGGCGGTTAATTTGCTCAATCGCCTCATTACGATCGGAAGAAAACATGCGCAACAGCGCGCCAGCGCCGTTAACATAGGCAACAATCAGCGCGTATTGCAGAGTTTGCGTATTATCAATACCGCGCAAAATACCTCGCTCAAGAATGCTCAGATACGCTGCGCCGATATCGATATTACGTGCCGGGTCCTTAAGCTCGCGCGAAGTCGGCTGACCGCTACGCCCAAGGTAACGCCAGACTTCGCGCCCAGCGGTGGATGCCTTAATCTGCATCAGTCCGATAGCGTTAGATTTGCTTACCAGCGTCGGATTACCGCCAGACTCCACGGCAATTATGGCCGTTAATAATTGCGGGCTGACGCCCCAGGCCTCTCCCGCCTGCTCAGTAATCGGCATCCAGATTTGCGCGCCGGATACGGGACGCCGGGCCTCCCACGGCGTATGCTGATTTTTTGGCGTCTTCCCTGAACACCCTACAAGCACCAGACACAGGATAATAACCCCTTTTAACTTCACAGCCCTGCCCTTTAAGTTGATGAGCGATCGCAGATGACAACCGCAGCGCCAGACGGCATCATAACGAATTCATAAATTAAATCAGCAAGGAATTGCAATGGCGACTTTTCACCTGATAGCGCCCTCAGGCTATTGCCTTCAACAACAGGCAGCCGAGCGAGGCGTAGCTCATCTGCGCGCAGGCGGGCATCGTGTGGAGAATACGCAAGTTATCCCGCGCCGCTGGCAGCGCTTTGCGGGCAGCGACGCCGAACGCCTTGCAGATCTCAATCAGTTGGCGGAACTACCTGAAGAACAGGCTATTGTGCTGGCGGTACGCGGTGGTTATGGCGTAAGCCGATTGCTGGAAAATATTGATTACGCCGCCATTGGCGAACGCCAGCGCCGCTGCCCGCTGCTGATTTGCGGCCACAGCGATTTCACGGCTTTTCAACTGGCGCTGCTGGCGCGCGAGGGCGTGATAACCTTCAGCGGCCCGATGCTGGCGGGAAACTTCGGCGCCGGGACGCTGAGTGAATTCACTATTGACCACTTCTGGCAGGCGCTGCGCCAGCCTCGCTTCACCCTGCGCTGGGCCAGCAGCGCGCCACAGCCATTCAGCGCCCGCGGCATGGTCTGGGGCGGCAACCTGGCGATGCTGACCGCCCTGCTCGCCACACCGTGGATGCCGCAGACAGACAACGGCATTCTTGTAGTCGAAGATATTAACGAGCATCCGTATCGGGTAGAGCGTATGCTGCTTCAGCTTTATCACGCCGGTGTACTGGCGCGCCAGAGCGCGCTTGTGCTGGGCAGCTTCAGCGCCGCAAAGCCAAATGATTACGATAATGGCTACGAACTCGCGCAGGTGATAGCGGCAGTGCGTCGCCGCATAGCAATACCGGTTATCGCCGGGCTGGCTTTCGGCCATGAACCGGCTACCGTAACACTGCCGCTGGGGGCGCAAGGCGAATTGATTTATGACGGCGCCTACGCCCACCTTACGCTCAGCGGACATCCGACGCTGGTATAAAAAAACGCGCCAGACAGCGCCAGCGCCGCTCAGATGTCCGATACTCAATCCAGACGCGTATCAATCATCGGGAGAAATATTACTTTGGATGCCGGGACGATATTTAATCTGTTTATAGTAGGCTCGGTGCTGGTCACCTTCAGTATTTTATTAAGTACGTTATCTTCGCGTCTTGGCATTCCTATCCTGGTTATTTTTCTCGCTATTGGCATGCTGGCGGGCATTGACGGCCCCGGCGGCATTCCGTTTGACAACTACCCGTTTGCCTACCTCATCAGCAACCTGGCGCTGGCCGTAATTCTGCTTGACGGCGGCATGCGCACCAGGGCCAGCTCGTTTCGGGTCGCGCTTGGACCGGCGCTGTCGCTGGCTACGGTCGGCGTTCTTATTACCTCCGGGCTCACCGGCATGGCCGCCGCATGGCTGTTTAATCTCAACGTGATGGATGGCCTGCTGGTAGGCGCAATTGTCGGCTCCACCGACGCTGCGGCCGTATTTTCTCTGCTTGGCGATAAAGGGCTTAATGAGCGCGTAGGCTCCACGCTGGAGATTGAATCCGGCAGCAACGATCCTATGGCGGTATTTCTGACCATTACGCTTATTGAGATGATTCAGCGCCACGAAACCGGGCTAAGCTGGCTTTTTATGCTGGATCTGCTGCGCCAGTTTGGGCTTGGGGTCGCGCTTGGCGGGTTGGGTGGTTTTTTACTTCAGCAAACCATTAACCGCATTACGCTTCCGCAGGGGCTTTATCCACTGCTGGCGCTAAGCGGCGGCATTGTCGTTTTTGCCGTTACTACCGCCCTTGACGGCAGCGGCATACTGGCAGTCTACCTGTGCGGTTTCCTGCTCGGCAATCGCCCTATCCGCAACCGCTACGGCATTCTACAAACTTTTGACGGGCTGGCGTGGATGGCGCAAATCGGCATGTTCCTCGTACTGGGCCTGCTGGTCACCCCCACCGATCTGCTGTCAATAGCCGCGCCTGCGCTGATCCTCTCTCTGTGGATGATTTTCTTTGCGCGCCCGCTGTCGGTCTTCGTCGGGCTGCTGGCATTTCGCAGCTTTACTCTTCGCGAACGGCTCTTTATCAGTTGGGTAGGGCTGCGCGGCGCAGTCCCCATTATTCTCGCCGTTTTCCCGATGATGGCGGGGCTGGAGCATGCGCGGCTGTTTTTTAATGTCGCGTTTTTTGTCGTGCTGGTCTCGCTGTTGTTTCAGGGCACAACGCTTGACTGGGCATCCAGGCGGGCCAGAGTCGTGGTGCCGCTTACCGGCTGGCCGGTATCGCGCGTTGGGCTGGATATTCATCCGGACAACCCGTGGGAACAGTTCGTCTATCAACTGAGCGCCGATAAGTGGTGTGTGGGCGCCGCGCTACGCGAGCTGCATATGCCAAAAGAGACGCGCATCGCCGCGCTGTTTCGCGATAACCGTCTGCTACACCCTACCGGAAACATGCGGCTGCACGAAGGCGACGTATTGTGCGTGATTGGTCGCGAGCGCGACCTGCCTGCGCTCGGCAAACTATTTAGCCAGACGCCGCCCGTTTCACTCGATCAGCGCTTTTTTGGTGATTTTATTCTTGAAGCAAACACGCCCTTTAGCGATGTTGCCGCCCTGTATGGTCTGGCGATGGACAGCGACGTAGACCGTGAACAAACGCTTGGCGAAATGGTGCAACAACACCTTGGCGGCGCGCCGGTGGTCGGCGACCGGGTGGAATACGCCGGTATGGTGTGGACCGTGGCGGAAAAAGAAGATAACCGGATACGTAAAATTGGGGTGCGGGTAGTAACGCAGGCAAGCGCGCAAAAAGGCTAATCCAGCCTGATGATAAAGTGGGCATAATAACGCGCGTTGCCTGATTTACTGAAATCAAAACAAAATCAATGGCTTGATTTTGAAAATTTTAATGAAAAAACCGTTCAGGGCAGCCTTTGGCGACTTTCTCCTGCGCCGCCACGCCAACGCAGCCGCATGGCTGCGCTAACAGCGCCAAACAATACCGCGCGCAGCGGCACCAGACTGCCCCGCCGTCAAGTTACACTGTCACCTCAGGCGCAGGCTAAATAACGGTATGTCGCAGGCCGCGAAGCACAAAAAACTGTCCGGCACAGGCGAGACAAATCGCCAGGGCGCCTTATCAACCATGAGCGCCATGCAGACGCGACGCCCGGCGTGGCGTAAAACCCGGGTTATAGCGCGCTACGGCCAGATCCTCAAAGGCAATGGCGGGGGTACGCCCGGAAATAATATCGCTCAACAACCGCCCGGAGCCGCAGGCCATTGTCCAGCCAAGCGTGCCATGCCCGGTATTGAGCCACAGGTTACGATACGGCGTGCGACCAACGATTGGCGTACCGTCAGGCGTCATAGGACGCAGGCCTGCCCAGAATGTTGCCTGCTCAATATGCCCACCGCGCGGATAGAGATCGCGCACCACCCACTCCAGCGTTTCACGTCGCGCTTTCGCCAGCGCAGTATTGAAGCCAACAATCTCCGCCATTCCCCCCACGCGAATACGATGATCGAAACGGGTAATGGCAATTTTATAAGTTTCGTCAAGCACCGTAGAAACCGGCGCGCCGTCCGCTTCATTAATCGGTATGGTGAGCGAATACCCCTTAAGCGGATAAACCGGAATCGTCACCAGCCCTTTGAGCAGCGCCGTGGAATAAGCGCCAAACGCCATCACGTAGCCGTCGGCAGTTACAGTGTCGTTGCCGCAGCGCACGCCGCTGATTCGATCGCCTTCGGCTAACAGACGCTCAACGCAGGCGCTGTAGCGGAACACGACGCCTGCCTGCTGCGCCATCTTAGCCAGCCGCTGGGTAAAAAGCTGGCAATCGCCGGTTTCGTCATTCGGTAAGCGCAGGCCGCCGGTCAGCTTATGCGCCACACTCGCCAGCGCCGGTTCGACCTGCGCCAGTTGAGAAGATGTCAGTAAGGCGTAAGGCACGCCCGCCTCTCTGAGTACCGCAATATCGCGTGCGGCATTATCAAACTGCGCCTGGCTGCGAAAAAGCTGCAGCGTGCCGCCCTGGCGTTCCTCGTAATGGATACCGGTTTCTGCCCGCAGCGCGCGCAGACAATCGCGACTGTATTCAGACAGGCGCACCATACGCTCTTTGTTCACGGCATAGTGTCGGGCATCGCAATTACGCAGCATCTGCCACATCCATTTAAGCTGGAAACAGCTTCCATCCAGACGAATGGCCAGCGGCGCATGGCGCTGAAACAGCCACTTGATAGCCTTGAGCGGAATGCCCGGGGCCGCCCAGGGGGTAGCGTAACCCGGCGAGATTTGCCCGGCGTTACCCGCGCTCGTCTCCTGTGCCGGACCTGGATTACGATCGATAACCGTCACCTCATGCCCTGCCTGACATAAATACCAGGCGCTGGTGACTCCCACAACGCCACTTCCCAGTATCACGATTCGCATAACCACCTCTGATGAGCGTAAAGCACAACATTTCAAGCACAAACTGATAACCCAGATGAAAATATTATTCAACACCGGTTGCAGCCAGAGTGACGGCTTGCACATTACGTCGGATTCATCAGAAAATCCGTTTTCCTGTTTTCTGAAGCAAGTGTTACTTCCCCCTACGCCTCCTTACGCCATGTTTTGTGCTAACACGCTTAGCAATACAGTAGAAAAAACGCCCCTGTACGCCAGAATTCCGGCGCTTGTTCTATGCTTGAGAGTAGGCTTTCCATTCAGAGAGAGTCTCAACAACGAGGGCGCGCTGATGGCTACTGTTAAGGACACCACTCTGCAGACGTCACAACGTCTGAGCGACGGACCGGACTGGACGTTCGGACTACTTGAGGACTATCTTGGCGAAATTGATCGGGTGGCAAAATTTTACCGGCTCGATACCTATCCGCATCAGATAGAGGTCATCACCTCTGAGCAGATGATTGACGCTTACTCCAGTATCGGGATGCCTATTAACTATCCCCACTGGTCATTTGGCAAAAAATTCATTGAAACCGAGCAGATGTATAAACACGGCCAGCAAGGGCTGGCATATGAAATTGTGATTAACTCCAATCCGTGCATCGCTTATTTGATGGAAGAAAATACGATTACCATGCAGGCGCTGGTCATGGCCCATGCCTGCTACGGCCATAACTCCTTTTTCAAAAATAATTATCTGTTTCGCAGTTGGACCGATGCTGGCTCTATCATCGATTACCTGATCTTTGCCCGCAACTATATTACCGACTGCGAAGAGCGCTACGGTATGGACGAAGTTGAAAAGCTGCTGGATTCCTGCCACGCGCTGATGAACTATGGCGTAGATCGCTACAAACGTCCGCAAAAAATTTCATTGCAGGAGGAGAAAGCGCGGCAGAAAAGCCGCGAAGAGTATCTACAAAGCCAGGTTAATCTGCTCTGGCGTACGCTTCCCCATCGCGAAGCAGAGCGGGCGGTGGAAACCAGCCGCCGCTATCCCGTCGAGCCTCAGGAAAATCTGCTCTATTTTCTGGAAAAGAACGCGCCGCTGCTGGAACCGTGGCAGCGTGAAATTGTACGCATCGTACGCAAGGTGAGTCAGTATTTCTATCCACAAAAACAGACCCAGGTGATGAACGAAGGCTGGGCGACCTTCTGGCACTACACAATACTTAATCATCTGTATGACGAAGGTAAGGTCAGCGAGCGCTTTATGCTGGAATTCCTGCACAGCCATACGAATGTGGTATACCAGCCCCCCTATAACAGCCCCTGGTACAATGGCATCAACCCATATGCGCTCGGTTTTGCGATGTTCCAGGATATTAAACGCATTTGCCAGACGCCAACGCAGGAAGATCGCCACTGGTTTGCGAATATAGCCGGTAAAGACTGGCTGGAGACGCTTCACTTCGCGATGCGTGATTTCAAGGACGAAAGTTTCATCAGCCAGTTTCTGTCGCCTAAACTGATACGCGACTTCCGGCTGTTCGCGGTGCTGGACGATGACCGTAATAACTACCTTGAGATTGCCGCTATCCATAATGAAGAAGGCTATCGTGAGATTCGCAATCAGCTTTCCGCCCAGTATAACCTGAGCAACCTGGAACCTAATATTCAGGTATGGAACGTAAATCTACGCGGCGACCGCGCGCTGACGCTGCGCTATATTCCGCATAATCGCGCGCCACTGGATAAAGGGTGTCGCGAAGTGCTCAGGCATGTGCATCGGCTATGGGGGTTTGACGTATTGCTTGAACAACAAAACAGCGACGGCAGCATTGAGCTGCTCGAACGCTGTCCGCCACGCGCGAATGCGGCAAGCTAACAGGCGCGGATAAAAAAGGGCAATACGGCGTTTTGCCCATCGCTGTGGCTATCAACCAAAATCCATCGCGTTGCTTTCCAGGCGTATTTGCGAATAATTTATCGCAAATACGCCCGAACCGGTTTTGCCGGCAAGCCGGCGGAATTTATCGCGACTGAATAGCCAAATCGCCTGGCATCGTTTTTTGCATACGATGCCAGATCTCACCGCTGTCGCGCCCGTAGCGACGCACTACGTCAAACACCTGATCATAAAGCCCGTCCTGGCTTAGCTTCATAAGCTTATGATAAAAACCAAGCGCCAGGCTTCGCGCTTCAGGGCTTGAGAAATAGTGGCGCCCGATACGGGTATACAACCCTTTCATGCCGTTAAGAATAAGGCCATAAATGGGATTGCCCGAGGCAAACGCCAGCCCGCGAAAAATACCGTAATCCAGTTCGGCGAAAGCGTCTGCGTGATCTTCTACCTCATTTGCGATCTCCAGCACCTTTTGCGACGCCTCAGGGTGCTGACGCAGCGCGGTGCGAATAAAGATCGCCGAGATATTGGTACGTACCGACAGCAAGTTATCAATTAACTGCGGCACGCTGTCATGATCAAGACGCGCCAGCGTCTCCAGAATATTCAGCCCGGACGTTTCCCAGAAGTTGTTTACCCGGGTCGGTTTCCCATGCTGAATAGTTAACCAGCCATCGCGGGCAAGCCGCTGCAATACCTCGCGCAGCGTGGTGCGGGTCACGCCGATAAGCTCGGAAAGCTCGCGTTCGGCAGGGAGAATAGAACCCGGAGGAAAACGGTTGTTCCAGATGCTTTCAATAATGTACTCTTCCGCGAAGCCAGCCGGGCTTTGCGCCTTAATCACCATAGTCGGTTTTCCATTACTCAGATGGGTAGCAATCTACTGATCATACCAGATGACGTACGGGGCAGATAGCGCAGCCATACGACAAAAAACAATCGCCGATATAAATTTATACGCAGGACGGCCCAAAAGCGCATTCCTGCCAGGCAACTGACAGAAATTTGCCGTAAAAGGGCTGCTTTACAACCTATTACGCGCTAGGCTAGTGGCTGCATGGGCAAAGTGGTTTACACTGCGCCTGACTCTAATCTTGCAGGGAAGATTTTTATGTTGCGATCACTTAACCGGTCCTCACACGGCCGCAGCGCATGGCTACTGCTGGCGTTGACTGCTTTTGCTCTGGAGCTGGTAGCGCTCTGGTTCCAGCACGTAATGAAACTCCAGCCGTGTGTGTTATGCATTTACGAGCGCTGCGCGCTTTTAGGTGTTATGGGGGCGGGTTTACTGGGGGCAATTGCGCCAAAATCGCCGTTGCGTCTTGCTGCGCTGGCGGTCTGGATATACAGCGCCTGGCGCGGCATCGAGCTGGCCTGGAAACACACGCAAATGCAGCTTCACCCTTCACCTTTTCAGACCTGTGATTTTGCTGCGCGTTTTCCAGGTTGGTTGCCGCTGGATAAGTGGCTGCCGCAGATGTTTGTCGCAACCGGCGACTGCTCCGTGCGTCAGTGGGAATTTTTAGGGCTGGAGATGCCGCAGTGGCTGGTCGTTATCTTTGCCGCTTACCTTGTGGTTGCGCTACTGGTTTTACTGGCGCAATTCTTTAAACCTAAGCGCCGCGGCGAGCTGTTTTACCGCTAAGCGCATAATAAGGGCCTGCGCATGAAGGCCCTGATGCCTGTTAACGCGCCTGAGGCCGAACATCGTCGGCCTCAGGCGTTAGAAAAATACTGACATTGTTTATCGGGCAAGGTCTAAAAAGAAGACTGCATCACGTTTTGTCCCCTTTCTCCTCAAGCTGAAGGGCCTGCGTATAGCGGCCCTTACAACGCCGCGCTTACTGAGGTATACGCAGCACCTGTCCGGGGTAAATTTTATCCGGGTGAGACAGCATAGGCTTGTTAGCTTCAAATATTTTGTTATAGAGACTGGCGTTGCCATAGACTTCTTTTGCAATCGCGCTCAGCGTATCGCCTTTTTTCACGGTATAGAACTTGCTTTGCGTTTCACCGGCAGCCACGCTGACCTGATCTTCTACGTCTTTAATCCCTTCAACATTGCCTGCCGCGACCAGGATTTTTTCTTTCTCTTCCTGGCTCAGGCCGTCGCCGCTAACGATAACTTTATCGCCTTCGACTTTTACGTCCACTTTGTCCGCGCCCGGAATGCCGGCTTTTTTCAAATGCTCTTCGATTTTACCTTTACGGGCAGAATCACCGTTGCCGGTTACGCTGTCCCAAAGCTTTTCGCCAGCTTCTTTTACAAAATTAAACAGTCCCATCTCATCTCCTTAATCATGGTCCGGGCAGATACCCCGCCCCCAGGTAAAAGTGTGACAACTTTTCGTGAAAAGTAAAGCGAAGCGCTAAATTTATAATTAATTATCGGATTATTATACAGCCCCTTAACGTTTTTTATTTACAGGCCTGTATAAACGCTGACCACTTAAATGAAATGCGTATCCTGTTAGCAAAAAATTGTCACAATCCGGGTTAGAGGTAATTCTGTTGTCCGTTAATACTGAAAACAGGATAAATAATATCTACGCCTTATGAGATAACGCAGGCAAATGCTACGACTGGCTAATCAATGTATGCCGGCTAACGTCTGTACGGCCACAACCTTACCTGCGAATACAGATAGCATAAACAATCGTCATCGCTCCCCCATTTTCGGCAAGGCATAAATATGGCTGCGGCAATAAAAATCACGCATCGACGTCCGTACAATGTCGCAATAAAAATAACTGCGCAGAATATAAAAGCGCGCTTAACAATCCCAGGACCTGACGGTAAATGTCATGTAAAATATCCGGCAATCACACTTTATAATGACAACCGGTTTAACCGTTTTCTCTTTTAGCCTGTCTGCGCGACCAAAAGCAAACTAAACATTCTAAGGCTATCTACCGCCACCGTCAGCTAACGAAAGGGCGTGCAATAAACCACATTTTCTGACGGTAAATTCGCATTCGCTACTTCGCCCACTCCGGCTTATTTAAAATATGCGCCTGCCAGTCGCGCACGTCAGTTTCGCGCACGGCAATATGACGCACAGAAATACGTTCAGCATGCATCGCCGCTTTGGAGCCCGTGTGCAGCGGGTGCCAGAGCGGCAACATTTTCCCTTCAGCCAGCAGGCGATAGGCACAGCTCGGCGGCAGCCATTCAAAGGTTGGCAGGTTATCGCGCGTCAGTTTGATGCAATCTGGTTCGTATTCAAAACGGCGCGCGTAGTTGCGACACTGGCAGGTTTTAATATTAAGCTGCCGACAGGCAACGTTGGTGAAGTAAATTTCGTCAGTATCTTCATCCATAAGCTTATGCAAACAGCACTGGCCGCAGCCATCGCACAGCGATTCCCACTCCTCGTCGCTCATTTCATCAAGCGTTTTAGCTTGCCAGAAGGGTTTATCAGTCATCAGCATTGTCCGCAGGGAAATAAGCTGCACGTTATAAAGAGTATGGGCGGCAGATGCAAGCGCAGGCGCTGGTTAAGCGGCAGAAAACGCGCTTTATAAAACACGCGTTACAACCTCATTATCGTTAACGCTAACGATAAGCTCATCCCCGCTGTACAACGGGCCAACGCCTTCGGGCGTACCGGTCAGGACAATGTCGCCAGGATGAAGCGTAAAAAAGCGGCTCATATAGGCTATCAGCGGCAAAACAGGATGTATCATATCTGCTGTCGAACCGTGCTGGCGCACTTCGCCGTTTACCGTCAAAGACAGCGATGTATTTTGCGGATCGCCCTGAAACTCAGCGCGGGGAATAAACCCGGAAACGGGGCAGGCATTATCAAATCCTTTCGCCTTTTCCCAGGGCTGCCCCGCTTTTTTCAACGCAGTCTGGCAATCACGTAGCGTCAGATCCAGCGCAACGCCATATCCGGCAATGGCCTGTCGCACATGATCCGGCGTCGCCTGCTTGAGGGTTGCGCCAATCAAAATCGCCAGTTCCACTTCATGATGAACATCGCCCAACCCCTGCGTCAGCGCCAGCGGCTGGCGAAGATCGCACAGCGATGTGGCAGGCTTAATAAAAAGTACCGGCTCCTGGGGCGCCACGCCGCCCATTTCCTTAATATGTTTAGCGTAATTGCTGCCTACGCAAACCACCTTACTTACCGGATAATCCAGCAACTCGCCCTGCCAGTTGTGATGTTGGTACATAGTGGACCTCTGTGTATTTTAACGAACACTACTCTGCGCGCCCGCGTAACGCTATTGTATAATGGCACCGGTCAACAACCCTGCGCCGTTAGCGAAATAGCAAAAACGGCCCCCGCTGCGCTGTGCGTTTTCCCACTCAGGCGCACTGCCCCGCAAAGACGCTGTATTTGTACTCGCGTCCTGGTTACGCCCGGCAGCATTATTTTACCGGATAAGCTTTAAGCCTTAACGTTGTTTGAGCTGACTATTGCCGACAGTCTGAATAACCCGGCCAAAAATGGACGTGGGCAAGGGCGCTGTCAACCGCGGCGGCCCGGGAAAGCGCTTAAGCGCTATCAAAGCAAGGCGCGGCGCTCGCATCGGCCGCCCTGCCGGGGAAGGCAGCGGGGAGTCGCGTTTTACGGCGAACCCGCGCCGGACATAGCGCGAAAAAGTGAAAACGGCACGAAAGCTTCCCTGGCTTTTTCAGCAATGCTGTATTGAGTGTAGCCAGGAAAGCGGCCAGCCATAAGTACGTTAATTTCCGCGCTGGCTATCGAGGTGTATTTTAAGCAAACTTTCCGGCGGCGGCGGCAACTGTAAATAATAACCCTGATCTTTAAGCGCCCGTATCACGTTTTCCAGGCTGGCATTTACCAGTTTTTTACGCCCATCCAGAGGGAATATCATCGCAAGCCTGGGTTCGCCAAAACTTTTCATCAGTTCTGGCGGAACACGTGAAAAGTCGTCTTTTTTTTCAACATAAAGATATGTCTGATCGCGTTTCGTACTTCGATAAATTACACAATTCATTCTTTTGCTCTGATTTCATCTGCGGCGACTTGCCTGAATATAGCGCTGACTATAACATGCCTGCTGTATAGCGGAATATCGTCCCGCCTCCGGCGGCATAACCGAATTGAGTAAGGCAGGATGTTAAATACGCCCATCGAGCTAAAAGGCAGCAGTTTCACCCTTTCAGTGGTTCATCTTCATGACACACGGCCTGACGTCATCCGCGAGGCATTGCTGGAAAAAATCGCCCAGGCCCCCGCATTTCTTAAACACGCTCCTGTTGTGCTTAACGTTGCCGCGCTGAAGGGTCCGGTTGACTGGGCCGCGCTGCAGCAGGCAGTTTCCTCAACCGGCCTGCGAATTGTCGGTATTAGCGGCTGTAAGGATGACGAACTACGGCAGGCTGTTGAAACCGCCGCCCTTCCCCTGCTCAACGGCGCTAAAGAAAAACCGGGCGCGGCCGATAAACCAAAACCCCGTGAACCTGCTGTGGTCCCTGTCACAAAAACGCGCATTATTGATACGCCGGTGCGTTCCGGTCAGCGAATTTATGCGCCAGACTGTGACCTGGTCGTCACTAACCACGTCAGCGCTGGCGCAGAACTGATTGCCGATGGCAACATCCATATCTATGGCGTTATGCGGGGCCGTGCGCTGGCCGGCGCCAGCGGCGAGCGGGAAGCGCAAATTTTTTGTACGGCACTCACGGCGGAACTGGTTTCAATCGCCGGTGTTTACTGGCTGAGCGAACAAATTCCACCCAATTTTTTTGGCAAAGCAGCCAGACTGCGGCTCGTCGCGGGCGCACTGGCTGTTCAACCTTTTAATTAAGCCCTTTTCACAAGGAATACCTTATGGCACGCATTATTGTAGTTACCTCGGGTAAAGGGGGCGTTGGTAAAACAACCTCCAGCGCGGCCATCGCTACGGGTCTTGCCCAAAGGGGGAAAAAGACCGTCGTTATCGATTTCGACATCGGCCTGCGTAACCTTGACCTGATCATGGGATGCGAGCGCCGCGTGGTCTATGACTTTGTTAACGTTATTCAGGGCGATGCGACCCTCAATCAGGCGCTGATTAAAGATAAGCGTACTGAAAATCTCTTTATTCTCCCGGCATCGCAAACGCGCGATAAAGACGCGCTCACGCGTGAAGGCGTGGGCAACGTCCTCGACGAATTAAACAAAATGGAGTTTGACTTTATCATCTGCGATTCGCCGGCTGGTATTGAAACAGGCGCGCTGATGGCGCTCTACTTCGCCGATGAGGCCATTATTACGACTAACCCGGAAGTGTCATCCGTTCGCGATTCCGACCGCATTCTGGGGATCCTGTCTTCAAAATCACGCCGCGCTGAAAATGGTGAAGATCCGATAAAGGAGCACCTGTTGTTGACCCGCTATAATCCGGGTCGCGTAAACCGTGGTGATATGTTAAGCATGGAAGATGTGCTGGAAATCCTCCGCATACCGCTTATTGGGGTGATCCCGGAAGATCAATCAGTGCTGCGCTCCTCAAACCAGGGCGAGCCTGTCATCCTCGACGTTGACTCAGACGCAGGAAAAGCCTATGCGGATGCCGTAGATCGCCTGCTGGGAGAAGAACGCCCTTTCCGCTTCATAGAAGAAGAGAAGAAAGGTTTCCTCAAACGCCTGTTCGGAGGATAACTCATGGCATTACTCGACTTTTTTCTTTCCCGAAAAAAGAGCACAGCAAGTATCGCCAAAGAACGACTACAAATTATTGTTGCAGAGCGTCGCCGTGGAGATTCTGAACCCCACTATTTGCCGCAGCTTAAGCGCGACATTCTGGACGTGATTTGCAAATACGTGAAAATCGATCCTGAGATGGTCAGCGTTCAGCTGGAACAAAAAGGTGAAGATATTTCCGTGCTCGAACTCAACGTAACGCTGCCGGAAACGGAAGAGATGCGTTAAACCTCCTCTCCCCGGCAATACACTGCCGGGGTTATTTTTGTCCGGCTTTATAACGCGCCCGGCAGAGCCATTCTCACGCCCTTATCCGCATCCATTGTCTGCGCACACCGTTACCGCCGCGCGGCATTTCGCGTAAGGCGCACTTCAGACATATTAATCAAACCTCCGCCAGTAGCGCGTGAAGCCGCCCGGCAAACAGCGTATCGCGCCAGCCGCTCGCCAGTTCAGGCGGCAGCGCAAACGGCCTGAGTTTCCAGTGCCAGTTCAACAGTTGATTAATCTGGCGACGCGAGGCAATAAGCTCCGGACTTAGCCCGTTATCTTTCGCCACATCCTGCACCAGCGCTTTGATAAGTTTAAACGCATTCCGATAACCGGGCATATCAATCAGATTCACCGCCGGTTCCGGTAGCTGTGCTTGCGGCAGGGCTTTTGCCTGCTCAACGAAGCCAAGCAACGTTTTACCATGATAGCGAATCTCACTGCCGGAAAGCCCAAGGCTATCCAGCTCACCCAGCGAACCGGGCAGGTATCGCGCTACCTGCCAGAGGTGCTCTTCGCGAACCACGAAATTCACAGCCAGGTCGCGTTCACGCGCTTTATTTAACCGCCAGGCCGCCATAAGCTTCAGGCACGCCAGTTGGCGGGTACGCAACTGCCAGGCGTTGCCGATATCACGATACGCCTCTTGCGGATCCGGCAATTCCGCGCGACGCTGCTGCATCAGGCGGCACTCATCCTGCGCCGCCTCCAGCCAACCCGTGCCGGCGATGTCGTCCATTAAACGTCGAGCTATCGGCAGCAGGTACCATACGTCCGCCGCCGCATAGTTCAACTGCTTTGGCGTAAGCGGACGCGCCAGCCAGTCGGTACGCGCCTCGCTTTTATCCAGCACCACGCCGCTGTAGGTTTCCACCATAGTGGCGAACCCGGTAGAAAGCGGATGATTCAAAAATGCCGCTAATACCTGGGTGTCAATAAACGGTCCCGGCATCACGCCAAACGCATTGAGAAAGACTTCCATATCTTCACTACCCGCATGAAGAAATTTGGTTACGGAAATATCCAGCAGCAGGTCGCGAAATGCGCTCATATCGTCAATCGCCAGGGGGTCGATTAGCGAAACCGTTTCGCCGTCATAGAGCTGAATCAACCCGGTCTGTGGATAATAGGTACGCGTGCGTACAAACTCGGTATCCAGCGCGACGGCAGGCGCGCGCCGCGCCTGCTCGCACGCCTGAGCTAACTGAACGCAATCTTTAATCAACTGATAATTCAAACTGTTTTCTCTTTATCTGGCCATAAAAAAACGCCAGCATGGCCAGCGTAAGTATAACTGACGTGAGGTTAGGCGCTATTGTTGCTTTTCTCGCAGGCTTCGTCACGCAATTCCCGACGTAAAATTTTGCCCACGTTGGATTTAGGCAGCTCGTCGCGAAACTCCACGCTCTTTGGTACCTTATAACCGGTAAGATGGCGACGGCAAAAAGCGATTAGCGCATCTTCGGTGAGCGAAGGCGATTTTTTAACCACGAAAATTTTCACCGCTTCGCCGCTTGCCTCAGAAGCGATCCCCACGGCGGCAACCTCACTTACGTCGTCGTGCTGCATCACGATCTCTTCAATCTCATTAGGGTAAACGTTAAAACCCGACACCAGAATCATATCTTTTTTACGATCGACAATGCGCAGGAAACCTTCTTCATCCATCACCGCAATATCACCGGTGCGTAGCCAGCCATCCTTCATGATTTCCCCGGTGGCGTCCGGGCTATTCCAGTAACCGACCATGACCTGCGGGCCGCGAACGCACAACTCGCCCGGCACGCCTGTCGCCACCTCCTGGTCGTTATCATCAAGCAGCTTCACATCGGTGGAGGGCACCGGCAGGCCAATGCTACCGCTGTGATAGTCGATATCATGCGGGTTAACGCTGACCAACGGCGCGCACTCCGTCAGGCCATAACCTTCCAGCAGATAGTGGCCAGTGAGTTTCTCCCAGCGTTGCGCGACTACGTGCTGAACCGGCATCCCGCCGCCGGCCGCCAGATGCAGCGTTGAAAAATCAAGTTTATGAAACTCGGCATTATTTAATAATGCGTTAAATAGCGTGTTAACGCCGGTAATCGCGGTAAACGGATATTTTGCCAGTTCTTTAACCAGGCCTGGAATATCACGCGGGTTGGTAATGAGTAGATTCTGTCCGCCGAGTTCGATAAACAGCAGGCAGTTCATCGTGAGCGCAAAAATATGATAAAGCGGTAGCGCTGTTACCACCAGCTCACGCTGTTCGTACAGCAGCGGCCCATAAGTAGCCTTGACCTGCTCCAGGTTCGCCAGCATATTTCGGTGGCTTAGCATCGCGCCTTTAGCGACGCCCGTAGTCCCGCCGGTGTATTGCAAAAACGCCAGGTTATCGCCGTTAAGCTCCGGTTTGACATACTGCATCCGATAACCGCTTTGCAGCGCCCGACGAAACGACGTAGCATGCGGCAGGTTATATTTTGGCACCAGGCGCTTGATATACTTCACCACAAAGTTAACCAGCGTTCCTTTGGCTGTGGATAGCTGATCGCCCAACCTCGTCAGAATGACATGCTTAACGCGAGTATTATCAACCACTTTCTCCAGCGTATGCGCAAAGTTAGAAACGATCACAATAGCGCTCGCGCCGCTGTCGTTTAACTGATGCTCCAGCTCGCGCGGCGTATAGAGCGGGTTAACATTGACCACCACCATGCCCGCCCGCAGGATGCCAAACAATGCTACCGGATACTGAAGCAGATTAGGCATCATCAGCGCCACGCGATCGCCCTTACGTAGACCCAGCCCCTGTTGTAGATAAGCGGCGAAAGCGCGGCTGCGTTCTTCAAGCTTACGAAAAGTCATCACCTCGCCCATATTGATAAAGGCCGGGCTGTCGGCAAAACGGTTTGCTGAGCGTTCAAAAAGTTCTACCAGAGATAAATAACGATCGGGGTCTATCTGTGCCGGAACATCCTCCGGATAGCGATTAAGCCAAACTTTCTGCAAGGTTCCACCTCTGAGATTATTATTCGTCGTCATCACAACCTCCGACTGACAGGCGCGCTTTTAACATAGTATTAACTCAGCGTACCAGTTTGGTTATGAGCCGGTTATCAGGTTGCGAAGCCCATCACTAATTATTTCCGTTCCATCCTGGAAACAAAGAGACAGCGAACCAGTCGCTGTCTAAGTTACTTAAAAATAAAAACATTATTCAGTTACGAAGGTTTGCACCCGCGCGGGACCGATATTATACCAGCCCCCCCACGGTCCGCCCCAGTAGCCATGATGGCGCCAGGGGCCAGGCCCCCATATCCACGGATACATTGGCTGTGGCGGCATCACGACCTGCTGAGCAATGCGCCAGCGTTTGTAACCATCGATGCGCATAACCATGAAGGTATAAGGCGACTGTCCGATCTTGCCCTGCTCAGTACCGACAATCGGGCCAACTACCGTCACCAGTTGGTTGCGAAAATCCTCCGGGTCGAGGAACCCGCTCAGATCGGCATAAATGCGCCCGCGCGATGCGCTGCCCAGCACAGGCGCCGCCATATCGTCGAGCGGCATTGCGGCAATGACCAGCCGGGTCTTGCCCTGCTGATTTTTAATATCCACCACTTTGCCGCCAAAACGCGCCTCCTGGCCAACGTACAACTGCGGTGCGTTCATTACCCGCACCAGATCCTGCTGTGGCGTCGGGCTGGTGCCTTTTATGGCATCCGGCACCGTCGCACAACCACTCAGCATCAGCGTCAGCACAGCGGCTGACAGCCAGCCTGCTTTCTTTATTTGCACCGCCATTTCGTTGCTCCTTACACTCGCCTTGCGCAATGCGCGCGGACTTTTATTCACGCCCCGGCAGCTTTCTCCATGCCACTTCATTACGCAGATAGACCGGTTCAGCCTTCTCCGCCGCAACGGTGCGCTGCTGCGCCACGCCGTAACGCGCCAGCGGCAGCATATCTTCCGCGGCGGGCAACAGCACCCCGCCATCCTTTAACGCAAGCCCGCAGTCGTTAGCCATCATCGGCCACGCCTGCCAGCCTGTGCCAACCGTAACCCAGTCGCCTTCAAGCTGCTTTAGCCGTGCGCACACGGCCTCAGGTTTAAGTACTGTTTCGGTCTCCTCGCCGCGCCATATACCGCTGGCGTCGCGCTGATACTCCGCCCAATAGACTTCGCCCATGCGCGCATCGATAGCAGCCAGCACACGGGTGGCGCTCTGTTTGCGAAATGCGCCCTGCGCCATTGCGGCAAGCGTCGATACGCCAACCATCGGCAGCGCCGCTCCCAGCGCCAGCCCCTGGGCTATGCCGATTCCGATGCGCACGCCGGTAAAGCTACCAGGCCCGCGGCCAAACGCCAGCACGTCTACCTCAGACAAGTTTATGCCGCCCTGGTTCAGGATATCGCGTACCATCGGTAATATTCGCTGCGTATGTTCACGCGGACATAGCTCAACATGGCTGAGAGTGGCGTTATCCAGCTCCAGCGCAACCGAACAGGCCTCCGTGGCGGTATCAATGGCGAGAATTCGCATGGCTCAGTCAACCTCTGTGACGATGCAGGGAGAAAAAACGGCGCGCATCATACCATAGCCTGGCACAAATTACCGTTCCGGCATGGTTGTGAGGAACGTCACCGCGCGTTTTATGTCCCGGGTACGGGGCGAGGGCGGCAGGCTGTTCAGGAAAACTTCGCCATAAGGGCGCGATACCAGGCGCTCGTCGCAGATAACCAGAACGCCACGATCGTCAATATCGCGAATAAGGCGGCCAACCCCCTGCTTAAGAGCAATGACCGCCTCCGGCAACTGTACTTCATTAAACGGATCGAGGCCACGCAGGCGGCAGTCTTCCATTCGCGCCTTAAGCAGCGGGTCATCCGGCGAAGTAAACGGCAGCTTATCGATAATAACCAGCGACAGCGCATCGCCGCGCACATCCACGCCCTCCCAGAAACTACTGGTCGCCACCAGCAGCGCGTTTCCGGCCTCCAGGAACTGCGCCAAAAGCTGGCCCTTGCTGGTTTCTCCCTGGAGCAGTACCGGCAGCATCATTGTGGCGCGAAATTCGCCAGCAATTTCGCGCATCATGGCATGAGAAGTGCATAACATAAAACAGCGGCCATTGTTGGCTTCAATCATCGGACGCAGCATCTGCGCCAGACGCCGCGCGCTCCCCGGCTGGCGCGCCACTGGCAGCGCGCGCGGCACGCACAATAGCGTCTGTTTCGCATAATCAAAGGGGCTTGGCAGCAGCAACGTTTCAGCATCTTCAACACCCAGGCGTTCCGTGAAATAGCCCAGGCGATCGTTTATCGACAAGGTTGCCGATGTAAACACCCAACCGCCTTTTTTCTGCGCCATTACCTCGCGAAATTTTTCCGCCACGGTGAGCGGCGTTAGCGCCAGCGTAAAATGGCGCGATGTGCATTCATACCAGTAACTGTAACCCGGCAGGCTGGTCTCCTTCAGGCGCCGCAGGCAGGCGCGATACTGCGTGGCACGCTCAAACGCAGCATCCAACAGCGCAGAACGCCCCAAAGAGAGTTTTGCTACGTCGTAACACAGCTCCAGCGCATCGTCGAGAAGCAGCAACGCACGCTCAATGGCTGCATTGGCCAGCAGATCGCGCAGGTTGCCGCGATAGCCCGGTTCGCCAAGCTGCAGGCGAAAATCCTGGGCGCTCTGGGCAAGCCTGTCGGCGCACTTTTGCAATTGCTGTGTATCTTTAACTTCAGTGCGCCAGGCAAGGGTAAAATCTTTCGCCAGGTCCAGCAACTGACGGCTGGAAAGCGTCTGGCCGAAATACTGACTGGCAATATCCGGTAGCTGGTGGGCTTCATCAAAAATGGTGACGTCGGCCTGCGGGATAAGCTCCGCGAAACCGCTCTCTTTTACCACCATGTCAGCGAGATAAAGGTGATGGTTTACCACTACCACGTCTGCATCCATCGCGTTTTTGCGCGCTTTGACAACAAAGCACTCTTGATAAAGCGGGCAGTCGGCGCCCAGGCAATTATCGTTTGTGCTGGTAACCAACGGCCATACCGCCGAGTCTTCAGCCACGTCGCGGCAGGTGCTGATATCGCCGTCAGCGCTTTCCGACGACCAGCTACGCAGCCGCACCACGTCGCTTAGCAACTGCACAGGGAGGTCGCCACCCGCCAGCGCCTGCTGCTCAAGCCGCTCCAGACACAAATAGTTAGCACGTCCTTTCAGCAAAGCCAGCCTGCCTGTGTACGCCAGCGCCTGGCGTACCGTTGGCAAATCACGGCTATAAAGCTGATCCTGGAGCGCTTTAGAGCCGGTAGAGATAATCACTTTTTTACCGCTGCGCAGCGCCGGCGCAAGATAGGCGTAAGTTTTGCCTGTGCCGGTGCCGGCTTCCACCACCAGCGGCGTGCCGGTTTCGATAGCCTTTGTCACCGCCTGCGCCATCCGGCGCTGCGGCTCGCGCGGTTTAAAGCCGGGAATGGCTCGCGCCAGTTGGCCATCTGATGCAAAATCGTCCGTCACGCTACCCCCTGGTGAAATGGCCGGTAATTATGTCAGGGCCGTAGCGCTAACGCCAGCGAAGAGGTGACGCCAGCGACGGATTGTGGCAGGCTTGGCGTTTTTTCCGTTCACGAAGAGATAAGGAAGGCAATTGATGTCAATCGTGCGTATCAAACCGGAATCCCGCTGGTCGGACGCGGTCATTCATAACCACACGCTGTATTACACAGGCGTGCCTGAGAATCTTGACGCAGATGCCTTTGCGCAAACGCAAAATACGCTGCGCCAGATTGACGCCATGCTGGCTGAACAGGGTAGCGACAAAACCCGCATTCTCGACGCTACTATTTTTCTCGCCGATAAGGCCGATTTTGCCGAAATGAACCGCGCATGGGATGCGTGGGTGGTGGCAGGCCACGCGCCGGTGCGCTGCACCGTGCAGGCCGCGCTGATGAAAGCGGCGTTTAAGGTTGAGATTAAAATTATCGCTGCCGTTGACTGACGCCGCCGCGCCTCTCTTTCCGGGAGGCGAATTTATGGCTGCTCGTCATCGTCAAAGCGCGCTACGATACGATGGCCGTTGTGTGATTCGCGTATTTCCTGCGCCACTTGCGCAATGGCCGCGCCGCTGCTGACGCCCTGCGCCATCAGCGCCTGAATACGCTCAACGGCTTTTTGCTGCTGCTCATGAGTTAGAGAAGGAAGGCCTGTAAACATGGTCAACTCCTGAATTTTTGCGGCGGCTATTATTTCACGCGCCAGCCGCAGATGCCAGACGCGTGTGGATATGGCATGCTTAGCGTTTTTCCGTTGTCGATAAAGCCGCCATGTCAACAATTGCAACACATTTAACCACTGTCGCCCTGCCCTGGCGCGCGGATGCCGCCGAACACTGGTTTAGCGCCTTAAATACGCTGCCGTGGGCGATGTTGCTGCACTCCGGATACGCAAACCATGCCGGCAGCCGCTTTGATATTCTGACCGCGCAGCCCTGCGTAACGCTGCGAACCACCGGCACCACCACGCGAATCGACTATGCCGATCCCCGAAAAGCGCCGGTCAGTACCCTCGACGATCCGCTAAAACGATTGGCCGATGTCATGACGGAGCAGAACGTTACCGCAGCGCAAACAGACGATCTGCCTTTTCAGGGCGGCGCGATAGGGCTTTTCGGCTACGATCTCGGCAGACGTTTTGAAACACTGCCCACTCTCGCTGCCGCCGACATCCCCATTGAGGATATGGCAGTCGGCATTTACGACTGGGCGCTGATTGTCGATAACCAACTTAAGCGCGTCACTCTGGTAAGCCAGCGCGATGCCGGCGCGCGCCTGGCCTGGCTAAACGCCCTCCCCCGTATCAAACACGCGCCGCTGCGGCTAACCACTGCCTGGCAAAGTAATTTATCGCGCGCGCAATACGGTGAAAAATTCCGCCGTGTACAGGCATACCTGCTCAGCGGCGATTGCTATCAGGTTAACCTTGCGCAGCGCTTCAGCGCGGGCTACCAGGGTGATGAATGGCCGGCATTCGTTAAACTCAATGCAGATAATCGCGCCCCCTTTAGCGCCTTTCTAAGGCTGCCTGAAGGCGCGATTCTCAGCCTGTCGCCGGAACGTTTTATTCGCCTGACGCACGGTGAAATTCAGACCCGCCCCATTAAAGGTACGCTACCGCGCCTGTCCGATCCTGACGCCGATACGCGTCAGGCGCAGCGGCTTGCCAGCTCTCCCAAGGATCGCGCTGAAAACCTGATGATTGTCGATTTACTGCGAAATGACGTAGGGCGAGTGGCTCAGCCCGGCAGCGTGCGCGTGCCGGAACTGTTCGCGGTGGAACCCTTTGCGGCAGTACATCATCTGGTCAGCACGATTACCGCCAGGCTGGCCGACGGGCTTCACGCCACCGATTTGCTGCGTGCTGCGTTTCCCGGCGGTTCCATTACCGGGGCTCCGAAAGTGCGGGCGATGGAAATTATTGAGGAACTGGAACCACAGCGCCGGAATGCCTGGTGCGGCAGTATTGGCTATATCAGCTTTTGTGGACGCATGGACACCAGCATTACCATTCGCACCCTTATTGCCTGCGGCGGGCGGCTACACTGCTCCGCCGGCGGGGGTATTGTGGCTGACAGCATTGAGGAGGCGGAATATCAGGAAACGTTTGCTAAAGTTAACCGCATTCTGCGCCTCACTGAGCAATAAAACGATGCCCCACCCCCACGTTATGACGCTTGACGATTTCCTTTCCCGCTTCCTGCTGCTACGCCCGCAGCCGCGCGCCAGCGCCGCCAACCAGCGCCAGGCGGCAGTACTGGTGCCGGTGGTGCGCCGCACGCGCCCAGGGTTGTTATTAACCCAGCGTTCCTCACGCCTGCGTAAACATCCAGGTCAGGTTGCCTTCCCCGGCGGCGCAATGGACAGTAGCGATAGCTCGCTGATTGTCGCAGCATTACGCGAAGCGCATGAAGAAGTCGCCATCCCGCCCGCCTGCGTCGAAGTAGTGGGTATTCTGCCGCCTGTAGACAGCATCAGCGGTTTTCGCGTTACCCCCGTAGTGGGCCTCATTCCGCCGGATATACCGTATCGCCCGTGCGAGGATGAAGTCGCTTCGGTTTTTGAAATGCCCCTTCAGGAGGCGCTACGCCTGGGGCGCTATCACCCACTGGATGTGAAGCGCCACAACGGCGAGCGCCGTGTCTGGCTGTCATGGTATGAGCAATACTTCGTATGGGGCATGACCGCAGGCATAATCCGTGAGCTGGCGCTGCAAACGGGCTACCGTTATTAACCAGCTTGCCATTCTGTAAAGCAGCAAAGGGGAGTGAGTATGATGCGAATAACTGCGCATTCGATATAAATAAAATTGAGGCTGGCAATTAGTTTTATTCATGTGAATAGTTCAATTTCACGGCGCGGTTGCCCTTACACTAGCCACATTTGCAGCGCGTTCGGCGCCCGGCGTGCGCCCAGGCAGGAGTAGCATTGTGATTAGCACTTTCGATATGTTTAAAATCGGCATTGGCCCTTCCAGCTCGCATACCGTCGGACCGATGAAGGCCGGAAAGCAGTTTATTGACGATTTGATCGCAAAAGGATTACTGGAGCAGGTAGATAGCGTCGTCGTCGACGTGTACGGCTCGCTTTCTCTTACGGGTAAAGGGCACCATACCGATATCGCTATTATTATGGGCCTGGCGGGCAATACGCCGGATAATGTTGATATCGACGCTATCGCTGCGTTTATCCGCGATGTGCAAGACCGCGGCCGCCTGCTTCTGGCCAACGGCCGTCGCGAAGTCGATTTTCCACTAAATAAAGCCCTACGCTTTCACAACAGTAATCTGCCGCTGCACGAAAATGGGTTGCAAATCCATGCCTGGTCTGGCGATCGCGAAATTTATAACAATACATACTACTCTATCGGCGGCGGCTTTATTGTTGATGAAGCGCATTTTGGCAAGTCAGCGCTGAACGAAGCTGATGTACCCTACCCCTTTCGCAGCGCAAAAGAGATGCTGGCGCACTGCCGCGAATCGGGGCTGTCGCTTTCAGGCATGGTATTGCGCAACGAACTGGCGCTACATACTAAAAGCGATATCGATGCCTGGTTTGAGCGCGTATGGCAAACCATGCGCGCCTGTATCGATCGCGGAATTAATACCGAAGGCGTGCTGCCAGGGCCGTTACGGGTACCGCGCCGCGCCGCCGCGCTACGTCGAATGCTGGTTTCCAGCGGCAGCCTGTCCAACGATCCAATGAATGTGGTGGATTGGGTTAATATGTTTGCGCTGGCGGTCAACGAAGAAAATGCCGCCGGCGGCCGCGTGGTGACCGCCCCCACAAATGGCGCCTGCGGCATCGTTCCTGCCGTACTGGCCTACTACGATCGCTTTATCGAACCGGTGACGCCGGATATTTATCTTCGCTACTTTTTAGCCGCGGGCGCTATCGGCATTTTGTATAAGTTGAACGCCTCTATCTCTGGCGCGGAGGTCGGTTGCCAGGGCGAAGTGGGGGTTGCCTGCTCAATGGCCGCTGCCGGCCTGGCCGAACTGCTGGGCGCCAGTCCCGAGCAGGTATGCATCGCCGCTGAAATTGGCATGGAGCATAATCTTGGTCTCACCTGCGATCCGGTAGCAGGCCAGGTTCAGGTTCCCTGCATCGAACGCAACGCCATCGCATCAGTCAAAGCGATTAATGCTGCGCGAATGGCACTGCGCCGCACCAGCGAACCCCGGGTTTCACTTGATAAAGTGATTGAAACAATGTACGAGACCGGCAAAGACATGAACGCTAAATACCGTGAAACTTCGCGCGGCGGCCTTGCCATTAAGGTGCAATGCGACTGACCTGCGTATCAACAGACGCACCCGCAGCCTTTTACAGGCGGGTGCGTGATTTTCTCCATCACGCCGCTTTTCCCCCGCTACACTTGACCACATCCTCCGACCCGATTCGGGGCCCACTTCTGGCAGGAAACACGGATGCAAACGGCGCAGCACATCATCAGAAACTATCGCCGCCGGCGAATAACCCTCGCCCTGTCGCTGGCAGTGTTAACTTTTTTAGCCACGCTGGGCGTGCGCTTTCTCACCATCCGCAGCGTCAATCTGCAAAGAGTGG
Organism: Tenebrionibacter intestinalis; assembly: GCF_016632365.1. Taxonomy (GTDB): domain Bacteria; phylum Pseudomonadota; class Gammaproteobacteria; order Enterobacterales; family Enterobacteriaceae; genus Tenebrionibacter; species Tenebrionibacter intestinalis. Next base: position 104,945 of record NZ_JAEPBH010000001.1, on the reverse strand, counting down.
ATGAATATGGCAGCTACGCTGTCGCCACAATGGAAAACCTGCTCTCGCCACATGACGAACTGGGTCTGCGCGTCGCGCCGCTTGTCGGCAAACCCTGCAATGCGGTGCAGGGGGAACTGAGGCAATATGTCGCCCGCGCCCGTACGCTGCGTGCTATCTCGCTGATTAAGAATGGCATTCTTTACTGCTCCAGCGTGTTTGGCAATCGCGCCGTACCTGTCAATATGCTGGAACCGACGCTCCCTTCCCGGCATGCATCGCTGCAACTGTCGGTGGATAATTCTCTGCTAAAAGGCTCGCCTGTTTTGGTGAAATGGACATCGGTCGGCGATAGCGGCCTTGACGGGGCAATGCAGGTAATCAATATCGCGCTGCTCACGCAACTGATGTCTGCGTCCGAAATGCCCTGGGTTGTACGCACGGCGCTGAATGTTGGCGATAACCACCTGGTCTACGGCAGCAACGCGCTGGGTTTTCCGCCGCCGGGAACAGATGATAAGGAAACACAGTTTCACTCCGCGCGACAGCCGTTTTCTATTTCACTTATTGGCCCATCAGCCAGCACCCTGGCGGTTCAACGTTTACCCAGCCAGGTGCCGCTGGCGCTCCTGTTGGCGCTGCTGATTGGCTACATGGCCTGGCAGGCCAGCGCCAGCCGTATGAGTTTCTCACGAGAAATTACCTTAGGGATCGCTCGGGGCGAGTTTGAGATCTGGTGTCAGCCGTTAGTCCATGCACAAACCCACGCCTGCACCGGCGTGGAACTGCTGTTGCGCTGGAATAATCCTCGCCAGGGCTGGATATCGCCCGACATTTTTATTCCTCTCGCCGAGCAGGAAAATTTGATAGTGCCGCTCACTCGCTACGTTATTGACCGTACCATAAAACATATCGACATTTTCCCCGCCAGCAGCGATTTTCACATTGGCATTAATGTTGCCGCCGATCACTTTCGTAATGGCTTGATTCTCAACGATCTTAAGCGCTACTGGTTTGCATGCCGACCTTCGCAGCGGCTGATGCTGGAGCTCACCGAACGCGAGGATCTTCAGCATCTCGACCCGCAGGTTTTTCGACAATTGCGCGCGCTCGGCGTCCGGTTAGCTATTGATGATTTTGGCACTGGACGCAGCTCTCTCGCCTGGCTTGAGATGCTCAAGCCCGACGTGCTGAAAATCGATAAATCATTTACCGCCGCTATCGGCACCGATTCGGTCAATTCGCGCGTTATCAGTATGATTATTGAGTTGGGGCAGCGGCTGGGAATTACGCTGGTCGCTGAAGGTGTGGAAACCGCGCTACAGGAGGAGTACCTGCGTCGCCAGCAGGTGCAAATTTTACAAGGTTGGTTGTTTGCCCGCCCGATGCCGCCTGGCGAATTCCCTGCCTGGCTGGAAAGACACCAGCGGCTGTCGACGCCGGGCCAGACCAGGGTCTGACCCGACTGCGGGTTATTCTTCCTCGTCTTCTGGCGGCGTTTCATGGATAACGCGCACCAGATCAACGCGATAGTCGTTGGCCTCCAGCACCTGAATACGCAGCGGCGGCAGGTGGAGCTCATCGCCGGCTTGCGGTATCTGCCCGTTAGCGGCTATCACCAGCCCTGCTACCGTAGCGATACCCTCCTTCTCGTTCACCAGCGTGTTAAGATTAAGACGCTGCTGAAGCGCATGCAAATCGGTCGATCCTTTAACCAGCCAGCCGTCGCCGTCAGCCACTATCTCCGGCGTTTCATCCGCATCCGGGAATTCACCGGCGATCGCCTCCAGAACATCAAGCGGCGTAACCAACCCCTGCACTATGCCAAATTCATTCGTGACGATAACAAAACTCCCGCGCGCGCGGCGCAGCACACCCAGCAGATTGATAGGATCAAGCGTTTCCGGCACCACAATCATTGGCGTCGCTGCCGCAATAGCGGCCACATCAGCGCCATCATTAAGAGCGACCAGCAGCTCTTTAGCGCGCACTACGCCAATCAGCTCGTCCAGCTCGCCCCTGCATACCGGGAACAGGCTGTGCGGTGATGAGAGCAACTGTTGACGGATCTCGTCTACCGACAGATTCGCATCCACCCAACTGATTTCACCGCGCGGCGTCATGATACTGCGCAGCGAACGTGATGCCAGCGTAAGCACGCCGTTTATCATATAACGCTCTTCTTCAACAAACGCTTCAGCCTGGATTGGCATCAGCGTCGGGCTGCCGCTTCCATTGCGCGCCACCGCAGGCGCATGGTTGCCCATCAGGCGCAAAATCGCTTCTGCGGCGCGCGCGCGCAGCGGGCGACGCGACTGGTTGCGGATAAAATTGCGGCGTGCAATCTGATTAAACGCTTCGATGACAATGGAAAAACCAATTGCCGCGTAGAGGTAGCCTTTCGGTATATGAAAGCCAAACCCTTCCGCCACCAGGCTTAGGCCTATCATCAGCAGAAAACTCAAACACAGCACAACCACGGTTGGATGCGCGTTAACGAAATTTGTCAGCGGCTTTGACGCCAGCAGCATGACTGCCATTGCAATAACCACCGCCGCCATCATGACAGGCAGATGATCCACCATACCGACGGCGGTAATCACCGCATCAAGCGAGAAAACCGCATCCAGCACGACAATTTGTAATACTACAACCCAGAAACTGGCATAGCCTTTCCCGTGTTCGCCGTCGTGCTGGCGGTTTTCCAGCCGTTCATGCAGCTCGGTTGTGGCCTTAAAGAGCAGGAACAAACCACCGATCAGCATAATCATGTCACGCCCGGAAAATGTCATGTCGCCCACGCTAAAGAGCGGTTTTGTGAGCGTGACCAACCAGGAAATTAACGAGAGCAGCCCAAGGCGCATAATCAACGCCAGCGAAAGGCCAATCAGGCGCGCTTTATCACGCTGCTTTGGCGGCAGCTTATCTGCCAGAATCGCGATGAATACCAGGTTGTCGATGCCAAGAACAATCTCAAGCACAACCAGCGTCAATAACCCCGCCCAAATCGAGGGATCCATTAAAATTTCCATAACAAACTCCTGCAACGGGAAACGCTAAACGGCACCCTGCTACGCCCGGGCGCTAAAAAGAATAAATGACTGGAGATGAGGCTCGCTGCGCCTGCAATAAAGGCGGTGTAATCCGGCCTGTGAGTGAAAAGACGTCGGTGACGGTCCATACGGAGGGCAACTGCCCAAAGTTCCTCAATTAACAAATACGGAAGTTAACCATAACAAAGCCGTTTACGTTTTGGCAAAGATTTACCTGACTTTGCATTTTTTATCCGGGCGGGGCCATATTTTACACTGTGAAATTAATTGTTGCCTCACTCTAAATTACGGAAGCACATCACAAAAATTATATTTTCACTCCCTAAAATTATTCGCGGTAAGTCATGACGTTCCGAAATCAACCCTTGTATGAATCGATTCATTCTTGCCGAAAGTATAAGAGTGAGTGAAGCCAACACAGGAGGTAGCAAGTGACCATTGCTATTGTCATAGGTACGCACGGCTGGGCAGCGGAACAGTTGTTAAAAACAGCTGAGATGCTGCTTGGAGAGCAACAAAACGTGGGCTGGATTGATTTCGTTCCAGGGGAAAACGCAGAAACCCTGATCGAAAAATATCATGCTCAGCTTGAAAAACTCGATACCGCACAGGGCGTGTTGTTTTTGGTAGATACCTGGGGCGGCAGTCCGTTTAACGCAGCCAGCCGCATTGTAGTGGATAAACCCCAGTATGAGGTCATAGCGGGAGTTAATATCCCGATGCTGGTGGAAACCCTGATGGCCCGCGACGACAACCCGACCTTTGATGAACTTATTGCTGTAGCGCTGGAAACCGGGCGCGAAGGCGTAAAAGCGCTCAAAGCGAACGTTGCTGAAAAAGCGACGCCTGCTCCAGCCGCCGCGCCGGCCAGCACAACGCCAGCAGCCCCCCTTAAGCCAATGGGCCCGAATGACTACATGGTGATTGGGCTTGCACGCATTGACGACCGTCTGATTCATGGCCAGGTAGCAACCCGCTGGACAAAAGAAACCAACGTTACGCGCATTATCGTAGTCAGCGACGAAGTCGCCGCCGACACGGTACGCAAAACGCTGCTTACGCAAGTCGCGCCGCCTGGGGTAAGCGCCCACGTAGTTGACGTCGCCAAAATGATTCGCGTTTATAACAACCCCAAATACGCGCGCGAGCGCGTGATGCTGCTGTTTACCAACCCCACCGACGTGGTGCGTCTGGTTGAAGGCGGCGTGAAAATTACCACCGTCAACATCGGCGGTATGGCTTATCGGCAGGGAAAAACCCAGGTCAATAACGCCGTCTCTGTGGACCAACAGGATATCGATGCGTTTAACTGGCTTAATAAGCGCGGTATCGAACTGGAGGTGCGCAAAGTCTCAAGCGATCCGCGCCTGAAAATGATGGATTTAATTAGCAAAGTGAACAAATAGCCGCAAGACGCGGTTTTATTGACTCAGCCTTTACAATAGTCTGATTACACAGGAGAAGTACAATGGAGATGACCACGCTTCAAATTGTGCTGATATTCATCGTCGCCTGCATTGCAGGTATGGAATCCATTCTTGATGAGTTCCAGTTTCATCGCCCGCTGGTGGCCTGTACGCTAATTGGCATCGTGCTCGGGGACATGAAAACCGGCATCATTATCGGCGGTACGCTTGAAATGATAGCGCTGGGGTGGATGAATATCGGCGCTGCCGTCGCGCCTGACGCCGCGCTGGCGTCAATTATTTCCACGATACTCGTTATTGCCGGACATCAGAGCATTGGGGCCGGTATCGCGCTGGCAATTCCGCTGGCGGCGGCAGGCCAGGTGCTGACGATTATCGTGCGCACCATTACCGTAGGCTTCCAGCATGCAGCAGACAGCGCGGCAGAAAAAGGCAACCTCACGACCCTGTCCTGGCTTCATGTGTCGGCGCTGCTCCTCCAGGCGATGCGTATTGCCATACCGGCGGTGATCGTGGCAATTTCTGTCGGCACCAGCGAAGTGCAGAATTTGCTTAACGCCATTCCGCAAGTGGTGACCAACGGCCTGAACATCGCCGGCGGTATGATCGTAGTCGTCGGCTACGCGATGGTAATTAACATGATGCGCGCGGGCTACCTGATGCCGTTCTTCTATCTTGGCTTCGTGACTGCCGCCTTTACTGACTTTAACCTGGTAGCGCTGGGCGTTATTGGCGCGGTGATGGCCATCCTCTACATCCAGCTAAGCCCGAAATATAACCGCTCTGCGGCCCCGGCGCAGACGGTAGCAACCCATAACGATCTCGATAACGAACTGGATTAACAGGTGGATGATATGGTGGATATGACTAAAACAACCCCTGAGAAAAAGCTGACTCCGGGCGATATTCGCGGTGTATTTCTGCGTTCTAACCTGTTTCAGGGCTCATGGAACTTCGAACGTATGCAGGCGCTTGGCTTCTGCTTTTCTATGGTGCCGGTAATCCGTCGCCTTTATCCGGAAAATAATGACGCGCGCCGCCAGGCGATTAAACGCCACATGGAATTTTTCAACACGCATCCTTACGTAGCTGCCCCGGTGCTGGGCGTTACTCTGGCAATGGAGGAGCAACGCGCCAACGGCGCGCCGATAGACGATGCGGCCATCAACGGCATCAAGGTTGGCCTGATGGGGCCGCTGGCCGGCGTGGGAGATCCGATTTTCTGGGGCACCGTTCGCCCTGTGTTCGCCGCGCTTGGCGCCGGTATCGCCATGAGCGGCAGTCTGCTCGGCCCCATTCTGTTCTTTGTGCTGTTCAATCTGGTGCGCCTGCTCACCCGCTATTACGGCGTGGCCTACGGCTATCGCAAGGGCGTGGATATAGTTAAGGATATGGGTGGCGGCTTTCTGCAAAAACTGACGGAAGGAGCGTCAATTCTCGGCCTGTTTGTTATGGGCGCGCTGGTAAATAAATGGACGCACGTCAATATTCCGATGGTGGTTTCAAAAGTTACCGATCAGACCGGCGCGGAGAAAATCACTACCGTTCAGAATATACTCGACCAGTTAATGCCCGGTCTTGTTCCTCTGCTGCTGACCTTTGCCTGTATGTGGCTGCTGCGTAAGAAAGTAAATGCGCTGTGGATTATCTGCGGTTTCTTCGTCATTGGGATAGTAGGCTACGCAATCGGTCTGCTTGGTCTGTAATGTTAATGTGTTCCACGCCGGGGCTAAGCCCCGGCATGTTTACAGGGTAACGCCATGACGCTGACGCAGAGCCTGCTGGTTGTTTTTATTCTCCTGCTGTTCGGCTGGGCCATTTACGATGAATGGATACTCGATAGCCGCCGTGGCCCTACACGGTTGAAGGTGGCGCTGCTGCGCCGCAGCCCTGTCGACATAGCCATTTTCACCGCGCTCGTTGCCATACTGATTTACAATAATATTACCGCGCACGGCCCGGTGCTTACGACATGGTTATTGGGCGTTGTGGCGCTGTTGGCAATTTATAGCGGCTGGCTAAAACAACCGTCAATTCGCTTTAAAGACCAGGGCTTTTTTTATTCCGGCATCTGGATAGATTATCACCGTATAACGGCAATGAATTTGTCGCAGGATGGCGTACTGGTGGTGAAATTAGAACGAAAAAGCCTCTATATTCGCGTAAAGCATATTAATGATCTGGAAAAAATATATCAATTTATGCTTACCGTTCAATAAATTAAATCAGAAAACCCGCGCAGTTATTATAATTAAATAAAATTGTGCATATAGCCTTTGCTATATTTTATCCGTAACAGGAAAACATAATTTATTAACAAAAATGCCTCAAATAATAGCAAATGAATATTGTTATCATTAACCAGAAAATTTATTCCCGCTTTTTCTGGACGACATCTGAAAATATGGTATTGTGACGCCCGTCTATTGGGGAGTAGCCAGTTTTCTGCAAAGAAAATGTGCGCGTCAACATACTCGTTGCTTATCAACGTGGCGCGTACGGTTCGGATAAGCATTCGGGCAGGCGAGACCGTGGGCACGTCGACTGCTGATACTGGGGGCAGCGTCGTGTCATAGGGTTTTCCCGGTCAGAGCAGACAGATGAATATTTCCGCCACGCTTTTCCTCGCTTTCGGCATGTCTATGGATGCGTTCGCCGTCTCCATTAGCAAAGGCGCTGCGCTCTACAAACCTAAATTTCGCGAAGCGCTGCGCACCGGTCTGATTTTTGGTGCCATCGAAGCCAGTACGCCGCTTGTCGGCTGGGCTATGGGTATGTTTGCCAGTCAATTTGTGTTGAACTGGAACCACTGGATCGCCTTCTTTTTGCTGTTGCTCCTTGGCGCACGTATGCTTTATGAAGGTCTTTTCGGCGCCCCCGAAGACGAAAACGAACCACGCCATCGTCACGGTTTCTGGTTACTGGCGACGACTGCAATCGCCACCAGCCTTGATGCGATGGCCGTTGGCGTAGGGCTTGCGTTTTTGCAGGTCAATATCTGGTGGACGGCGTTGGCTATTGGTTTCGCCACGCTCATCATGACCACGCTTGGCATAATGATTGGCCGCTTTATCGGCCCATTACTCGGTAAACGCGCCGAGATCCTCGGCGGTCTGGTGCTTATCGGTATCGGCGTACAAATTCTCTACAGCCATTTTATGGCTCATTAACGTCTCCGGCGCCACAAGCGCACCGCAAAATCAGTTTCACACTTAAACGAGACGGCTTCCAGCAACCGCGTTTTTACTTCCGGTCGCGCGCGCCAGGCAAACGGGGTCATTTGCAGCAGCGCGCAGGCATGTCGCCCGTTCAGGCTAAGCGGATAAGCCAGCGTACTTTGCGACTCCAGGTTAAAGCCATCAAGCAACTCTTCACGTTCAGGATGAAGTTTCGCTTCCTGATAAATTAGCGCCTTAAGCTGCACCAGATGGCGAGGCCCTGGCGCAACGGTAAGAACAACACCGCCGGGTTTTACCACCCGCGCCAGCTCCTGCGCGCTACACGGCGCGTAAATACGCGTTATGCCGTCAAATGTAGCGTCGGCAAACGGCAGACGATGGCTTGATGCCACACAAAAATGTACGTCCGGGTAACGCCTGGCGCCGTAGCGCACCGCAGCTTTGGACACATCCAGCCCATAGCCGCTCCCACCGCGCTGCCGGGCCAGTTGCGCGAATGCCGAGGTGTAGTAGCCTTCCCCACAGCCGATATCCAGAATTTCAGCGCCTTCCCCGGGCAGCGCATCAGCCAGCAATTGCGCCAGGGCGTCGCGCAGCGGCGCGTAGTGGCCCGCTTCCAGAAACGCGCGGCGCGCGCGCATCATTTCCGCACTGTCGCCCGGCTCGCGTGAACGTTTGTACTGCACCGCCAGCAGGTTAACATATCCCTCTTTCGCTTTGTCGAAATAATGGCCTGCGCTACAGCGTAGCGCGTTTTTTTCATCGGCCAGCGGCGCGTGGCAAATTGGGCAAAGAAAAGACATAAAAACTCCTGCTGGCAGTGAAAGGCGGCAAGTGTACCGCTATTCGGTATTCGGTAAAACGCCCGACATAGCGCAGGAAACCGGTGGGTTGATTTTTACCCGCGCGCGGTTCGCGTTTTTCCATCTCTTATGCCCGCGTAATCCATTTTGCTAATACAGGCCGGCTTAGCCTGAACAGGCGCGTCGGGATAGCTAAGAGAACGCCAATAGATCCATTAACCCGCTCACCGACGAAAAATTTCCCTATTTTCCCCAACCTGCGACACTCCCTGAGCCTTAAGCGATCGGCTGACCAGGCCGCAGCCTGAATACAGACAATAAAAAACCCCGCTTGCGACGGGGTTCGATATACGGTCAGCGTCAGGCGAAATCAGATAGCAGTGACGTTAACTGCTGCCGGGCCTTTCTGGCCATCCTGAATTTCGAATTCAACGTTCTGGCCTTCGGCCAGCGTTTTAAACCCGTTACCCTGGATAGCGGAGAAGTGCACGAACACATCTTTGCTGCCGTCTGCCGGGGTAATGAATCCAAAACCTTTAGACTCGTTGAACCACTTGACTTGACCTTTAATCTTTGCCATTTACAAATTCCTTCGATTGTTTTCTTCGCCCACAGGCGCATACATAGATAAAACAGAGACATTACTGCTTGAGGCACTAAATATAAAGTTCGGCAGAGAAGCGGTATTCAACGACAACGTTTTTACTCAGGTCTTCTTTACTGATAATGCCACAAATAAACAGAGCGATACCTCGTTTAACCCAGCGTGTTATCACATACAACGTTAATTATGGCAAGCCATTTTTAAACGTGCCACGATCCGTCGCACATAATTCAGAAAGTTGCCGCTACGCATTATGCCTTTATGTACACAGAAACTTAGATGCCGCCCGCATCTGCTGCTGAATTGTGCATTTAAACCCTCGCTTCCCTTCCTTTTTTACAATAGCGCAAAGCGATTTATCCGTCCAGAAAGCGAAACATAAAGAATTATCCACACCGTTTTACGTACTTATGATTTATACGGTTACATATAATAGAATGACTTTTTTATCGGCAATCTTTAAGCCTAGTCAATTTATTCTATTTTTTCCAGTTTACCTTTAAATATTATTTTTACGCCTTTGAATTTATTATTCCTGAACAATATTATTTAATTCATCGCATTGCGTTAAAACCGGCAGACCGCCATAAGCCATAAATAGCCGGCTCCATTTCTACCTTTCATTCTGTTGTAGGCACGCCTGGCTATTAAAGAGATAACAGGCTTATCTGTTTCCCGTTAGCGGCATAAATTCCCCTATTCGACGTGGACAGAACAACGCCGAGGCCACCTCCCCTTCAGACATGGCTTCATTTACTAGCTGAGGCGGCCTGTCCAGCGCCTCATCCGCCAGTTCAAACGCTCCCCAGTGAACAGGTATTTGACGGCGGCCGCCCTATATCCCGCCATAGCGCTACCGCCTCGACAGGCCCCATATGGTGGTTCGCCATAAACCAGCGCGGCTCAAAGGCGCCTGTCGGAATAGCGGCACCGTCAAGCGGCCCAAGCCGCCGGGGGATTTGACGCAGTAAATCACTGTCTGCGCTGTCTCCGATAAACCAGAATCGCAGCCGCGCGCTTTCAATAACCCAACCACACCACAGCGAACGGTTGCGATCCCAGAGCGTGCGCATACTCCAGTGACGGGCCGGTACAGCGTGGAAAGTGAATTCGTCATCACGCCGACTTTGCCACCAGTCCAGCTCTGTTACGTTCGTTATGCCACAACGCCTGAACCAGCGCCCAAGGCCGAGAGGAACATAAAAATGGACTGCAGGGAAATGACGATGGATAAAGCGTATGCTGGCAGCATCAAGGTGATCGTAGTGATTATGAGAAATGACTACGGCAGAGACGGGCGGGAGGCGGCCAGGCGCGAGCGCAGGCGGCGTATGTCGCCGTGGCCCCAGAAAACGCAGCGGCGAAGCGCGCTGCGAAAATATCGGATCGGTCAGAATGTAACGGTCATTGATACGTAAAAGCAACGTCGCATGGCCAAGCCACCAAACGCCATCACCCTGCTCATCAAGCCGGGCTGGCTGCCACCAACGCGCCAGAAAAGCGTCGTAACCTTCTTTTGGCGGCTTCGGCGCCCCGCTCGCCTTACGTTCCCGACGCCAGCGCCTGACATCGCCTGCCTTTTGCTCCTCAGGTTCAACGTTGTGAAAACCATCAGGCGAATGATGTGAATAATCAGGCTTATACCAGGGATTTTTCCAGACCACATTCGCACCTTTGCATCGGGCCATTGCAGGCCGGAAAAATTACCGTTCAGCCACCAGGCGAACTAAACCATCTTCGTCATCACGCGCGTTGTCCGTCTCCATTGCGAACGACATCGGCGCTTTCTCCTCGCAAAGGCGACGCAGCAGCGCGCTCTGGCGCTTTTGTTGCTCAAGCAGCGCCTCCAGCAGGGCAATTTGCTCACTGGCGCGAACGCTTGCGCGATTGACAAAGTACCAGGCGACAAGCCCGATAATCAAAACCCCGAAGGAAACCGCGAGCGAAACGATATTTAAAGTATTCATGCTAAGTTCATTCATCGTGCCATTTCGAACAAACCTGCATTCTAGCACCGGCTAACCTGGTCGATACCCACAGACCGTAAAAAACTTTTACCACGGTATAAATTTATTTATCACGCACACCCCGCTGTAAAACTGAACGTCCTGGTCGCACAGCACATTCAACATCTGTATCCACATCAACAAACATACAAGCGCAATAGCAATAAAAATGAGCCACCGGTATTTTTTCATCACGTTCTCCGGTAATAAAAAGGAGCTTAGCTTATCAACGCCAACCTAAACTGATCCTTCACAGCACGCATTTTTTCTTTCAGAAATCATCATATTGTTTCAGCGCTTGCCCTATACCGGGGCCCATAACAGAAGGCCTGTCATTATGCCCGGGGGATGATGCGCAATTTCATTCGCCCGCGGACGGTACCTGTCGTTAACTGGCCGGGGCGAGAGCGCCATTAACTGACCGCACGCGGCATTATCGGCATTACCGACTGCCTGGCGTTGTGTAAAAACGGATACCGTTATCGACAGCGGGAAATAGCCCCTGCGCTACACAAGGCAAGGGGGCGATATCAGAATGGATAGTCGTGGTAGCCCATTTGCTCAGAAATCACCTTCGCGGCGCAATGCAGCAATGCCGCATATTCCCGCAGTTTTTCTTCTGAGAAACGCAGCGTCGGGAAAGAAATACTCAGCCCGGCAATCGCCACGCCAAAGCGGTCAAAAACAGGCACGGCGATGCAGCGTAGCCCCTCCTCCTGCTCTTCGTTATCTTCTCCGAACCCCTGCTTACGCACCTGTTCGAGCACAGCAAGCAACGCATCAGGGCCGCCAATGGTGCGCGAGGTACTGCGAGTGAAGGTAATATGGTTAACGATGTCCTGAACCTCGTTAATATCCCGCCACGCCAGCAGCACTTTACCAATAGCGGTACTGTGCAACGGGTTACGGCGACCAATGCGCGAATACATACGCAGGTTATACATTGAGTCGATTTTATGAATATAAACGATGCTGTCTTCATCCAGCGCGCCGAGATGAATTGTCTCTCTGGTCTGGCGCGACAGTTCGCGCATTTGAATGTCTGCAATACGTATCAGATCTACGTTTTGCAAAGCGCGTGCGCTCAATTCAAACAGCTTAAGCGTGAGCGAATATTTTTCTGACTCTCCTTCCTGAGCCACATAGCCCAGCGTTTTCATCGTTTGCAAGAAGCGGTAAACGGTGCTTTTTGACATCAGTACGCGCTGGGACAACTCGGTAATGCCTATTTCTCGCTCTTCCCCCAAAGCCTGAAGAATGCCAAAGACCTTCATCACGGAAGAAACCGAATCCGGCTGTTTATCCAAATCAGAACCTGCCATTATCACCTCAGCGAAAATGTTTTATAAAAAATGGAACTGTTTTTTAGTATAAATTTAACCTGACGCCCCCCGCAATCAGTCTCTGCTTTTTAGTCATCACTGCCGGCCCCCCGCAAGCAGAGTGTTAAAATGAGGCAGGCCATACTTACCGCTGAGGGGCTTGCCGTTTTCAGACAGACAACCCTGTTGTGCGAAAGCGGCGCCGCTCCAGGTCACGTTAATGTTCAAACGGTTTTCGCACACAAGCCGCGCGCTCCCTGATCCTTGCGGGGGGGCGCATAGCCGCGCCGGAGGGCGGATTACGCCTGTCTCAGGCTAAGGCCGCGACAGCGGAAACCCCCTTGTATTTCGGCCGGGACTTTTATTGCGTCTGGTCATTCAGGGCAAGCATAAGGCTTAACAACTTTGCATAGGGCTGAGACATTCACCGGTTTTCATAAGGTTTCACAGTAAAAAAGCGTGCCGGGCACGCTTTCAGGTTGTTGACAAAGAAGGAAAAAGCGGGGGTTTTTCCTTCTTTGTGGTAAGCAGGCGAAAATCAATGCTTTGATTTTCAGTATTTTTTATTGTGTTTCATCCATCCTGTCTACGACAGGATGGGGTTTGTCAGCAGTCTCAAAACGTGCCGGGCACGCTTTTTATGTTACGGTGAGTATTACTTCAGATACTGCCCGCTGCGTAGCGCTTCGATGCGCTTATCCAGCGGCGGGTGCGTCATGAACATTTCACTTAACGACTTGCCTTTGCCGTTGATACAAAACGCCATCATATTGCTTGCTTCCTGCGGCTCGTAGCTGGTTTTCAGGCGCTGTAACGCAGCAATCATTTTTTCACGCCCCACCAGCTTCGCAGAGCCGGCGTCAGCGTGGAATTCACGGTGGCGGGAAAACCACATCGTAATGATGCTCGCCAGAATACCAAACACCAGTTCCAGCACCATCGCCACGGCAAAATAAATCATCGGGTTACCGTTGTTGCTTTCGCCATCGTCGCGGTTACCACTCAGGAAGCTGGTCGCAATCTGGGCAACAATACGCGAAATGAAGATAACAAAGGTATTTACTACGCCCTGTATCAGGGTCATTGTCACCATGTCGCCATTTGCGATATGGCTAATTTCATGCGCAATAACCGCTTCAGCTTCGTCCTGGCTCATATTCTGCAACAGGCCGGTACTGACAGCGACCAGCGACGCATCGCGGCGTGCGCCGGTCGCGAAGGCGTTAATATCCGGCGCGTGATAGACAGCAACCTGCGGCATAGCAATGCCCGCCTGCTGCGACTGGCGCTGGACAGTTTCCATCAGCCAACGCTCCGTTTCATTGCGCGGCTGCTCTATCACCTCTCCGCCAACGGAGCGCAGCGCCATCCATTTGGACATAAGCAGCGAAACAATCGAGCCGCCAAAGCCAAACAACAGCGCCATAATCATCAATCCCTGAACGCTGCTGGATTGTATTCCCGTCAGGCTCAGCACCAGCCCGAAAACAACCATGACAGCAAGGTTGGTCATCAGGAAAAGCGCGATTCGCATCATAATTTATTTTTACCTCTAATTAACAAATGCACTGCACGATTCCTTACATCCTGATGGGGTGTCACCTCGTTTTCAAGCTTTCAGCGCCGTCAGGTGTCTAAAAAGACACAACTTTACATTTTGTAGCATTTTGCTGACTCAAAAAAAGAGGGATAAAAAACAGGCACAATTTCTTGTGCCTGAGACTGCTGACAAACCCCATCCTGTCGCAGACAGGATGGATGAAACACAATTAAAAAGTAAGGAAAATCAATGCATTGATTTTCGCCTGCTTACCAAAAAGAAGGAAAAACCCGTTTTTCCTTCTTTATCAACACGCCGAGGCACAATTTCTTGTGCCTGTCCGCTCGTTTATTTGCCCGGCTGCGGCGCTGGCCGCTCTTTTTCCATTTTTGCCAAATCGCTGGCAATGAGCACCGTTTCATCAAGATAGGGGTCTGGCTCCTGGTAATCTTTGGGAAGGTCGTCCAGTTTCTTCAGCGCTGCCTTCCCGGCGCGCTTATAACGATCGTTAATTCGCGCCAGGCGGGTAGCATCATCTTCCTCGTTCTCTTTTTCACGCTGCGCGTAATTTAACGAAACAGTGTTACGCTTGTCCTTCATGGCGCGATAGCGCGCAATATCCTTTAAGATGTACTGAAATTCAGGGTCTTTCGCAATACGCGCCTGATGTAGCTTAAGCAATGCGGGCACAAACGTCGTCAGATCGTCTGACCGCGTCCAGGTCGCGGCTTTGATGCTGTCCCAGGGTAGCGCGTTATCCTCAAATTTTTCACCCGTTTCAGTTTCCTCGCTACCGGTCGGCATCAGAATATCCGGCGTCACGCCCTTACGCTGCGTACTGCCGCCGTTGATACGATAAAATTTCTGGATGGTGTATTGAACCGACCCCAGCGCTGGCCATTCCGGGCGCAGCATCTGGTCATAGATACGATTCAGGGACCGATATTGCTGTACGGTGCCCTTTCCAAAGGTTGGCTCCCCAACAATCAGCGCGCGACCATAATCCTGCATCGCAGCGGCGAAAATTTCCGACGCGGAGGCGCTAAAGCGATCAACCAGGACTACCAGCGGACCTTTGTAATACACCATACCGTCGTTATCGCTATCTTCGCGCACTTTACCGTTATTATCGCGCACCTGCACAATAGGCCCGGAAGGGATAAACAGCCCGGAAAGCGATACCGCTTCGGTTAACGCGCCGCCGCCGTTAGTGCGCAGATCGATGATAACGCTGCTGACATTCTGCTTCGCAAGCTTCTGAAGCTGCACTTTTACATCATCAGTCAGCCCCACATAGAAACCCGGAATATCCAGTACGCCGACTTTTTCCTTACCGACGTTTTTCACCGTCATTTTCACTGCGCGATCTTCAAGACGAATGCGTTCGCGCGTTAGCGTCACAATACGGGTTTTTGCTCCCTTACCGGCCGGCAGAATTTCAAGGCGCACCTTACTGCCCTTCGGCCCTTTAATAAGCGCGACCACGTCATCCAGACGCCAGCCAATGACATCCTGCATCTGCTTACCGGGCTGACCAACGCCAACGATGCGATCGCCCACGCTAATAGATTTGCTTTTTGCCGCCGGGCCGCCGGCAACCATCGAGTTGATGACGGTATAATCATCGTCCATTTGCAATACCGCGCCGATGCCTTCAAGAGAAAGGCTCATCTCTGTGTTGAATTGTTCAGTATTGCGCGGAGAAAGATAGTTAGTATGCGGATCGATTTCACGGGCGAAAGCGGTCATCACCAACGAGAAAACGTCTTCGCTTTTGGTCTGCGCAAGGCGGCGAATGGCAAATTTATAACGGCGCGCCAGCGTATCATGAATTTCTTTATCCGTTTTACCGGCAAGCTTCAGGCTTAAACGGTCATATTTTACTTTCGCATCCCAGAGACGATTTATCTCAGCCTCGCTGGCCGGCCACGGCGCCTTGCTGCGATCGAGATCAAACGTATCGTTGCCGGTGAAGTCCACCGGCTTATCAAGCACGGCGAGCGCATACTGATAACGTTCAAAACGCCGCTTCTGCGCCAGGTTAAACAGATCGTAAAACACCGTCAACTTGCCGCTGCGCAGCTCGTCGCCAGGGGTTGTTTTTTGTTTTTCGAACCGCTCGATATCGCTTGCCAGCAGCACATTGTGGCTGTAGTCCAGCAGATTAAGATAACGTGTGAAAATTTTTGCTGAAAAGGCGTCGTCAAGATCAAACTGCCGATAGTGCGAACGGGTAAAACGCGAGGTTACTCTCTCGCTCACCGTCGCGTGCTGAGGCTCTTCTTTCAGAACAGGAATCTGGTCAGCGCGCGTGATGTTGCCCACCGCCAGCGCGCTTCCCGCGAACAGAAACAGACTGGCGGCGGCCGTCATCTTACATAAAGCGTTCATGCCCTGGTCGACCTCCGTTTCAGAACAATAAATGTTCTGCGCGTACAATCAATGACATACCGGAGGCCAACTGCACACGGACACCGTCTTTCGTGATTTCTCCAACGGTTGCGTCCATCGCGTTGTTACCTGCTTTAACTTTTACGACCTGGCCCGGCTTCAGTGCGGAAATATCGGTTACCGGCGTGTGACGCGTTGCGGCATTTTCACGCGTTTGTTTTTCCGCGCGCGGCTTACGCTGTTCAGCGTTCTCTTTACGACGAGGCGCGGGACGGGGCTTGCGCTCACGGCGTGGCGCGTCTTCCTGGCTGGCAACGGCCGCGGCTTCGCGTTTTTTAGCCTGCTGGCTGGCGCGTTGCGCCTGGACGCGGGCTTTCGCCTCTTCAAGCTGTTTGCGGGCATGTTCTACATGCTGTTCCTCCAGTTCTCCACACGGGTTGCCGTCAAGGTCAACGCGGATAGCGCCGGATTTAATGCCATAGAGATAGCGCCAACTGGACGTATACAAACGCAGCGCGGAACGAAGCTGGGTTTTGCTAAGCTGCATTTCGCCTTCCACGCGCGCAACCAGATCCTGAAAAATGCCAATCTTCAGGGGGCGAGCTTCACCTACAGCGCTAAAGCATTGCGGGAAACGCTCAGCCAGAAAGGCGATCACTTCTTTACTATTGTTCAACTTGGGTTGATTTTCCATGAAATTTCCTGATTACAACGGGCTTTGCCGGCCAGGCCGCAGGCATGAACAGGCGCCATTATAATGACCCCATCGGCAAATGCTACGTTAACCGTTGTTTCTTATGCGCCAAAGGCTAAGTATTTTTTAAAATCAGTCGCGGCAATTACCGTCTCAAGATTCGCCGCCAGCTCGCGCAGGCCGCGCTCGTCCTGCGCGTCAAATCGCCCCGTATCAGTACTGTCAATGTCAAGAACAGCAAAAATCTGATTATTGAACGCCAGCGGCAGAACGATTTCAGACTTACTGGCCGCATCGCAGGCAATATGGCCTTCAAATGCGTGAACATCCTCCACGCGCTGAACTTCACGGGTCGCAACCGCCGTGCCGCATACTCCCCTGCCAACCGGGATGCGCACACAGGCAATTTTACCCTGAAACGGCCCAAGTACCAGCGTATCGCCTTCAAGAAGATAAAAACCGGCCCAGTTTACGCCAGCGAGGCGCTCAAAAAGCAGCGCGCTGGTATTCGCCAGCACGGCGAGAAAATGCGTCTCGCCTGCCATTAGCGCTCGAAAATCGCGGTTAAGCTCCGCGTAAAATTGTTCCTTGCCCATTGATTTCTTACTTACCTTTTCACAGTTTATTGCCCCGTTAAACTAAGCATTAAATGCTGTCATGCTCAAGGCAAATCACGAATACGTTACTATGATGAGCGAATGTAAAAAAAGAAAAAGCGATTATGGCGCTAAAACACCGGCTTTTAACACAGGACACCCCCCTCGTCATTCAGCGCATCGGCGCAGCCTTACCGCGCCCGCGCTATCAACGTTGCCCTGAATGCGATACTCCCTTTCTGCTGCCGATGGTGAAACCCTGGCAAAACGCTTACTGTCCCTGTTGTCACGCCAAAGTACACAACGGCCGTGACTGGCCGCTGTCTCGCCTTATTAGCATGGCGGTCGCCATGCTGCTGCTGATGCCCTTCGCCTGGGGCGCGCCGTTGCTTGAACTGTGGTTGCTCGGCAGCCATATCAATGCCAACGTTATGCAGGGGATTTGGCAGATAGCACAGCAAGGCGATCCGATAACCGCTTCAATGATACTGTTTTGCGCCGTGGGCGCTCCCGTTACGCTTGCGCTAGCCATTATCTGGCTGTGGCTTGGCAACCGCCTTGGCGTAAATTTGCGTCCAGTTTTACTGATGCTGGCGCGGCTCAAAGAGTGGGTTATGCTGGATATCTATTTGGTTGGCATTGCCGTTGCCACAATTAAAGTGCAGGAATACGCCTATATTACCCACGGCTATGGGCTATGGGCTTTTGTTGCGCTGACGTTGCTCAGTATCCTGACGCTCATTCATCTTAACATTGAGCAGCTCTGGCTGCGCTTTTACCCCCAACCCGCCGCGCGTTATTACAGCGATAAGCTGCGCGTGTGTCTCGGCTGCCATTTCACCGGGCTGCCGGACGCGCATGGCCGCTGTCCACGCTGCCACATACCGTTGACTCAACGCCGTCCAATGAGCCTGCAAAAGTGCTGGGCGGCGCTGATCGCCTCGCTGATCTTTCTGATTCCGGCTAATCTTCTACCTGTCTCAGTCGTTTACGTTAACGGCGCGCGTCAGGAAGATACCATTTTCTCCGGCATTATATCGCTTGCCTCCGGCAACGCCGCCGTGGCGGGCGTAGTGTTTATCGCCAGTATACTGGTGCCCTTCACTAAGGTGTTGGTGCTGATTACGCTGCTGCTTAGCATTCATTTCAAATGCGTGCAGGGCCTGCGCGCGCGCGTCCTGCTGCTGCGTTTTATCGCCTGGATCGGGCGCTGGTCGATGCTCGATCTGTTTGTTATTTCACTGACCATGTCACTGGTCAATCGCGACCAACTTCTGGCTTTTACAATGGGGCCTGCGGCGTTCTATTTCGGCGCTGCGGTAATTTTGACTATTCTTGCAGTGGAATGGCTGGACAGCCGATTACTTTGGGATGCACATGAGTCAGGAAACGCCAGCTTCACCGACTGAAGCGCACATTAAAACAAAACGCCGTATTTCCCCTTTCTGGCTACTGCCGGTCATCGCGCTGCTTATTGCTCTGTGGCTGGGCTGGAAGACCTGGCAGGAGCACGGAACGACCGTCACAATCGATTTTATCTCCGCAGACGGCATCATCGCCGGACGCACGCCAGTACGCTACCAGGGCGTGGAGATAGGCACCGTGCAAACCGTGCGCCCCAGTAAAGATTTGCGCAAAATTGAAGTAACGGTCAGCATAAAAAGCGATATGCAGGACGCGCTGCGCGCTGAAACCCAGTTCTGGCTGGTAACGCCTAAAGCCTCTCTGGCGGGCGTTTCCGGGCTGGATGCGCTGGTGAGCGGTAACTATATCGGCATGATGCCAGGCAAGGGCAAAGCGCAGGATCACTTTGTCGCGCTGGATACACAGCCCAAATACCATCTTAATAACGGCGAGCTGATGATCCATTTAACCTCGCCCGACCTCGGTTCGCTCAACAGCGGTTCGCAGGTTTACTTCCGCAAAATTCCGGTCGGTCGCGTGTATGACTACGCGATTAATCCCGGTAATCAGGGGGTAACCATTGATGTGATCATCGATCGGCGCTTTACAAGCCTGGTAAAACAGGACAGCCGCTTCTGGAACGTTTCAGGCGTGAAGGCCGACGTGGGGCTCAGCGGCGCCCGGGTATCGCTGGAAAGCCTGAGCGCACTGGTTAATGGCGCTATCGCATTCGACTCGCCAACAGGCTCCGATGCCGCCCGGCAGAACACGACATTTACGCTTTATCCGGACCTGGCGCACAGTCAGCGCGGCGTACAAATCAAGCTACAGTTGCCCGGCGGCGATGGCCTTAAGGCCAACGCAACGCGGTTAATGTACCAGGGGCTGGAAGTGGGAACGCTCACCAAACTTGATCTTCAGGAAAACGGTGGCGTGACCGGCGTGTTGACCGTCGATCCGAGCGTCGTTAGCCTGATGCGTACACATACGCGCATTGAATTACGTAAACCTGAATTGTCGCTCAGCAACCCGGGCATCAACAGTCTTCTGGAAGGCGCGTCTTTTGAACTTATCCCCGGCGAAGGGGCGGCGCGTGATAACTTCGTAGTCTTAGCTGAAAACAAAACGCCGCTCCAGCGGCCAGGCGTACTGAAACTGACGCTTAATGCGCCGGAAAGTTACGGGATTGAAGCCGGTCAACCGTTAAAGTTACACGGCGTACAGGTAGGCCAGGTGATTGATCGCAGCCTTACCGCCGGCGGCGTTAAATTCACTATCGCCATCGACCCTCAGTACAAATCGCTGATTAAAGGCGACAGTAAATTTGTAGTAAATAGCCGCGTGGATGTAAAAGTGGGCATAGATGGCGTGGAGTTTCTCGGCGCCAGCGCCGGGGAGTGGATTAACGGCGGCATCCGTATTCTGCCGGGCAAAAACGGCGCGCTAAAATCCGCCTACCCGCTCTATGCCAACCTCGATCGCGCTATTGAAAACAACCAGGGCGAACGCCCCACGCCCACACTGACGCTTTCAGCCTCCAGTCTGCCCAATGTACAGACGGGTTCCGTTGTGCTCTATCGCAAATTTGAGGTAGGCGAAGTCATTGTTATTCGCCCACGCAGCAACGCTTTCGATATCGACGTCTATATTAAGCCGCAGTACCGTCATCTGCTCACCCCGGACAGCATATTCTGGGCTGAAGGCGGCGCAAAGGTGCAGCTCAACGGCAGCGGCCTGACCGTGCAGGCATCGCCGCTATCTCGCGCGCTGAAAGGCGCCATTAGCTTCGACAACCTTTCAGGCGCAGGAAAAAGCGGCAAACGCGTGCTCTACCCTTCAGAAACCGCCGCGCGCGCAGTCGGTAGCCAGATTACATTGCACGCGTTTGATGCCGGCAAGCTCTCGCCAGGGATGCCCATTCGCTATCTGGGTATTGATATCGGTCAGCTAGCATCGCTCAAGCTACTCACCGATCGCAGCGAGGTACAGGCCACTGCGGTGCTATACCCGCAATACGTTGACAGCTTCGCTCGCGGCGGCACGCGTTTTTCCATTATTACGCCGAAAATTTCCGCCGCCGGGGTGGAAAACCTCGACACCATTTTACAACCCTATATCAATGTAGAACCGGGACACGGCGGCCCACGACGCAGTTTCGAAATCCAGGAAGCCACCATTACCGACTCTCGCTATCTTGACGGCCTGAGTATTGTAGTTGAAGTGCCAGACGCCGGCGCGCTCAGCGTCGGAACGCCCGTGCTGTTTCGGGGGATGGAGGTAGGCACCGTAACCGGTATGCGCCTTGGCGATCTTTCCGATCGCGTAATGGTGGGGCTGCGCATCAGTAAGCGCTATCAGCATCTGGTGCGTAATAGTTCCGTATTCTGGCTGGCCTCCGGCTATAGCCTGGATTTTGGGCTGACAGGCGGAGTGGTGAAAACCGGCACATTTAATCAATTCATTCGCGGCGGCATCCAGTTTGCCACGCCGCCGGGCACCCCGCTGGCGCCAAAAGCGCAGCCGGGCAAACACTTCCTGCTCCTTGATAATGAGCCCAAAGAGTGGCGCGAATGGGGAACGGCCCTACCCCGCTAACCGCAGCGCTCCGATGAAATCCCGGGGCGTAGAGACTGCCGCCAAACGCCTTTGGCCCGAAGCGCAAAAAAATAATTCGTAAAATCAAAAAAATGGGTTTTCGGTAAACAGAAAAAGAGAGCAATCCCCCCGCTTTTATCCGCTTTGTCATCAATCTAAGCGCCCCGATGAGTTATCGGGGCGCATATGGTAGGATTGCGTCTTATACAGAGCACTCTGATGGGGCATCCTTTGGTTCAGAACCCTTCATTTTTACCTGAGGCGTTTCTTGACGCTATGCGCGCCGCTATGCCAGCCGCGCATGATTTCAACGATTTTATTGCTGCCTGCCAGCGCCCGCTGCGCCGCAGCCTGCGCATCAATACGCTAAAAATCAGCGTCGAAGATTTCCTTGCCCGCGTAGCGCCCTACGGCTGGCGATTGTCGCCCGTTCCCTGGTGCCCCGAGGGCTTCTGGATAACGCGTGACGACGAAGATGCGCTACCGCTGGGCAGCACCGCAGAGCACCTGTGCGGGCTGTTTTATATTCAGGAAGCCAGCTCCATGCTGCCGGTCAGCGCGCTCTTTGCCGACGGCAACGCGCCGCTGCGCGTTATGGATATGGCGGCCGCGCCCGGCTCCAAAACCACGCAAATCGCAGCGCGCATGGAAAACCGTGGCGTCATTCTCGCCAATGAATATGCCGCCAGCCGCGTCAAGGTTCTGCACGCCAATATCAGCCGCTGCGGCGTCAGCAATGCAGCGCTGACCCATTTTGACGGCCGGGTGTTCGCAGCCGCCCTGCCTGAAACCTTTGACGCCATTCTGCTTGACGCGCCTTGTTCAGGCGAGGGCGTGATACGAAAAGACCCGGACGCCCTGCGCAACTGGTCGCCCGACAGCAACAGCGAAATTGCCGCAACCCAGCGTGCGCTTATTGACAGCGCCTTTCATGCGCTACGCCCCGGCGGGATGCTGGTTTACTCTACCTGCACGCTAAACCAGCAGGAAAATCAGCAGGTGTGCCGCTGGCTACTGGAGCGTTATCCCAACGCGCTGGAAGTCGTGCCGCTCAACAATCTGTTCGACGGCGCCGAAAAAGCGCTTACTGCCGAAGGTTTTCTGCATGTCTTCCCGCAAATATACGACTGCGAAGGCTTTTTCGTCGCACGCCTGCATAAAACGGGCAGCGTTGCCCCACTGCCTGCCCCGCGTTATAAAACCGGCAATTTTCCTTTCACACCGCTAAAAACGCGCGAGCAGGACGAGGTCAGGCTGGCGGCAGCCCGGGTCGGTTTACGCTTGCCGGATGCGCACACGCTGTGGCAGCGAGATAAAGAGCTGTGGCTGTTTCCTGCCGATATCGCGCCATTGCTGGGCAAAGTACGCTTTTCCCGTATCGGTCTTCGCCTTGCGGAAGTTTTTAATAAAGGCTACCGCTGGCAGCACGAAGCCGTCATTGCGCTTGCCGACGCAGGCCACGACTGCGCCTGGGCGCTGAGCGCGCAGGAGGCGCAGGAATGGTTTCGCGGACGGGATATTTATCCGCGCGCGACGCCAACGCATGATGTCGTTATTGTAACCTGGCAAGGCGCCGTCCTGGGGCTGGCTAAGCGGGTGGGCTCGCGTCTGAAAAATAGCTATCCCCGCGAACTGGTGCGGGACGGTAAACTGTTTGCTGACACGCTTATCGCGGATAATAATTAACCTTTTTCCCCTGGCAACAGGCGTAAAACAGGCTACTCTGGATCTGTATGGCCATATCTGGTCATACCAGACTATCGAAAAATCAGGGAGCTTGTTATGGCTAAAACCAGCGTCAGAATCGGCAATTTCGAAATCGACGATGCCGAATTAAGTAGCGAAACTCAGGGTGAGAGAACCTTAAGTATCCCCTGCAATTCCGATCCCGATCTGTGCATGCAGCTTGATGCCTGGGATCACGAAAGCAGCGTTCCTGCACTGCTTAACGGCGAACACTCTCTTCTCTACCTTGAGCATTACGACCGCAGCAATCACGCCTGGATTATGCGCATAGGCTGACCCCCCAAACCCGTCGCCAGACGGGTTATTGCGCATATTGCCAAAAAGGAAAATAGGGTTTTACCTTCGTTATAATCCGCCTTTTTGATTTTTTTATTTAGCTTTCAATCGATTCGGGACGAAGCTGTCCGGCTTATAGCCTCGTTAACTTATCATTATTTTCCTTACCGCCGCTTTGCCCTACACTTAACCGCGAAGAGGGTGGAGTTGGGGTTGTCATGTTCGCGCTGGTTTTGTTTGTCTGCTATCTGCACGGAGGCTGTGACGATCTTGTTATTGAGGTATTCAATACTGAAGCGCAGTGTCTGTCAGCAATGAAAGAACAGCGCATTCGTCACGGCGGTTGTTATCCCGTGGAGGAATTCATCAGTGGTTTCTGGAATCCCGCTCACGAATACAGCGATTTTTGAGCTATTGCATTTGTACCAGCGTCAGCCGGTTGCCAAATACCGCCCCTGTATCAATATAATGCTGGTTATAAAAGTGCAGCGGCTCCTGTAGCGGCGTGTGCCCAAACCAAAAGCGGTCGGCGCCCGCTATTGCTTTTCCCTCCCCGCGCAGGTGGCGTGTAATCCTCTCCCGCCCCCATACCACCCGCTGTCTGTCTACCGGTTTACCCCAGACATAGCTGTCGGAAGGATAGTCCGCATGTGCAACGATCTCTGTTTTCCCCTGGACATGCAGTTCAATAATCAGCGGTAGCTCGGCGCACCGGTACAAACGCGCCTGAACCTGCGCACGCGCCAGCTTATCAAGCTGGCGAAACCAGTTACCGCCGTTTAACGACCATGCTGACACGTCTTCGCTACGCAACGCATCCATTGCCATTTCTTCATGGTTTCCACGCACAGCGCGAAACCAGGGTTTATCAAGCAATGCCAGACAACCAGGGCTATCTGGCCCACGATCGATAAGATCGCCTACGGAGATAACCAGGTCGGACCAGGGATTAAATCGCAGCCGCCTCAGGTGACGGGCAAACAGCGCCAGGCAACCGTGCAAATCGCCAACCAACCAAATATGTCGCCACGCCGCGCCGTTAATTCGCTGATACATATTTCGCCTCAGAGTAAAAAGTATAACCACCTGGTCCCTGTCTATAAAAAAGCCTTCCCCTATTCTGCAGGTTAATAAATAAGCTTATTGTGGATAATTCAACACACAACAGCACAAACAGGAAAATAAAAGGCGTTTTTTAGCAGAATTCAACAAATTTTATTTAATTAACCACGATATGTTTCCATAAACAGAAACATTGAGGTGATATATGCTAAGACGTAAATGTCCCGCGCTGAATACATTCATTATTTTTCTGCTGCTGGCCAACTGTGCGGCGCTCTCTGTCGGCATTCTTTTTGTAGACGTGCTGTGCTTACATAACCATGTTGGTGAAATATCAGTGACTGAATTCACCCAGGAAGCTCTTTTACTGGCCTGTGCCGCGCTGTGGTTGCGCAGTGCGCTAAAAACGCCCGCGCTGCGCGGGGGTTGCATACTTATTGCCGGTTTTTATGCTGCGCTGCTCATCCGGGAGCTGGATTACTATTTTGACGCTATTTATCACGGCGCGTGGCTGTGGTTTGCGCTTATCACTACCGCGGCGGCGCTGTGGTTCGCCCGGCGCTGGCGCCACTCCGTGCTGCCGGGGCTTAATGCGTTCACCCGCCACCCGGCATCGGGTTATACCCTTTGCGGGCTGGTCACTATACTGATTTTTTCCCGCCTTTTTGGGATGAGCGCATTCTGGCAGACGCTGCTTGGGGATAATTATGTCATGGCGGTTAAAACCGCTATTGAAGAAGGCACTGAACTGATGGGCTATACGCTGTGTTTATTTTCCAGCGTATGGTTTTGTCCGGGCCTGAAAACGAAAACGCGCGCGCTTTTACTTAACCGGCCTGCTCCACTCCAGGAGCCTCTACAGGCAACTGAAAACCTGGCTTATTGCGCCTCTGCCAACCCCATCCGTGATTCGCTAAACTGAGCGCCTACAGGCCACCTGCCGATGCGCCGCCAGAACCCGCGTAAAGGGGCGCCTGCGCATTAAAACCGAAGCATCGGGCATCCGGGGCCGGGCAATACAAAGGCGCACAGGATGTTATTTTTGCCCCCAGGTCTGTCAGGCTACCCGACGCAGGCCCCAACAAAGGCAAATCAGGTAAACGCGATAAGTGAGCATCGGATGACAGGATTATTTTTCCGTAAATTAATTGTTAAAGTAATTTTTGTTGTGGTATAAAAACAAAGCGGGAATACAGCTATACGAAGGATTTCGGCATCTTAACTGTAACCGTTTGTTTTAAAAAAGATAAAAAAAGACCGAATACGATTCCTGTATTCGGTCCAGGGAAATGGCTCTTGGGAGAGAGCCGTGCGCTAAAAGTTGGCATTAATGCAGGCTAAGTCGCCTTGCTTTATAAGAGTAGTCGAACGCCGCAGGTTTTCCAGCTTATTGCCGGTAAGGCAGAGAAAAATCCTGTGCTCTCTTGTTTTTCCTTAGAAAAAACCGCCGCTCCGGTAAGGAAGCCTGGCGGTTTTTTATATTTACGGCATCAACAAAGCTTCTGCGCGCGCGCGATAAACGGCGCCAGACTCATCTTCTGCCCCGGCGCGGCGGGATTGTCTGCCAGAATAGCATCAATCGGCTGACCGCGCGTTTTGCCTTCTTTAATCTGTGCTGCCGCTACATCGTTAAGCGGATATTGCATCAGCGTACTCGGGTTAATCACAAACAGCGCGCCGCCGGGGCGGCAGGCGAGCATGACCTCTTCACGGTTAAAAGCCCATTTATCTTTGCCCACTTCAAATCGGCTTACCGTCATTATCTGCGGCGCCGCCAGAGCAGCGCCTGAAGCCGCAAGCAACAGCGTTGTCAGTAATTTTTTCATCATTAACCATTCCGCAATTAAAAAGGTTGTAAGGTGGCAAAAAGACTCACGCCCGCCAGCGCCAACAGCGCCAGCGCCACCTCAAGTTGTGTCAACATCACAAACGTGCGCTGAGCGCGAAAGCCATCACGCGTAAAGCGCGACACCAGGACATAACGGTTGACCAGCGCAATGCCGATCATGGCCGCCACCAGCGCAATTTTTACCAACAGCAGATGCACATAACCACTGTGCCAGGGCCATCGCCAACCCAGTATGAACAGGCTGTTCACTATACCGGTGATGACCGCCAGCGCCACCGCAATATGGCCGTAGCGCGAATACCGCATCATCGCGCCAGTCGCAGCTTCACGCCAGCGCGGCTTATGCGCCATACGCATACAAATTAGCAGCGGCGGCAGCCCGCCTATCCACCATGCCACTGATAGCAAATGCAGACTGTGATTAAGGCGGTGTAGCAGCCCGGTAACGCCTTCATGCATCGTGGCATGGCCAGTACCCGCCAGCATTATCAGTTGTACAGCCGCGAGGCAGATTAGCAGAGGCTGAAGGCGGTATGGACGAAGCGCCACCGCAGTTAAAGTAATAGCGGCCAACATAATCTGCCACAGCCAGACGGCGCCAAAACGCGTACCCAGCACCGCTAACCAGACAGCAGGGTTGAAGACATCTCCCCAGCCCTGCCCCATTAGCCCCGCCTGTAGAGCCACAATCAACAGCACGGCGACAGCATTAATCATCCCCGACGGCAACCATAGCCACGCCAGACGACGCGCCATCACGGCGCGAAAATCTCCGCGCGCCAACCACTCGCTGCAGACGGCGGCGCCAGCCAGCAGCATCAGCGCCAGAAAGTGGACGAACCTCAGGCAGACAAAAGCAGCATCAAGCATTATTGCTCTACGTGAAAACGATAGCTGCCGTGGGTTTTGTGACCATCAACCGACACAGCATGCCAGTCAACCCGCCATTCGCCCACTCCCGGCGTAGCCTGTAGCGCAACAATCAGGTTTCGGTTGTCACCCGGATCGACGCGTGCGGTTTCGGTAGCGATTTTTTGCCGTTGCGGGCCGCTCAGCGTTACGCCACTAAACGATGGCTCCACATCTTCAGAAAAGCGCAGCGTTAGCGTTTGTGGGGCAGCGCCCACGCGGGCGTCCGCCGCCGGTATCTGTGATACCAGGTGCGCGTGGGCGAAAACAACAGCGGGAGAAAAAGAAGCGATGAGAAGCGCAGATGCAAGGTAATTGATACGTAAGGCCATACGGTCATTCCCTTTACTTATGAAAATAAGCGCCCAGAATACCCCTCGCACAACCCCGGATCCATCTTTCTGCCATTCAATAAAGCAGAAATACTTGTCAATACGCGCTGCGCGCAGTAACGTCAACGCCGTTAGTACGGAGGTCGATATGAAATATAACCTGGCGGAGCTGGAGCAAAGCGAGATGGATAAGGTCAACGTAGATCTTGCCGCTGCCAGCGTCGCTTTCAAAGAACGTTACAATATGCCGGTTATCGCTGAAGCCGTGGAAAGAGAACAACCTGAAAAACTGCGCGACTGGTTTCGGGAGCGGTTAATCGCTCACCGTCTGGCCTCAGTCAATCTCTCGCGTCTGCCGTGGGAACCGACAAGCAAATAACCGGCAGCCCCGCAGAAAGGGCGATAAGCCGGGAAATGACAGCGTTATCGGCGCACGCTATCGGTATTACGGCTCAGAGCTATTCTGCAATCGGATAAGCAAATGCATCTGTTTAACGTTATCATGCCACATTATGTTGACCTGTCGCCCGTGGCGGCATCTTCTGAATAATCGCTATGCTACGAATTATCGATACTGAAACCTGCGGTTTGCAGGGAGGGATTGTGGAGATCGCCTCAGTCGATATCATCGACGGCTGTATTGCCAACCCAATGAGCGACCTTGTGCGCCCCGACAGGCCCATCAGCCCGCAGGCTATGGCGATACACGGTATTACTGAAGAGATGGTGGCGGCTAAGCCCTGGATTGAAGACGTAATCCCGCGCTATCTCGGTAGCGCCTGGTATGTTGCCCATAACGCCAGCTTCGACAGCCGCGTACTGCCGGATATGCGGGGAGAATGGATCTGCACCCTGCGCCTGGCGCGTCATCTGTGGCCGGGTATTAAATACAGCAATATGGGGCTTTATAAATCGCTAAAGCTGCACATTGATACGCCTGAGGGGCTGCATCATCACCGTGCGCTGTTTGATTGCTATATTACCGCTGCGTTACTGTTGCACATTATGGAAGTGTCGGGCTGGACGCCTGAACAAATGGCCGCTATTACCGGACGTCCGACGCTGCTGCAGGCGCTGCCGTTTGGTAAATATCGCGGCGAGTCGTTTGAAGATATCGCCCGACGCGATCCCGGTTATCTGCGCTGGATGTCCAGTAATCTTAAGACGATGACGCCCGAGCTGCGTCTGACGCTGCGCCACTGGCTGGATACGTAACAGTCTAAAGCGTTTTAACCGGTAGCGTGCCCTGCGCGAGCGCAACCAGAAACGCATACTCCAGCGACACCCCTTCCCAGGATTTAAACCGCCCGGACTTGCCGCCGTGGCCGGAATCCATATCAGTGCATAGCAGCAACAGCGTATCGTCGCGTTTCATTTCCCGCAGCTTCGCTACCCATTTCGCCGGCTCCCAGTACTGGACCTGGGAGTCATGCAGTCCGGTTGTCACCAGCATATGCGGATATGCTTTTTCCTCCACGCGGTCATAGGGGCTGTATTCTTTCATATACCAGTAATAGTTCTCATCCTGCGGATTCCCCCACTCCTCAAATTCGCCGGTAGTCAGCGGAATAGACTCATCAAGCATCGTGGTCACAACGTCAACAAACGGCACCTGCGCCACTACCCCGTGAAACAGTTCCGGGCGCTGGTTAACAACCACCCCCATCAGCATCCCGCCCGCGCTGCCCCCCATCGCGTAAAGGTGTCCCGGCGCGCCATAGCCCTGCTTTAACAGCGCGTCGCATACGTCGAGATAGTCATGAAACGTGTTCATTTTTTTCAGGAACTTTCCGTCTTCATACCAGCACTGCCCAAGCTCGCCGCCGCCGCGCACATGAGCGATGGCGTAAACAAACCCGCGATCCAGTAGGCTGAGGCGGCTGGTGCTGAAATCAGCGTCGATGCTGCTGCCGTAAGAGCCGTAGCCGTATACCAGCAGCGGGTTTTTCCCCCGTTGAAAATGCTTTTTGTGATACACCAGCGATACCGGTACCTCCACTCCGTCACGCGCTTTTACCCACAGATGCTCGCTGCGATAGTTATCGCCGTCAAAGCCGTTGACTTCGGTCTGTTTCAGGATGCGCCGCTCGCCGGTATTCATATTCAGCTCAAATAGCGTATCCGGGGTTGTCATCGATGAGTATCCGTAACGTAACCACGCCGTTTCCGGTTCCGGATTATTGGCAAGCCAGGTCACATAGGCCGGATCGTCAAACGCGATTCCGCTCTCTTCGCCGGTTTTACGGTTGATCTGTCGCAGGCTGGTCAGCCCGCGCTCGCGCTCTTCCACAACCAGCCAGTCGGTAAATAATGTATAGCCTTCCAGCATGACGCGCTCGCGCGTTGGGATCACCACTTCCCAGCGCCGCTCGTCGCGCAGCCGGGTGCGATACAGACCAAAATTTTTCCCCTCATGATTAGAGCGTATCCAGAAATAGTGCTGGTAATGATCGAGGCTGTATTCCCTGTCCCGGCGGCGGGGTAAAAAAACCTGCGGCTGAGCATCGGGCATTTCGGCATCCACCAGCAGCACTTCGCTGCTGGTGGCGCTATTAAGCGCGATAATAATAAAATGGCGCGACGAGGTTTTATGAACGCTAACGTAAAACGTATCGTCCCGCTCTTCATAAACCAGCTCGTCATCGCGCGACGGGCTGCCCACCGTATGGCGCCATACCTGATAAGGCAGCAGCGTAACCGGATGTTTACGCACGTAATAAAGCGTCGTTGAATCGTTCGCCCACACAAAATCGGGCGAAACATTTTCCAGTAGCTCAGGATACCAGTTGCCGGTTGCAAGGTGGCGAAAACGGATACCGTACTGACGACGCGACAGGAAATCCTCCGCGACCGCCATTACGGTATTGTCAGGCGTAACAGACAGGCCGCCGAGCGTATAAAATTCGCTGTGCGCGGCCCGTTTATTACAGTCCAGCAGATTATCCCACGGCTCCCATTCTTCACGCTGCGCAGACTGGCGCTGCCAGATAGCATATTCGCAGCCTTCATCAAAAATATAGCGATAGCGATAGTCGTTTTTCACCCAGGAGGCTGAAACATCACGCTGGGGAATGCGCCCTACCATTTCCTTTAGCAGACTGTCCTGAAGCGCCTGCTGAGATGCCATGATACGCCGACCGTAGTCGTTTTCTTCATGAAGATAATCCAGCACATCAGGAGACGATCGGTCGTCGTCCCGAAGCCAGTAGTAGTTATCAATGCGTGTATCCCCATGAATGGTAAGGGCGTGCGGCACTTTTTTCGCTTTTGGAGGCATGTCGTCGTCTTCTTTTTTGTCTGTCACACTCCTTTAAGGGTGTGCAAAAGCAGCAAGACTTGCAAGCGGTGCCTGAAACGAAAGGTTCCAGCGCGGCCCGTGGACACGTTTGCCACAAGCCGGGTAAATATCGCTAACCTGCGGGGAGCTGGCGTTTCTGTTGTGCAATATCGTGCGCTATACCCTCGCGCACGTCCTGGGGGATTTTCAACGCATCACCCAGCGCATTAAGGTAGCTGCGTTCCATAAAATGGTCGATATCAATAGCCGCGCAGCTAAGGAAATAGAGTTCCAGAGCTTCTTCCTCATTCTGCACGCCCTGAGCCAGACGCTGCGGATCGAGCGGTTGCTCGATGGCCTGCTGCACCAGCGCGCGCGCCTGCTGTTCCACGCCTGCCTCGCGCAGATGTTGCTCAATATTCTGACGTTCTTTATCGTCAATATGGCCGTCGCTTTTTGCGGCAAAAACCAGTGCCAGAATCAACCGCTCGGTACGCATATCCAGCGGCGTCGTATGTCGGCCCCACTCGGGTTCTCCCTGGTGAGACTGGCGGATTTTATCTTTATATTTATTCCAGAGCAGCGAACCTGCCAGCGCGCCGCCGCCAATCAGCAGCGCGCTACCGCCATATTTGGTTAATAGCTTGCGCGATGATTTACTGGCGACTAACAGGCCTGCCAGGCCACCGAGCGCCCCTGGCGCCAGCAGTTTGCTCAACCCCTGTTCCTGCTTATTTTCCTGATGCTGGCCGCTTGCCTGCCCCAGCATCGTCTGCAGTTGGCCTAACCAGTTTGCCATTATCTCCTCCGGGAATATGCCAGTGATACCCGCAGCGTATGACATCCATTGTCAGGAAGCGTAGGGAAAAGAAAATAAAGCAAAACGTAGACTGCGCAAAACGCCGGGGGCGACCGGGTTTGGCCCCAACCGCCTGTAAAATAAACTGGGGAAAACAGCGCATGAAATGTCGGCTGGCCCCTCCGGAAAAGCAGCGCCTGCGTTTTCTCTCATGTGCGTCAACGTCAATTATAACGGCGCCGCGCAGCGTCGCCGTATAACAACAGCCGGATAAAATGTGCCGGTAATCCGGCCACGCAAAGACCGCCCCATGCGGGCGTAGCCACGGCTTATCGCTACGCTTTCTTCTTTTACTTCGCCACGTTCATTACGTAAGACGCCGGGATAGCCTGCCACCTGCGCCGCTCAGGCAGCAGCGCGCGTTTTTTTAGCGCCGCGCGCGCAAGGGGGCGTTTCATCCGACGCGGCAGCCGGACTGTCTGCCGCCAGCGGCGCAGCGGCCTCCTTCGGCAGCTTGCCGGTTTTCAGCAATGCGTTAAGCGCATCTTTTTCCTGCGCCAACCACATAGCAAGCCCGTCGACCTGTTCCGGCTCCAGCATCACCGGCGAGCGGGTTAACCACTCGCCCATCGCCTCGGCCAAATCCAACATTTTATCCCAGGCATCAGCTTCCTTCTTACTGGCAAAAGACATTTTTTCCTCACCTTGCCTGACAACCACGTATTTAATTTCTACCGTCATGTGCAGCTCCGGATCCACTGTATTAATAAACAGTATAACAAAAATGCGTTGCGTGAACAATTTGCCAGACGGCTGCATACGCAATCGTTTTCGTTTATACTGCGCCGGTTTTTTTACCGGGAACGAGAGGTTGTTATGTTAGGAACCGCGCTGCGTCCTTCAGCCACGCGCGTTATGCTGCTGGGTTCAGGAGAGTTGGGAAAAGAGGTGGCTATTGAGTGCCAACGCCTGGGTCTGGAAGTTATTGCAGTCGATCGTTATGCCGACGCTCCTGCTATGCAGGTTGCGCACCGCAGTCATATTATCAATATGCTTGATGGCGCTCAGCTTGCAGCGCTGGTTGCGCTCGAAAAGCCGCATTATATCGTGCCGGAAATCGAAGCCATCGACACTGACGCGCTGGTCGCCCTTGAGCGCCAGGGGTTACGCGTGGCACCGTGCGCCAGAGCCACGCAGCTAACCATGAATCGCGAAGGTATTCGCCGCCTTGCCGCCGAAGCGCTGGCGTTACCCACCTCGGCCTATCGTTTTGCCGACGACGAAGCCGCGTTTCATCAGGCGGTTAGCGAGGTAGGTTTGCCCTGTATCGTCAAACCGGTCATGAGTTCTTCCGGCAAAGGCCAATATTTTATTCGCAGCGCATCACAGCTTGCTAAAGCGTGGGACTGCGCGCAACAGGGCGGCCGCGCCGGCGCCGGCCGCGTCATTGTGGAATCGGTTGTAAATTTCGATTTTGAAATTACGTTGCTTACGGTCAGCGCAGTTGATGGTATCCATTTTTGCGCGCCCGTTGGCCACCGTCAGCAGGACGGGGATTACCGTGAATCCTGGCAGCCGCAGAAGATGAGCCCTGCTGCGCTGGCAAAAGCGCAGGCTGTGGCGGAAAAAATCGTCCGCGCGCTCGGCGGCTATGGCCTGTTCGGCGTAGAACTGTTTGTGTGCGGCGATGAAGTGATATTCAGCGAAGTCTCGCCGCGCCCGCACGACACTGGTATGGTCACAATGATTTCACAGGATTTATCGCAGTTCGCTTTGCACGTGCGCGCC
Source organism: Tenebrionibacter intestinalis (assembly GCF_016632365.1). Classification (GTDB taxonomy): domain Bacteria; phylum Pseudomonadota; class Gammaproteobacteria; order Enterobacterales; family Enterobacteriaceae; genus Tenebrionibacter; species Tenebrionibacter intestinalis. Next base: position 71,314 of record NZ_JAEPBH010000001.1, on the reverse strand, counting down.
TTTCTCGGCCTGCCTGTCGGCGCCATTCGCCAGTACGGCCCGGCGGCATCAGCGGCGCTGTTGCCGTCGCTGAAAAGCAACGATATACGCTTTATTAACCCTGCCGTCGCCTGCGAAGCCGGCATGCAGCTACGCCTGTTCGGCAAGCCGGAAATCGACGGTTCACGCAGGCTGGGCGTGGCGCTGGCAACGGGTGAAACCGTAGACAGCGCGGTTGGGCGAGCAAAGAGCGCGGTCGCAAAACTGTGCGTTGAGGGACCGATGCGCTAAAGTCAACCGCGCAAGCCTGCACATACGCCGCAAATATAAACGGGGGCATGTGTTGCCCCGTCATAACAAAACACCGGCGTTACGCAAAGCCACGGCGATATAAAAGCCTGGCGCGCGTGGCTTTGCTTGTGCGAGTTATTTCGCGCCGTCAACCGCCTCGCGCGCCAGGCGAGTGATGCGCGCGTAATCGCCCGTATCCAGCGCATCCTGCGGCACCAGCCACGATCCGCCGATACACAGCACGCTCTTCAGCGCCAGGTAATCCCGATAGTTAGCCGCAGAGATGCCGCCGGTAGGGCAAAAGCGTACCTGTGAGAATGGGCCGGCGATGGCCTGGAGCGCTTTCACGCCGCCGTTGGCCTCAGCCGGGAAAAATTTAAACTCGCGCAGACCGTAATCCATTCCCAACATCAGTTCAGAAACAGTACTAATACCGGGGATGAGCGGAATGCTGCCTTTCGTTGCGGCATCGAGCAGCGGTTCAGTCAGGCCCGGACTAATAGCAAACTGCGCGCCTGCCGCGGTGACATCGGCAAGCTGCTGTGAATTAATTACGGTACCGGCGCCGACAATGGCTTGCGGCACTTCGTCAGCGATAAGGCGAATCGCCTCCATTGCGCACTCGGTGCGCAGGGTCACCTCCAGTACGCGCACGCCGCCTGCGACCAGCGCTTTTGCCATCGGTACGGCGTGCTCTATTTTTTTGACCACAATCACCGGTACAACCGGGCCGGTAGTCAGAATTTGTTCCGCACTTGTTTTCCATTTATTCATCAGAGACTCTCTCTCGTGAAGGTTAAACCAACTTCCTGAAATTCAATACAGGTTGCGCCCTGCTCCGCGCCTGACAACTTTTCACGCAGCGCGTTAAACATTTCACGCCCGCTTCCCCTACGCACAGCGCTCAGATCGGGGCGATACGCTTCACGCTGCGCCAGCGCGACGCTGTCTACCAGCAGCGTCAGTTCGCCGGTCTGGCCGTCAACGCGAATCAGGTCGCCATCGCGCGCTTTCGCCAACAGGCCGCCATCATACGCTTCCGGCGTAACGTGGATAGCAGAGGGTACTTTCCCGGAAGCGCCGGAGAGGCGACCATCGGTCACCAGCGCAATTTTGAAACCGCGGTCCAATAATACACCGAGCGGCGGCATCAGTTTATGTAATTCTGGCATGCCGTTCGCTTTCGGCCCCTGATAACGCACCACCACGACGCAATCGCGATCCAGTTTACCCGCTTCAAACGCAGGCACGACATCGTGCTGGCTTTCGAAAATCACCGCTGGCGCTTCAATAACCAGGTTAGCCTGCGGTACAGCGGAGGTTTTCATAACCGCGCGCCCCAGATTGCCGCTGAGTACTTTGGTGCCGCCATGTCGGGAAAACGGCTTGTCGATAGCGGCAATAACGTCTTTATCCAAAGAGGCGTTTGCGCCTTCACGCCAGTCCAGTTTACCGGCATTAAGCCACGGCTCCAGGGTGTAACGCCGCAGACCGAAGCCGGCTACGGTATTAACATCTTCATGCAGCAGCCCCCCTTTGAGCAGTTCACGCATCAGCACCGGCACGCCGCCCGCCGCCTGGAAGTGATTAATATCCGCCGGGCCGTTAGGATATAAACGCGCTATTAACGGCACGGATTCTGACAGATCAGAGAAATCGTCCCAGTTGATAATGATGCCCGCCGCGCGCGCCATCGCGACCAGATGCATGGTATGATTGGTGGAGCCGCCAGTCGCCAGCAGCGCCACAATGCCGTTTACAACCACTTTTTCATCGATCATTTTTCCCAGCGGCATCCAGGCGTTGCCATTGCCGGTCATACGCACCACCTGGCGCGCTGCGGCGGCAGTCAACTCTGCGCGTAGCGGCGCGTCAGGGTGAATAAACGAAGCGCCCGGCAACTGCATTCCCATAAATTCCACCACCATCTGGTTTGTGTTGGCAGTACCGTAGAAGGTGCAGGTACCGGGAGCGTGATAAGACGCCGCCTCAGATTCCAGTAACGCGCTGCGATCCACTTTACCTTCGGCAAAAAGCTGGCGAATGCGCACTTTTTCTTTATTCGGCAGGCCGCTTGCCATTGGCCCTGACGGTACGAATACCGCAGGCAGGTGCCCAAAAGAAAGGGCCGCCATCGCCAGCCCTGGTACAATTTTATCGCAAACGCCAAGATACAGCGCGCCGTCAAACATATTATGGGAAAGCCCTACGGCCGCAGACATAGCAATCACTTCCCGGCTCAGCAGCGACAGCTCCATGCCGTCCTGCCCCTGTGTCACGCCGTCGCACATAGCGGGCACGCCGCCTGCAACCTGCCCTACAGCGCCAACGCTGTGCAGCGCCTGGCGTATTTGTTCCGGATAATGTTCGTAAGGCTGGTGGGCGGAGAGCATGTCGTTATAAGAGGTGATGATAGCGATGTTGTTACGCAACATACTCTTTAACGCCGCCTTATCTTCAGGCTGGCAGGCTGCAAAACCGTGGGCCAGATTGCCGCAGGCCAGCGTAGAACGACGTACTGTATTTGTCTTCGCGGCGTCAACGCCTGCAAGGTAAGCTTCGCGGGTAGGTCGAGAGCGTTCGATGATGCGATTTGTTACCCGTAACATTTCTGGATTCACAGAGACTCCTTATAATCTGTAATGCCCTGAGTAGAACACATTCTTTGCAAACGGAACGAAAAGCCCCGCCAAACGCATATTACAGGCCGGTGCAGGGCGAAAACGCTTTTGCCAGTGTAAATAAAAAAGCCTCACGGGAGAACCTCGCGAGGCTTTACAGACAAAAAAAGTATACGACTTATGCGTTAGATCATGTTACCGGTAAAATACAAAAGCGCCCCCGCGCTTATTCAAATTCATTCCATGAACGCCCGTCGCGTGTGATCATCGCCACGGAAGCAACCGGCCCCCATGTGCCAGCCTGATACGGTTTCGGCGCATCGTTATCCGCCTCCCAGGCTTCCGTAATGGAGTCCACCCATTTCCACGCCTCTTCAACCTCGTCACGGCGTACAAACAGCGCCTGAATTCCGCGCATGGTTTCCAGCAACAGCCGCTCATAAGCATCGGCCAGATGTGTCTGGTTAAAGGTTTCGGAATAGCTTAAATCAAGTTTGGTGGTTTGCAGGTTGTGCTTATGGTCAAGACCCGGCACTTTATTCAGTATCTGGATATCCACGCCTTCATCAGGCTGCAGGCGGATGGTCAGCTTATTTTGCGGTAATTCCGGCCAGGATTCTTTAAACAGGTTCAATTCCGGGTTCTTGAAATACACCACGACCTCAGAACACTTGGTCGGCAGGCGCTTGCCGGTACGCAGGTAAAACGGCACGCCGGACCAGCGCCAGTTATCAATATCCACGCGGATAGCGACAAACGTCTCGGTGTTGCTGCTCTTATTGGCCCCTTCTTCTTCCAGATAACCCGGTACTTTTTTACCCTGAGCAAAACCGGCGGTGTACTGGCCGCGCACGGTTTTTTCACGCACGTTGGTGCGGTCGATACGGCGTAGCGCCTGCAATACTTTTACTTTTTCATCGCGGATGTGGTCGGCGCTAAGGTCCGGCGGCGGCGCCATAGCAATCATGCAAAGTATTTGCAGCAGGTGATTTTGTACCATGTCGCGCATTTGGCCGGCCTGATCGAAATATCCCCAGCGCCCTTCAATGCCCACTTCTTCCGCTACGGTAATTTCCACGTGATCAATGGTGCGGTTGTCCCAGTTATTGACGAACAGCGAATTAGCAAAGCGCAGCGCCAGCAGATTAAGCACCGTTTCTTTGCCCAAATAGTGGTCAATACGATACACCTGGGTTTCATCAAAGTATTCACCGACCCGATCGTTGATTTCCTGAGATGTTTCCAGCGACGTGCCAAGCGGTTTTTCCATTACCACGCGCGCGGGCCTGGCATTGAGCTTCGCCGCGCCTAAGCCCTTGCAGATAGCGCCAAAAGTGTCTGGCGGCATAGCGAAATAGTTTATGGTGGTGCGTTTTTTTTGATCCAGCATTTTACTTAGTTTGCTGAACCCTGCGATATCGTTAACATCAAGGTTACAAAAGTCCAGGCGCGCGCTAAGTTTGTCCCATAACGCCTCGTCAATCTCCTCACTCATGAAGGTTTCGAGCGCGTCACGCACAACATTGGTGTATGCGGCTTTATCCCAGTCCGCACGCCCGACGCCGAGAATGCGGGTATCGGGGTTAATCTGGCCTGCCTTTTCTAACTGATACAGGGATGGTAGCAATTTGCGGCGCGCGAGATCGCCTTTTGCCCCAAAAATGACCAGATCGCACGCCTGAGCTATTTGCGTTACTGCCATGTTGTTCTCCTCGTTATCGGCCAGCCCGGCGCTCTGGCCAGGCTCAACGTGTAATTTTATTACGCTGCACTGTACTTCATTTGCCGAAAGCGCGGAACACTGGTTGTGCCATTCGCCCAGAAACTGACTGCTCGCACGCTATACGGCCTGGCGAATTTGTCTATTTTCTTTTGCTGCGCCCGTTCAGGAAAGCGGAGCGCGATCATGTAATGAAAAAAAACAACACCATCCTCTGTCTGTCGGTACCGCGGCCTGAGCAGCGCAGAGTATATTCAACCCCTCACCGACACGCGATTTTCACCGGTCGGGGGTATCAAACATTGTATGAGAACTTTGTCGATGATGAATATGCTGGAAAATATCCAGGCGCGACTGGAAAGCCTGAGCAAATCGGAGCGTAAAGTGGCCGACGCCATTCTGGCAGCGCCGCAGGACGCCATTCACAAAAGTATCGCCGCACTGGCCGCCGAGGCTGGCGTGAGCGAACCCACGGTGAACCGTTTTTGTCGCAGCCTCAATACCCGTGGTTTCCCTGACTTCAAATTATTGCTGGCGCAGAGCCTTGCTACCGGCATCCCCTGGGTAAACCGCAACGTTGACGAAAACGACGACGTGCGGGCCTACAGTGATAAAATTTTCGAATCGGCAATGGCAAGTCTTGACCAGGTTCGTCACGGGCTGAATATGAACGCCATAAACCGTGCAGTGGACTGGCTGACGCAGGCTAAAAAACTTTCATTTTTCGGTCTGGGATCGTCTTCCACCGTAGCCCATGACGCCATGAATAAGTTTCTGCGCTTCAACGTGCCGGTATTCTGGACTGACGATATCGTTTTACAGCGCATGAGCTGCATGAACTGCGCCGAAGGCGACGCCGTTGTGCTGTTCTCTCATACCGGCCGCACCCGTCAGATTGTCGAACTGGCGCAACTGGCCCAGGAAAACGGCGCGATGGTCATTGCCATCACGACTGCCGACACGCCGCTGGCCCATGTCGCCAGCCTGGCGCTGCTGCTGGACGTGCCGGAAGATACTGATATCTATATTCCAATGGTATCGCGATTGGCCCAGCTAACGCTGCTTGACGTGCTGGCAACCGGTTTCACCCTGCGGCGTGGCGCAAAATTTAGAGATAACTTGAAGCGGGTCAAGGAAGCGTTGCGGGTATCACGCTTTGATAAAGCGACATCTGTTTCCGGCAAAACGTCGTGAATGTATAACAACGTTGTCACAGTCAAAGCCATTCGGGTAATGTATCGGGTCATATACCGACTTACCCCTCGATTTTACAGTTCACCTGGCACCAGGTTGTTTCAGTCAACGGAGTATTAAATGTCCAGACGGCTACGCAGAACCAAAATTGTCACCACGTTAGGCCCGGCAACCGATCGCGATAATAATCTTGAAGCAGTTATCGCTGCTGGCGCAAACGTTGTACGCATGAACTTCTCTCATGGAACGGCGGAAGACCATCTGCTTCGGGCGAATAAAGTGCGCGAAATTGCAGCAAAAATGGGCCGCCACGTCGCGATTCTGGGCGATCTCCAGGGACCTAAAATACGCGTTTCCACCTTCAGAGAAGGCAAAGTTTTCCTGAACGTCGGTGACAAATTTCTGCTCGACGCCAACCTGGGTAAAGGCGAAGGCGATAAAGAAAAAGTCGGTATCGATTATAAGGGCCTGCCGGCGGATGTCGTACCCGGCGATATCCTGCTGCTTGATGATGGGCGCGTTCAGTTGAAAGTGCTGGAAGTTCAGGGCATGAAAGTGTTTACCGAAGTGACCGTCGGCGGCCCGCTTTCTAACAATAAAGGCATCAACAAGCTTGGCGGGGGGCTTTCCGCAGAGGCCCTGACCGAAAAAGATAAGGCTGATATCCTCACCGCGGCCAAAATAGGCGTGGATTATCTGGCCGTCTCCTTCCCGCGCTGCGGCGAAGATCTGAATTACGCCCGCCGTCTGGCACGCGACGCCGGCTGTGATGCGCATATTGTTTCCAAAGTAGAACGCGCTGAAGCAGTATGCAGCGAAGAGGCGATGGATGATATTATCCTGGCTTCCGATGTGGTCATGGTCGCCCGTGGCGATCTTGGCGTGGAGATAGGCGATCCTGAGCTTGTCGGGATCCAGAAATCGCTGATTCGTCGCGCTCGTCAACTCAATCGCGCCGTTATCACCGCGACCCAAATGATGGAATCCATGATAACCAACCCGATGCCGACGCGTGCTGAGGTTATGGACGTGGCAAATGCCGTACTTGACGGCACAGATGCTGTAATGCTCTCGGCCGAGACCGCCGCCGGGCAATATCCGGCGGAAACCGTGGCTGCAATGGCGCGCGTATGTCTGGGCGCAGAAAAGATCCCCAGTATCAATGTTTCCAAACACCGCCTGGATGTGCAGTTCGACAACGTGGAAGAAGCGCTGGCCATGTCGGCAATGTATGCGGCAAACCATACGCGAGGCGTGTCGGCCATCATTACAATGACCGAATCCGGCCGTACTGCCCTGATGACTTCGCGCATAAGCTCCGGCCTGCCGATTTTCGCCCTGTCGCGCCATGAGCGTACGCTAAATCTGACGGCGCTGTATCGCGGCGTCACGCCGGTTCATTTCGACAGCCAGAGTGAAGGGGTGGCCGCTGCGCATGACGCCGTGACGCTGCTGCGCGATAAAGGCTACCTGATGTCCGGCGATCTGGTTATCATCACACAGGGGGACGTCATGGGCACGATCGGCACTACCAATACCACGCGTATACTGACCGCGGACTAAAGGAGCGTACATCAACAAAAAAGGCCAGACAGGCTGTTAACCGCCGGTTAAGCCTGTGTGTGAATAACGACTCCTACTCTTGTCAAAAAAACCATGCCACATTGAGGCCCGACCCGGGCCTCTTTTTTATTTTCTTTCAGCATCCCTGTTCGCTTTTAACGCCTACAGGCTTACAGATGGAGCGCTGACGTCCGCTGAACAGGCGGGCAGCGCGCCCGGAATGGCAGGATGGAGCGAACGAGACAGCCGCAGGCTGATTACCTGGCGGTGAGCGCGAATTTCGTTATGGCGCAGGCGCCTGCAAAGCGGGCCGCGATGGCCCGCTTTGCCCGTTCATCCGAAGCCTCATTTGTCACCGGGCTTTAGTGGATGGAACATAGACTTAATCTCAGGTGGCCAGCATGCGCCAGACAGCCTCGTTGCACGGATGATAAAGGAGGTATGCCCTCGTTATTTCCCCATTATTCAAAGGTCCTTGCGTACGTAAGGCTCCGGTTCACCGGCTTTACGCGTTTTAAGCAGTTTTAATAACCACGTATACTGTTCGGGGTTCGGGCCTACCAGAATTTCCACTTCTTCGTTCATACGGCGCGCAATCGTCCGGTCATCCGCTTCCAGCAGGTCGTCCATCGGCGGGCGAATGTGGATATCAAGCCTGTGCGTACGGGCGTTGTATACCGGAAACAGTGGCACAACACGAGCGCGGCACACCTTCATCAGACGGCCAATGGCGGGCAGCGTTGCCTTATAGGTGCCAAAAAAATCGACAAATTCGCTATGTTCGGCGCCATGATCCTGATCTGGCAAATAATAGCCCCAGTAGCCCTGGCGAACTGAGCTGATAAAAGGCTTGATGCCGTCATTACGGGCATGCATTCTTCCCCCGAAACGACGACGCACGCGGTTCCAGATGTAATCAAATAGCTGATTGCCCTGATTATGGAACACAGCCGCCATTTTCTGGCCGCTGGCTGCCATTAACATCGCCGGAATATCTACCGCCCAGCCGTGTGGGACGAGAAAAATCACTTTTTCACCGCTAGCCCGCATCTCATCTATGCTCTCTTTTCCGTGCCAGTCAACGCGCCGGAGCACCTTCTTCGGATCGCGCAAGCCCAGCTCGGCCATCATCGCCATCGCCTGCGGCGCGGTTTCGAACATGCGATCGATAATAGCTTCGCGATCTACCGGGGGCATATCGGGAAAACAGTACAGCAGGTTGATTCGCGCCCGGCGACGCGCGCTTTTAGCCAGTCGGCCGGCGGCGCGGCCCAGCGCGCCCAGCAGCGGATCGCGAATAGCCGCAGGCGTCCAGGCCAACACGGCAAATGTCAATACGCCCAGCCAGGATCCCCAGTAACGTGGATGCAGGAAGGATTTCTGGAACGCAGGTATAAATTCGTTAGCGGATTTTTTTTGTTTTTCCATGCTCTTCCCGGCACGAAGCCGATTGGTTAGTGACGTGACAAGCGGCGGGTATTTTACCGGTAGCTGGGGCATTTCCAAAGAAAAAGCCGGTCACAGACCGGTCGAGACTGCTGACAAACTCCATCCTGTCGCAGACAGGATGGATGAAATGCAATAAAAAATAAGGAAAATCAACGCATTGATTTTCGCCTGCTTACCACAAAGAAGGAAAAATCCCGTTTTTTCTTTCTGTGTCAACAAGCTGAGCCGGTCACAGACCGGCCTGGCGTGCTGACAAAGGGAGCAAGCGCCTGATTTTGCCCTCTTTTTACTCTCAGACGAAAATCATGGGGGGTGATTTACCTGCGGCCATTTTCTGCCATTTCGCGCCGAAATCCTTCGGCCCGACGATTGACAACGGCCCCTACTGCCCGGCTCGCAGAAGGATACCCTTCGTCAGTCAAACCGAAGCTGCGGCACCACTTCTTTGGCTTTCGCCAGGAATTCGCGACGCTCTGCGCCAGTCAACCCTTCCGAACGCGGCAACTTAGCCGTCAGCGGGTTAACCGCCTGTTGGTTAATCCACACTTCATAATGCAAATGCGGGCCGGTGGAGCGCCCGGTATTGCCAGACAGTGCAATACGCTCGCCGCGTTTTACCTTCTGGCCGGGCTTAACAAGCAGCTTTTTCAGATGCATATAGCGAGTGGTATAAGAACGCCCGTGGCGGATAGCCACATAGTAGCCTGCTGCGCCGCTGCGCTTGGCAACCACTACTTCGCCGTCACCCACCGCCATAACAGGCGTTCCCTGCGGCATCGCGAAATCTACGCCGCGATGGGGGGCCACTCGCCCGGTCACAGGGTTAACGCGACGCGGGTTAAAGTTAGAAGAAACGCGAAACTGCCGCGAAGTTGGGAAACGCATAAACCCCTTCGCCAGCCCGGCGCCTGTACGGTCGTAGAATTTTCCGTCTTCGGCGCGAATGCCATAGTAATCTTTGCCGCCGCTGCGCACGCGTACGCCGACTAACTGGCTCTGCTCGCGCTTGCCGTTGAGCATTTCACGCGACATCAGCACAGCGAATTCGTCACCTTTTTTAAGCTTACGGAAATCCATCTGCCACTGCATTGCTTTAATCACCGCGTTGATTTCGGTGGTCGTCAGGCCAGCCGAGCGCGCGCTTGTCACAAAGCTGCCATTGAAGGTGCCTTTAAGCAAGCTGTTAACCCAGTCTCCCTGCTGGGTTTCACTCTTCATCTTCCACACGCCGTTTTTGGCCTGTTCGTAGGTGCGCGTTTCGCGGCGCGACATCTCCCACGTCAGTGACTTAAGATCGCCCTCGGCAGTGAGGGTCCAGGAAAGTTGCTGGCCGATTTTCAGGTTACGCAAATCTTTATCAGCCTGCACCAGTTGGCCGATTTCCGTCATATCAATGCCATACTGGTTAAGGATGCTGCTCAGGGTATCGCCAGTGGAAACCACATATTCATGCAGGCCAGTCACTGAAGCTATCTTGTCGTCAAGCTCATCCTGCGGAATCGCTTCATCCTCCTGCGCGTTCTGATCGATAGGCTCGCTGGCTTCAGGCAGCAGGGAACGTATATCATCTTTTCCCAGGGTAATGCTTTTCGCGACAGGTGCTGATTCGGTGTGGTACACAAAGGGCCGCCAGACAGCGGCCGCAAGAGTAAGAACCGTAAGCGACCCAAGCATCACGCGGTGCGGTCGCGGTAAACTGTTAAACGCCAGGGCGACAGAGCGGGCTATCTGTTGCACGTATTCACTTCCTCATTATTCTCCTTTCAGGCAGCTGGCGTATTGATGCGCAAGTTGTGTAAGAAATTGCGTATAGCTGTCTTTACCTAACGGGATGGCGGTGCCAAGAGGATCAAGCGTCCCCATACGAACCCGCGTTCCTCTGGCAACGGCTTCAATCACGGCCGGCCTGAATTGCGGTTCAGCAAAGACGCATACCGCCTTATGCTCAACCAATTGTGTTCTGATTTCATGTAAGCGCTGCGCACCCGGCTGGATTTCAGGATTGACGGTAAAGTGGCCCAACGGCGTGAGTCCAAAATGTTGTTCATAATACCCATAGGCGTCATGAAACACGTAATACCCTTTTCCTTTTAGCGGTGACAGCTTGTTTGCCAACATTCTATCGGATTTTGCTAATTCTGCCTCGAAACGCTGAAGGTTAGCATCCAATTTGTTCTTATTTTCAGGCATAAGTTCAACTAATTTCTGATGGATTGCAACCGCTGAAAGCCTTGCAATCTCTGGGGATAGCCATAAATGCATGTTGTAGTCGCCATGATGGTGATCTGCGTCACTTTTTTCATGGTCATGCCCATGTTCACGATCGCCGGCAGCGTCCCCTTTGATAAGCAGCGGCTTCACGGTATCAAGCGTCACCAGGGCAAGCTTTTTTTGCGCAGGAAGCCGTGCTACAGGCCGGATCATAAACGCCTCCATCTCCGGCCCTGTCCATATCACCAACTCCGCGTTTTGTAAGCGTTTTATATCCGACGGGCGCAGCGCATAATCATGCTCTGAAGCCCCGTCAGGCAGCAAAACAGCGGTCTTTGTTACGCCATCTGCGACGGCGGAAGCAATAAAGCCAAGCGGCTTTATTGAGGTCACAATCTCTGCCTGAGCGAGGGGGCTTATCCCACACCACAGCGCGGCGGAAAAAGCAGCGAAAAGAAGCGTATTTTTATGTAACATAATGCGTCTGGTCATCGTTTTGAAGAAAGGAAGTGTGATATTATAACATTCGATAACTTCTGCAACGTTTAAAACAACATGACCACTCTCGTCTCGCTGGAAAACATCGCTGTCTCCTTTGGCGCGCGTCGCGTACTTACTGATATCTCGCTAAATTTGCGGGCAGGCAGAATACTGACGCTGCTGGGTCCCAACGGCGCGGGGAAATCAACGCTGGTGCGCGTGGTGCTGGGCCTGATAGCGCCGGATAGCGGTACACTCAAGCGCAACCACAATCTGCGCATCGGCTATGTCCCGCAGAAATTATACCTCGATGCCACTTTACCGCTTACGGTCAGTCGCTTTATGCGCCTGCGTCCTGGCGTCAGGAAAAACGATATCCAGCCTGCATTGACGCGCGTACAGGCCGCCCATCTTATGGATGCGCCGATGCAGAAACTATCCGGCGGCGAAACCCAGCGCGTACTGCTGGCGCGCGCCCTGCTTAATCAACCGCAACTGCTGGTGCTCGACGAACCTACGCAGGGCGTAGACGTCAACGGCCAGTTGGCGCTGTACGACTTAATCGACAGACTGCGCCGCGAACTTGGCTGCGCGGTGCTGATGGTGTCTCATGATCTTCATCTGGTGATGGCCAAAACCGATGAAGTGCTATGCCTTAACCATCATATTTGCTGTTCCGGCACGCCGGAGGCGGTCTGCGCGCATCCGCAATTTATCTCAATGTTCGGCACGCGCGGCGCTCAGCAACTTGGCATTTATCGCCACCATCACAACCATCGTCACGATTTGCAGGGCAAAATTGTGTTGCGCAAGGGGAACGACCAGCCATGATTGAACTATTGCTTCCCGGTTGGCTTGCCGGGCTTATGCTGTCTTGCGCGGCCGGCCCGCTGGGTTCATTTGTCGTCTGGCGCCGCATGTCCTATTTTGGCGATACTCTGGCCCACGCTTCGTTACTCGGCGTGGCGTTTGGCCTGTTGCTGAATATCAATCCGTTTTACGCAGTCATCGCCGTCACGCTGCTGCTGGCGCTGGCGCTGGTATGGCTGGAAAAACGTCCGAACCTCGCCATTGATACGCTGCTTGGCATCATGGCCCACAGCGCCCTCTCCCTTGGCCTGGTTGTGGTTAGCCTGATGTCCGGCATTCGCGTTGATTTAATGGCCTATCTGTTTGGCGACCTGCTGTCGGTCACGCCTGAAGATTTATTGACCCTCGCCGCAGGCGTCGCCGCTGTAGTCGCTATTTTGTGCTGGCAGTGGCGTAATCTGCTTGCCATGACTATCAGCCAGGACCTGGCTTTTGTGGATGGCGTTTCGCTACAGCGCGTACGGCTGATACTAATGTTGGTGACCGCGCTCACCATCGGTGTGGCAATGAAATTTGTCGGCGCGCTGATAATTACCTCACTGCTGATTATTCCGGCCGCGACCGCCCGTCGCTTCGCCCGCTCCCCGGAACAGATGGCATGGCTCGCCGTGGTTGTCGGCGCGCTCGCCGTTACGGGCGGGCTGGCCTTTTCTGCCTGTTATGATACCCCCGCCGGCCCCTCGGTGGTATTGGCCGCCGCGCTGCTGTTTATCCTCAGCATGATGCGCCGCCAGGTGGATTAACCGACAGTAAGCCGCCTGCTGCAGGCCCGGGATACCCTGATGAAATAAAGAGGCGTCCCGATAACCTTTTGCAGCCCACCGCGCTCAGTAGACAATGGATAAATTAACAGATGAAGTTTGCGCCCGGCGCAGTTACCCTGTATATCAACGCCTCCGATACCCTACCCGGTCGCGCCGCCAACAATCACGTTTTTCTATCGTCAGGGAGGAAATTATGTTGCCAATCACGCGCACTCGCGACTTTAAAAAATTCCTTATCGCCGCCGCGGTAGTATTTGTCATTGCCGTTTCAGTCATTTCGCGCGTGACGTTTAAGGGTGTGGAAGATCAATACAATTTACCTATTGAGAACTGGTCGCTGGGGCTGTTTGTGATACAGGGCGCCTGGGTTTTCATTTATAGCATCATGTTTACGATTATCGGTTCGTTGCCTTTCGCCTTTTACTTTCTTGGCCCAAAATCTAACCACGACAGCTAGCTGACGGCACAAACCGGGGGCCATCGCCCCGGTCCTGGACGTATACGGGCTAAAGCTTATCCGGCGGCGCAATACCAAAGTGCGTCCAGGCGCGCGGCGTCGCGATACGTCCGCGCGGCGTGCGCTGTAAAAAACCCTGCTGAATCAGATAAGGCTCCAGCACATCTTCTATCGTTTCCCGCTCTTCGCCGATGGCCGCTGCAAGATTATCAAGCCCCACCGGCCCGCCGAGGAATTTATCCAGCACGGCCAACAGCAGCTTGCGATCCATATAGTCAAACCCCTCAGCATCCACGTTAAGCATATCCAGCGCCTGAGCGGCAATCTCATGATCGATAACGCCATTGTGGCGCACTTCAGCGAAATCGCGCACACGGCGCAGCAGGCGATTGGCGATACGCGGCGTTCCCCTCGCGCGGCGCGCCACTTCCAGCGCGCCGTCGTTATTTATCTCCAGCCCAAGGCAGGCGGCGCTACGGCTAACGATATGCTGTAAATCCGCCACCTGGTAAAACTCCAGCCGTTGCACAATACCGAAGCGATCGCGCAGCGGCGAGGTTAGCGAACCGGCGCGCGTAGTCGCGCCAATGAGCGTAAACGGCGGCAAATCAATCTTAATCGAACGTGCAGCCGGCCCCTCGCCAATCATAATATCAAGCTGGTAGTCTTCCATTGCCGGATAGAGCACCTCTTCCACTACCGGCGAAAGACGATGGATTTCGTCAATAAACAGCACGTCATGCGGCTCAAGGTTAGTCAGCATGGCCGCCAGATCGCCTGCCTTCTCCAGCACCGGGCCGGACGTGGTGCGCAGGTTAACCCCCATCTCATTGGCGACAATGTTTGCCAGCGTGGTTTTACCCAACCCCGGCGGACCAAAAATCAACAGATGATCCAGCGCGTCGCCGCGCAGCCTGGCCGCCTGAATAAAGATTTCCATCTGGGAACGCACCTGAGGCTGCCCAACGTACTCCGCCAGCAGCTTCGGGCGAATAGCGCGGTCTGCGGCTTCTTCCACCGGGCTTGCGCCAGGCGCAACCAGGCGATCGGCTTCTATCATCTTTACCTCACAGCGCTGCGCGCAGCGCGTCTCGAATCAGAGTTTCACTGTCGGCGCCGCTTCGGGCGATTTTTGCAATCATACGGCTGGCCTCCTGCGGTTTATAACCCAGCGCCACCAGCGCGGCAACCGCTTCAGCTTCGGCGTCGTCGGCCGTCGGCCCGGCCGGCGCGGCCAGCGTCAGGTCTGCCGCCGGCGTAAAGAGATCGCCATGCATACCTTTGAAACGGTCTTTCATCTCTACCACAAGGCGCTCAGCCGTCTTTTTACCGATACCGGGCAACTTCACCAGCGAGGCAGGCTCTTCACGCTCAACGGCATTAACGAACTGCTGCGCGGACATCCCGGACAGAATAGCCAGCGCCAGTTTTGGCCCAACGCCGTTCACTTTTATCAGTTCGCGAAACAGCGTGCGCGCCTGCTTATTATTGAAGCCAAACAGTAGCTGCGCGTCTTCACGCACCACAAAATGGGTGAAGATCACCGCTTCCTGACCAGTTTCCGGCAGCTCATAAAAGCAGGTCATCGGCATATGTACTTCATACCCCACGCCTGCGGCTTCCAGTAACACCAGCGGCGGCTGTTTTTCCAGGATGATGCCTCTGAGTCGACCTATCACATTTTGCTCCTGCTGCTAACATACCGGTATTAATGGCGCACATCATATAAAAAAGGCTGGATAGGTATCCAGCCTTTTTATCGTTTAGCGTAACCTGCCGCGAACCAGATTAAGGCGCGTACTGCTAATCTGTAACGCATTCTGGCTAACGTGACAGTGGGTGATGGCAATCGCCAGCGCATCGGCGGCGTCGGCCTGAGGATTGGCCGGGAGCTTCAACAGATTGCGCACCATGTGCTGCACCTGGCTTTTATCCGCTCCGCCGTTGCCCACTACCGTCTGTTTTACCTGGCGCGCCGCGTACTCAAATACCGGCAGCCCGCCGTTAACCGCAGCGACAATCGCAGCACCACGCGCCTGGCCAAGCTTTAGCGCCGAGTCGGCATTTTTCGCCATAAAAACCTGCTCAATGGCAAACACATCCGGTTGAAACTGAGCAATCAATTCGCAGATCCCGGCATAAATCAGCCTGAGTCGCGAAGGTAAATCGTCCACCTTTGTGCGAATGCAGCCGCTGCCAAGGTAAGCAAGCTGCCTGCCGGACTGGCGAATAACGCCGTAACCGGTAATGCGCGATCCCGGATCGATGCCAAGAATAATGGCCATCACGCCTCTTTTGATAATCGTGGGGGCATACCTGAAACGGCCCGGGCGCACGCAACGCGTGCGCCCGGTTCATCAGTCAGAGCGTCGCGGCGACTTCGTCGGAGATTTCACCGTTATGGTAAACTTCCTGCACATCGTCGCAGTCTTCCAGCATATCGATAAGGCGCAGCATTTTGGGCGCGGTATCGGCATCCAGGTCGGCTTTCGTCGACGGAATCATGGAAACCTCGGCGCTCTCGGCCTTAAAGCCCGCCCCTTCCAGCGCATCTTTCACCTGCCCCAGTTCTTCCCAGGCGGTATAAACGTCAATGGCGCCATCGTCATAGCCGACAACATCTTCCGCGCCGGCTTCCAGCGCCGCTTCCATCACAGCATCTTCATCAGTTCCTTCAGCGAAGGAAATGACGCCTTTTTTGCTAAACAGATAGGATACCGAGCCATCGGTACCCAGGTTGCCGCCGCATTTGCTAAACGCGTGGCGAACTTCGCCTACGGTACGGTTACGGTTATCACTCAGGCATTCCACCATTACGGCAGTGCCGCCCGGCCCGTAGCCTTCATAAATAATGGTTTCCATATTCGCGTCGTCGTCGCCGCCCACGCCGCGCTGGATGGCGCGGTTGAGAGTGTCGCGCGTCATATTATTGGACAACGCCTTATCAATTGCCGCACGCAGACGCGGGTTAGAGGCCGCATCGCCGCCGCCTAACTTCGCCGCCGTTACCAGTTCGCGAATGATCTTGGTGAAAATCTTACCGCGCTTGGCGTCCTGCGCCGCCTTACGATGTTTGGTGTTGGCCCATTTACTATGACCTGCCATAACGTTCTCCAGAATGGCCCTGAACTCAGTCTACAGCGCGAGGCGAACCGGCGCGTGAACGGGATACGCGCCGCACTACGCTGAGTATTTTCGGGCTAAATTAATAACAAAATGCTTCTATCGCCTGCCGGTTGCTCCACGACAGGGTTAACGCCGCCGCGTCACGCGCGTTCAGCCACTGCCAGGCCAGGTGCTCGCTGATGACTACCGGTCGTTCAGCAGGCAGCGCCAGCGAAAACCAGTGTTCCGTATTACGCAGCGTGCCTGGCGCATAGCGATGGCGCAGATGCGCAAAGATTTCAAACTCCACGGCGCGCTGGCGATCAATTAGCGCCAGGCGCTCGCCGTCAATATCAATGGCCACTTCTTCCATCACTTCACGCAAAGCCGCGTGGCGTGCGCTTTCGTGCGCCTCCAGGCTGCCGGTGACCGACTGCCAGAAGCCAGGATCGTCGCGCCGCTGTAACATCAGCACCCGCCCGGTATCCTGGGCGTAAATAACCACCAGCACCGAGACAGGACGCTTCCAGGCCATGTCAGTTGCTCTCGCCCTTTTTCACCACCGCGATACCCAATTCTTCAAGCGCCGCCGGGTTTGCAACGCCTGGCGCTTCGGTCATCAGACAGGCGGCGGCCGTGGTTTTCGGAAATGCGATGACATCGCGGATATTGTCAGTGCCGGTTAGCAGCATTACCAGGCGGTCAAGGCCAAAAGCCAGGCCTGCGTGCGGCGGCGTACCATACTTCAGCGCATCGAGCAGGAAGCCGAATTTCTCACGTTGCTCCTGCTCGTTAATGCCAAGAATGCCAAACACGGTCTGCTGCATTTCGCCGTTGTGGATACGCACAGAGCCGCCGCCTACCTCATAACCGTTAATAACCATATCATAGGCGTTGGCAATGGCGGTTTCCGGCTCTGATTTCAGTTGTGCTGCCGTCATATCACGCGGCGCGGTGAACGGATGATGCATCGCGCTCAGACCGCCTTCGCCGTTATCTTCAAACATCGGAAAATCAATAACCCATAGCGGCGCCCAGGCGTTTTCGTCAGTAAGGCCCAGGTCTTTGCCAAGCTTCAGGCGCAGCGCGCCGAGCGCATCGGACACCACGCGCGCGTTATCGGCGCCGAAGAAGATAATGTCGCCATCCTGCGCGCCGGTACGTGCCAGAATCGCTTCCACGATGTCCGCATTCAGGAACTTCGCTACCGGGCTGTTGATGCCTTCCATACCGCCGTCACGCTGGTTGACCTTGATGTATGCCAGCCCTTTCGCGCCATAAATTTCAACGAACTTACCGCACTCGTCTATTTGTTTGCGGGTCAGTTGCGCCCCGCCCGGTACGCGCAGCGCAGCCACGCGACCTTTAGCGTCATTGGCCGGGCCGGAGAAGACGTTAAATTCCACTGCCCTGAGCAGATCGGCCACATCCACCAGCTCCATCGGGTTGCGCAGATCCGGCTTGTCAGAGCCGTAGCGACGATCGGCCTCGGCAAAGGTCATTATCGGGAAATCGCCCAGCTCCACGCCTTTCACGTCCAGCCACAGTTGACGCACCATTTTCTCCATCACGTCACGCACCTGCGGCGCCGTCATGAAAGAGGTTTCCACATCAATCTGGGTAAACTCCGGCTGACGGTCGGCACGCAGGTCCTCATCGCGAAAACACTTCACAATCTGGTAGTAGCGGTCAAAGCCTGACATCATCAGCAACTGCTTAAACAACTGCGGCGACTGCGGCAACGCATAGAATTTGCCTTTATGCACACGGCTTGGCACCAGATAATCACGCGCGCCTTCCGGCGTGGCTTTGGTCAGCATCGGGGTTTCGATATCAAGGAAGCCGTGGTCGTCCATAAAGCGACGAACAAAGCTGGTAATGCGGGCGCGGGTTTTCAGACGCTGCGCCATTTCCGGGCGGCGCAGGTCGAGATAACGGTATTTAAGACGCGCCTCTTCCGTGTTGACCTGATTGAAATCGAGCGGCAGCGGTTCGGCGCGGTTGATAATCGTCAGATCAGTGGCGAAAACTTCCACCTCCCCGGTCGCCATATCGCGGTTAACATTACGCCCTTCGCGCGCGCGCACGGTGCCGGTTATCTGGATGCAGAACTCATTACGCAGTTCAGAGGCCAGCTTGAACGCTTCTTCGCGATCCGGGTCAAAGAACACCTGCACGATACCTTCACGGTCGCGCATATCAATAAAGATGAGACTGCCGAGATCGCGACGGCGGTTTACCCAACCGCAAAGCGTTACCTGCTGCCCCACGTGGGGCGCGCGTAGCTGCCCGCAATATTCTGTACGCATGAGATATCCTTTTACTTGCCGCAGGGGCTGGCGGCCACTGGCGCCACAATGCGGCTGTTGTCATCTGTCACAACGGAATAAAAAAGGCGGCTATTATACTGGATATTCGGCCTGACGATAAGCCCGACGCCGCCTGCCCGCGCGTTTGCTGTGCGCTTCGGTTAACTTTACGCTATACAGGCAGGTTATATACTCTCAAAATCTGACAAAAAACGCCCCACTTTCTTACGCATTGCGATTTAATGTAGCGCTGCAAACAAGCGCTATTAACGGAGACGAGACAGCATGTCTGAACTAAACGCCAAAAAAACCGCGCTGGTGGTTATCGATTTACAGGAAGGCATTCTGCCTTTTGCCCGCGGGCCGCACACGGCCGGGGATGTTGTCGCACGTGCAGCGCGCCTGGCTGAAAAGTGCCGCGCCGTGGGCGCGCCGGTTGTACTGGTGCGCGTGGGCTGGTCGCCGGATTTTGCCGACGCGCTAAAACAGCCGGTGGACGCCGCGCCCGGCAGCGACGCGCTGCCGCCGGAGTGGTGGACATACCCCCTTGCGCTCGGCAAACGTGACAGCGACATTGAAGTCACTAAACGCCAGTGGGGCGCATTTTACGGCACTGACCTTGAGCTACAGCTACGCCGTCGTAGCATTGACACCCTCATTTTGTGCGGTATTTCCACCAATATCGGCGTTGAGTCTACCGCGCGTAACGCGTGGGAGCTGGGCTTTAACCTGGTCATTGTCGAAGACGCCTGTAGCGCCGCCGACGACGAACAGCACAATGGCAGTTTTGCCCACATATTCCCACGCATCGGGCGCGTGCGCCGCACCGAAGAAGTCCTTGCCGCGCTGTCATGATTCGCATCGGCCTGCCGCAGTGGTCGCACCCTAAATGGGCGCGCCTTGGCATCAGCAGCCTGGAAGACTACGCGCGCTATTTTGACTGCGTGGAAGGCAACACCACGCTCTACGCGCTGCCGGCGGCGAGCATCGTTGCGCGCTGGCAGGCAATGACCAGCGACCGTTTTCGCTTCTGTTTTAAATTTCCGGCCACCATCAGTCACCAGGCGGCTCTACGCAACTGCGGCGATCTCTGCGAAGCGTTTTTTAGCCGGATGGCGCCGCTGGCCGGCCGCATTGGCCAGTACTGGCTACAGCTTCCTTGCGCCTTCGGGCCGCGCGATCTGCCCGCGCTGTGGTCATTTCTCGATGTCCTGCCCGGCGAGTTCCGTTACGGCGTGGAAGTACGCCATCCGCAATTTTTTGCTAAAGGCGACGCAGAACTGGCGCTGAACAGCGGCCTGCATGCGCGCGGCGTTAATCGCGTTATACTCGATAGCCGGCCGATACACAGCGCTGCGCCGCACAGCGAAGCCGTACGGGTCGCCCAGCGTAAAAAGCCCAGGCTGCCGGTGCATGCGCTGCAAACTGCCGCCGACCCGCTGGTGCGCTATATCGGCAGCGACGATATAGCGCAGAACATGGCGCTTTTCGCCCCCTGGCTGAAAAAATTGCCCCAGTGGGCGCTGAACGGCACGCCCTGGTTATTTTTGCACACGCCAGACATCGCACAGGCGCCGGAGCTGGCGCATCGCCTGTGGCCGAAGCTACGCGAGCATTTTCCAACGCTCGGCAGCGCCCCGGCGTTTCCCTGTCAGGACAGCCTGTTCTGAGCGTCGGCGCAGCGGTTTGCACGCTTTCGGCGGCAGGTTAACAATGTTGATAGCGACAGCCGAAGCAGGGCAGGCTATTATACGACCGCCCTCGTTCGGGATTGAATGGAGTAACTATGGTAAGCGCGCTGTATGCGGTTCTGGGTGCGTTATTATTGATAAAGCTTTCCTGGGATGTTGTGCGCCTGCGCTCGATGTACCGCGTATCCTACGGCGACGGCGGCTTTACTGAATTACAGAGCGCCATTCGCGCGCACGGCAACGCGGTGGAATACATTCCCATTGCACTGCTGCTCCTGCTGTTTCTCGAAATGGACGGCGCTGAGACCTGGATGGTGCATCTGTGCGGGCTGATAATCATACTGGGCCGCCTGATGCACTATTATGGCTTTCATCATCGTCTGGTACGCTGGCGACGCGCCGGCATACTTGCCACCTGGCTTTCGCTGGCGCTCATGGTGGCAGGCAACCTGTGGTATCTCCCGTGGGAGTTGGTTTTCTCACTGCATTGACGCACAATACGCGCCCTTGTTTTTCCGGAATTATATTATGTCACACCGCGATACGCTGTTTTCCGCCCCAATAGAGAAACTTGGGGACTGGACATTCGATGAACGCGTTGCTGAAGTTTTTCCCGATATGATTCAGCGTTCGGTTCCCGGTTATTCCAATATTATCGCCATGATCGGCATGCTGGCTGAACGCTTCGTACAGCCGAACAGCCGTATTTACGATCTGGGCTGTTCGCTGGGCGCCGCCACGCTTTCAGTGCGCCGCAACATCCATCACGACGGCTGTCGCATCATTGCCGTGGATAACTCCGCAGCAATGGTGGAACGCTGTCGTCGCCATATAGACGCTTTTCGCGCCGCCACGCCGGTAGACGTCATTGAAGCCGATATTCGCGATATCGTGATTGAAGACGCTTCGCTGGTCGTGCTGAATTTCACTTTACAGTTTCTGGCGCCGGAGTGCCGCCAGACGCTGTTGGACAAGGTTTTTCAGGGGCTGCGTCCCGCAGGCGCGCTGGTATTATCTGAAAAGTTCAGCTTCGGGGACGCCGCCGTCGGCGAATTACTGTTTGATATGCACCACGACTTCAAGCGCGCTAACGGCTACAGCGAACTGGAAATCGGCCAGAAGCGCAGCATGCTGGAAAATGTCATGCTCACCGATTCGGTGCAGACCCACAAAGCGCGTCTGATGAAAGCCGGTTTCGCCCACGCGGAGCTGTGGTTTCAGTGCTTTAACTTCGGCTCGCTGGTGGCGCTTAAAGCCGGAGAGAGACCATGACGGATTTCGGGCCTTTCTATCGTCTTATCGCCACAGGCCCGCTGGCCCGCTGGCTGGAAACGCTGCCCGCGCAAATTGCTGCCTGGCAAAAAGAGCAGCAGCATGGGCTATTAAAGCAGTGGCGAAACGCAGTAGCCGCCCTGCCGGAAATCACGCCTTATCGCCTCGATTTGTTGCACAGCGTGAGCGCGTACAGCGAAACGCCGCTCAGCGAGGGGCAAAGAGCAGGCATTGAGCAATTGTTGCGCAACCTGATGCCGTGGCGAAAAGGCCCCTATTCTCTTTATGGCATTGATATTGATTGCGAATGGCGCTCAGATATGAAGTGGGATCGTGTGCTGCCCCACCTGTCGCCGCTGGCCGGGCGTACAGTGCTTGATGTCGGCTGCGGCAGCGGCTATCACATGTGGCGCATGGTCGGCGCAGGCGCGCGCCTGGTGGTGGGCATCGACCCAACGCAACTTTTCCTGTGCCAGTTTGAAGCCGTGCGCAAGCTGCTCGGCAACGATACTCGCGCGCACCTGCTGCCGCTGGGCATCGAACAACTTCCGCCCTTAAACGCGTTCGACACCGTATTCTCTATGGGGGTGCTGTACCATCGCCGTTCGCCGCTCGATCATCTCTGGCAACTCAAAAATCAGCTCGTGCGCGACGGTGAGCTGGTACTGGAAACGCTGGTTGTCGAAGGTGATGAAAATACCGTACTGGTACCCGGCGAACGCTATGCTGCGATGCGTAATGTCTACTTTATTCCCTCGGCGCAAGCGTTAAAACAGTGGCTTAAAAAGTGTGGATTTACGGATGTACGCACGGTCGACAGTTGTATCACTACGTCAGAGGAACAGCGCCGCACCGCGTGGATGACCACTGAATCCCTGGCCGATTTCCTCGACCCGCATGACGCCACAAAAACTCGCGAAGGTTATCCTGCGCCGCGGCGTGCCGTATTTATCGCCCGCAAACCGTAAACTTATCCCGCAGCCACGCTGCGGGATAATTTAAGGCAGAGCGTATAAAGACAGAAATTCGCGCCGGTAAGTATTGATCGATAAACCACATTGTCCGGCGGCAGGCCGCTGGCAGGGCCGTTTTTTGTTGACCACTTCAGGCTGAAAAATATAACATCGCCAAATGTGCAAATGGATAGTGCAACATTGATAATGAATATACCTAAGGCCAGGTTCTTAAAACAATCTTATCTAAAAAATAAAACGAATATTGATAAGAAAGCACGCATTGAGGCTATTCTGATAAGAAGTATCCTCACAAATATATTACGTAACCCGCAAACCCACAAAGCTGGCGCGCTCTCCCAGTTTTTCGATATAAATGATTTTCCGCTATTAACGCGTGGCGCGTTTCCCGAACATATTTTTTCCGTAAGAAAAGATTTTGAAGACGCAGGCTATCTGGTCAATATTGAACCACGCCATAACGGGCTGGTCATTACGCTCGACTGGCGTGACGTTGAATCCGGAGAGGATATTTAAAAAGAGAATTTTTTGTTAAGTAGGTTAATTTTATAACTTGCTCTATAAATAGTCTGAATAATAAACCGCCGGGCCTGAAACGCACAATATTTATACGAAAAAGCGAATTCAGCATTATCCTTTTGCTGGAGGCGATGACGCCTGGCGCATGGCGCATACAAGCATGAATAAAAAAAGCCCCGGGAAAACTGACCGGGGCCTGGTACATGCAAACATCATATTGGGCGACATGATGTGCGGTAAAATTGGTTGTCCGGCGACGGCTACTTCGCCGCCAGCGCTGCCTTCATCGCCGCCACCGCCGCGACATCCACGGCATAACGGCTAAACTCATCGCCCGGCTCACCGGACGACATGGAAACAGCCGCCTGGCGAAAGCGCATTGGCGATGGCTGAAACATTCCGGCCGAGCTGTGAAGCTCTTCGATACCCGCATCCACAAACACCGCCAGGTTATTCAGGCGCACTCCAGCGCCGGCCATAATGATTGGAGTAGCGGACTGCTGTTTAAGTTCCCTGATTAATGAAAGTCCTGCTTCGGCGCTCTTTGCCTGGCCTGATGTCAAAATACGCGCCACGCCCAGCCTCGCCAGTTGCGCTGCGGCGGTAAACGGATCGCGACACATATCAAAGGCGCGATGAAACGTTACCGCCATCCCGTGCGCCGCGGACATAATCTGCGCCATGCGCGGCAAATCAATATTGCCATCCTCATCCAACACGCCGGTTACCAGCCCTGGAAAACCCAACTCACGCACCAGAGCAATATCGTCCAGCATGACGCTGAACTCACCGGCGCTATAACAAAAATCGCCCCCGCGCGGGCGAATAATCGGATGAACGGGAATCGACACGCGCCGGCGAACGCCGCGCAACACGCCTGCCGAGGGCGTAATCCCGCCTTCATTTGGCGCCGCGCATAGCTCAATACGATCCGCGCCCGCTTGCGCGGCGGCTATCGCACAGTCCATGCCGTAACAGCAAATTTCCAGCAAAGCCATTCAATACTCCTCAAAACATACTTTTTGTCGGTTGTGTGACCGTGGCCTGGTGCTAGTCTGATACAACACTTCCGCCAGGACAATGTAATATGGCCTTCAACTTTGACGAACCTGTCGATCGCCGCCACAGCGACAGCATAAAATGGAATAAATTTGCGCCAGACGTGCTGGCGCTGTGGGTTGCGGATATGGATTACCGTTCACCGCCGTGCATTATCGCTGCGCTGCAAAAACGCATTGAGCATGGCGTTTTCGGCTATGGCGCATCGCCATCGGCCTTTGCCGATGCCGCCATTGCGCATTGTGAACGGCAATACGGCTGGCACATCCTGCCACAGTGGCTGGTTTTCCTGCCAGGCGTCGTGACGAGGCTTAATCTGTGCGTGCGCGCTTTCACGGCGCAAAATGAGGTCACTATCGCCCCAGCGCCGATTTATCCGCCGTTTCGCCAGGCGGCCGCACTGGCCGGACGCGGGCAGCTTAATGCGCCGCTTGTTTTACGCAGCGGCCGCTGGGTTGTAGATTATGCCGCACTGACGCCGCAGTTGCGCGGAAATGAAAAAACTGCTGATGCTCTGCCACCCGCAGAACCCCGCCGGCACGGTCTATACGCGTGAAGAGCTGGAAGAACAGTTGGCGTTTGCGCAGCGCTATAACCTGATTGTTTACTCCGATGAAATTCACTGCGATCTGGCGCTGGATGAAAACGCCCGGCATTTGCCTTTTGCCATGCTGGGCGAAGAGGCCGCCCGGCGCAGCATTACGCTGATGTCGCCGTCAAAAACCTACAATATCGCCGGCCTCGGCGCGTCTGTGGCCATCATTCCTGACCCCGACCTACGCGCGCGTTTTCGCGCCGCCCGGGCAGGGATTGTTCCTGGCACAGACATCCTGGCGCTCACCGCCGCCGCCGCGGCATGGCAGGACGGTAAGCCCTGGCTCAAAGAACTACTCATTTATTTACGCGGTAATCGTGACAGGCTGTGCGCCGCAGTAGAAACGATTCCGGGGTTAAAAATGACCGTGCCGCAGGCCAGCTATCCTGGCTGGATAGACGCCAGCGGCCTGGGTTCGGACAATCCGGCGGCGCTTTTTCACCGCGCCGGGCTGGGCGTGTCTGCGGGCGCAGAATTTGGCGAACCGCAGTTTGTACGCTTTAACTTCGGCTGCACCCGCGCCACGCTTAACGAAGCGCTAGCGCGCCTGCGAACGCTCGCCGCATCCCGCTAAACAATCCCCGGCCGCGACAAAAGCATTGCGCCACGCCCGCAGGCATAACTTCCTCCCCTGCTAGCGCGACGTAATGCCGCTCAGTTAAGCACGCCCGGGCATAACGATTCCTGTTAATACAAACGTTAAGGCCCGAATAATGAACTGACGCGCGCTGAAACCGGCGAACCGCAGGCGAAAACAGGGTAAGACGCCCCAGGATGGCGGGCTAAGGCGAAACAAGACAGAGCATCGGAACAGGCCGGCTGCGGGCAGATGACCGAAAGGCGCATACCGCGAAGCAATGATGACTTTGCGCTTTCGCCGGCGTTTGCAAAGTGCGCCGCGCAGGCCCGGTTTGCCCGTTTGCCGTTGATGCCCCCTTTGGCAACGTGCTTTACGTGTACAAACCCCTCACTTAACCGTAAGCGACCAGCCTTACGCTACAGCGACGCCCGTTCACTGGCGACCACCTCTTCCAGCGCATACGGATGAAATTTAATCGTAACGCTGCCGTCAGTCACGGCAAGCGTCGGGTTCGGCAACCGCTCTTTTTCGCCTTTCGGCGAGCGGGTTTTTACTGACAGCCCCGGCTGGCTCAGCCCTTCGTCGCTAAGTAGCGCAAGCGCCCGGGCATTAAGCGTCTGCGGCGTCCCCGGCAACACAATTTCGATATGCTCCCAACCTTCGTGGGGATAGAGCTTCTCTCCCGGCCAGGGCAGTTCAATTAACGTAAAACGCCAGTGCGCCACGCATACTGGCTCCGGCAAACGAAACAGGCAGATGGGGCGACCGCCTATCGTGCTCTCACTGAACAGATCGCCGCAGCGTAAAAAACCGCGCCGCCAGCGTTCGGCTGTCGCGTTCTGATGACAACGCAGCGAAATATGATCGGCATTCAGCGCAGACATATCCAGCCCTACGCGGCCGGCAAGCTGTGCCAGCGCCCGGGCAAAGCGCGGTAGATCCGCAACCAAATCCTGTAGTTCTTCAACGTCTTGCCAGTTCACTATTATTACTCCTGCGGCGATAAACCCCCGCTAATCTACCTCTACTGGCAACGCGCCGCCAGCGCCGGGCCGTATCAACGCGCCTAATACGCCTTACCGGGCGCGCGCCACAGCGTGCGTATGCTGACGCCTGGGCTGAAATGCAGTATACTTCCGCTCTTATTTTTTTACTCTGTACGCCCCATTCAGGCGCAGCACACGTAAGGTATCCCGGTGAATATTCAGGCTCTTCTCTCAGATAAAGTCAGTCAGGCGTTAATTGCCGCAGGCGCGAGCGCCGATTGCGAACCTCAGGTTCGTCAGTCAGCAAAGCCGCAGTTCGGCGACTATCAGGCCAACGGCGTCATGGCGATCGCAAAAAAAATGGGCATGGCCCCGCGACAGCTAGCTGAGCAGGTAGTGGCGCTGCTGGATCTCACCGACATTGCCGCGCGTGTGGAAATTGCCGGCCCCGGTTTTATTAATATATTCCTCGATCCGGTCTTCCTGGCAAACCAGGTTAACGCCGCCGTCGCCTGCGAACGCGTCGGCATAGCGAAAGTCTCCCGTCCACAGACCATTGTGGTGGACTATTCCGCGCCAAATGTGGCAAAAGAGATGCACGTCGGCCACGTGCGTTCCACTATCATCGGCGATGCCACCGTGCGTACTCTGAGCTTCCTGGGCCATAACGTTATTCGCGCGAACCACGTAGGCGACTGGGGCACTCAGTTCGGCATGCTGATCGCCTATCTGGAAAAGCAGCAAAATGAAAACGCCGGTGAAATGGCGCTGGCGGATCTTGAGGCCTTTTACCGTGAGGCCAAGAAAAACTACGATGAAGACGAAGCCTTCGCCGCGCGCGCGCGCGGCTACGTAGTCAAACTGCAGAGCGGCGATGAGTACTGCCGCCAGATGTGGCGTAAGCTGGTCGATATCACCATGACGCAAAACCAGCTCACCTACCAGCGCCTCAACGTCACGCTAACCCGCGACGATGTAATGGGCGAAAGCCTGTATAACCCGATGCTGCCCGGCATTGTGGCCGATCTTAAAGCAAAGGGGCTGGCGGTTGAAAGCGAGGGCGCGACCGTCGTGTTCCTTGACGAATACAAAAATAAAGACGGCGAGCCGATGGGGGTCATCATCCAGAAAAAGGATGGCGGCTACCTGTATACCACTACCGATATCGCGTGCGCTAAATACCGTTATGAAACACTGCACGCCGACCGCGTGCTTTACTATATTGACTCACGCCAGCACCAGCACCTGATGCAGGCGTGGACTATTGTTCGCAAGGCAGGCTACGTGCCGCAATCCGTGCCGCTGGAGCACCATATGTTCGGCATGATGCTGGGCAAAGACGGCAAGCCGTTCAAAACTCGCGCGGGCGGCACCATCAAACTCTCCGAACTGCTGGACGAAGCGATGGAGCGCGCCCGCAGGCTGGTCGCGCAGAAAAACCCGGAGATGAACGCCGCCGAGCTGGAAAACCTTGCCCATGCGGTAGGCATCGGCGCGGTGAAATATGCGGATTTATCAAAGAGCCGCACCACTGACTACGTTTTCGACTGGGATAATATGCTGGCATTCGAAGGCAATACGGCGCCGTATATGCAATATGCCTATACGCGTGTACTGTCGGTCTTTCGTAAAGCAGGCATTGAAGAAAGCGCGCTGACGTCGCCGGTCATTATCAACGAAGATCGCGAAGCGGCGCTGGCTGCGCGCCTGTTGCAGTTTGAAGAAACGCTGAACGTCGTCGCCCGCGATGGCACGCCGCATGTGATGTGCGCCTACCTTTACGATCTGGCGGGCCTGTTCTCCGGATTCTATGAACATTGCCCTATCCTCAGCGCCGAAAGCGATGCGGTACGCCAAAGCCGCCTTAAGCTGGCGCTGTTGACGGCTAAGACGC
Organism: Tenebrionibacter intestinalis; assembly: GCF_016632365.1. Taxonomy (GTDB): domain Bacteria; phylum Pseudomonadota; class Gammaproteobacteria; order Enterobacterales; family Enterobacteriaceae; genus Tenebrionibacter; species Tenebrionibacter intestinalis. The sequence goes on along the minus strand of NZ_JAEPBH010000001.1, from coordinate 42,731 downwards.
TGAAGCTGGGGCTGGATACCCTGGGCATCGAAACCGTTGAGCGCATGTAAAGCGCTGCCGTTTACTATTAACAGGGGCTTCGCCCCTGTCTCCTTACCGCTATATTATTCTTAATACAACGTTTTTCCCCGTTTAAATCAAAGAAACCTTAGAAAAAACCAAATTTTTCACCTGCGTTTTTTATTACTCTTTATGATTACCCCTTCCAGGTTATACCGACTCTGCGCCGTGCTACGACGGTAATAGCGCATTCGTCGGCGTTTTACGTTTTTAAGGACAATTATGAGCAAACAAACCCCCTTTAGAGCGCGTCGCTGGGGATGGTTGTGGGTGTTACTTGCCGGGCTACTGCTGGGCGCAGCACTGCTTGCTGGCACCGCCACCGTTATGCACAAAACCAGTGACACCGAATTCTGCGTTTCCTGCCACTCCATGCAACAACCGCTCGCCGAATATCAGGGCAGCATTCACTTCCAGAACACCAAAGGCATACGCGCCGAATGCGCTGATTGTCACGTACCTCACCAGCCCGTGAGCTACCTGAAGACCAAAGTCATGGCGCTTAAGGATGTCTGGGGAGAAATGACCGGCAAAATCGACACGCCGGAGAAATATGAAGCCCACAAACTGGAGATGGCCCAGAGCGTATGGAAAACCCTCAAAGACAGCGATTCCGCAACCTGTCGCTCCTGCCATAGTTTTGAAGCGATGGACGTACTGGCGCAGCGCCCCGAAGCGCGTCAACAGCATCCGGTCGCGATTAAAAACGGCGAAACCTGCATCGACTGCCATAAAGGCGTTGCACACATGCTTCCGGATATGAGCAGCCTTGCCGCAGCCGGCGCCGGCGAACTCACCCGCGCCGCCGCGCTGACTCCGGGTAATGCCACTACCCTGTACGCCATTTCCACCCAGCCGTTCTGGCTTAGCGCTGACGTCAAGCAACACAACGCCGGCAGCCTGATGCCGTCTACCGAACTAAAAGTAGTAAATCGCGAAGGCGACATGGTGGAAGCGGATATTCAAGGCTGGCAGCAGGATGGCGTTAGCGAAGTGTTTTACGCCGCACAGGGTAAACGCATCCTCAGCCTTCTGCTCGATGAACAGGCCCGTGCGCAGATTAAAACGCTAAGCACCGTTACCGACGCCGATACCGGACTTATCTGGCACAGCGTGGCGCTGCGCGTGTGGGTACCAAAAGCACAGCTTATTGATGATAAAGAAAAAATCTGGCATTACGCCGCCGACATGATGTCCACCAACTGCACCGGTTGCCACGGCCTGACCGCACTTGACAGATTTAACGCCAACCAGTGGATCGGCGTCGTAAAAGGCATGGCGCCGCGAACCTCGCTGACTCAGGAGCAGCTACGCGTACTCACTCAGTATGCGCAGCAGCACGCCAGCGATATGAAAACGCAAAATAAGGCGAACCCGTAAGGAGTCAACACAATGAAAAATAAAACCATGACCAACGAGGCCATACCGCTTAGTCGCCGCCGTTTTCTGACCGGCGCTGCCGCGCTGATGAGCGTGCCGCTGCTCTGCGGCCTGTGGCCGAAATCCGCGCTGGCACAGGCAATCAGCCAGGCGCTGCCGCAGTTTGTCGCCCTGCGCCAGGCGCAGCAAGGCATCCTTACCGGCGCACACTGGGGCGCGTTTGAAGCCCTTGTTCAGGATGGCCGAATGGTGGATGTGAAACCCATCCAGGACGATCCGGCGCCGAATGAGCTTATCACGATGGCGCCGCATCAGGTTCACGCGCCGAACCGCGTGAAATACCCGATGGTGCGCAAAAGCTGGCTTGAAGGCGGCCCGCTGAATTGCAAGCCGGAGCTGCGCGGGCGTGATGAATGGGTACGCGTAAGCTGGGATAAAGCTCTGACGCTTGTAAGCGAACAAATCACCCGCCTGCAAAAAGAGCACGGCCCACAGGCTATCTACGCGGGCTCTTATGGCTGGAAAAGCGTCGGTATGCTGCACAACAGCCGTACCCTGCTCCACCGGCTATTAAACCTTACCGGCGGCTTTGGCGACTACTCTGGCGACTACTCCACCGGGGCAGCGCAGGTCATCATGGCGCACGTTGTCGGTTCAATGGAAGTTTATGAACAACAGACCGCCTGGCCTAACGTTATCGAAAACAGCAAACTGGTTGTGCTGTGGGGTTGCAATCCGCTCATTACGCTGAAAAATAGCTGGAATATGCCCGATCACGAAGGGCTGGCGGGCTTTGAGGCACTGAAGAAAAAAGGCACCCGCATCATCAGCATTGACCCAATCTACAACGAATCCGCACGCGATCTGAAAGCCCACTGGATCGCGCCGCGCCCGTACACCGATAGCGCAATGATTATCGGTATTGCCCACACCCTGCTGGCGGAAAAACTGCATGACGCCGACTTCCTGAAGACGTATACGGTCGGCTTTGACAAATTTGAAGCCTATCTCACCGGTAAGGAAGACGGCGTGGTGAAAGACGCTGACTGGGCAGCGGCAATTTGCGGCATTGATGCCAATACGCTGCGCGAACTGGCGCGTGAGATGGCGAAGCAGCGCACCATGATTATGGCGGGCTGGGGCATCCAGCGCCAGCACCGCGGCGAACAGCCGCACTGGCTGCTGGTCACGCTGGCTGCGATGCTCGGCCAGATTGGCCTGCCGGGCGGCGGTTTTGGTTTCAGCTATCACTACTCCTCCGGGGGTAGCCCCACCGCGCGTGGCGGCATACTGGCCGGTATTTCAGCCGGTAAAGCGCCGAAGAACGCCCCGGCCTCTATCCCCGTCGCGCGTATTGCCGATTGCCTGGCAAACCCCGGCAAAACCATTAATTTTAACGGGGCGAGAGTCACCTACCCCGACGTAAAAATGGTCTACGTGGCTGGCGGAAACACTTTCCATCAGCATCAGGATACGAATAACCTGGTAAAAGCCTGGCAGCGTCCGCAGACTATCGTTGTTAACGAACCCTACTGGACGGCCACCGCAAAGCATGCCGATATTGTGCTGCCTGCAACCACCAGCTACGAACGCAACGATATGGAAATGGGCGGCGATTATTCTCAGCTTTACGTTTTCCCGATGCATCAGTGCGTGCCGCCGCAGCATGAGTCGCGCAATGATTTTGATATCTTTGCCGGGCTGGCGGAAAAACTGGGCGTCCTTGAGGCCTACAGCAACGGCAAAAATGAAATGCAGTGGCTTAAGGGCATGTACGACGACATGAAAGCGCAGGCGCGCGACGCGCGCGTGGCGCTGCCGCCGTTTGATATGTTCTGGGCATCCAATAACTATATTCGCTTCCCGGTACCGGAGCAGAATAAACAGTGGGTGCGCTTCGCAGATTTCCGCGAAAACCCGCTGCTTAACCCGCTCGGCACGCCATCCGGCAAGATAGAAATCTATTCCGACACCGTAGAAAAAATGGGCTATGACGACTGTCGCGGTATACCGGGATGGATGCCGCCGCATGAGTGGTATCAGGGACCGCAGGCGCAAAAATATCCGCTCTCGCTGAACACCGCTCACCCGGTTAATCGTCTGCATTCGCAGCTTGACAATACGCCGCTGCGCAAGAAATACGCCGTAGCGGATCGCGAAGCTATCTGGATTAACCCTGACGACGCCAGCCTACGCGGCATCGCCGACGGTGATTTGGTGCGCGCGTTTAACGACCGCGGGCAAATTCTGGTAGGCGCAAAGGTCACTCCCGATGTACGCCCCGGCGTAGTACGCATCAGCGAAGGCGCGTGGTTTGACCCGGCGAACCCGGCAGAACCAGGTTCCCTGTGCAAAAACGGTAATGTTAACTGCCTGACCTTTGATATCGGCTCTTCCAGCCTCGCCCAGGGCAACTGCGGCCATATGGCGCAACTGGAGATTGAAAAATATCAGGGGCCTGCGCTGGAAAATACCGCACACGCGGTGCCAGTGGGCGCGTAACCCTGTAAACATAAAACAAACGCCGCTGCGAGGGCGGCGTTAAAGGGGGACGAAAGAGGGCAAAACAGAGTTTTGCCCTCAGACTGCTGACAAACCCTATCCTGTCGCAGACAGGATGAATGAAATTCATTAAAAAATAATGAAAATCAACGCATTGATTTTCGCCTGCTTACCACAAAGAAGGAAAAACCCCGTTTTTTCCTTCTTTGTCAACAATCTGAAGAGGGCAAAACAGAGTTTTGCCCTCTTTTAATAACACCGCCAGGGCGCTGCTTTGATCGCCGTTAATAATTTGTCCGGCTTTTCGGGCCGAAAACGTCGTTTTGTTTATACAGAATATAACGCCACAGCAGCTCAACCATACGGCTTCGGGCCATATCCGGACAAGCCAGCGCTTTGCTGCTGCGAGCGCGCAAATTTTCCAGTGGCGTGTCGCTCTGCTTCAGCGCAGCATGTTAATCTTCCCTCGGATAATAATAAACCTGGTGAAAGTGATGGAAAACTTAGCATTTAACTGGTCTGAAGCATTTGGCGAATATCCCGGAGATACTCTTGACAGGGCCAGGCACGCCTGTTTCCTGACGCAATATTTATCGCAAAAGGGTAAAGACCAAAGTTATGTCCTTAACCTCAACGCCGCATGGGGCACAGGTAAAACCTGGTTTCTCCAGCGCTGGATGAATGAAATCAGGCATACTTTCCCAACTGTCTACATTAATGCCTGGAAGACCGATCACGCTAAAGATACTTTTCTCGCAGTCGTCTCGGAAATAAAAAATCAGCTTATTTCCGGGACGGACAAACATTTCATTCAGAGCGCCGGTTTCAAACACTCCTGGATGTTAATGAAGTCGGTGGCGCCGACGCTGTTCAAATCAATAATTAAGAATAAAGCCGGCGTCGATATTGAAGCGCTGGGTGAAGGAGTGATAGATCCCGACGCCGCAGGCGATATCACTGAAAAACTTGTTGAGACGCTTATCTCATCCCACCAGGCGGCAGAGAGATCCGTTGAAGAATTTAAAACCGCCATTAGTCAGTGGCTTGAAGCCGCAGTCGTGCAAAACGCACGGCGTTATCCGCTGTTTATTTTTATTGATGAACTTGACCGCTGCCGCCCAACCTATGCCATAGAAATGCTGGAGACAATAAAGCATATCTTTGATATGAAAGGCGTTGACTTTGTTGTCGCCACAGACAGAGAACAGCTCCAGCACGCAGTGCGGGCCATTTATGGCGCTGAGTTTGATTCACAGCGCTATCTGGAGCGCTTCTTTCAGCGCTCGGTCACGCTGCATCGTCCAACTACAATCGACTTTATACGCAATATCGTCAGCCAGACTTTCGACTATGAAAAACTTTATCAACACGCGGACGCGCTCGGTTTAAAATATAAAAGCACTGATGAGTTAATATACTATACGCATATTTTTTCCTACATTGCCGATGAGCTTGAAGCCACGCCGCGGGCGATAAAAAAATGGCTTGACCGTATTGATGCTGTATTACTGAGTAAAGCTACTGTTGATATTATTTTTATCGCCTATCTTCTGGCGCTTTATAGCTTTGCCCCTGTCACGTATAAACAGTTAAGAAAAGATTATGACCTGTACGATGCCAAAAACAAGCCCAACCTTATCGGAAAGTTAACAAACTATAATTTGAACATCGTCTGGAAATATCGCTTTGACTATACCGGAGATAACCTCAATCATTATGCTGACAGGTTAAATCGGACAAGGCAGTATAATATTAGCCTCCATCTTTATTGCGACTACTATTTAAAGCAGCTTAAACGATATGATAGCGCTGAGGAGTATTACACAGAGTTTATGAGAGTGGTGATGCAAAAACTGACGAGCGATGATCCTGATTCAGGCTTTGCAGGCCTGTCCGGCACCTCACGCTATCAGACGCCGCTGGCGCTGGATTTACTTGTCCATAAAAAAATCAATCGTGACAGGATGTCGCTGCATAAATATTTCGATCTCTGCGAACTGGCAACGACGCTTGACTGAAAGCAGCGGCGCGCTATGTTTGCCCATCCGTATGGATGGGCATAAACGCTCAGTAATAGCCTCTTAAGTACTCCGCCAGGCACAAAATCGCCATCGCCTGGCCATAGGGCATAGAGGTGCGGGGAATATTGCGATAGAAATCTAAATCGCTCCCCATACCGGTGCCAAACGATACCTGTAACAGTTCGCCGTCGTCAGAAATATTCTCCACAACGCCGCGCACCGCTTTTTGCGCGACTGCCGCATACTCCTCACTGATATAGCGCTTGCGCACCGCTTTCATCAGGCCATAGGCGAATCCAGCGCTGGCGGAGGCCTCGGTATACGCCTGCGGATCGTCAAGCAGCGTGTGCCACAGGCCGCTATCATCCTGGCAGCGCGCCAGCGCCGCCGCCTGGCTTTCCAGCACCTGAATCAGCCAGCGCCGCACGGCATTATTCTCAGGCAAATCCACCAGCTCAAGAAAATCCGGAATAACCATTGTCAGCCAGCTATTGCCGCGCGCCCAGCGCGCCCTGGCAAAATTGTGGTTGCCATCAAAGCTCCAGCCGTGGAACCACAGGCCGGTTTCTCTGTCCATCAGGTACTGTACGTGTACCATAAACTGGTAAGCCGCCTCTTCCACATAATCAGGCCGGTTAAGCAGTTTGCCGATTTTCGTCAGCGGCAACACCGTCATCATCAGCGTGTCATCCCACAACTGCTGGTTATTTTCCTCAGCCAGCGTTACGTGCTGCATACCGCCCGCCTGCGTGCGCGGCATTTGATGCATCGCCCACTCAGCCCAGCTTTCAAGCCACACCAGCAGTTTCGGATCGCGCGTTTCTTCATAGCGGTAAGCCAGCGTCAGAAACGGCGCCATTGTATTGACGTTTTTCGTCGTCGCGCCTTCAGCAAAGCGTTCTTTAAACCAGTTGTCGATAATATCGCGCATTTTCGTATCGCCGGTCTGGTGATAATACTGCCAGATGCCGTATAGTCCGACGCCGTGAGTCCACTCCCAGCCCGCCCAGCCTTTGGTATCAATCACCCGCCCGTCATCCAGGCGCAGCAAAAACTCTCCCGTTTCATCGCGGATAGCAACCAGATTATCGGTCACTCGGTTAATCAGCGCTTTTAGCGCATCGCGGGTAATAAAGCGCTCTGGTTGGCGCAGCAGCGGGCTGTGTTTTACGGGATAGATCTTCATCAACTTAACCTCTATCTAAGGACGAATTCAGGACAGGCGCGGCATTCAGGCGCGGCGCGGCGGGCTTGTGGCGGTTCAGATAGCCAATGTTGTTATTGCCCCACAGCGACTCATATGGCATACCCGCCAGTTGCTCTACCGTAGCGCGCGCTGCGGGCGTAATATTTTCCGGCGTGATACGGCCGGCGACGCGCATTTTTTCCGTTTCCTGGCGCAGTACGCCATGCGTATGCAGATTGAGTTTAAAACGCAGGGAAATCAGAAAGCCGATACAGAGCACCGCCACGGTGCCAACGCTAAGAATCAGCAGGATGGTGTGGCTAACCGCAGGCGGCTGGCTGCTCTGGCCGGAGGTAAATCCGGACAACTGCATAACAATGCCCACCAGCATAACCGCCCCCGCCTGCGATGCTTTGCGCGTCAGCGTCATGATCCCGGCGAAAATGCCCTCGCGACGCTGGCCGGTTATCGCTTCATCGACATCAGCGATGTAGGTGTAAGTGTTCCAGGGCACATAATTGATACCGCCGCGTCCCAGGCCGGCGAAGGCCGAGATCAATACCAGCAGAGACATGCTGTCGCTCATACCGGCATACCACAGTCCGGCGTAGGCCAGCGAGCTAAGGCCGAACAGCACCACCACCATGCGATAAGACGGCGCCGGGCCGAAGCGGATACACAGCGGAATCATTGCAATAACCGCTACAAACTGAAGTATCGCCATCGTACCGAGCAGGCTGGACGCGACGGAGGCGCTTTGCATCAGCACAAAGACAACGTAATAGGTAAAGACGGCATTAAAGACATCCTGTGCGATATAACCGCCAAGATACATACCGAGATGCTGGCGGAAAATGCGAATGCGCAACGTTGACGTAAGCTCTGTGTTCAGGCGTTGCAGACTCTGGCGCAGCGTCAGCGATTTCTTTTCTTCCTCGGCGCGCAGTTGTTCAGCCGTCCAGGCTTCACGCGGGCGCTCCCAGGTGAAAAACCACACCAGCGTCAGCACCACCGCGCACAGCGATGAAAATACCAGGCTTGCATAAAAGAAAGAGATCGCATTTTCCTTGCCGAAGATATTGAGCAAAATACCTGGCAGAAAAGCGGCAAGAATAGCGGAGAGCTGGGCCAGCGCAATGCGCGCGCCGGAAAAGCGCGTTTTCTGTTTGAAATCGTCAGTCATTTCTGGCGCCAGCGTCTCGTAAGGCACCAGAATCATGGTATAGACCACATCAAAGACCAGATACGTTAAGAGGTAATAGATAAACCCCATATCGCCAACCCACATCAGGCTGTAGCTGAAAACCAGCGGAATGCCGAGCAGGATAAAGAACTTACGGCGACCAAAACGCCGCCCCAGACGCGTTGAGCCGAAGTTATCGGTCAAAAAACCCATCAGAGGGCTTACAACGGCATCCAACACCCGCGCCGCTGCAAAAATAAACGTCGCCTCAACGGGCGACAGCCCGCAGAACGTTGTATAAAAATAAAGTAGCCAGGCCGCCGTCAGCGCCGTTGTACCTGCGCCGAGAAAATCTCCCGACCCGTAAGCCAGGTAATTTACCAGGCCAATTTTGCGTGTTTTCATTGCCACCACCCTTGCTGAATTTCAACCGTGGGAATGCCTCACAGCTAAAGTAAAAGCACAGCGGCGCAGAAACCTTTGCGTTTTTGCCACGCATGCAATTTTTTGGCAAAAATACAAAAGGTGAAGATACCGAATTCACTTATTTATAAAACAGTGGTTTGAAATTATAGAAATTATTATTTCAACTATTATGACACGGTAAGAAGCGGCAGCCTCATTCGCTGACGGCGCTCTTACCACAGGGGAGCGTGGGCATGCTCATCTCCAGCAGATGAGGCAGGACGTGGCTGTAACGGATATAAAATCGCTTCCCGTTTATTGGTCCGAAACCAGCGGGTGATAAAACGGCGAAACGCAGTAAACCAAACGTCGAAACAGGAAACCCGAGAAAAAAAGCCCCGTAAAACGGGGCAAAACAACAAAAGCCGTTCGACCGGCAAGGTACTACGCGCATCTCTGCGCGCTGAGGTTAAGACCGTTACTGCACAAGCTCGCGCAGCAGCGTGAACGCCTGGGGCATCTGCTCTTCACTCACGACAAAAGCGCGAAGCTGTTGCTCGCTATCATAGCCTTTTGCCACCAGCCCTTGCGAGCCGGCGAGGATCTGCCAGTTAAGATCGGCGCGGCGAGTCTCCCCCGCCAACTGTAACGGCAGCTCTGGCGTTTTGATTTTTACCAGCATTGGCGGCAGCGTCAGGCGCGCCTGCTGGCCGGTCAAATTTTTTGCCAGCGTCATGGCGCTCAGTTGAATGGGTTGCAGGAATGGCATCAACTGGCCGTTAATTTCCGCGCAGTCGCCCAGCGCATAAATGTGTTCGTGTGATGTGCCGAGCGCGCCATCAACCACGATGCCGCGATTCACCGTCAACCCGGCGTGTTGCGCCAGGGCCGTGCCGGCGCGCAGGCCGATAGCCGCTATCGCTTCGTCCGCTTCAATACGGCGGCCGTTTGCCAGTACTGCCGTCAGCACGTCACCGTCGCGTTGCAGCGCGGCTAACTGCTGGCTGAGTATAATCTCCACGCCCATTTCACTCAGACGACGCTGAAGGCGCGCGCTCACTTCCGGCGGCATCAGCGAAGACAGCAGCGAAGCGCTATTGTCCACCAGGGTGACCTGCTTACCGGCGCGGCAGAAGTCCATCGCCAGCTCGCAGCCAATCAGGCCGCCGCCAAGGATAAGCACCCGCTGCGCTTTGCGCAGGCGGCTTTCCGCCGCACGATATTCATCCTGGCTATTGAGCGTCAACATCAGTTCATGCCCCGGCACTGGCGGCAGCAGCGCGCTGGATCCGGTGGCCAGCACCAGGCTGTCGTAGCGCCATTGGCGATCGCGACTCTTCACTATGCGCTGAACCGGATCGATGTCGGTAACCCAAATTTTGGGAAATAACCGCACGTTAAACTGCTCGGCAAACTCGCCGGCCCGCTGGCGAGTCATGTCGTCGGCGCGCTGGTTGTTGCTCATTACATGGCTGAGATCGGGCTTGTTGTACTCATCAATGCTGTCGGCGGCGATCATCGTCAACGGCATTTCAACGTCGAACTTGCGGATATTTTTCACCAACTGACGGGCGGCAAAGCCCGAACCGATAATGACGATACCGTCGCTCATTTCGCCTCCGATGCCAGTACGTCGAACACATCTTTACCCAGCGAACATTCCGGACACAGGAAGGCGTCCGGCACTTCACTCCACGGGGTGCCAGGCGCCACGCCCTGCTGTGGTTCCCCCTGCTGCGGATCGTAGATCCACTGGCAAACGCTGCACTGCATTTTCGGGCCCAAATCGGCGCCAGCAGGCTGCCCGGCGTCGGCGGCGGCAGGCGCTGCTACGGCTGCGGTTGCACACGATGCCTGCGGCAACGGCGCGAGCGCCCACTGGCGTGCGATATCACGGCCATGCTGGCGACACAGCGCCAGCGCATCGCTATCCGGACGCCATTTCGCCTTCAGGCTCAATGACATTTCAAAGCCGGCATCCTGCAGGCGTGTGGAAAGCCGGTCAACCGCACCGCCGCTCCAGCCGTGAGAACCAAATGCGCTGGCGCGCTTGTTGCGAAAACGCAGGCCCGTCATCTCCTCCACCAGCCCGGCGACTTTCGGCATCATGACGTTGTTCATGGTGGAAGTGCCTACCAGCACGCCTTTGGAACGAAAAACATTCGTCAGAATTTCATTTTTATCGTGGCGCGCTACGTTAAAGATTTTTACCGCCACGCGTGGGTCAACTTCGTTGATGCCCTGAGCGATAGCGTCCGCCATCATACGCGTGTTGTTGGACATGGTATCGTAGAAGATAGTAATGCGATCTTCCTGGTAGTCGGCGGCCCACTTCAGATACAGCTCAACAATCTGTGTCGGGTTGTCGCGCCATACCACGCCGTGCGAAGTGGCAATCATATCTACCGGCAGGTTGAAGCCCAGAATTTCAGTGATCTTCGGCGTCACCAGGCGGCTAAACGGCGTCAGGATATTGGCGTAATAGCGCTGGCACTGCTCGAACAGTTCCGCCTGGTCTACTTCATCATTAAACAGATGCTCATCACAGTAGTGCTGACCGAATGCGTCATTACTGAACAGCACGGCGTCACCGGTCATATAGGTCATCATGCTGTCCGGCCAGTGCAGCATTGGCGTCTCTACGAAAATCAACTGCTTGCCATTGCCGATATCCAGCGTATCGCCGGTTTTAACCACATTGAAGTTCCATTCCGGATGATGGTGATGGCCGTTAATGGAGTCAATACCATTTGCGGTGCAGTAAATCGGCGTATTCGGAATGCAGGCCATCAGTTCAGACAGCGCGCCCGCATGGTCTTCTTCAGCATGGTTGATAATGATATAGTCGATATCGTTCAGGTCGATTTCGGCACGCAGGTTCTGCACAAAATCACGTGAGAATTTATGATCCACGGTATCAATCAGCACGTTCTTGCCTTCGCGGATCAGGTAGCTGTTATAGCTGCTGCCCTTAAGCGTTTTATACTCGGTGCCATGAAAATCACGGACTTCCCAGTCGCGCTGACCAACCCAGTGAATATTGTTCTTAACGTGAATAGACATCTTTAACCTCGGTCGCTATTTTATGAATGCTTACCGGTTAGATATCAAGTTACGTGCCAACTTTTTATTTAACTGATTTTTATATGTTTTTTTATTTACCCGCCGTTTGCCATAGTCTTAATGACTAAGTTAATCGGTGTCATTAAGACACTGTAATTGTCTTAATGACTATGAGGAGCGCCACCATGAGCCTGTCTATCGACCTGCTTGCCAGAATTGCCATTGAGCTACAAAGCGGCATAACGCACGAGGACCGTTTCCAGCGCCTGATCGGCACGTTGCGCACTATGCTGGCCTGCGACGCCTCCGCGCTACTGCGCTATGAACAACATCAGTTTCGCCCACTGGCTATTGACGGACTGTCAACAGACGTCCTCGGCCGACGCTTTGCGCTTTCCGCGCATCCACGGCTTGAGGCTATCGCCCGCGCAGGCGACGTAGTGCGCTTCCCGGCTGACAGCTCATTGCCCGATCCTTACGATGGCCTTATCCCCGGCCAGGAGGCGCTCAAAGTACACGCCTGCGTCGGGCTGCCGCTATTTGCCAGCCAGACGCTGATAGGCGCGCTGACGCTGGATGGCATGAACCCTACTCAGTTTGACAGTTTCAGCGATGACGAGCTTCGCCTGATTGCCGCGCTGGCGGCAGGGGCGCTCAACAATGCGCTGCTCATTGAGCAGCTCGAAGGGTATAACGGCCTGCCTGCGCCGCGTCAGGTGAGCGGCGACGCCTCTGAGAGCGAGATGATTGGCCTGTCTGCCGGAATGATTCAACTGAAAAAAGAGATAGATATTGTGGCGCCGTCGGATCTCAACGTATTGATAAGCGGCGAAACCGGTACAGGTAAAGAGCTGGTGGCGCGCGCCATACACCGCGCCTCCGGGCGCGCCGATAAACCGCTGGTTTACCTCAACTGCGCCGCGCTGCCGGAGAGCGTGGCGGAAAGCGAGCTGTTCGGCCACGTAAAAGGGGCGTTTACCGGCGCTATCAGCAATCGCAGCGGCAAATTTGAGATGGCCGATCAGGGAACGCTGTTCCTTGATGAAATTGGCGAACTGTCGCTGCCGCTTCAGGCTAAGCTACTGCGCGTTTTACAGTACGGCGACCTGCAACGCGTGGGCGATGACCGCAGCTTGCGCGTCGACGTGCGGATACTGGCCGCAACCAACCGGGAACTTAAACAGGAAGTGCTGGACGGTAATTTCCGCGCTGACCTGTTTCATCGCCTGAGCGTTTTCCCGCTATCGGTACCGCCACTGCGCGAGCGCGGCGATGATATCGCTCTGCTGGCGGGTTTTTTCTGTGAGCAGAGCAGAATACGACTGGGGCTGTCAGGCGTAGCAATCAGCCAACCGGCGCTAACGTTGCTGCGCCAGTACCACTGGCCCGGCAACATTCGCGAACTTGAACACGCTATTTATCGCGCTATTGTCCTTGCGCGCGCCGCACGTCCAGGCGATGACGTATTGCTTGAGCCTGGCAATTTCGCACTCAGGCCGCAGGCGGCGATACAACCGGCTCAGCCGCTCTCTGTGTCAAAACCTGCCAGCCCGGGCGTTACGCTGCGCGAAGCGACGGACGATTTTCAACGCCAGACGCTGCGCGCTGCGTTAAAACGCAGCGGCGGCAACTGGACCTCCGCTGCGCGTGAACTGGGGGTCAATGTCGCAAATCTGCACCGGCTGGCCAAAAGGCTGGGGATCAAATAAGCCTGCACAAGGGAACAGGCGTTATCTCCCACAGGCTGCCTGCGGGCGGCGATTCGGCCAGCCGGATCGCTGGCCGTAATGCGTCAAAGGACAGGCAGCGTACCGGTTCTCTTAAGCAAGCTTTGGAAATGTCGCCACTTTGTCGCGCAACTGGCTTGCCTCAGTGCGGGGCGCGATAGCCTTTAGGTCGCGAAGAAACGTCTGTTGCCAGCAGTTAATATCGTTACGGCGCACCACATCCAGCATTTCGCTATGGCGCGACAGACGCTCAGTAAGCGGCATTGTCAACGCTCTGTGTAGCGCACTGGCCACGTCATCGCGATCGTAGGGGTTAACGATCAGCGCCGACGTCAGCTCCTGGGCCGCTCCGGCAAACTGCGACAGCACCAACACGCCCGGGTTTTCCGGATTCTGCGCCGCGACATATTCTTTCGCCACCAGATTCATGCCATCGCGTAATGGCGTGACCAGCCCGACATCTGCGTAACGATAGATTTTCATCAACAGTCGTCGATCAAAATGTTGATTCAGATAGTAAAGCGGCGTCCAGCCAAGCTGACCGTATTTGCCATTAATCCGCCCTGCCTCGGTTTCAAGCTGATGCCGGATATCCTGATAAGCCTGTACATCGCCCCGTGAGGTCGGCGCAATCTGGGTGTAGCGGATTTTTCCCCGGTGTTGAGGATAATTTTCCAGCAGGGATTCAAACGCCAGAAAACGTTCCGGCAGCCCTTTCGAGTAGTCCAGCCGTTCCACGGAAAAAATATTGCGGATGCTGCCTAATTCTTTTTTCAATTCCGCCAACTTTGGCGGCAGCGCTTCAGCGGCTTGTTCGGCAATCTCATCGGGTTCAATACCGATAGGATACACAGCAGAGCGGAAATATTTTCCCCAGGCGCTGTGGCATGCCTCGCTATCGGTGGACAGGCGAGTTTGCGAAGCCACGCACTCAAGGAACGCCACGCGATCGGTTTCTGTCTGAAAGCCCAGCAGATCGTAATCGCAAAGCTGCTCCAGCAGCGCGTCAGACGGGGGTAACGCGTTGAAGATTTCCGGTGTTGGAAACGGAATATGCAGGAAAAAACCCATTCGGTTCGTGACGCCACGTTTGCGCAACTCATGGCCAAACGGTAAGAGGTGATAATCGTGAACCCAGATAATATCATCGGGTTTCAGCAACGGTCGGAGCTTTTCAGCCAACAGGGCATTAACGCGCTGGTAGCCCTCCCAGGATTCGCGCTGGTATTTCACCAGATCAAGTCGATAGTGAAACGCAGGCCATAGCACTTCGTTGGAGAACTGGCAGTAATAGCGTTCGTAATTCTCTTCGCTCAAATCAAAGGATGCCCAGGTAATATTATCGTGCGAATGCTTTTTTAGCGGGGCCTGCTCATCGCCAATTTCGCCGCTCCAGCCAAACCACAGGCCTCCTGCCGCCTTAAGCGCGCCCAGTATCCCAACAGCAAGCCCCCCTGCGCCGCTCTTCTTTTCCTCCGGCGGCGCAATACGATTAGATACCACGATTAAACGACTCATTGCCTGCCCTCCTCAAAGGTAAACGATTTAATTCTTGTTCGAGTTGGTAGGTAGTTTGCTCCAGCCAGTGATAAACGGCCTGGACATCCTGCAGCCGTTGCTGCGCGCGGCTCTCGCCTGCGCCAATTTTAATACTCACGCCATTAAGCTCATTGACGATGTCAAACCCCGCTTCGTCCGTCAAATCATCCCCTAAAAAGACGGGCCTGCGCCCGGCAAACGGCGCTTCATGCATAAAAGCCGCGATAGCGGAGCCTTTACTGATGCCCGCAGGCTTGATTTCCACCACACTCTTGCCTGGCTGAAGCGACAGGCCGTCATGCTGCGCGACCAGCCGGTTGGCAAGTTGGATAATCGCAGACGCATGCTGCGGCGCTTGCCTGTAATGCAGCGCAAACGCCATGCCTTTTATTTCAAGCCGCGCGCCGGGGAACACGCTCAGTTCTTCTACCAGATACCGGCTAAGCTGCTCTACCAGCGTCGGCGCCAGATTAACGCGAAGGACTTTTCCACTGATATCGCGACGCTCTGCGCCATGCACGCCAGCCAGCGGCAAATGCAATGGGGCGGCTAACCTGTCCAGTTCAGCCATTGAGCGCCCTGAAATCAATGCTACAGCCCCGTCACATAAGCGAGCCAGTTGACCAAGCCTGTGCCGCACCGTTTGTGGAATAACCACCTGCTCCGGTTGCGGTTTGATTTCAGCCAGTGTGCCATCAAGATCGAAAAAAAAAGCGTAAGACCCCGGGCGCAGAGGCGGTAAGGATGTTGCTTCTGTCACCAGCTGTTTCCTCATAAATGGTGATGGGCAGCAGAGCGCCGCCCATCTGTTAACCCTATAAGTATAGTCAGCGTGACCCGGGTCGCCATTTTTAGCGGTGTTATGCATATATCACGATGCAAATTAATCGGGATTACCCTTTGGCCATTGAGCAAAACTAAACCAGACGCGCCGGCAAAACCCGAAGTTAATATTCAACACAGCATAGCCGGCAAAACCATTCTAAATAGCTCTTTTTAAAATTAAAAATAACGCAAACCTTCTGCTAACGGCTGCGGCTTAAAGACAAGTAAAATCAATAAAGCTGGATCAATTAACAGCCCCGGTAATTGATCCAGCGCATAATTTGAAGGTTTCAGCATTTAAATATTCATTAACATAAGTTAAAGCATCCTGGTCGGCGCTTATTTAGTTAACTTTAGTTAACGCCGTTTGCGTCAAGAAATAGGTTTCCCCTAAAATTAGTGCTGTCTATACCTGTTTGTCCTTTAGAAAATACCGAATTATTAATTCGGATATACTGATAACATAACTGCGATATCGGTTTAAAAAGAAAATTAATACTATGTTTAGAAAGGATATATTTATATAACACTCAGACGAAGGCGCATTTTAAACTGTAAATCCTTATAAAATGAGACTTTCCTCAGTATATATTTCTCGTTAAAATCTCTTCGTTATTAATTGGCGAGCGGCAAAATTTAGGATATTTTCTCAGTAACAGCAGGCAGTTTTAAAAAAACCGTTTATACTACAATAAGGATATTCATCATGTCGGCGTCCAGAATCGTGCAGGAATTGAGTACGCAGGTAGAGCTTGAATACCTTTCTTCTCAGCGATATTTACTTTTGAGCAAGGGGTGTCTCAATCGCAACATGGACCATTTGTCAAATTTTTTTCAAACACGGGCTCAGGAAGGCGTAACGCGAATGGCTCACTTATTCCATTATATGAAGAATATTGGCGCAATCCCCTGCCCTGACGAGGCCGAACAGCCCCACCTTTCCGAATTTTGCCTTGATGAGCTTTTCGAGCAAGCCCTTCAGGGTTTACGCTTACGCCTGATGCACCTTTCTCAACTAAAGCGCACGGCACAGGAGATGGGCGATTTTTCCACAATGGCTTTTTTACAGCAGTTGTTCACTCAATATCGTCATGAACGCGACTGTATGCTTGAAATGCAGCAACAAAGAGCGGGTATCAACCTGCCATCGCCCTCAGGACGCGCCCGGGGCAGCTCAGTGTATGAAACGGCTTAAGTCCGCAGCCAAAATTTATCCAGGCGACCAACGTCCGGAATTTTTCAGATTTTATATTACCCTGTACGCCTGCTATTCAGAACGCTCGCTTAATTAACGAAAAAATCTCTATTGCAACTTACCAAACCTGTTATGCCGGAAATAAGTACAACACCCTGTAATAACGGATAGAGAAAAATGAGTAAGACACGTAAAGCCGGCGGCCTATAACTATTCCAGCCAGTTAGTGCTGAAATATTCCATGACGCGCCGGTTTTAAGTAAATAAATTCTTTTAAGAATATAAATTTTAGTGCGCCTCTTCACTGCGCGTAAATTTTAATTCAATAAGCGCAATCGCTTTTTGTATTGCTCTATTCGTGATGGGATCGGAGGCTACGCCACCGGCGGAAAGATCAATAGATTTTAGCTGACCCGCCATTTTTTCGCGCACCTCTACAGGCGCGATAACATCAATAACATCCAGAATTTGTTTAATCACCAACGGGCAAGCCACCACATCGGATAAAATTTCTTCATTTTGCGTAAGTTGCTGAGACATCAAGAATTCCTGTGATAAGTAAGGACACGAATACGGCTCCGCTCTACGTAAAAAAGTACGTGGGCAAAGCGCGCCGGTACGTCTGTCCGGCGTAAACACGAAGGCGTTTACCGTCCCAAAGCAGACACCGGGCATGTATTATAACGTTTAGCCCTCAACAAATTTCATTCGTTTAAGCATACAGCCCTCTTTTTCCGGCCCGTCACGCAGAAGGTTTTGCTTCTTTTCAGTACAGTGAGCAACCGGCGTTGTTTGCAGCCTTATCCGTCTGGCATTACAGAGCGCCTGCCCACTGGATTTGGCTTAAAAAGCGAAACCAGCGAGGATGAAAAGCAGAACGCCGGGAACAGGTGTAATAGCGGTTTCTTAAGATTACCGTTCACTTAAAGCCCGCTGGCAAAGGGAAATTCAGCAACGTTAAACGGGTAAAGAGACGTTGTAGTTAGCTGATTAAACACAAAACTATATGCTGCGGCCGGGTAAAAAAAGTACTGCGCCAGGAAAAACCGGGATCGTGCGGTTGCCACAACCTCCTCAGGCGTGACGCCATTGCACAAAGGCCTGATGAAAAATCCGGGCGGCACGCCTGCGCTTCATTCAGCGCAGGGCAGACAGTAGCAAAATGGCAGCTTATCAGGGAAAGTTAAAAGCCTGGGGTCGCGCTCCAGCGTATATGGGGAAAAGTAATTGCCCGGATAATGCGATGGCTGAAAGCTTTTTTAGCACGCTAAGATCGACATGCTTTTATTGGGTGAAGGCCAGAAATAACAGTAAGTTAAAGGATGGCACTGACGGAAGCCGCCCCTATTACAACCATGAGCGTATAGCCTGAGTTCGCCAGAGTGCCGAACCCAGGCCCTGAAAACATGACTGCCCCGCTTTATGGGGTCAGCCCATACCAAACCTCAATATGGCATGGTTTTTTGCATTAACGGAAATCGTTATTCACAAACATGCTTAACTGACCGGTATTAGGCGCAGGATGCCGCTTTATGCGTTACGGGGAAAGGCAAAATACGCTTTTTTGCAGTTGCCAAACGCGCCGAAACAGGCCCGTCGCAATCAGGCCAGAATATTGCGAACAAACGCTACAATTTCCGGATCCCGGGCATTCTCAAAGAAACACTGCTGGAAACGCTCGCCAGAAACCGCCGTTTTCACCAGCGACGGCTCGATAGCACGCAGCGTATCCAGGTAGTTATCCTTCACAACCGCTGCCTTCACCTGATTCAGAATCCCGGCGTTGCGCACCTGGGGCTCTTTTCGCTCCGGTGGGTAACCCTCCCCCCGGCAGCCGCTGAAGGCTTTTTCAAAGATAAAGCGTATATTCAGCTCGGCCCCCCAGCCAAAACCTTTTGCAAACGGCAGCGACAGCGCGTTACCGTTATTGATTTGGCAAAATAAATACGCATCAGCCGGATCGATACAGTAGCCGCATACTACGCCGGGATGTATATTCAGCGACATCAACGCTCCTTGCCCTGTGCCGCAGCCGGTCACGACAAAATCCACCGCTTTTGCATTAAGCAAAATACTTGCCATAATGCCCAGGTGGATATAAGTCAGGTGATGATCCTGCTCGTCGCACATTCCTACATTGTAAACCGGGTATGTTTTCTCACCGGCTACGGCCTGTAATTCACGTAAGACGACGGCGTTTTTTGCCGCCTGACTGTTTTCCATCATCAGCGCAATTTTCATTCTACATCTCCAGCTCGGCTTGCGGACCATCCGCAGATAGTGTCATTGTGCTCCCACCATACCTTTCTGATGAAATGAATTCAAATAAAATGAAAAGCCGTTTTATAAAATAATCGCTGTGATTGTGCCTTATCGCCGGATGCCTGACGTAATCCCTACAGACGTCGGTATTTCATAGCGTTATTCCGCCGATAGACCGGGCCAGAAGCGTGTTAGGCTCAGTAAAAAACCACAAACTGAGATAGCACGATGAAAAAGCACCTGTTCGCTGTGGCCATTATCATTCTGACCGGCTGTACGTTCAAAAAAGAACCGCAAATTGCCGATAGCGACGCCGTCAGCGGCGTAGTACGCCTGAGTTACAGCACAGTACCGCTACTGTATGGCGTGTTTGATGAAAACGATGCTAAAAAAACCGCCGCATCCCAGTGCGGCAAGTGGGGGTACGCCTCAGCACAACGTTATGGCGATCTCATACATACCTGTTCGCTCTACAGTGGCCCCATGTGCATGAAAGAAACCGTTACGCTGGAATATCAATGTGGTCTGAAAATACAGGATATGGCACGTTAATTATCCCGCCAGCATTACTATTTTTTCGCTGGCCTTCTGATTAATAATAAGAATAATTTTCACTTTTATTTTTAACCCGGAAATAAATACCGTGATACTTTTATTATTTGATAATTCCGCTTTTGTTTTTTGTAACATAACAGTAAAGTAGCTCAGCCTGCTTTTTTAAAATTCACGGGAGAGAATATATGTTGCAATCAGATATGATCGATAAACTCAATGCGCAAATGAATCTGGAGCTTTACTCATCGCTGCTTTACCAGCAAATGAGCGCCTGGTGCAGCTATCACAGCTATGAAGGCGCAGCCGCCTTCCTGCGCCGCCACGCCCAGGAAGAAATGGCCCACATGCAGCGCCTGTTTGATTATCTGACCGATACCGGCAATCTGCCGCGAATCGAGGTGCTGGCGTCGCCCTTTGCAGACTATTCCTCTCTCGATGAGCTGTTTAAAATAACGCTGGAACACGAGCAGCTTATTACGCGTAAGATTAATGAACTGGCGCATTTCGCAATGACCAGCCAGGACTATCCAACCTTTAATTTCCTGCAATGGTACGTCTCAGAACAGCATGAAGAAGAAAAACTATTTAAATCTGTGCTGGATAAACTCGCAATGGTCGGGAAAAGCGGTGAAGGTTTATATTTCATCGATAAAGAGCTGGCAACGCTGGAATAAATAACCGCCTTCACTGAAGGCGGACAGATTATTGACAAAGAAGGAAAAAGCGGTTTTTTTCCTTCTTTGTGACAAGCAGGCGAAAAACAATGCTTTGATTTCCCCTATTTTTTATTGTATTTCATCCCTTCCTGTCCGCGACAGGATGGGGGGTTGTCAGCAGTCTCCGGCTTTATCGTTCAGTATTCAAAAACGGCACAGACAATACGATATTGTCCATGCCACGGTACGTGAGAAGCTTTTTGAAAACTGCAAATGCTTCATTACCTCTGTACGTTCCAGTTTCGCGCCCATGCTCCAGCCCCATCAATAACGAATCATGTTTACGTAATGCGCTACGGTACGTTCTTGCTGGCTGCGTACAAATCTGATTTCCCGCAAAGCAGGCAGAAATTAACGGATAAAACCGACAGGAAATTATACCGCTCTCCCCAAGCCGCAGGCAGCCGGAAAAGCTGAATGGCAGACACAAAAAAACCGCCCCGAAGGCGGTTTACACGACACTGCTTTTCATTGATTTTATTACTTTTTCCTGATGGTGCCCGGAGTGGGACTTGAACCCACACAGCCAAAGGCCGAGGGATTTTAAATCCCTTGTGTCTACCGATTTCACCATCCGGGCTCGGGAATAAAGTGGAGGCGCGTTCCGGAGTCGAACCGGACTAGGCGGATTTGCAATCCGCTACATAACCGCTTTGTTAACGCGCCAAATTGGTGGCCTTTTCAGGCTGCGCCAGCCTGTTGCCGGCTGATGCTATAAACTGGAGCGGGAAACGAGACTCGAACTCGCGACCCCAACCTTGGCAAGGTTGTGCTCTACCAACTGAGCTATTCCCGCGCTATCAGCAATGCTTAATTGCTTGATTTCTTTATCATCTGGCAAACCATGCTGCCGTTCGATGCGATGCATTCTACTTACCTGACGCACCGAGTCAACGAAATTTTCGCACTCCTTAACTCATTTGCTGAATTTTGCGTCGCTTCAATCAGGGTTCGAGCAAATCGCCGCGCGCAGCGCTTAAATATTGAAACATTGACCAGAAGGTCAACAGCGCAGCGATAAAAAATAGCGAAATGCCGGCATACTCAACCCAGAGATTGGGCCGCCACAGCATACCAATTAGCGCCAACATCTGAGCGGTTGTTTTGACCTTCCCGATCCAGGATACCGCCACGCTGCTACGTTTGCCGATTTCAGCCATCCATTCACGCAATGCAGAGATAATAATTTCCCGTGCGATCATCGTAGCGGCCGGCAGCGTTACCCACCAGCTATGGTAGTGCTCTGCCACTAATACCAGTGCGATAGCGACCATCACTTTATCTGCAACCGGATCGAGAAACGCGCCAAATCGCGTGCTCTGATTCCAGCGACGCGCCAGAAATCCGTCAAACCAGTCGGTTACGGCCGCGAAGCAAAAAATAAACGCGCAAAGAAACGGCGCCCAGGGAAATGGCAAATAAAACGCCACAACAAAAAAGGGAATCAAGACGACGCGGAAAAGCGTGAGCAATGTCGGAATATTTAGTTGCATATGGCCGGGTAACTAGCTGTCCTCAGTAGAAATTATCCCTATGTTGCTACATAGGCTTCAATGTTTCAACGAGTAGTAGATTTTTTCTGCCAGCGCCCTTGAAATACCAGGCACTTTTTCAATCTCTTCTATACCGGCATTCTTTAGCGGCTGCAGTCCCCCCATGTATTTAAGCAACATCTGCCGCCGCTTTGGCCCAATCCCTTCAATCTCTTCCAGCGTACTGGTATTTTTGACTTTAGCACGTTTTTTACGGTGCCCGGTGATGGCATGATCGTGTGACTCATCGCGAATGTGCTGTATAACATGCAGCGCGGGAGAATCCGGCGGCAGAGCAAACCCTTCGCCTTCCGGCTCCAGAAACAGTGTTTCAAGCCCCGCTTTGCGATCCGAACCTTTTGCTACGCCCAATAACAGCGGGTGCTGTTTATCCCATGATACATCCAGTTCGCTGAAAACTTTTTTCGCCTGCGCAAGCTGCCCTTTGCCACCATCGATAAGTATTACATCCGGGATCTTGTTCGCATCCATCGCCTTTGCGTAGCGGCGATTAAGCACCTGACGCATAGCGGCATAATCATCCCCGGGAGTAATACCGGTAATATTATAGCGACGGTACTCCGCGCGCAGCGGGCCATCGCGGTCAAACACAACGCAGGACGCCACCGTCTGTTCACCCATAGTGTGGCTGATATCAAAGCATTCCATGCGCTTTACCTCAGGGAGATTTAGCGCCTGAGCCAGCGCCTGCAAGCGCTGTGTGATAGTGGTGTGTTGCGAAAGTTTTGTCACCAACGCTGTCGCAGCGTTGGTGCGCGCCAGTTTCAGGTAACGGGCGCGATCGCCGCGTGGACGCGTCTGAATGTTAACGTGCCGCCCTGCCAGTTCGCTGAGCGATTCCTCCAGCGCGCTCTTATCCTGTAGCGCAAAGTCGAGCAGGATTTCGCCCGGCAGCGTACGCAACTGACTGCCCTGCAAATAAAACTGGCCGACAAAGGTTTCCACTACTTCCGGCAGCGCCGTACCGCCCGGTACTTTCGGAAAGTAACTGCGGCTGCCAAGGACTTTACCCTGGCGAATAAACAGCACGTGTACGCAGGCCAGGCCCGCATCGAAGGCGACGCCGATAACATCAAGGTCATCGCCGCTATTAGAAACAAATTGTTTTTCAGTGACGCGACGCACGGCCTGAATCTGATCGCGTATACGCGCTGCGTCCTCAAACGCCAGCTCGCGGCTGGCAATTTCCATACGCTCTACCAGACGGTTGAGCACCTGATCGTCTTTGCCTGACAAAAACAGACGCACGTATTCAACCTGTTGCGCATACTCCTCTTCCGTAACCAGCCCAGCCACACATGGCCCAAGGCAACGACCGATCTGATATTGCAGACAGGGGCGCGTACGATTGCGATAAACGCTATTTTCACACTGGCGCACAGGAAAGATTTTTTGCAACAGCGCAAGCGTTTCACGCACGGCATAACCGTTCGGAAAGGGGCCGAAATATTCGCCTTTCGCATGTTTCGCGCCGCGATGCATCGCCAGGCGCGGATGTGTATCGGCACTCAGGAAGATATAAGGATAAGATTTGTCATCACGCAGTAGTACGTTGTATCGCGGCTGATAGAGCTTGATATAGTTATGTTCAAGCAGTAGCGCTTCCGTTTCGGTATGGGTGACCGTAACATCAATATGCTGGATTTGCGCCACCAGCGCTTCCGTTTTACGGCTGGCGAGATTACTGCGGAAATAGCTTGCCAGGCGTTTTTTTAAATCTTTGGCTTTGCCTACGTAGATAACTGTCCCCTGAGCGTCATACATTCGGTAGACACCGGGTTTACTGGTCACAGTCTTCAGAAATAGCTTCGATTCAAAAACTTCACTCACTGATTTGCCAGAGTCTCCGCGCTGCACAACCCATGACGTATCGCCAGATGGGTCAACTCAACGTCGCCGCTGATATTCAGTTTACTGAACATGCGATAACGATAACTGTTCACCGTTTTCGGGCTAAGGTTGAGCTGCTCGGAAATCTCATTCACCTTCTGCCCTTTGGTTATCATCAGCATAATCTGCAATTCACGTTCAGACAAACTGGCAAACGGTGACGCGGTTTTGGCGGGTTCTATCTGGCTGAGCGCCATCTGTTGGGCAATATCGGAAGCAATATACCGCTGCCCGGCATGAACAGAGCGAATCGCATTCACAACTTCCTGAGGGGCGGCGCCTTTACTCAGATAGCCTGCCGCGCCAGCCTGCATCACCTTAGCCGGCAGCGGGTTTTCAGTATGAACCGTAAGCATAATGACCCTGGTGTCACTGCATGCACGAGCAATCTTACGCGTGGCTTCAAGCCCGCCGATGCCCGGCATGTTCATATCCATCAGGACGACATCAACAGGCGTGCTGCGACAAAACTTCACTGCGTCTTCGCCACAACTGGCTTCGCCAATGACTTTTATGCCTTTGATGTCTTCAAGAATGCGGCGTATCCCTGCGCGCACCAGTTCATGGTCATCAACAAGAAAAACGTTGATCAAGAATATTTCTCCAGAAAAGGGATAGCGCTACTGCTAGTTCGTCTGCCATATATTAACGTTTTTCAAATCATAATTAAAACGTAAAAACATCCGCTGATACCATGTCAGTTTTTAACGGCAAATAAAATTTACAGCCGCACGCCATCCGGATACGCCCTTACGGAAACAAAAATAAAGTTCTTTGTCAAAGACTATCACTAAGTTATCCGTCTTCCCTGGCAACATTTAACACTCTTTATCGCGTTCACCCTTCATCCCTCACTAATAAGTAACGCACTTTCAACCAAATTGAAACAACAAATTAGTCGAAATATTGGCTGTAAACTAAACTTAGTGCTTAATGATTCACAGTAACGCTAACCGCTAATTGCAGTAAAAATGAACGCAAATAGCCTCGCTTCGTAGTTTGTTATACTTCGCATAAGTTTGGATCGTCAACACATGCACAGAATGCCCTGACCAGCACTAACCCAGTGAACCGCCTGATTTTACAGCGTTAACAGCGCCTGGCAGCGGGTTATTGTCAGCGCTGTGAAAATAATGATGCTTCAGCGCCTTAAGCGGTTGAGCCAGGCAGATGCCGGTAAGGTCGTCATGGATGGCAGGAAAAGGACTCGCTCACAGAAAAAACGAATCGCAAATAGCAATTTTTACTAACGCCATCCGGTAATTTAAGCTGGCTTTTCGTCCATCGCCTCCGTCGGGCGGGGTATTGTCATTCAATATTATTATTTCGCATAACTATTCATTAATTGAATTCATTCATAGTAATTATGGTAGTGATAATTCTATATTCAACTTTTATAACGCAGGGTGATGCAATTACAATTACATCTATATAGGATGATTCAACAAAATTTCGATAAGTCCCATTAACATCCTCCTCCAGTCGCCAACATTAAATCAGTACTTTTCACTTTGTAAATGTGCGACAAAATTACTTTTCTGCGCATGGGTACTTTTACATATTCCCTGAATAATGTTCTAAAAAGTACAGCAAATTGTTCAGAAAAAAGCCGCCAGAACGGCGGCATCAGCTTGTTGATAAAAGAAAAAAAACGCGGCATTGCCTGGCTTTTAGCGATTATACGCAAATCAATCTATTGATTTTACTCTGTTTATACCCCATGCCTTTCAGACCGGGGCGGTTTGGCCCGGTTTTGACAGCCGTCTCATGCCGCCAGAACGGCGTCGCGGCTTTATTGCATAAGAAATTTTTCCAGAAATTGTTGTGTACGCAACTGCTGAGGCTCAGAAAAAAGCTGCCTGGCTGGCCCCTGTTCAACGATACGCCCCTGATCCATAAAAATAGCGCGATCGGCCACATCGCGAGCAAAACTCATCTCATGCGTCACAATCACCATTGTGCGTTTTTCCTGCGCTAGCTGACGTATCGTGCTCAGCACCTCGCCGACCAGCTCCGGGTCCAGCGCAGATGTCGGCTCATCGAACAAAATAACATCCGGGCGCATCGCCAGCGCGCGCGCAATGGCCACACGCTGCTGCTGGCCGCCGGAAAGTCGGCGCGGATAACTTTCTTCCCTGTTCTGCAACCCTACTTTTTCCAGCAGCCCACGGGCGCGGACAATGGCTTCAGCTTTTGGCTCCCCCTTCACCACTACCGGCCCTTCAATAATGTTCTCCAGTACAGTACGGTGTGGAAACAAATTAAAGTTCTGAAAGACAAATCCGACGTGCTGGCGTAGCGCGCGTACCTGCGCCTTCTGCCGCCCCAGCGATTGTCCGGCATCAATCAGGATGTCGCCGACCTGGATTGTGCCGCTGTCCGGCTGCTCCAGCAGATTAATGCTGCGTAGCAACGTTGTTTTTCCTGAACCGCTTGGGCCGATAATAGCAACGACCTCTCCTGGCGCCACCGACAGATCAATACCGTGCAACACGCGCTGACCGTTAAATGTTTTCACCAGTTTTCTGACATCTATCGCACTCATTTAGGTTCACGCTCCTGGCGGTTGAGCTGGTTTTCAAAGTGGTTTTGCAGCGCAGAAAGTACCGTTGCCATGATCCAGTAAATCAGCGAGGCGGCAAGGTACATGGTAAAGACCTCAAGCGTGCGTGACGTTATCAACTGCGCCTGTCGAAACAGCTCCGGCACCTGGATCGTTGCTGCAAGCGAAGTATCCTTCACCAGGCCAATAAAACTGTTGCTCAGCGGCGGCAGCGCCACGCGTCCAGCCTGCGGCAAAATGGCGCGACGCAGGGCCTGCCACCGCCCCATGCCCAGGCTGGCCGCCGCTTCCCACTGTCCTTTATCAATAGAGGCGATAGCGGCACGCAGCGTTTCAGAAGTGTAGGCCGCCGTGTTAAGTGACAGACCTATCATCGCAGCGGGCACCGGATCAAGCTCAATACCGAACTGAGGCAGGCCGTAGTAGATCATAAAGAGCTGTGCAATCAGCGGCGTACCGCGAAAAATTGAAATATAAAAGCGCGCCAGCAGGGATAGCGGCCAGAAGGATGAGAGGCGCATCAGCGCCAGCACAAATCCCAGTATCAGACCAAAAAACATTCCCCCCAGGCTAAGCTGTAAGGTAAAAACCGCCCCCCGCAGCAAAAATGGCATCGAATCGATAACCAGTTGAAGGCTTTCTTGCATTGTTATGTATATTCCCGTTAGAGCGTTTAGTTTTAAACGTATGGATGATAGGCAAACAGGGCTGGCGCCCCACCCGTGTGTACAAAGATAAGCGGCCCGTCGCTGCGAAACCGCCCGCTAATCGCGCCGTCGATAAGTCCAGCCATCGCTTTGCCAGTGTATACTGGGTCGAGCAAAATACCTTCCAGCTCCGCCAGCAGCTTCACAGCCTGCGTACCAGCCTCATTCGGCATACCATAGCCTGGCGCAAAATAGTCATCCCACAACACAACCGGCGCCTGCGCTTTTATCGTAAGAGCAGCGGCAACCTGCTGTTGCAGCGCCGCCACTTTCGGCTGCTGCTGCGCCACGCTGCGTGAAACCGTCACCCCCACCAGCTCCACATCTGGCATCAGGTGTTCCAGCCCAACAGCCAGACCCGCGTGCGTACCAGCGCTACCGGATGCAACCAACACCGCAGCCGGGGCCAGCGCGCCTTCGCACTGCCGCGCAATTTCCTGCGCGCATTCCACATAGCCCAGCGCGCCCAATGCGTTCGATCCGCCTGTCGGCACCACATAAGGCCTGAAGCCCTGCGCTTCCAGCCGCGTTGCCGCTTCAGCCAACTGAGCGTCCGGCGCGTCCAGCGCATCAAGCATTTCCACCTGCACATTGAAGAGATCCAGCAGCAGACGATTACCGTTAGTAAGGTAATTCTCTGCCTGTGTCCCTATAGGGTTTTCCAGCAGCGCCACGCAGTGTAGCCCCAGTTTTGCTGCGACCGCTGCCGTCTGACGTACGTGGTTAGACTGTATCGCGCCTGCAGTGACCAGCGTATCCGCGCCTTCGCGCAGCGCGTCGGCCGCTAAAAACTCCAGTTTGCGTAGCTTATTGCCGCCCATAGCCAACGGAGTGACGTCGTCACGTTTAATATAAATTTCACGTTTAAGATAATCCGACAGGCGTGGCAAATAGCTTAACGGCGTTGGCGCGCCAATAAATTCCAGCCGGGGAAAGCGGGCAAGATGAGATAAAGACATAAATTCTCCATGTAAAGCAGCAGCGCTGGCCATATGTCAGTGCGCCACGGTCAGTTAAGAGGTAACAGACTGCTGCATAAACAATTGAAAAAGGCGCGTTTCCCTGCGCCTTTTTTCTCACATCAGGGTTATTTTGTAACGTCTGTACCAAACCATGTTTGCGAAATCTTTTCAAGGCTGCCGTCGCGCTTCATCTCGTCGATGGCATTATTCACCGCCGCCAGCAGTTCCGGGTTGCCTTTACGCATCGCTACGCCTGACTCCAGACGCGAGAAGGGCTCCCCCGCTGTCACCAGCGTATTGTGGGTCTTTTTCATCAAATCGAGCGCCGCCAGACGATCGACCAGGATCGCGTTAATACGCCCAACGCGTAAATCCTGATATTTGGTCGCATCATCATCATAGGTGCGCACATCAACGCCCTGCACATTTTCACGCAGCCACTGCTCATAGTTAGTCCCCAGACCAACGCCGACTTTCTTACCTTTCAGAGAATCAGGCGACGTAATGCTGGCCTCATTGCCTTTTTTTACCAGGGCCTGTATGCCAGAGACAGTATAAGGCGCAGAAAAATCATATTTCTTTTTGCGCTCGTCAGAAATCGTGACCTGGTTTATTACGACATCCACACGTTTCGCATCCAGGGAAGCGAGAATACCGTCCCACTTGGTGGTTTTGAAATCGGCTTTCACGCCAAGACGCTTTGCCAGGTCGTTTGCAAACGCCACCTCAAACCCCGTCAGCTTACCGTCATCCCCCTGGAAACTAAATGGCGGATAGGTGCCTTCCACACCAACGCGTAACGTACCGCGATCTTTTATCTGGCTAAGCAGTGAGTCTGCGGCAATTGCCTTCACGCTTGCGCCTGCCATCACCGCTACCGCCATCGCCGCCAGCAGCGACCGGCGGCCAAATTTTGCTAAATTCATTATTTATCCTCAGATACGTTATTTATTTTATATTAGCGACGGTTACGAACAAAAAAGACGCAACCTCATACCATAACTTCATTCTTTTTAATCTATAACAGATGATGCTGATTATGTTAACTACGGCGTTTCGCCATTTTTCTTCCATACTCCTGAAGTCATTCGACGGGCAGATAAGGAAAACGGAGTATGAAGAATCCCACTATAGTGCAATATTTTCACTGGTATTATCCCGGCGATGGCAAGCTGTGGCCGGAAGTGGCTGAACGCGCGCCTTCGCTACGGGAAATGGGCATCAATATGGTCTGGTTGCCGCCAGCCTATAAAGGCAGCGCAGGCGGCTTTTCGGTAGGCTATGACACCTACGATCTCTTCGATTTGGGAGAATTTGACCAGAAAGGCGCCGTCGCAACGAAATATGGCGACAAAACGCAACTGCTGGCGGCGATAGAGGCGCTGCATCAGCAGGACATCGCCGTTTTGATGGACGTAGTAATGAACCACAAAATGGGCGCAGATGAAAAAGAAAGCATGCAGGTTATGCGCGTCAATCCTGAAAACCGTAACGAACTAGACGAAGCAGCCTTCGAATGCGAAGCATGGACCCGCTATACCTTCCCGGCGCGTCAGGGAAAATACTCAAAATTCATCTGGGATTTTCGCTGCTTTAGCGGGATTGACCATATAGAAAATCCTGAAGAAAACGGTATATTCAAAATTATTAACGATTACAGCGGCGAAGGCTGGAACGACGAGGTTGACGAAGAGAAAGGCAATTTCGATTACCTGATGGGCAGTAATATTGATTTTCGCAACCAGGCGGTAACCGAAGAATTGAAATACTGGGCGCGCTGGATCCTCAATGAAACCCACTGTGATGGCTTTCGACTCGATGCAGTCAAGCATATCCCGGCATGGTTTTACCGCCTGTGGATTGATCACGTGCAGGAAGTTGCGCCAAAGCCGCTTTTTATCGTGGCTGAGTACTGGTCCCCGGAGGTGGACGCGCTACAGAATTACATTGAACAGGTGGAAGGAAAAACCATGCTGTTTGATGCTCCGCTTCAGGATAACTTCCATCACGCATCAAAGCAGGGGCGCGACTACGATCTACGCCAAATCTTTGACGGCACGCTGGTCGAAGCCGACCCATTCCACGCGGTAACGCTGGTCGCCAACCACGACACTCAGCCGCTGCAGGCGCTGGAGGCGCCGGTCGAAGCGTGGTTTAAGCCGCTAGCCTATGCGCTCATCCTGCTGCGGGAAAACGGCGTACCGTCCATATTCTATCCGGATTTATACGGCGCGCGCTATGAAGATACCGGCGACGACGGCAACGTCTGGCCTGTTGAAATAGCGCCAATTAAAGAGCTGCCGCTGCTGCTTCAGGCGCGCCAGCGCTATGCGCACGGTATACAGACATTATTCTTTGATCATTCCAACTGTATCGCTTTTAGTCGCAGCGGCACCGAAGAAGAGCCTGGCTGTGTGGTCGTGCTTTCAAACGGCGACGACGGCGAAAAAACGCTCGAACTGGGGGAGAATTACGCCAGCAAACGCTGGCGGGATTTTCTCGGCCATCGTGAAGATATCGTGATAACCGACGATCGGGGCAGCGGCGTCTTTACCTGTAACGGAGGTAGCGTTAGCGTGTGGGTGATTGAAGAAACGCTGTAAACAATAGTCGTTAAGGCCCCTGAGTGGCGACTGGTTTGCGCTCAGGGCTATTTTGCGCAGGCGGCCCATCCGTTCCCACCACTGCCGCGCCGCCGGCTGCGCTACTGTTCGTTGCCGCCGCCTGAAGCGGGTGCTTCTCAAGCCATGCCGCGCACTCTGCCGTCGGGCGCGCCACGCGCTCAAGCGTCATGCCGGCGTATTTTAATGTGTCTGCGTCGCGCTCAAGCGCATACACTTCTCGTTTTACCGTTACGTTGTATTCGCGCGCGCCGCGCGCCATCAGTTTACCAGGCAGCGCAATCACCCGCTGCCACTGCCGACAGTCTAGCGTGTCGCCTTGCGGCGTAACGATCAAGCTGGCGATCGCCTGCGGGCTAACCAGTTTATTCTGCGGCCCCTGCGTCTGCCAGTAACCCGCCAGCCCGGGCGGCGCAGGCATTTTCACCACTTCGCTATATTTATCAACCTGCACACAGCCGCTCAGCCCAAGCAGCACGAGTACCATAAGCACTTTTTTCATGATTCGTCCTGACGCAAAGAAAAAAGAATTGTGACACTAAAACATAACCCCTGCCAACCCGCATCGCCGAGCGGAAAAATTGATCGCAACCTGCTTTTAATTAATTTTCACTTTTTTTCCCGCTGCGTCAGCGTATGATCCACGCCCTACTTATAGTTCTTCTGAGTTCAGAGGCTACCCCATGACCTGGCAAACTTTTAAACAGCAGTTCCTGATTAAATTCTGGGCCCCGCTGCCCGCGGTTATCGCCGCCGGGATCCTTTCTACTTATTACTTTGGTATTACCGGCACATTCTGGGCCGTTACCGGTGAATTTACCCGCTGGGGCGGACAGTTGCTGCAACTTTTCGGCGTACATACCGAAACCTGGGGCTATTTCAGGCTGATCCATCTCGACGGTTCGCCGCTGACGCGCGTTGACGGCATGATGATCATCGGTATGTTCGGCGGCTGCTTCGCCGCCGCACTGTGGGCCAATAACGTTAAAATTCGTCTGCCTCAGCACCGTATTCGTATCTTTCAGGCCGTACTGGGCGGCATTATTGCCGGTTTCGGCGCGCGTCTGGCAATGGGCTGTAACCTGGCCGCGTTTTTTACCGGCATTCCGCAGTTTTCACTACACGCCTGGTTTTTCGCCATCGCAACCGCTATCGGCTCCTGGGCCGGCGCACGATTTACGCTGCTGCCTCTGTTTCGCGTTCCGGTGAAACTGCAAAAAACCTTTACAGCTACTGCGCTTCGCGCGCAGCCTAATCGCGCCCGCCGCCGTTTTCGTCTTGGCATGCTGGTTTTTTGGGGGATGCTCGGCTGGAGCGTACTCACGGCAATGAAGCAGCCCAAACTCGGCCTGGCGATGCTTTTCGGCATAGGTTTTGGTCTGCTGATTGAGCGCGCGCAGATCTGCTTTACTTCGGCATTTCGCGATATGTGGATAACCGGTCGCACCCATATGGCTAAAGCCATCCTCTTTGGCATGGCGGTAAGCGCTATCGGCATCTTCAGCTACGTACAGCTTGGCGCAGAGCCTAAAATTATGTGGGCAGGCCCGAATGCGGTTATCGGCGGCCTGCTGTTTGGCTTCGGCATTGTGCTGGCGGGCGGCTGTGAAACCGGCTGGATGTACCGCGCCGTGGAAGGTCAGGTACATTACTGGTGGGTCGGGCTGGGTAACATCATCGGGGCAACCATTCTGGCCTATTACTGGGATGCGCTCTCACCGACGCTTGCCACCCGCTGGGATAAAATCAACCTACTGAATACGTTCGGCCCGTTCGGCGGTCTGTTGGTCACGTACCTGCTGCTGTTGTTCGCCCTGGCGCTCATAATTGTCCAGGAGAAACGCTTTTTTCGCCGCGCCCCCGCCCCCGCCGCTCAAACGTCCGAGGAGAACACATGAAAGACGTTGTTCCTGATTATCGCCTGAACATGACGGGCGAGCCTTGTCCCTACCCCGCCGTCGCCACGCTGGAGGCAATGCCGCAACTGAAAAAAGGCGAAATACTGGAAGTAATTAGCGACTGTCCGCAGTCAATCAATGCAATACCACTGGATGCCCGCAGCCACGGCTATACCGTGCTGGATATCCAGCAGGACGGCCCGACGATTCGCTACCTAATCCAACGTTAAAGGCGATAGCATAGCCATAACGCCTGTTTGCCGTACGTCCCCGGACGGCAAACAGTAACCCGGCGCGTTTCTTATCCCCCATTCTCAGAGCAAGTCGTACAGAAAATCAGATAAGCTTTAAATTGTTTTATTGACACATACTCCTGCAAATTATTAAACGTGAATAACTATCCGGTTATTTTGCCCCTCCTTCTCTTTATTACCCTGACAAAGCTTTTTCTAATTACAGAAAGTTATCACTGACAATTTATATCTGATAAGCAGCAGAATTTATCATCCATGCAAACCCATAACATATTTACGGCATCTTAAGAAACTCCCGATAAAATATACTGCGAAATACGGGATAGCGTTTAGCGCCTGAATACAATTTTTAGCACAGGATCATTATATTTCTTCTGAAATTAACAGAGAAAGCATAACCCCCGGTGCCGCATTAAAATATTTTCTCCATATTTTTTAGCGGATTATAGTTTTAGTGAGGGCAAGCTATATTAATAATAATTATGGCCTTATGTAGCCAGCTATACCCGGCCCGTGTTAACGGTCTACTTGCTTAGCGCGGTGTACGTAAGCGGCATATTATCCTATAAAATTAAAGAATTAACTGCCACATACTTATGTTATTGAGCCGCCACACGGGGTGTTTATTAATGCGGTTTAATGTATTTATGTCGCTCAACAAAGCCAGCACATTAAACAGGCAATTCCCCCCCCCCAAAAAAACTTTATTCATTGTTTCCACGCCTAATACCAACATTCCTTACTTGTCATTAAAAAACTGTTGTTCAGTTCAAAAAATTTAAAACCAGCAGACCTTGATAATATTCCGTAAACTTTTTATCGCAGGCCGGGCAACGGCGCTCATGCACTAATTCATCCACGCTATCGTTAAGCCGAACGGAATCGATAAAGTTAAGACTGAGGATGTCGGGGCAGGATACCGTACAAATTTATACCCAGATGGAAATTAAAGCCTAAACAGGATCATCCCATAAAGGTAATAGTAAAAAGAAAATAAAAACGCATAACAGACAGGTAATTTACCACGTTGCACGGCTTAAGGATAACGTCACCGCCGGAATTTATGTCAATATGCGCGGGTAACGCCGGGCTTTGCCTGCAGTCGCTAACCCCGGGGGCCGGCCGGGACTCGGGTACAGGCGTTTACCCGCTTCTGCGACGTGTCGTGGGCGGGGTTGCTCTGCGGGCGCCGCGCCAGCGATAAGTAAAACGACCCGGCGCGTCCCCGGCCTGAGACGCGCGTCACGCCCCTACTGCGCCTTCTCAACGAATATCCCGTCCGCATGGCCCGTTTCATTAAAAAACCAGATCCCCAGAGGATAATCCTCAAGGGAAACCAGGTACATGGTACCCTCGCTGAATGGCTCCACGGCCAGCACCACGCCAGAACGACGCGGGCCACCATCCGTTTTTACCGTTACTTTATCGCTCACCTTCATACGTCAACCTCTTTTGTTTCTCCGCCCCGCTGACCGGAGCAACAGCATTGCATTGTAAAGGTATGGCTTAAGTTGTTCATCCCTGCCAGCGCGCAAGCGTCGCATATTGCGCCAGGCGGCAGCGTCTATACTTATTATCGGGCTCAAATCTGGGTGGAGGCAACGATGACAACAGGAAAAGCGCACAGCGAAACAGTACATCACGAAGTTGGCGTAGATGTGGATGCGCTGCTGGCGGCCATCAGTGAAATCGCGGAACACGAAGTGTACTTTCCGGATAACGTGGATAATCCCGATCAGGTCAGGGTGAACGGAAGAACGTTTGGCAGTTGGGACGCGCTGGCAGAGGCATTTGAACTGGACATTCACGACTTCAGCGTATCAGAGATCAACCGATAGATTTTTTCAGGTATCAGCCACAAAAAGCATCCCGGCGCAAGGCCGGGATGTAAGCTTGCCTGAAGCAAGAAGCACTTAATGATTCGCTACATCAGGGAAATCTGATGAACGTTAAACATATCCGCAAAGGTTTTACAAAACAAGCTTTATATTTATAAAAAAAATACATTTAGTTATATATATACATACTATGAATATAATAAGTATTGCTGACATGTTGATTTTACGTAGTCTTCCCACTGCCCGAGCCTGGCGTCAGAGCTTCAGTTCGGTCTGCGTTGGTATAACGCAGCTTACCCGATTTCCGCTAAGGATTAGGCCGCTACGCAGACGCGAAAGCATTAACCGCGGGTACAGACGCGGTTACGGCCGCTCTGCTTCGCTTTATACAAACGTCTGTCGGCAATAGTTTGCAAACACTCAAAATCGTAGCCGTTGTCTTCCCGGGATGCGCTAACGCCGAATGACGCGCTGATATGCAGCGTGGTGCCGTTACGGATAAGCAACTCTTTATGATTAAAGCGCTCACGCACGCGCTCGGCAACGTCTCCAGCCTGAGCGAGCGTGGCGCCAGGCAGCACCACGCAGAACTCTTCACCGCCAACGCGGCCTGCTATATCTTCTCCGCGCAGGGCATGGCTGATAATGCCTGCCACATGGCTTAGTACTCTGTCGCCGGCGTCATGACCAAAGCGATCGTTGATGCTTTTGAAATAATCCAGATCGAACTGAATAACGGAAATTGGCTGATCGTGCAGTTTACACCGCGCCGCCAGCGCCTGCGCCTGCTCAAAGAATGCGCCGCGATTATACAGGCGGGTCAGGGTATCGTAATTCGCACGCCAGGCCAGGCGGGACTGAAGCGACATCATATTATTCACCAGGCGGTGAATAACTATCCATGAACCAAGCAGCATCAGGGTAAACAGCAGCCATAACAGCGCCAGCACAATACTGATACGCCCAAATTCACCGCGAACCGTTTCATCCAGCGTGTGCGTTTTTATCAATACGCCGTCAAAGGCGTTAAGCTTGCTCCATGTTACGAAATTACTGTTAAATCTGATTTCGCCAGTGTTGCCTTTCTCCATTCCCTGCGCAATTTGCGCCAGTTGGCCCGGCGTGAACAGGGGCTTATCCTCATCGGGCCGGGTAGCGGTAATGACATTAAATTTTTTGTCATAAAGAATAATGGCCCCTTCCTCCTCCTCCGGCAGCACACTCACGAGGAATTTATTCATAGCCGCGATGGTAAAGTCCATCGCCAGCACGCCATACCAGCGGTTATTATAATCCAGCGGCACGCTGGCGGTTATCACCTCTTCACCACCTCGACTCGGATCGCTACTGTGTTCCCAGCGCACGCCGCGCCCGTGATTTTGCCTTTTGTCATGGTGCGTAAAGTAAGATCGTGAAATATGGCGATAGTATCGACTAATCAGGGCGTCACTGTTGGGGGAGAGCATACTGGAAATGAAGTAACCCGCACGCGATACATAATAAGTACGAAACTGAAGCGTTTTGCGGGTGTCCGACAACTGTAGAATGTAGCTGAGCTCCAGCGCCGCGCTCAACTCATTATAGAGAGTAGCCTCGTCGCGTATTAGCAGCGAATCACTCTCGACCATTGTGTCAGATACGCCGTTTATCGGCATACTGCGGTCCGTATCAAGGCGAATTTGCCAGTGCGTCAGCCCGCGTTTATTGTTAAATTCCGTAATGGCCTGGCGTGATTTATCGGTTGAAATAGGATACTGCAATGCATAACGCATGGTATTGCGGTAAAAAAAAAGGTTATCAATGCTGTGCTGGAGGTGACGATCCAGCGATGTGGCAAGATTCCCCAGCACATTGCGCTGTGAGGCTATGTACGCATTTTCCAGCACGACCATTTCGCGCCATGTTAAAAGCGTGGAGCAGAGAAATACCACAATAAAGCAAATATTAACGACTCTACGCGGTTTTTTGATAATACCTGTTTGTTGCTGGTTTCGGTCCGTAGACACGACCCCCCTCCCTGATATTTAAGAACACTCTGGCGAAGACGCTATTACTGTGGCAGGAAACGCTTATGTAACGCTGCTATTCTGCCAGATTTTTACGCTTCATCCCCAATAAAATGCTTTATTATTAATAAAATCAGGAGTAACAAACCATAAAACCACCATCAACCCATCATTAACACCACCTTTATGCAAAAAACCAGCATGTAAATCCATGCCGACTTGATAAAAAACCCCAGGCGTTACGCCTGAACCTCTGCTGCGCAACCCGCAGGGTATAATTCATCTTCACGAAACGCCTCGCGCTGCACGGTATAGCCGTCGTACCAGCGGCACTCAACCATGCCGCTGGCAACGCCGGTAACAATCATGCGCTGAGCGCCGTTTGTGTGCCTGACCTCATCACCAATAGTAAAACGCATTTTGCCGTCTCCTGTTATTCAGAGGTTAATAACCTCTAAGAGTAGCCAGGAAAAACGGCGTTTGCCCGGACCATTGCAGGTATTTCGCTAACGTTTAATGCGCCGCTTTACCGCGCAGGCTGTTAATGCCGTTCACAATCAATACGACTATACCGCCTATAATTAACCCCAACGCAAGATTTATGAGCACGAGCAACACCGGCGCCATCAACGCGCCACTCTGGGCTGCCAGGTTTTCAACGGCGTGGCCAAGCGGCGCGATACCGTGTACCACAATACCGCCCCCGACTAAAAACATCGCAATGGTACCGAGCACGGACAGCGCTTTCATCAGCCACGGCGCCGTCGCCAGCAGCGCTTTACCCAACGCTCGCGACAGCGACGAGGTACGCTCGACAAGCCAATAGCCCATATCATCCAGCCGGACTATCACCCCCACCAGGCCATAGACGCCTATCGTAACCAGAATGGCGATACCGGAAAGAATAAGCACCTGGTTGAGCAGCGGCGCATCAGCCACAATCCCCAGCGTAATGGCCACAATTTCCGCCGACAAAATAAAGTCGGTACGCACAGCGCCTTTAATTTTATCTCGCTCAAACGTCTTCGGATCGTGCGTGGCAATCGCTTCCAGCCGCTGTTGGCGCGCCTCGGGATCGTGTTTTTTGCCGCGCGCCTGAAAGCTGTGCAACACTTTTTCTGCACCTTCAAAGCACAAAAACGCGCCGCCAATCATCAACAGCGGCGTAATAGCCCAGGGCGCAAACGCGCTGATAATAAGCGCCAGCGGCACCAGGATCAGTTTATTGACAAACGATCCTTTCGCCACCCCCCACACAACCGGCAGCTCACGGTTAGCACGTACGCCGCTAACCTGCTGCGCGTTAAGCGAGAGGTCGTCTCCCAATACGCCCGCCGTCTTTTTCGCCGCCAGTTTTCCCATAACAGAGATATCGTCCAGCAGCGTGGCGATATCATCAAGCAGCGTTAATAAACTACTTCCGGCCAAAATAACCTTCCTTTCTATTTTGTTAAATTCCCGCTAAGTATGAAGCAAAAGTAAGGTAGCGGAAACCAACAACGCGCGCATGGAAAATAAACGGCTTTACTGGCGCAGACTTCATACGCCACACGCGTTTACAGTGTCCTGTTACCCGGTAAGGTATATGCGTTTCGGGCGCAGGCGCGCTGTTTACGCTGCATAGCATCCAACGCTCTGCCTGGTTTGCGCCATCCCGGCCGGGAAAGCTCGCCGCCGTTGCAGAACATACGTATGTCTTTTCGACATCGCGACGGCACGGTAAGCGGAGGCGATTGAGACGATGAGCGCCGGGATGATTTTACGGCTGAGCGGCGAGCGCGCGCAGCGCGTTCGGGCACAAATAAATAGCTGGCGCCGCTATCGCTATTTTTGCAGTTCGGTTTGCCATCTCTTTGGTAAGTAAACGCAGCAAAGACAGGAAATAATTACGGCTCCGTCGCCCGGGAAACGTGAATACCACGCGCGTCGATTTCCGCCCACGCGCCACCGCTGCAAATCCACTCTTCCAGGCGCTCAAAAAGGCGGTCGTCACTCAACTTTTCGCGCCCGCGCAGGGCGCATTCCCACACCACCATCACACGCCATCCTTCCGCCAGCAAACGCGTAATATCCCGGCGATCGCGCGCCACATTGCCGTCAATTTTTTCCATCCAGAACGCCGTGCGGGTGGCGGGCGCTTTGAAAAGGTAGCAGTTATGATGATGCCAGAAACAGCCGTGCGTGAAGATAATGCAGCGCCAGTCATCCAGCACAAAATCGGGCTTTCCGGCAAGCGAGGCATCCTGCGTGCGAAACGGTATTTCCCGTTCCGCCAGCAGCGCAGCCAGCCGCTGCTCAATGGCGGTATCACGCGTGGCGATAGCTCGCATATTTTTACTTCGCACGGCCCTGCTGTGAACGTCTGCCATCAGGTTTCTCCACGCTGCTCCACGGCCTGTAAAATCCGGCTTTGCAGCAGTTGCGCCACGGCCGCGAACGCTGGCACCACTACCGAGTTGCCAAACTGGCGGTAGGCCTGGGTATCTGATACCGGGATACGAAAATCAGCGCTTCCCGGCGCTTCAAACCCCATAAGCCTGGCACACTCGCGCGGCGTCAGACGCCGCGGGCGATGCTGTTGATTAGCTGCGTTGTCAAAATCGCGCTCGCCCAGCGCTTTATCCCAACCGCGATCGACCAAAATTTCCGCGCCATCTTTGTAATAGCGAGCAGAAAGCGTGCGCGCCACGCTGCCCGGGTTAGTCGGATCGACCATGCCAAAACCAAAACCGTTGCCCTTCTGCTGATGCTTTTTGGCGTACTGATAAAGATAACGCCACAGCATCGGGGACAGAATGTACTTTTCCGGCGCCCTGTCTTCCAGCAGTTCACCGAAGGTCGGGCGACGCGCCGGATAATATGCGGGCAGTTCACGCAGCGTAAACCCTCGGCTAAGCCCCGTATCACGACGAAAGCCTACCAGCACAATACGCTCGCGATGCTGCGGCAGAAAATAACGTCCATCGATAATTTTTGGGTCGTCCGGCCCGTTAATATCGGCATCGGCCACGTCATAACCCAGCGCATCCAGCGTCTGCATGATAATGCGAAACGTATTTCCCTTATCATGGCTTTTGAGGTTCTTAACATTCTCCAGTACAAAAATAGCCGGGCGCCGGGCGGAGATAATGCGCGCTACATCGAAAAAGAGCGTTCCCTGCGTTTCACAGGCGAACCCGTGAGCGCGGCCCAGCGCGTTTTTTTTGGAAACGCCCGCCAGAGAAAAAGGCTGGCATGGAAAGCCCGCCAGCAGCACATCATGCTGCGGTATCTGCGCCCGGATATGCTCACTTGCCTGCTCGTCGTTAATTTCCGGGCGATGGCTGAGCGTGACGTCGCGAATATCTTCATTAAAGCGGTGCGCCCGGGGGTCGCAGTACCAGTTCGCTTTATAAGTGCGTACCGCATGCTTATTCCATTCGCTGGTAAAAACGCACTGCCCGCCGATAGCCTCAAAACCGTGGCGAATACCGCCGATACCAGCGAAAAGATCGATAAAACGAAAGGCGTAACGGCCGTGATGCGCAGGCGGTGGCGGCAAGAGCGCCTGCAGAATAACCTTCTCACGCTCAATAAGACTGCGGCGCGCCGATTTACCTTCATACCAGCGCCGAAAAGATTCACGGCTCCAGTCGCCGCCTGCGGCGTTGAGTTTTTCA
Organism: Tenebrionibacter intestinalis; assembly: GCF_016632365.1. GTDB lineage: Bacteria > Pseudomonadota > Gammaproteobacteria > Enterobacterales > Enterobacteriaceae > Tenebrionibacter > Tenebrionibacter intestinalis. Next base: position 2,161 of record NZ_JAEPBH010000001.1, on the reverse strand, counting down.
ACGACGGTCTTTACATCATAAATCTGTAATACCTGCTCAGCCAGCGCGCGTTCTTTATCCTGCGCAACCGCTTCTTCTGCCTGGTGTGCTGCAGGTATCCGCCTCCCGTATGTGAAATCGGGTTGTTCCATTATCGCTTCCCCTGGAATAATTTGCCCAAACTCTACCATCGTTTTACCGGTGAGAGAACGCGCCGCCCTGTAGTCTGTAGCGCATAAACACGCCTGGGAGCAGGATTTAAGCCTCTTATGTTTTTACATTGTTAAACTTACAGCGTTCCGCATGCGCCCAGGCTTCCCTGATACCAACCGCAAGGCGGCGCGGCGAAAGTATCCATACCGAGCAACATGGAGACTTACGCGCTTTGTGGCTATCAAACCCGAGGCAATTTCTTGATGTATGGCGTTTGCAACGAACGCCTGCCGCGCGCTTTATTCGCTTCAGTTAAGCGTAATCTGCCCTGCCAAAGCAGGCAGCGGCGCAGGCCGGCACGCCTTTAGTCCGCATTCGCTGCGGGGGAAGGTTGATGCATGTTAAATGGTCAAAATGAAATAGCCGCGGCAGCCGAAGCGATGAAAAAGCCACGCCACATACGAGTTCAGCCCCATTAAAACAGAGCGAACAACAAAGCAACGGGAAAACTCACAGGCCAGGTTGCCCCAATCAACGCCGCGCTTAACAATTTTATGCTCAGCCGATCCCGGGCAAGAAAAAAGGTGATGACGGCAGAAATAGCGGCCATCGCCGCATAAAAAACCAGCATATGTTGATAAAGCGTCATGGAAAACGGCGGTAAGGTTAACGAAGGCGGCACTATGCGGCATTTTGTGATTTTTATCAAATGGTGTAAGTGCCAACGGACACGATGAAAAATACACGAAACGCCGCATCTTTAACGATTAAAAATAAATCGAAAAAACCGGGCGCGCCTGCTTTGCTAAGCCTAATGTCTTCGCCCTGTCTGATGAAACATCTTCTGAGATGCGGTAACGAACAAAAAGCCTGGCATGCAGAGCGAAAACAGAAATTAATGAATACCCAGGCGATAAGCGAAAGAGATCTCTTCTATCAACTCAGAAGAAGTCAGCTCCATCAGGTCTTCAAATTCCAGACGCAACTGGCGCACCCGGGTGAGAAACTGGGCAGGGGTAAGCGACTCTTTTTCACGGCGTAAAAATTCAAAAGCAAGGCGGGTGGCGGTTAAATCAGTGTCCATAATTCCTCAGGGATCGGATGAAAGAGTGTACAATATTAACACACCTTAAATGTGCAAAAAATAGCCATTCCTGATAACTCCCCTTGTAAAACCACACCGCGCGTTATTAAAAGGCGTGTAAAGCGAAGAATAAATATCGTTGCCATAAGGAAAGTCCCCTGGCCGTCTGGTAAAAAGTGCTGAACACCGCACACCTGATACGATATAAAAAACAGAGAATATCGGTCTGCCAGCAGCCCTGTAAACCATGCTCACGCCAGCAAAAAGGCAGACGCGCAACGTTTCAGCCACACTCTGGATGACCCCCAAAATAATGCGGTGTTCAGTTTGTTGACAAAGAAGGAAAAAACGGAGTTTTTCCTTCTTTGTGGTAATAAGCCACCTCAGCGCAGCCGGTATCAATCAGATAGCGCGCCGCCGAATAGCCAATTTGCTGTTGATTATTCCCTGTCTGGGCTAAGCTGGCGTTAAAAATAGCGGCGCCGATGTCGGTAATGGTCGGTACGGCCACGGCGATTTATGCTACATGGCTGTCACGCAAAGAAAAGAACTGGAAATCGGCGGTGGTATGATTCTGTTTTCTTTTGCCGGTATCCCCGTTGGTTTATACGCCCAGGCTTACATGCCCGACCATATGATGAAGATTGGCCTGGGCGCGTTTATTATTACTGTATTCCAGTAAAGGTATTTCACATAATCGCTTTCCTGCTATTGTTTGCATCCGACGCAATGCTGATTAAAGACGCAACCGATATTACAGCGTTAAGCGCCCTGCCGCCTGTTTTTGGATTGCTGCTGATATTGAAGATTATATTTTGGGAAAAATAGCCGCCATTCGCGCAGAAGAAAAAGCAGCAAAAGCACCGATTTAGCAGCCACGCTATACGAACCTCAGTATGTCTTATCTCTAAATAGCTGCGCGGAATAGTAGATCACTTTGAGGGA